>JAUXQH010000027.1 GCA_030685065.1 Pseudomonadota bacterium | reverse complement strand
CCTGGCGAATCTCCGTACGATCCCTCGCTGGACAAGGGCCCGCTCCCCGGCGAGGAGGGGGATGCGGACGCGGACGCCGACGCGGATGCCGACGCGGATGCCGACGCGGACGCCGACGCCGACGCGGACGCGGACGCCGACGCGGATGCCGACGCGGACGCCGACGCCGACGCGGACGCGGACACCGACGCCGACACGGATGCCGACACCGACTCCGACACGGATGCCGACACCGACTCCGATACGGATGCTGATACGGATGCCGACACCGACTCCGACACGGATGCCGACACCGACTCCGACACGGATGCCGACACCGACTCCGACACGGATGCCGACACCGACTCCGACACGGATGCCGACTCCGATGCCGACTCCGACGCCGACTCCGACGCCGACTCGGACGCCGACTCGGATGCCGACTCCGACGCGGACTCGGACGCCGACTCCGACGCGGACTCCGATGCCGACTCGGATGCCGACTCTGACGCGGACTCCGATGCCGACTCCGATGCCGACTCCGATGCCGACTCCGATGCCGACTCCGATGCCGACTCCGATGCCGACTCGGACGCGGACTCCGATGCCGACTCCGATGCCGACTCTGACGCGGACTCCGATGCCGACTCCGATGCCGACTCTGACGCGGACTCCGATGCCGACTCCGATGCGGACGCCGATGCGGACGCCGATGACGGCGGTGTGTGTCGCATGACCGGCGGCGGCAGCGTGTTCACGGCGGACGACGAGCGCGTGACCCACGGGTTCCAGGTGCGCTCCGAGGAGGACGCGTCCTCAAACCTGGAGATCAACTGGGGCTCGGGCCACCGGTTCCACCTCGACGAGCTGACCAGCGCGTCGTGCTCGGACGACCCGACGGTCGACGCGGGGCACCCGCGGACGCATTCGGACACGTTCCGGGGCCGGGGAACCGGGACCTACGACGGGGTCTCGGGCGCCACCATCCGGTTCACCTTCACCGACGCGGGCGAGCCCGGGAGCGACGACAACGCCTCCATCGAGATCCTCGACGCTTACGGCGCCGTGCTGCTCACCGTGGACGGTGAGCTCGACAAGGGCAACCACCAGATGCACTGACGCGCAGCGCCCCAAAAACGAAGGCGCCGTCCCCCCGGAGGGACGGCGCCGCTTGCTCAGAGGGTCAGCTACTCACAGATGAAGGGCAGCTCCTGGTCGCAGGGGTAGTCGTTCCACGAGCCGGCGCCATCGAAGTTGGACGCGTTGGCACAGTCCTCGCCCGACGCACCGACGTCGTTGGGCTCCCCTTCTCCCCACGCGGTGAAGGTCGCGAGCGTGCCGTCCTCCCAGGTCCACTCCCCTTCGACCACGAGGTCGCTCAGGCCGATCCAGGCGACGCTCACGTACCCGTTGACGGCCGCGCTCAGGGCGGCATGCTCGTCCGCGTCGTTCACGGTGACCAACTGGAAGCCGAACATCTCGCAGGTGTACGAGGCGGCGTCCCACGCCGACGGGACTTCGCACACGATGAACCCGTCCACCGGGCTGCATCCATAGCAGCCTCCATCGTCGTCCGCGACGCCCGAGCAGTCCTGGTCCATCGCGTCGCCGCACACCTCGGGGGCGCCCGGGAAGGTGTCCGCGTCGTCATCGGCGCAGTCGCCGAAGGTCGTCGTGTGGCCCTCGGGGGCGTCGCACCCGATCGTCGCGTCCGACTCGACGCCGATCCCGTCGCCGTCGAGGTCCTGGTAGAACGTCGCCGCGTCGATGGCGTCCTCGTCGACGGCGCCGTCACAGTCGTCGTCCTGGTCGTTGCACTGCTCGGACGCGCCGGGGAACACGGCGCCGTCCGTGTCGTCACAATCCAACGCGTCCGCGAGGTAGCCGAGCGGCGACACGCAGGCCAGCTGGATGCTGGAGGGGTCGCCCGCGCCGTCCGAGTCGGCGTCGGCGAACCAGGCGCTCCCGTCGATGGGGGATTCGTCCACGATTCCGTTGCAGTCGTTGTCCCCGCCGTCGCAACGCTCCGCGGCGCCGGGGTAGTACAGGGCGCTCCCGTCGACACAATCCGTGTCGTCGGCGACGTAGCCCAGGGGCTGCTCGCAGGAGATGTCCGCGTCCGCGGGGTTGCCGTACCCGTCGCGATCCGCGTCCGAGTACCAGGTGACGGCGTCGGCGGCCGACGCGTCGTCCACGACGCCGTTGCAGTCGTTGTCGGTCCCGTCGCAGAGCTCGTCCCCGCCGGGCACGGCGCCCGCGTCGGTGTCGTCGCAGTCACCGCCGGTGGCGACGAAGCCCAGGGGGATCGCGCACGCCATCATCGTGCTCTCGGTGTCCCCCGCGCCGTCGGCGTCGGCGTCCGCGTACCAGCTGATCGCGTCGACGGCGTCGAGGTCGATGGCCCCGTCGCAGTCGTCGTCGCGGTCGTTGCAGACCTCGGGGGCGCCGGGGAACGCACGCGCGTCCTCGTCGTCGCAGTCCACGCACGCCGCGGTCCCGTCGCCGTCGGCGTCCGCGTAAAGAACCGAGCCGTCGCAGTTGTAGTCGTTCGGGTCGGTGCAGTCGCGTTCGGCCGCGGTGGGGTTGTAGGCCGCGTCGGAGTCGTTGCAGTCGCCCGCGTGGGCCACGCGCCCGCCCGGGGCCGAGCAGCTGCTCACCGCGTCGCTCGCGTCGCCGTGGCCGTCCGCATCGACGTCGGCGAACCAGGTGATCGCATCGGTGGCGCTGGAGGGGTCGGCCGTCCCGTCGCAGTCGTCGTCCAGGCCATTGCAGACCTCCTCCGCGCCCGGGTGGGTCGACTTCGTGTCGTCATCACAGTCGGTGGCGTCGGCGACAAAACCGATCGGGGCGTCGCACGCGAGCGCCAGCGTCGCGGAGGTTCCCGCGGCATCCCCGAACGTGTCGCCATCGAGGTCGGCGTGCCACACGGACGCGTCGAGGGCGTCCAGATCGATCGTCCCGTCGCAGTCGTCATCGCGGTCGTTGCAGACCTCGTCCGCCCCCGGGAACACGTCGGCGTCCGCGTCGTTGCAGTCCTCGCAGGCCGCGGTGCCGTCCCCGTCCGTATCGAAGTAGCCGACGGAGCCGTCGCAGTTGTAGTCGCTCGCGTCGGTGCAGTCGGCCTCGACCGCGGCGGGGTTGTAGGCCGGGTCGGAGTCGTCGCAGTCCCCCGCGCTCGCCACCCAGCCGGACACGGGCGTGCACGAGTGCTCGCTCAGGGTGACGTCCCCGAAGCCATCCCCATCCTCGTCGATGAAGAGGAGCCGGGCATCGAGCGACGACGCGGGATCGATCACGCCGTCGCAATCGTCGTCGACCCCGTTGCAGATCTCGGGCGCGCCCGGAAAGGCGCGGCCCGAGGCGGGGTCACAGTCGGTGGCGTCGGCGACGAAGCGTTCGGGGGCGGAACAGGCCACCACGCTCTCGGCGAGGTCACCGAAGCCGTCCACGTCGGCGTCGGAGTACCAGGTCGAGGCGCCGAGGGCCGACGAAGGATCGATCGTCCCGTCGCAGTCGTCGTCGACCTCGTTGCAGACCTCGACGCCGCGGGGGGAAACGGCGGCGTCGGAGTCGTCACAGTCCTCCGCGTTCGCCACGCGCCCGAGCGGCGCCGAGCAGCCGAACACCACGTCCGCGGGGTCCCCGAAGCCGTCCGCGTCGACATCCGCGTACCAGCGCGAGGCGTCGGTCGCGTCCTCGTCGGACGTCGCGTCGCAGTCGTCGTCGCGCTCGTTGCAGACCTCCGGCGCGCCCGGGTACACCACCGCGGCCTCGTCGTCACAGTCGCTGGCATCGGCGATGAAGCCCCGCGGCGCGGCACAGGCGAGGGCGGCCGTCCCCACGTCCCCGAAGGTGTCCCCGTCCACGTCGGCGTACCAGAGGGAGGCGTCGAGGGAATCTCCGTCGATGCTCCCGTCGCAATCATCATCGCGATCGTTGCAGACCTCGTCGGCCCCGGGGAACGTGCTCGCGTCGGCGTCGTCGCACTCTTCGCACGCGGCGAAACCGTCGGCGTCGCCGTCCGCATAGCCGACCGCGCCATCACAATTGTAGTCGGCCGGATCCGCACAGTCGGCCTCGGCCGCGCCCGGGTTGTAGGCGGCGTCCGCGTCGTCACAGTCCCCGTCGTGCGTGGACCAGCCGGACGCGATCGTGCAGGACCGCTCGGTCACGGTCGTGTCGCCGAACCCATCGCCGTCGAGGTCGACGAAGAGGGTCCACGCGTCCACCGACGAGGCCGGATCGATCACGCCGTCACAATCGTCATCCACCTCGTTGCACGCCTCCTCGGCGCCGGGAAAGGCAGTGGCGGAGGCGTCGTCACAGTCCGTGGCGTCCGCGACGAACCCGCTCGGAGCGTCACACGCGAGCGCGACGGTGCCTGCGTCGCCGTACGTGTCTCCGTCACCGTCGGCGTGCCAGGTCGAGGCGTCGAGCGCGTCGAGATCGATGTTCCCGTCGCAGTCGTCGTCGCGATCGTTGCAGACCTCGGCAGCGCCCGGAAAGGTGCTGGCGTCGGCGTCGTCGCAGTCCCGGCAGGCGGCGGTCCCGTCCGCGTCGGCGTCGGCGTAGCCGACCGAGCCATCACAGTTGTAGTCGTTCGGGTCCGCGCAGTCGGTCTCGACCACGCCCGGGTTGAAGGCGGCGTCCGCGTCGTCGCAGTCGCCGGCGTTGAGGGACCAGCCCGGCTCGACCGTGCACGACCGCGCGCTCGAGGTCGCGTCGCCGAAGCCGTCTCCGTCGAGGTCGGCAAAGAAGAGGGGGGCGTCGATCGAGGTCGCGGGATCGATCACCCCATCCCAGTCGTCGTCGACCTCGTTGCAGCGCTCGGGGGCCCCGGGGAAGACGCTCGCGTCGGCGTCGTCGCAGTCGCCGGAGGCGACATCGAAGCCGTCCTCATCCACGTCGCGGGGGGGGTTGCCCACGTCCGTGTCCTCCGTGTCGACCGTGTCCTCCGTGTCGGACGTATCGGTGTCATCCGTGACGACGCTGGTGTCCTCTCCCTTGGGCTCCGCCTCGGGGGTTGGACAGGCGGTCAGGGTGAGCAGGGCAAGCAGGGACAGGCGCATGGCTTCTCCAAAAGATCGGGGGACGAGAAAGGCAAGGACCGCCCGTTTTCGTCCGCTCACCGACTTTCCTGAGCGGTTTCCGCCGTGTCGTGGCTCCCCCGCCCTGAGGACTCAGCCCCGCTTCGCCGACAACGCGATGCGCTTCCGCTCCCGATCCACCGAGACCACGCGTACGGCGATCCGCTTCCCCACCTGCACCACCGCGAACGGATCCTTCACGAAGCGGTCGGCCAATTCGGACACGTGCACGAGGCCGTCCTGGTGCACGCCGATGTCCACGAACGCGCCGAACGCGGTCACGTTGGTGACCACCCCCTCCATCTCCATGCCCGGCACGAGATCCTCGAGGGTGCGGACGTCGTCCCGGAACCGGGGCGCCTCGAACGAGTCGCGGGGGTCCCGGCCGGGCCGCGCGAGCTCGGCCAGGATGTCGCGCAGGGTGGGCTCGCCCACGTCGCCGCCGACGTAGCGGCGCACCTCGATGCGGGCGGCGAGCGCGGGGTCTCCGACGAGGCGACGCACCTCCACCCCGAGATCCTGGGCCATGCGCTCGACCAGCGCGTAGCGCTCCGGATGCACGGCCGAGGCGTCGAGCGGGTTCTTCGACGCGCGGATCCGGAGGAAGCCCGCGGCCTGCTCGTAGGTCTTGGGGCCGAGCCCCGGGACGGCGAGCAGCTCGGCCCGCGTCGGGAACGCGCCGTGTTCGTCCCGCCACGCGACGATGCGCTTCGCCAGCGTGGGGCCGATGCCCGCGACATGCGCGAGCAGCGCGGCGCTGGCGGTGTCGAGCTCGACCCCGACGTGGTTGACACAGCTCGCGACGACCCCGTCCAGGCGCTCGCCGAGCAGGCCCTCGGTGACGTCGTGCTGGTACTGCCCCACCCCGAGGGACTTGGGATCCACCTTCACCAGCTCCGCGAGCGGATCCTGGAGGCGGCGGCCGATGGAGATCGCGCCGCGGACGGTGAGATCGAGCGTGGGGAACTCGTCGCGGGCGGCCTCGGAGGCCGAGTACACGCTCGCGCCCACCTCGCTGACGCTCACGACGGTCACGCTCGTCATTCCGGCGTCCGCGAGCGCGGCACGGGCGAAGTCGAACGTCTCCCGGCCGGCGGTGCCGCTCCCGACGGCTACGGCTTCCGCCTTGTGGCGCCGCACGAAGGCGACCAGCTCGGCGGCCGCGACCGAGGGGTCCTTGGTCGTGTGCGGATACACGGTGACGGCGCCGAGAAAGCGGCCCGTCGGATCGAGCGCGGCGCACTTGCACCCGGTACGGAAGCCGGGATCCATCGCGACCACCGCGTGTTTCCCATACGGCGCCGCGAGCAGGAGGTTGCGGAGGTTGGTCGCGAAGACCTCGACCGCCTCCCGCTCGGCCCAGTCGCCCAGATCGCCGCGGACCTCGTTCTCGATGGAGGGGGCGAGCAGCCGCGCGTACCCCTCACGGATGGCCTCCGCGAGCTGGGCGGCCCAGGGAGAGCGGTCGGCCAGCCCCATCGTACGGACCAGCCGGCCCACCATCGCGTCGGCGTCGAGCGTGACGCCCACGCGGAGGACCCCCTCCGCCTCGCCCCGGCGGATCGCGAGGTAGCGGTGGGAGGCGACACGCCCGAGCGCCTCCTCGAACGCGTAGTAGTCCTCGAAGCGCGTGCGTTCGCCTTCGGTCGTCTTCTTCACCGCCTTGGCCGTGACCCGGCCGTGCCGCACCGTGAGCTCCCGCGTCACGGCGCGCACGTCGGCCCGCTCGCTCATCGCCTCCGCCACGATGTCGCGCGCGCCGGCCAGCGCCGCCGCCGCATCGGGCACCTCGGCGCCCACGAACCGCACGGCGTCGCGCTCCGGGTGGCCGCTCGGCGCCTGGCTCAGCATCCGCTCGGCCAGGGGCCCGAGGCCTCGTTCGCGGGCGGTGGAGGCGCGTGTCTTCCGCTTGCGCTTGTACGGGAGGTAGAGATCCTCGAGCGCCTGCTTGTCGTCACACGCGCGGATGACCCGCTCGATCGCGGCGTCGAGTTTTCCCTGCTCCGCGATGGCGTGCAGGATCACGTCCCGACGTTTTTCGAGCGCGAGCGCGCCCTTCCAGGCGGCCTCCACCGCGGCGATCTGCACCTCGTCGAGCCCGCCGGTGGCCTCCTTGCGGTAGCGCGCGATGAACGGCATGGTGTTTCCGTCCTCGAGGAGCGCCACCACGGCCGCCACGCCGCGCGGGGGCAGATCGAGGCGGCGGGCGACGCCGGGGACGGGGTCGAACGGGGCGGAGGGGTCGAGGGAGGGAGGGGGCATGGCACCTACGGGGGGGCACCTACCATGCCGATCGGGCCCGCCCCAGCGGCGATCTACCCGAGCACCGCGACGGTCTCGACGTGCACGGTCTGCGGGAACATGTCGTACGGCGTCACCCGGCGCACCCGCAAGCCGCCGGCCACCAACCGGACGAGATCGCGGGCGAGCGTGCGTGGGTCACACGACACGTAGACCAGCTCGGACGGCCGGAGGGCCACGACCTGCTCGGCGACGCCGGGCCCCAACCCGCTGCGCGGCGGGTTCACGATGACGAGCCCTCCCGCGAACGACGCGGGCAGCTCCGCGCCGACGGCGCCGGCCTCGAAGCGCGCGGCGATGCCGTTCCGCGCCGCGTTTTGTCGCGCGCGGGCCACGGCGGCGGGGGACGCCTCGATCCCGAGCACGTCGGACGCGCTCCGGCCGAGCTGGAGGGCCACGGCGCCGACGCCACAGTACAGATCGAGCAACGCCCGCCCGTCGGGGCGCGGGAGATCGGCCCAGAGCCGCGCCGCTGTCGATGGGTTGGTCTGGAAGAAGTCGGTGGGGCCGACCCCGAAGACCACGCCGTCCACGTGCTCCTCGAGCAGCTCGACGCCGCAGATCCGCTCGGTGGGCCCGGCCGCGGCGAAGATGGCGTCCCCCGGGCGGTCGTTCAGGTGCAGGAACACGCCGTCGGCCGGGAGCGTGGCCGCGACCCGACGGAGCTCGGGCGTGTCACGGCGCGCAACGAGGGTCGCGAGCACGGTGCCGTGGCTGCGCGAGCGACGGACGACCACGTGGCGGAGGAGCCCGTCCGGCAGGGGCAGTCGCAGCTCCGTCCACGCGCGCAGGGCGGGCGCGAGCACCGCGCACCCCTCGACGTCCACGACGTCGTGGCTGTTCCGCCCGAACGCGCCGAGCCGCACGCCGCCGTCCGCGCCGCGGGCCACGAGCTTCGCGAGGTGGCGATAGCCGAGGTCCCCGTCGGGGCACGGCACGACGGCCTCCACCTGGGCCCCCACCTCGGCGGGCAACCCCGCGTCGAGGAGGGCGTCCACCACGAGCGCTCGCCGCCACCGTCGCGCCGCGTCCGGGCCGAGGTGCATCCACGGGCAGCCGCCACACGGGCGGTAGTGGGGGCACGAGGGGGAGATCCGGTCGGCGGAGGGCTCCGCGGCGCCCACCCACTCCCCGTAGTCGACGTGGCCGCCGCGCCCGAGCACGCGCACCTCGGCCTCCTCGCCGGGGATGCCGCCGAAGACGCGGGTGGGATGGGGGCCGTCCGTCACGGCCTCGCCGCGCGGATGAAAGCGGGCGGGTCGGAGCACAGGCATCGGCCGCGGATCTATCACACGAATCCGTGAAACTCCGCGCCCGTGAACCGATGAGAAGGCGTGACTCCTCTCGCCCCCATCCCCAGCCCCTCCGTCAGCGTCCGCGCCGACGCCCTCGACGCGCTCTCCGACGCGGTCCTCGTCACCGATCTGCTCGGGCGGGTGGTGCACGTGAACCCCTCCTTCACCGAGGTGACGGGGCACGCCCGAGGCGACGTCCTCGACAACGACGCGGCCTCGTTCATGGGCGTGGGCGGGCTCCCCGACCTCGATCGGGCCGACCTCTGCGCCACCCTCGCGGCGGGCCGCACCTGGCACGGAGAGCTGTGGGTCACCCGGCGCGACGGGACCACGTTTCTCGCCCGGTGCCAATGGTCGGGCATGTCGGGGGACCACCGCGTCGGCGTGTTTCGGGACATCACGGAGCACCGGAAGCGCTCGTCCGCGAGCTTCCGAACGCTCATCGAAGGCTCTCCCGACGGCATCGCGGTTCACCGCGAGGACCGCTTCGTCTACGTGAACCCCTCGTTCCTACGCTGCCTTGGCTACAAGCTGTCCGAAGATCTCGTGGGCTCCCCCCTCTTCGAGGTCATCCACGCGGAAGACCGCGCCGGGGTCGCGACGATGGTCGCGGCGACCGAGGCCCAGGCCGTCGTGGAGAAGCGCCTGTTGCGGGCGGACGGGAGCGTCGTGCAGGCCGAGGTCGCCTCGCTCCCGGTCGTGTTCGACGGCGACTCCGCGTTCGTCCTCACGGTGCGCGATCTGACGGCCCGGCGGGCGCTCGAGACGCGCATGCGCGAGATGGACCGGATGGTCTCGATCGGGACCCTGGCGTCCGGCATCGCGCACGAAATCAACACGCCGATCCAATTCATCGGCGACTCCGCCCACTTCCTTCACGGCGCGATGACCGATCTGCTCGGGCTGCTCGACGACTACCGCCGCCTCTGGCAAGTGGCGGCCGTCGGCGGATGGGCGCCGGAGCTCGTGGCCGAGATCCTGGCGAAGGAAGAGGATGTCGACGCCGAGTACCTCGCCGAAAATTGCCCCAAGGCCGTCGTCCGTACGCTGGAGGGCGTGTCCCGCGTCGCGTCGATCGTGCGCGCGCTCAAGGAATTCGGGCACCCCGGACAGGCGGAGCTCGCCCCCGCCGATCTGAACCAGGCGATCCTCAACACCGTCACCGTCGCGCGCAACGAGTGGAAATACGTGGCGGAGGTGGAGACCGTGCTCGCGACGCTCCCGCGCGTGTTGTGTCACCTCGGCTCGCTCAACCAGGTGTTCCTCAACCTCATCGTGAACGCGGCTCACGCGATCGGCGACACGGTCGGAAATTCCGGTACCAAGGGAAAAATCCGCGTGCGATCCTCCGTGGAGGGCCCGAACGTGCTCATCACGGTGGAGGACAGCGGATCGGGAATCCCCGAAGCGGTCCGCCCCCGCATCTTCGATCCGTTCTTCACCACCAAGGAGGTCGGGCGCGGCACGGGTCAGGGCCTCGCCATCGCGCGGTCGATCGTGGTCGAGAAGCACGGCGGCGAGCTCTCGTTCGAGACCGAAATCGGCGTCGGCACCACGTTCCGCATCCTGCTCCCTCTCGGTGGGCAGGACGCGGACGCGAGCGGTGCCCCATGAAGCGCATCCTCTTCGTCGACGACGAGCCGGCGATCCTCGAGGGGCTGCGCAATCTCCTGCGCTCCCAACGCAAGGTGTGGCAGATGAGCTTCGCCGCCTCGGGCGAGGAGGCGCTCCAGATCCTGGCGGTGGAGCCGTACGACGTGGTCGTGTCCGACATGCGGATGCCACGGATGGACGGGGCCACGCTGCTGCGCCACGTCAAGGAGCGGTATCCCCGCGTCGCGCGCATCGTGTTGTCGGGGCACACGGAGCTGGAGTCCGCGCTCCGGACGGTGCCCTTCGCCCACCAGTTCCTCGGAAAACCCTGCGACGGCGAATGCCTCCGCTCCGTGATCCAACGCACCTGTGACCTGCAGACCCTGCTGCACGACGAGAACCTGCGCCGTCGCGTGGGCCAGATCACCAGGCTCCCGTCGGCCCCGCGCGTCTACGTGGCGCTGACCAAGGCCCTCTCCGACCCCGAGGTGTCCCTGCGGGAGGTGGCGGCGCTCATCGAATCGGACATGGCGATGTCCGCCAAGGTGCTCCAAGTGGTCAACTCGGCGTTCTTCGGCCTGCCACGTCGGCTCTCGAACATGTTGGAGGCCGTGAGCTACCTCGGCATGGGCGTCATCAAGAACCTGGTCCTGAGCGTCGAGGCGTTCCGCGAGCTCCGGGGTGGCGAGGCGGCCAAGGGGTTCGACTTCGACCGGGTGCAGCGCCAGTGCTTCGTCACCGGGCGTATCGCGCAGCGGCTGCTCTCCAACCGGCACGAGGCTCAGGACGCGTTCGTGGCCGGCACCCTGCACGAGCTCGGGACGCTCATCCTGGCCACCCGCGAGCCGCTCGAGTTCGCCATCGTGGACGCCCAGGCGCTCGCGCGGGAGGTGCCCCGGCACGTGGTCGAACGGGAGGCGGGCGGGGTGTCGCACGCCGAGGTCGGTGCCTACCTCATCGGGCTCTGGGGCCTTCCCTACGGCATCGCCGAGGCGGTGGCCTACCATCACGACCCGATGCGCACGGACCCGACGCGCTTCGGCGTGGTCGAGGCCGTGCACTGCGCGGCCGCGCTCGCGAGCGAGGCGATCGGCCTGGCCGGCTTCCACGAGCCGCCCGAGCCGCGGCTCCTCGAGCGGCTCGGCCTGCAACACGCCCTCCCCGGTTGGCGCGAGATCGCGCGGGAAGAAGCCTGCCGAGTGGAGGTGTAGCCTGAGCACCGAACGTCCCCGTCTGTTGCTCGTCGACGACGAGCCCGCCGTGCTCGAAGGGCTGCAGCTCCACCTTCGCCGTCGCTTCACGATCGCCACGGCGAGCGGCGGCGTCGAGGCCCTGGCCGTCATCGCCGCGAGCGAGCCGTTCGCGGTCGTGATGTCGGACATGCGCATGCCCGGCATGAACGGCGCCACGCTCCTGGCGCGCGTACGCGAATGCTCGCCGGACTCCGTGCGGCTCCTCTTGACCGGCTACTCCGAGATCGAGGCGGCGATCGCCGCGGTCAACGAGGGGCAGGTGTTCCGCTTCCTGACGAAGCCGTGCCCGCCCGATGTGCTGATCCCCGCGCTGACAGCGGCGTCGGAGCAACATCGCCTCATCACCGCCGAGCGCGTGCTCCTCGAGCAGACGCTCCGCGGCTGCGTGCGCACCCTGACCGACCTGCTCGGGCTCGCGAACCCTGTCGCGTTCGGACGCGCCGGCCGCGTGAAGGAGCGGGTGACGCGCCTCTGCGCGGCGCTGCAGCTGACCGATACCTGGCCCGTGGAAGTGGCCGCGATGCTCTCCCAGATCGGGTGCATCACCCTCCCCCCGGCGACCGTGGAGAAGCACTACCTCGGGCTCACCCTGCTTCCGGCCGAGCAGGTGATGGTCGACCGGCTGCCCGCGCTGGCCTGCCAGCTGCTCGGTCCGATCCCGCGGCTCGAGCCGGTTCGGGACATCCTCGCGGCGATGGACCGCCGCTTCGACACGAATTTCCGCATCCCGATTCCGCTCGGCGCGCGCCTGTTGAAGATCGCGCTCGACCACGATCTCCTCGAGGCCCGCGGGTTCGACACGGAGACGCTGATGGCGACCCTGCGCGGCCGGAGCGGGTGGTACGACCCCCAGGTGCTGGACGTATGGTGCCGGCTCGAGGCGCCGAGCGCCGTCATCGAGGCGCTCCAGGAGGTGCGGCTGGTCGATTTGCGCGCCGGCATGGTGTTCGCGGCGGACGTGTGCACGCGCGGCGGGATGTTGCTCATCGCGCGCGGGTACGAGGCGACGCCGGGCATCCTCGAACGGCTCGGCAACCTCGGCGCCGCGGGGGTCATGGAGCCGTTCCGCGTGCGATTCCCGCGGCGGGGGAAGATCGTGCGCGCGTGACGCGGCGACACGCCTTGACACACCCCCATTTTTCTGCGATAGGCGCCGGCATGCGCCTCCTCCCGCTCCTGGCCCTCCTCGCGTGCTCCACCGGGTTCGACGACAAGGGGGGTGACCCGTCGGTGGATGACGCCGACGCCGATACGGACACCGACTCCGATACGGACACCGACACCGACTCCGATACGGACACCGACACCGATTCGGACACCGACGCCGACTCGGACACCGACACCGACTCGGACACCGACACCGATTCGGACACCGACACCGACGTGGATCCCTCCGAGGTGGACGATGACGGCGACGGCCTCTCGGAAGCCGACGGCGACTGCGACGACACGGACGCCTCGGTCTCTCCGGGCACGGTCGAGACGCCGTACAACGGCGCGGACGACGACTGCAGCGCCACGACCCCCGACGACGACGTGGACGGCGACGGCTTCGAGCTCGCGGACGACTGCGACGACACGGACGGCGACGTGTCGCCCACCGACGAGGAGGACGCGACCAACGGCCTCGACGACGACTGTGACGGCGCCGTCGACGAACGCTTCGACCTCACGACGCTCGACGCCACCGGCGACTGCGGGGACCCCAGCGCCCTCGACGTCGACTCCGTGGACGACGTGCACATCGTGTATCGCGACGCGGACGCCGGCACGATCCGCTACCTGACGGGCACCGCGGCCGCGTGGGACGCCGCGGACGAGATCGTGTCGGACCCGGGGTCGGGCGAGTGGCTCGACGCGAAGATCGACGGCGCGGACGCGCTCCAGGTCGCGTTCACCTACTCGTCGCGTACCGCCACCGAGCTCGACTACATCTACCGCGACGCGGCCGGGCGCTGGTCCGCCACCTACGTCGTAGACGACGCCTCGATCTCCGGCTCCTCCTCCATCGGCTACTACGTGTCGTTGGCCATCGACACCATCAACCTCCCCTCGTTTGCCTACTACGACGATGAGAACGGCGTTCCGGTCGCGATGGACTACACGAGCATCGGCATCGGCGTGAGCTCGCAGATCGACATCAACTACGCGGGCGCCACCGGCTACTACACCAGCATCGCGCTGGACTCCGACGACTACGACTACGTGGCCTATTACGACGACGGCGCGTTCGCGCAGGAGGTTCAGCTCTCCGTCCCGATCGACGGCGTGTTCTCCGAGGTGATCGACAGCGACGCCGGCAACGACATCTCGCTGGTGATGCGCGCCGACGACGTGCCGTGCGTGGCCTACCAGGCGACCGACAGCGCGGACCTCATGTACGGCTGCCGCGGCGCCGACGAATCCTGGGAGCTCGAGACGGTCGACAGCGTGGGCGCCGTGGGCGTCGACGCCGCGCTGGCCTTCGACGACACCGACGCCCCCTGGATCGCCTACTACGACGAGACCCGCGGGGACCTCCAGGTCGCCACCGCGAAGACCGGAATCTGGACGATCATCGATGTCGACACCGTGGGCGACGTCGGCCGCTCCCCGTCGATCGCGATCGACAGCGCGGGCGCCGTGCACATCAGCTACTACGACGTCACCAACGGCACCCTGAAGTACGCCGTCGGCCGGTAGGGCGCGCGCTCTCTGACCACGCAACCCCCCGCCGCGGCGTGGCCCACGCTCGGTTTGCGATAGGCTGGCGCCGTGCCGTACTCGCTTCAGGACCTGCTGACGCTCGATGCCGGCGGAGCCGCGTCACGGCTCCTCGCCGCGGTGCTCGTCGCCGCCCCGCCGGATCGGGTGTACGGCCGGCGGGAAGAGGCACGGGCCGGGCCTACGGCGCGTGGGGAGGCGCCGCCCGAGCAGCTGCTCGCGTGGGCCGGCGCGCTCGATGGAGACCCCGCCCACCGTGGCGTGGCGCTCAGCGCGCGGATGGCGCTCTCGCTCTACGACGCGCACCAGGAGTGGGCGAGCGTCGGCCACCTCGAGGACGATCACGGGCACGACGCCGCGCTGCGCCTCGTGGCGCTCGCGCAGCTCGTCACGGGCGCGTACGACGGCCCCCCGGGCGAGCGCGCGGCCGCCTTCCTCGGCAGTCCGGCGGGCCAGGCGCTCGCGGTGTGGCTCGCCGCGGTCGAGCTGGCGCTCGCGTTCCTCCCCGTGGACGATCCGCTCGGCGACCACGTCGCCACCGAGCTGTTCGGCCGATGGTCCGGCGACCTTCCCCCCCTCGCGCCCGACGTCGCCGCCGTCCTCGACGCGCTCCTGCCCTCGCTCGACAGCGGAGCGTCCGCGTGCGCGGCCGGCGCCTCCTGGGTGGCCGACGCCGTGCGCGCGGGCCTCCCCGAGCTCTCCGACCGCAGCCGCGACACGCTGGCGGCCGAGTCGACGGCGCTCCCCGTCTACCAGATCCTGGTCGCGCGGCTGTTGGGAGAGCTCGCGGTCGGCGCCGAGGGGGGGGACCCGCGGGCCTCCTTCGCGGCGGAGCTGGCCGGGCTTCAACAGCGGCTCGCGCGGCTCGAACAGGAAGTCGCGGTGTTGGACGGCGATCTCGCGGACGCCTCGCTGTGCCATGCGGACCTCGCCGGGAGCCTCGCCGCGAACGAGGCCGCGCTCGCGGTGCCCCCGGATCCCGGAGGCGCCGCCCCCGCCGAGAGCACACGCGCCCACCTGCTCGAGCGACACGCCGCCGATCTGCACGCCATCGCGGCCGTCGTGGTCGAGCTCGACGCGAGGGATGCGGAGCTCGCGGACCTCGAAGCTGCCCTCGCCGAGCGCGGGGAACGGCTCGCCGAGCGGATGGAAGCGGGCGTCGACGTGGATCTCGGTGCGGCCGAAGCTGCCGCCGAGTCCGCGCGCGCCGAGGCCCGCACCGCCGCCGACGCGGTCGCGGCGCTGGAGCGGGAGATCGCCGGCCTTCGCGCCGCGCTCGAAGCCAATGCGGCGGAGATCGCCGCGGCGCGGGAGCGGGCGGAGGCGGAGCGGGACGAGGCGCGGGCCTCCTTCGGGGATGAGCTCGCCGCGCTCGAACAGGAAGTCGCGGTGCTGGACGGCGAGCTCGCGGGCGCCTTGGTGTGCCACGCGGACCTCGCGCGGGCGCTCGCCGCGAACGAGGCCGCGCTCGCGGCGGCCCCGGCCCCCGGAGGCGTCGCCTCCGCGGAGGGCACACGCGCCCACCTGGTGGAGCGACACGCCGCCGATCTGCACGCGGTCGCGGCCCTCGTGGTCGAGCTCGACGCGAGCATCGCGGCGCTCGCGGACCTCGAAGCGGCCCTTGTCGAGCGCGATCACCGGCTCTCCGAGCGGCTGGACGCGGGCGTGGATGTGGAGCTCCGCGCGGCCGAAGCTGCCGCGGAGTCCGCGCGCGCCGAGGCCCGCACCGCCGCCGACGCGGTCGCGACGCTGGAGCGGGAGATCGCGGGCCTTCGCGCCGCGCTCGAAGCCAACGGGACGGAGATCGCCGAGGCGCGGGAGCGGGCGGCGGCCGAGGCGGAGCGGGAGCAGGCGGACGCCGAACGGGAAGCCGCGCTCCTCGCCCTCGAGGCCGAGCTCGCACGGCTCCAAGCGAAGCTCGCGGGAGTGGACCGCGAGCTCGCGGACGCCGCGGCGCACCATGCGGACCTCGCGGCGGCGCTCGAAGCGAACGAGGCAGCGCTGGCCGAGGGGGACCGGGTCCGAGCCGGCGCCATGCCCGCGCCCGACGCCATACGCGTCCATCTCCTGGAACGGCACGCCGCGGATCTCCACGCCGTCGCCGTCCTCGCGGCCACGTTCGACGCGAACGGATCGGTGCTCGCGGACCTCGAGTCCGCCCTGGTCGAGCGCGGTCACCGGCTCGGCGAGCGAATCGACGCGAGCGTCGTCATCGACGTCGCACTCCGTACGGCCGAAGCCTCCGCGGAGTCCGCCCGCGCCGAGGCCCTCGAGGCTGCCGACGCCGTCGCCGCGCTCGAACTGGAGATCGCGGGCCTTCGCGCCGCGCTCGAAACCTCCCACGCCAACCACGCCGCCGCCCGGGCCAGCGCCGCGGTGGGAGCCCACCTCGCCGAGCTCGAAGCGCAGCTGGCGTCCGAGGAGGTCGAGCTCGAAAGGTGCCGCCAGCGCATCGACGAAACGGAGGCCCGGGGAGCGCCCGATGACAGTCGGTTGCGGTTGGCGGAGCTCGAAGCCGACGCGGCCCAGCGCGCCGCCGAGGCGCGGCAGCACCGAGCCGCGCTCCGGAGCGCGGACGACGACCTCGTACGGATCGAAGCCGCGCTCGGCCTGGTCACGGCGCAGGAACACGGCCTCGCCCCGCGCCTCGAAGCGCGGCGGGCTGCGCTGGCGGCCTGCGAGGCGGACATCGAGCGGCTCGAGACAGACGCTGTCGACCTCATCGGCGCCCAGCTGCTCTACGACGACCAGATCCTGCGGCTCGAAGGAGAGGTCGCTGCTCTACGCGACCAGGTGGCAGAGGCCGCTCGAAACGAGGCCGCCGCGCGAACGCCTCCGACCGCGCCCGATCGTCGCGCCGCGCTCGGCATAACCGAGCGCCGCCGCGCGGACGAGCCCGCGCCCGCCGCCCCGAGCACCGGCGCGCCACCGCCCCCCGCCATTCCCACGCCCCCGTCGGACCTCCTCGCGCGGATGCGGGCGCTCAAGGCTTCGGGCGTGAGCCCCACGGGAGCTCCTCCGCCCGCCCCGGCGTTCCGCCCGCCCCCCCCGGGCGACGACGACGACGACGACGACGACGCCACCACGCTCCTCACGACGGACGCCCTCGCCGCCCGTCGCGCCGCGCTCCTCGCCGAGGCCGACGAGACAGCGGACGACGTCGGGCCCGAGGACGGCGACGTCACCATGCTCATCCAACGCGTCCCCCGTCCGACGCCCGAGGCCGCACCCGAGCCCCGCACCCGCGTGGAGGTCTGGCGGCCGCCGCCTCGGAAGTAGGCGTGGCCTCGCGGCTACACCTTCCGCAGCGCGAAGACCTCGACGTCCACCCCCGGCGACGCGTGCACCAGGTCGGGTAGACCGCCCGGTGCGGGCAGCCCCGCCGCGGCGACCAGGCCCTCCTCACACTGGAGCACCTCCGCCGCGAACGCCGGATACGGCGCGTGGTGGACCTGACCGCGGGAGAGGACGCCGTCGCGCTCGACATACAGGTAGTAGCGCTCGAGGAGGAAGTGTTCGAGCGAGCCGGGCACCGAGGCACCGAGCGGGGCGCCGACACGACAGCGGACGTCGAGCCGCGCCGAGGGGGCCGAGCGGCGCACGGAGGTGTACCCACGCTCGTCGCCGGCTTGGGTGACACCCATCGCCGCGTGGTGGTACGGAAGGCCCCACCCGATCCGCGCGGCCTGCACCGCGAGCCACGAGGAGGCCTCGAGGGAGAAGAAATAGACCCCCGGAGACTCGCCATCCTTGTGAACATACGTGCGGAGGTTGGTCTCCAGGAAATCCTGGTCGAGCACGCGCGGGAGCCACGCCGGGTGAACGTTCTCCATCCGGAAGGGGACCAACCCGACGAGCGCGCGCCCCTCCCAGAGATCGAGCTCGAGCCGGGCGGGGACGAGCGGGCGCAGCGCGTCCACGGGCACCCACCAGTGCAGGAACAGCAGCTCGCGCCACTGTTGGGTGCCGGCGTTCGGACCGACCGGGCGATGGGTGGGGGCGATGCGGTCCACGCTTCCTCCGAGCAGGCCGGAGCCTAACGCCAGGCCCGCCTCACCGACGCTCTCCTACCGGCGCGGCAGCCCCGACACCGGATCCCGGCTGGCCGAGCGCATCGTCTCGCCGGCGTGCCCCGAGAGCTTCGTCAGCGTGTCGAGGAGCGTGTCCACGAGCTCGCGCTCCTTGTCCATGGAGGCGTCGTTGCTCGCGTGCAGCGTCGCGGAGAGCCCGCGCACGAGCTGATAGGCGCCCTCCGTGTCGTTCTCGTCGAGGTGGAGTTGGGTGGCACGCTTGAGCACCGTCGCCTCCTCCACGAGGAGCTGGCCGCGCGTGAGGCCGAGCGGCGGCGACCGGGTGCCCGTCAGCGTGACGCTCCCGCCTTCACGGCGCCCGCTCCGGAGCGAATAGGAGAGCGAAACCGTCGCGACCGGCGCACCCGCGCGCTGCACGGAGCCGGCCTCCGGGGCGAACCCGAAGTAGATCCCGCCCTCCTCCTTCGAGGGGAACAACGTCGCGACCTTCATGGTGATCGAGCCGTCCGGACCCCACGCGATCGCGTCGCCCGGCAGCCCGTACACGCCCGCCAGATCGAGCCCGGGCGCCGGCGTCACCGTGAGCGCCATGTCGTAGGCGAGCTCCGTGACCATCGTGTCGAGCTCCTTGGTGAAGACGGCCTGCATCGTCGACGCGTCCGGGAAGAAGAAGAGGTTTCCGCCGCGGACGCTCGACACCTTCGTGGCGAGCTCCGCCCCGAAGATGGTCCCCACTCCGATCGTCGTCATCCCGACGCCGTCGCGCGACGCGGCCTCGGCCATCCCCATGAAGCTCGCCGCGTCCGTACGCCCGACGTTGGGACGCTCGTCCGTGAACAACATGACACGTGTCGTGCCGTCGAACCCCTTGGCCGAGGTGTGGGCGAGGTCGAAGCCGACGCGCAAGCCGTCCTCCAACGCGGTCGACCCGGCGGACGCGATCCCGTCGATCTGTCGGTGCAGGTTCGCCTTCTCCGTGGCCGAGGTCGGCGCCATGAACACGTGGGCGCGGTCGCCGTAGAGCACGATGGCGAGCCGATCCTGGGGCCCGAGCTGGTCCACGATGCGGTGCAGGCTGTCCTTCACGGTCTGGAGCGGCGCCCCGCTCATCGACCCGGACTTGTCGACCACGGCCACGAGGTTGACCGGCGCGCGGTGAAACGTCTCCGCGTCGATGTCGGTGTGGAAGCCGAGCTGCGCGAGGATGCGGACGTCCGGCTGGAGGGTGAGCTGCGCGGGCATGGCCGCGCCGACCGGGCAGAGGAGCTGGGCGCACGGCGCGCCGCCGGGCACCGGAAGGTCGTGCTCGGAGAAGAGCCCCTCCGGGGTGAAGACGTTCGGGTGCGGCACCGCGCCGGCCTTCACCTGGTCGCGGAAGTACCGGATGTCCTGGGCACCGCCGGGCGTGGCGGACATCGAGGGCATCGAGGCGCTGACCTCCAGCCCGGAAAAATCGATGTCGGTCGCCACCTTGTACCGGACGGGCGCCGGGCGCTCCTCGTCCTCCTCTTCGCCCGCGAAGCTCGGGGCAGACAGGAGGGCGAGGGGGGCGAGGACGGCGAGGAAGCGAAGGTGAGACACGCGGGCTCCGGGTTGCCGTGCGCAACGCCGGACGCAGCCGGGGCTTACGGCTCACCGCGAGGGCTCAGCGCCGAAGCGACGAATACCCCTCGAGCGCCCGCGGGGACGGGAACGCCAGGAGGTGCGCCACCAGCCCGCACGCGGCACAGACGAGCTGCACGAGGTGGGCGCCGGAGAGCAGGAACGTCACGAACCCGAGGATGCCGGCGCTCTCGGCGAGGGCGAAGCGCAGGATGCACCACGTCTGCGCGTGCGGGGCCACCCGCGCCACGAGCGACCCCTCGGCCGCGAGCCCCGCGGCGATCATGGCCGGGATCGCGAGGAGCGGCACGAGGCTCGCCTGGGCGATGGGCTCGGCGGGGACGAAAAACGAGAGGACGAGCAAGAGCGCGTGGGTCGACACGAAGGCCCCCCACAGGATCGGGAGCGGGACGGGGGCGGGTGGGTTTGACATGGGGCGAAGCGTACCGCAGCCGGGCCGCGATGGGGTTCCCGGTGTGTGGGATGGCTACGCTTGGGCTCGTTACCCGCGCACGATCGAGAACCCCGCGTGCGCGCCCGTCGCCGGGCCCCAAGCGGGCTCGACCCCCGTGACACGCGCCATCGACGGCCCCGTTCGCGCCCACGCGAGCAGCGCCTCGAGCGCCTCCCTCGGCCCCTCGGCGGCCAGCTCCACCGTGCCGTCGGGCAGGTTCCGCACCCATCCGACGAGCCCGAGCCGCGCCGCCTCGGCCTGGGTGTGCGCGCGAAAAGCAACGCCCTGCACGCGACCGGTGACGACGAGGCGAAGGCGTTCCATGTTGCCCGGGTAACCCGGGACGGGGGTGGGCTCGTGGGTCAGACCCAACCGGGCGCGTCCCCCGTCGCGGACGCCGGGGGCCGGTCCGCTCCGGGCTCGCCGCGAAGCGGCTCGGTCGGCCGCCCCCGAGCGGGCGCCCGGACCGGCGCCTCCGGCGCCGCCCTGCGCGCACCTCGCGCGATCTCCGTCGCGTCGACCCACCCGACGCACGCAAGTTGGCGACGAGATAGCCCAATGGGATGCGGCTATTCCTTCACTCGCTCGCCCCGTTACTCGTCGGCGCGTGCAAGGGCGAGGTGGCCTTCGAGTGCCCGGCGACGCCGGTGGAGGGCGCCGAGAAGGTGCTGTCACCCGGGACCGTGTTGCTTCTGGGGGAGATGCACGGAACGGAGCAGGCCCCCGACGTTGCGGGGCGGCTGGCCTGCCAGGCGGCCGCAGCCGGCCACTCCGTCGCTTTGGGCCTCGAAATGCCTGCTGACATCCAGGACGCTCTGGCCAGGTCGGTCACGACGCCCGGCCCGGCCGCCGCGAACGAGCTGATGGCCCATGCTTTCTGGCTCCGTGAGGACCAGGACGGGCGCAGCAGCGGGGCGATGCTCGCCCTGGTCCTTCGTGCCGGAGAATGGCATAGGAACGGGGCGGACATCTCCCTGTTCGCCTTCGACATGGGGCGCGGCGAGCCCGGCGTGCGCGACCAGGGCATGGCCGAGCGGGTGACGCGCGAAGCCGAACGCATGCAGGAAGGCGTGGTCATCGGGCTCGTCGGGAACATCCACCCCCGCCGTGGCCCGTTCGCAGCGGAAGGCCTCGACTTCACTCCGATGGGGGCTCACCTCGACGCGCTCGGAAGCAGGCTCCTGGCGCTCAACGTCGCGTATTCGGGGGGCACCGCCTGGGCCTGTTACAGCGGGGAGGGATGTCGGAACAAGCTCCTCCGCGGCACCGACCGGGGCTCCGGACAATTCATCGAGCTGTTTCCCGAACCGGACCGCCGGGGGTTTCACGGGAGCTATTACGTGGGGGCGATCACCGCCTCGGGGCCGGCGCTTCAACGGAGGTAGGCCCAGCGTGACTCTCCTTGGTAAAGGCAGCCCATGCCCGCAGCGTTCCCCGACTTCCTGACCCACTACTCCCGCGGGGAGCCGTTTCGCTCGGTCACGAGCGCGCCGCAGGAGCAATGGGGCGCGATCGTCGCCGGCTTCTCGGACGCCAACGTGTGGGGGCGCGACCGCTTCGCCGATCCGCAGTACCTGTCACGACGGCTGGTCGTCGAGGAGCGGCTCCGCGCCGAGTTCGTGGACGGCGGGGGTGAGCCGCAGGTCGAGCATCCGTTCTATTGCGTCGTCGGCGGCCTCGGTCGGTGGGAGCGGCAACGAACCACGGGAATGCGCGCGTATATCCTACCTCTCACCGACCTCCCCTCGGCGAGCATCAGCTTCACGTTCGGAGACAGTCTCCTCACCTACGACGAGGACAATCGATCCCAGGCCGCAGCGCTCGGCCGCTACCTTCATCCTCTCTCGGGGAGGCTGTATCGGCTCGAGGGGGTTCGCGAGCTGGCCTCCCGGATACCCGCGGGAGGCTCGGACCCGCCGCGCGATCTGCACAAGCACCTGGAGGCACAGGTGTGGGTGACGCCGAACGTCGCGTCGCTCCGCGTGATCGAGCTGCCGGTTTGCTGAGCGACGGCGGCCGCCGCGGGCGCCCCGATCTCTTAGCCCTCCTTGCGCACGATCGCGGGCCGGGACACGGACTCCTCGGGCATCCAGCTCGCGACATCGGCCGCAGCCTGCGTCCGCGACCGCAAGTCCCGCACCTCGTGGTCGGGCTTCTCCCCGGCCGGGAACCAAACGTAGGGGATGCCCTTGGCGTCCGCGTACTCGATCTGCTTGCCCCACTTGAGCGGGCGGTCGAACACCTCGGTCGCGATGCCGCGTGCGCGCAGGGACTCGGCCACCGCACGGGCGTCGGCGCGGGTCTCCTCCGTCGCGAGGGCGACGAGCACGCACGTCGGAGACTTGCGCGACATGTCGAGCATTCCGCGACCGAACAGGCGCCCGAGGATGCGCGAGAGGCCGATGGACACGCCGATGCCCGGGAGCTTGTCCTTGCCGACCGAGGCGAGGTTGTCGTACCGGCCGCCGGAGCAGACGGAGCCGAGCTGCTCGTGCCCGGCCATCACCCCTTCGTAGACGACGCCCGTGTAGTAGTCGAGCCCGCGCGCGATGCGCAGGTTGGCGACGACGCGGCCGGCCGGCAGCGACGCGGTCTCGCGCAGGACCAGCTCCATCTCCGAGAGGCCCTCCTGCAGCAGCGGATCGGTGTACCCGAGGGCCTCGATGCGCCGCAGCACGTCGAGATCGGAGCCCGAGATGCTCGCGAGGTCGAGGCAGCGTGACGCGGTGGCGGTCGGGAGGCCCGTGAGCGCTTCGAGCTCGGCGAGGGTCTTCTGCGGGCCGAGCTTGTCGAGCTTGTCCATCACGCGGAGGGTGGCGGACAGATCGGTGATGCCGAGCGCGCGGTAGAACCCCTCGAGGATCTTCCGGTTGTTCACCTGGATGGACACGGCGGGGATCGGCAGATCGTCGAGGACCTCCCGCATGAGCATCGTCATCTCGACGTCCCACCACACGGGCAGGTTGTTCATGCCGATCACGTCGGCGTCGCACTGGTAGAACTCGCGGAACCGCCCGTCCTGCGGGCGCTCGCCGCGCCAGACGCGCTGGATCTGGTAGCGCTTGAACGGGAACGTCAGGTCGTTCTTGTGCTGGACGACGTACCGCGCGAAGGGGATCGTCAGATCGAAGTGCAGGCCCAGGCCGCTATCTCCGTCATCCTCGGCGTGAAGCCGGCGGAGGACGTAGATCTCCTTGTCGGTCGCGCCCTTCTTCACCAGCGTGTCCAACGGCTCGACGGAGCGGGTCTCGAGGGGCACGTAGCCGTGCAGCTCGTAGCGGCGCCGGATGCGATCCATCAGGTCCTGCTCGACCATGCGTTGGTGCGGGAGCCACTCGGGAAAGCCGGTGAGCGCGCCGACGGTGGGCTTGGCCATGGGGATCGTTCCGGGGAGAGGACCGGGGAGCTAACCCGCACGCCGTCCGGATGGGCGATACGATGCGCTCCCGATGCGTCCACCCCGCCCCCCCTCGGTCAACAAGACAGAGCTCGTGCTGATCGGCGGCGGCCACGCGCACGTCCAGGTGCTACGCCGGCTCGTCATGGCGCCGCGCCCCGACATCCGGACGACCGTGGTGCTCGACCGCCCGCTCGCGATGTACTCCGGCATGGTGCCGGGCGTGATCGCCGGAAACTACGCGGTGTCCGAGGCCGAGATCGACCTGTGGCCCCTGGCCCGGCGCGCGGGGGCCCGCATCGTGGACGCGGCGGCCACGGGCATCGACACGAGCGCGGCGCGCGTGGTGGTCGAGGGGCGGCCGCCGATCGCCTACGACGCCGTGAGCTTCGACGTGGGCTCCACCATCGCCGGGCTCGACGTTCCGGGTGTGCGCGACCACGCGGTGCCGACGCGCCCGATCGGCCGGTTCGTGGAGCGGATCGAGGCGGCCCTCGCGGCGGTCACCGCGGCTCCCCGAGTCCTCGTGGTCGGCGCGGGAGCGGGCGGGGTCGAGGTCGCGTTCGCGCTGCGCCACCGCACGCGCGGCGAGGTCACGCTGCTCGATGCGAACGAGACGCTGCTCCCCGGGTGGACGGCGGGGTTGGGCCGTCGCGTGCGTGCCGCGGCCCTCGCGCGCGGGATCACGCTGCGGACCGGGGTGCGGGTCACGCGCGTGGAACCAAATCGGGCCTACATCGAGGGCGGCGAGCCCCAGGCCGGCGATCCCGAGGGCGGCGAGCCCCTCCCCTACGATCTGCTCGTGTGGGTCACCGGCGCGGCCCCCCACCCGTGGATGACGAGGTTGGGCCTCCCGACCGACCCACGCGGCTTCCTCCGGGTAGGCGCCACCCTCCAGGTGCCCGACCACCCCGCGATCTTCGGCGCGGGGGACTGCGTCGCGCTCGACGGGCACGCCGTCGCCAAGGCCGGCGTGTACGCGGTGCGGCAGGGGCCCGTGCTGACCGACAACCTCCTCGCGTACCTCTCCGCCGGGCTCTCCCACCTCTCCGCCGGGTCTGGCCACCCCTCTGCCGGGGCCGGCGCGGCGCTCCGGCGCTACGTGCCCCAACGCGGGTTCCTCAGCCTCCTGAACCTCGGCGACGGCGTGGCCATCGGCGCGAAGGGGCCGCTGGCCTTCGAGGGTGCGTGGGCCTGGCGGTGGAAGGATCGGATCGATCGCGCGTTCATGGCCCGCTTCCAGTCGGTGGCGGCCGATGACACACCGGCGTTCGCGCCGATGCCGGGAGCGGACGCGATGGTGTGTGGCGGGTGCGCCGCCAAGGTGGGCCCGGGCGAGCTGTCGCGGGCGCTGTCGCGGTTGGACGACGTCCCCCAGGATCCGAGCGTCGAGCTCGGCCTCTCCCACCCTGACGACGCCGCGGTCGTACGCACGCCCAGCGGCGACCGCGTGGGCCTCACCGTCGATGCGTTCACCGCGTTCTGCGACGATCCGTGGATCGTCGGGCGCATCGCCGCGGTCAACGCCGTGAACGACCTGTACGCCAAGGGCATGACCCCGCGGTGGGCGCTCGCCATGGTCGGCATCCCCGACGAGGGGCCGCGCGCAACCGAAGAGACGTTGTTCCAGGTGATGCACGGCGCGCGGGTCACGCTCGACGGTCTGGGCGTCACCCTGGTCGGCGGGCACACGCTCCGCACCGACTCCCTCCAAGTGGGCTTCACCGTGGCGGGCATCGCCGAGGGCCCCCTTCGCACGCAAGATCGCCTCGCGCCGGGCGACGCGCTGATCCTGACGCGGGCGCTCGGCACGGGTGTGTTGTTCTACGCGCACGCGGCCGGACGCGCGCGCGGCGACTGGGTGCGCACGGCGATCGCGCGGATGACGCGCTCCCATCGTGACGCGGCGGCGGTCGCGTGGCGCTTCGGGGCCCGCGCGGCCACGGACGTGACGGGGTTCGGGCTGGCGGGACACCTCGCGGAGATGGCGCGGGCCAGCGGCGTGGGCGCGACGCTGTCGCTCGAGTCCCTGCCGTTGCTACCGGGGGTCGCGACGCTCCTCGCCCAGGGGGTCCGCAGCACGTTCCACGCCCAGAACACCGAGGCACGGCGGCACCTGCGAGGCGCCGTGGACGACGCGCGCGCCGAGATCCTCTATGACCCGCAGACGGCCGGCGGGCTCTTGTTCGCGGTGCCGCGGGGGGTCGCCGAGGCGACCGTCGCGGCGCTGCACGACATCGGCGAGAGCAGCGCGGCGGTGATCGGGTGGGTGTGTGCGGGGAGCGGCTTGCTGGTGGAGTGACCCCGCCCCCTCCGATTCCCGAGACACGCGAGCACACCCCGCCCCCGAGCGCGGGGCGGGACCTCCCACGGGCTGGAGCGCGCGCCTCCCGCGGAGACGGCGCGCGGGATCAGCGGCGGCGCTCGTCCTCGTCTTCGTCCCGCATGAGCTCTTCGCGCGACTTCTTGGGCCGGACGAACATCTGGCTGACCTGTTCGGCGCCCGCCACCACCGCTTCCTTGGGCGAGATGTTCTTCTTGCCCTTCTTCCGCAGCAGGACCATGCCGAGAATGAGGAAGAGCAGGAGGAAGAAGCCCCCGCAGCAGCAGAGGCTGCTGAGGAGCGAGACGATGATGGAGATGGAGCTCATGACCGGCGACTCTACACGAAACCCCCGCGAGCCGGAACCAAGCGGCTACAGCTTTTCCGACCCCCTGCCGGGCGCTGGGAGGGAGCCGCGCGTTCGGAGTGGACGCGTGGCCGGGGCGCAGCTACCCTCGCGGGACCCGCCCATGCCTGAAACCCTGTCCGAAGCTCCCACCCACCCCGTCTCGAGCGCCCCCGTCCCGGCGGACCACGTCCGCTTCACGGAGACGATGCACGGCTGGCTCTCGACGAACGTCGGCACCTCCCACGAGGTCGCCGCGGCGGACGGCCGCGCGAGAACGTCGCGCGGCCTGTTCATCCTCACCGTCGTCACACCCGATGTCGACGCGCTGGTGGTGGACCCGACGCACCGCTCCCCCGCGTTCGGGTGCGTCCTCCTGCCCACGCTGCACGCGCGTCCGCTCCGCGTGGCCGAGGGCCACCTCGATCTGTTCGTCGACACGGAGCTCGGGAGCCGCGTGCTGCACATGCGCTACGGGCTCCGGCTGGAGGCGGAAGACGGCAGGCGCTACTTCCTGCGCGGCATCAAGGAGGTCGCGCGGAGGCGGTGGTGGCCGACCGTCGCGGCGGACACGACCACGTTGTTCACCGACGTCTACGCGGGGGACGACGCGCTCGGCACGCCGCTCCTCCGCGGGGTGCTCGTGATGGGGCCCGGGGGCGTGCTCGCGCAGGGGCTCTCGTTCCGCGGCGAGGGAGGCTGGCTCGGCCTGCGCGGCATCGTCCGGTACCTGAGCTACTACGTGGCACGGGTGTCCCGCGTATACTTCGGGCCGCGAACGGTCCAGGGCTCGACTCGCCCTCGGTAGCAACGGCGATTCAATCTGTTGTTCCCGACCGACGCGAGATGTTAGGCTCCACCGTGATGAACGTGGGCAAAAAAATCGAGCGCCAAAACGCCCGGTCGCTCCTCGCGCAGGCCATCGCTCCGGACGCAGCACCGCTCGATGTCGCCCGCTCGGTCGATGTCGCGTTTGCCCACCTGCTGGTGAGCCTGGGCCGGTGGGTGGGGGACGAGAGCGCGCGAGTCCTGCTGGCGCGCGCCGTCGATGAAACCCGGCCCCAGCGCGCCTGGCTCGCCGGCATCCGCGTGACCCTCGGGGAGGGCCGCTGCTTCGTCGGGCTGGACGAGCGGGTGGAGGCCCTCGCCCCCACCGAGCTGGCGGAGACGATGGAGGAACTGCTGGTAGTGCTCATCGAGCTGCTCGCCAAGTTCATCGGGAATGACCTGGCACTGCGGATCGTGATCCGCGGCTGGCCGAGCGGCCCGCCGGCCGCCAAGGAAGGAGAGTCGCGATGAGCAAGGAGCAGGTCGAGATCCGCGTGCTTTCGACTGGCGTGCCCGGGTTGGACACGGTGCTGGGCGGAGGGTTGCCGGAGTTCTCGTTCAACATCATCGCGGGCGAGGCGGGGGCGGGGAAGACCACGCTCGCCCAGAAGATCGTCTTCACCAACGCGACGCCGCAACGGCCCGCGCTCTACTTCACCGTCCTCGGCGAGCCCACGCTGAAGTTGCTGCGCTACCAGCAGCAGTACACGTTCTTCGACCCCGATCGCGTCGGCACCGACGTCCGCTTCATCAACCTGAGCCGAGAAGTGTTGGACGGGGATCTCGGCAAGGTGCTCGAGCGGGTGGTGAAGGAGGTGGAGGCCGCGCGGCCCGGCCTGGTGGTGGTCGACTCGTTCCGGACCGTGTCGGACCACCCGCACCCCAACAGCGCGATGGACCTGGAGCGCTTCGTACAGGCCCTGGCGCTGCAGCTCACCACCTGGGAGGTGACCTCCTTCCTCATCGGCGAGTACATCACCGCGGAGTCGCGAAACCCGGTGTTCACGGTCGCGGACGGCGTCCTCTGGCTCTCGCAGTCCGCCGAGCGCCACTCGACCGTTCGTCAGCTGCAGGTGGTGAAGATGCGTGGCATGCCGACCATGCCCGGCTTCCACACGTTCCGCATCACGACCGAGGGCGTTCGCATCTTCCCCAGGATGTTCCAGCGGGAGCCCGTGGAGGCGGGGGCCCGGGCTCCCTCGCGCCCGCCTCGGCGGCTGTCGTCAGGGATCCAGGGGTTGGACGAGATGTTGGGGGGCGGGTACCCCGCGGGTGACGCGGTGCTACTGACGGGCGCCAGCGGAACGGGCAAGACGACGTTTTCCAACCACTTCATCGCGGCGGCGCAGCAGGCGGGCGAGTCCGCGGTGATGGCGATCTTCGAGGAAAATCCGACCTCCTACCTCGCGCGCGCGCGCCAGATCGGGCTCGACCTCGAGGCGATGCGCGCCGCGGGCCGCCTCAAGATGCTGTACCTGCGCCCGCTCGACCTCTCCGTGGACGAGACGCTCCTGGCCATCAGCGAGGCCGTGGCCGAGGTCGGCGCCACCCGCGTCGTGATCGACTCGTTGTCGGGCTTCGAACTGGCGTTGGCGCCCACCTTTCGCGATGACTTCCGCGAGGCCATGTACCGCCTCGTGACAGCGCTCACGAGCACCGGCGTGACCGTGATGATGACCATCGAGGTCAGCTACCAGCCCGAATCGTTGTCCACGAGCACCCAGAACGTGTCGTTCCTCTCGGACGACATCATCGTGCAGCGCTTCGTCGAGCTCGAGGGCGAGCTGCGCACCGTCGTCACCGTGATGAAGATGCGCGGGAGCCAGCACAGCCGCGCGCTGCGGGCCTACCAGATCTCTCCGCGGGGCGTGGTCCTCGGCGAGGTGCTCAGGGAGTACCAGGGCGTGATCACGGGCGTGCCGCGCTTCGACCCGCGTCCGCGGAGCTTCCCGTACCGAGGCCTGTCCGACCAGGAGGCCGTGGTGTTCGACACGCTGGTGGCGTCCCGGCGTGACTTGACCGCAGAGGAGCTGGCGCTCGCCGCGAACGTGGGCACGGGCGAGCTGCAAGATGCCTTGCACCGCCTGGTCCGGCTGGACTACGCGCTCGGCGTGGAGCGTGACGGTGCCGCGGCCTATCGGGCGCTGGCGCGGCGTGGCCCGTGGTAGATGACCTCGCCCCACCCCTCTCGGCGGGGCCGGGGAACATCTTCCGGCCGGCGATCGGCCCCCTCCTTCGACTCGTCTCGTCCGCCCTCGGAGCGGATGCCACGCTCCTGGTGGTCCAGCGGGATTGCCCGCGGATCCTCGCCGCGCGAACGGTCGCGCTCGCGATGGGCTCGTCGCTCCCCGCCGCGCTGGCCGCGACGCTCCCCGCCGCGTCGGCCGGCGGGGGTGCCGTCGCGCCCGCGCAGCCCGGGGTGGCCGGGGTCCACATCCTCGATCCTCCGCTGGTCGTCGGCCCCGACTGCTTCTCCTCCGTCCTGACCAGCGCCTTCACCTGGGGCGGCAAGCCCGGCTTCCTCCTCGCGCTGCGCAGCACCCCCCGTCCCTGGTCGGCCCAACACCTCGCCGACCTCGCCGACCTCGCCGACCTCGCACCCGCCGCCCTCGAGCACGACCACGAAGCCGACTTCGTGACCCATGCCTCGCGGCTCGTCACGCTCTCGCCGGACGGGATCCTCGTCCATCTGGACGGGGTCATCGTACTGGCCAACCCCGCCGCGGCGCGGCTCACGGGCGCCGCGTCCGAGCAGGCCCTCGTCGGCCGTCCTCTCCGCCAACTCCTGGCGCCCCCCTATCTGAAGTCGGTCGGCGCCTCCATCACCGCGCCCACGGCCGAGGCGCCGGCCCCCATGGTCCTCGAGCGGCTGACCCGGCTCGACGGCGGGCTCATCGACGTCGAGGTCGCGGAGCTCCCGTACCTGTTCCACGACGAGCCCGCCGTGCTCTTGGTCATTCGCGACGTGACCCAGCGGCTCGCCGCCGAGGCCGCCACGCGCCGGAGCGAAGCCCAGGTCCGCCTCCTGGTGGAGAAGCTCCCCGCCGTCGCCTGGGCGACCGACGCCGAGCTGGGCGTGGTCACGATGTTCGGCGCGCGCCGCACCGCCCCCGGCCCGCTGGCCGAAGCGCCCGTGGGGCGGCACGTCGCGGCGCTCCTCGGAGACGCGATCGATGCCGGCCTGTCTGCCCACCGCCATGCGCTCGCGGGCTCGCCCGCCACGTTCGACGTGTGTTGGAGCGGGCACACCTTCGGCGCGCGGGTGGAGCCGCTCGTCGCGCCCACCGGGGAGGTCACCGGCACCCTCGGCATCGCCGTCGACCTGACCGAGCGCCTCCAGGCCGAGGCCCAGGAGCGGGAGCTTCATGTGCTCTCCGGCCTCGCGCGGCTGGCCGGCGGGGTCGCCCACGAGATGAACAACGTGCTCGGCGCCATCATGGGCTACGCCGCGAGCGTCGAAGGCGAGCCCCTCTCGGTGGCCGTGCGCCAGCGCATCCAGCGGATCACGGACGCCGCCCGGCGTGGCAGCGGCCTGACCCGACGTCTCCTCGGGTTCGCGCGGGAGGGCCTGTACGAACGGACGCGCTTCCCGATCAACGACCTGGTGGAGACGATCGCGGACCGCCTCCGCCGCGAGACCCCGCCGGGCATCGTGATCCGCGTGCGCACGTCGCAGGCCGCGCCCTGGGCCGAGGGGGACGCCGCTCAGCTCCGCGAGGCGCTGCACGCCTTGTGCACCAACGGCGTCGAGTCCATGCCGCACGGCGGCACGCTCACGCTCACGGTGTCGGTGGGGAGCCCGTCCGGCGGCTCGGAAGGCGAGGTCGCCATCGAGGTGCGCGACACCGGCGTCGGGATGGACGAGCAGCTCGCTCACGACGCGCTCGAGCCGTTCTTCACCACCAAGCCGCTCGGCGCGGGAGACGGCCTCGGCCTGCCGATGGCGTACGGAATCGTCGCGCGGCACGGTGGCCGGCTGACCCTGGAGAGCGCTCCCGGCCACGGCACGATCGCGCGGGTGTCGTTGCCGACCGTGGCGCCGCCCCCCACCCTCGCCCCGCCGAGCCGCTCGGTCCCCGCGCCCCGCGTCGTGACCCGCCGCGTGCTCATCGTGGATGACGACGAGTGGGTGCGGGAGTCCTCCTCGGCCCTGCTCGAGGCGAGCGGCTACGAGGTGGTGACCGCCGCCAACGGGCCGGCCGGCCTGGAGATCTTCCAGGCGGCCCCCGAGTCGTTCGCGTTCGTGCTGCTCGACATGCGCATGCCCGGGATGGACGGCGCCGAGGTGCTCCGGCGCATGGTGGCGATCGATCCGGATGCGCGCGTGGTGTTGTGCTCGGGCTACACGCGGGAACAGATCGGGCCGGGCCTGTTCTCCCTCGGTCGGGTCGGCTTCCTGGAGAAGCCCTTCGACCTGAGCCAGCTGCGCGAGCAGATCCGGGCGGTCGAGAAGGACGGCTGAGCGAGGGGCCTCGTTGTGCGGGAGCCCCCCGTTCTCTCCCGTCATTCCTCTCAAGTCCGCGTAGTCTCCACCGACTCGCAGCGCATGACCATCTCGCTTGGTTTCCGCCCCCGGTCGGCCCGCGCCCGCCTACGCATGGCCGAGATCCTCCTCGACGCCCCCCCGGTGGTCGCCCTCGACTTCGACGACGACGGTTGGACCGCGGCGTGCCTGCGGATCGGCGGCCGCACGCCCGTCTGGGCCTCCTCGGGCAACCCCTCCCCGTGCGCGGACGCGCTCGCCCACCTCGGGCTCCCCGGGCTGGGGGTCGGCATCGCGGGTGCGACGCTCCGCGTCGATCTCTCGTGGGCCCCCGGATGGAGCGGCGCCCTCCTCCCGGCCACCCCGCCGCCCGTCCCTCGCGGCACGCCCGGCCCGCTCGTCACGATCCTCCTCTGCACCGGGGACCGCGCCGACGTGCTCCCCCGAACGCTCGCCTCGGCGCAGTCCCAGTCGTGGCCGTGCGAGGTCCGGGTCGTGGCCGGCCGCGCGGACGAGGCGCGGAGCGCGGCGCTCGCGGACGGGATCGCGGAGGCCCGGGGCTCGGCGATCCTCGTGCTCGAGGAAGGCGACCAACTTCTGCCCGGCGCCGTGCGGGTCCTCGCGACCGCGCTGTTCGCCGACCCTACGCTCGCGGCGGTGTGGGGCGACACCGTCGTCTGCGATCCGGTGGCCGGGACGGCGACGACCGTCCACGCGGCATGCCGCCTGCCCGCCGCGATGGTGGGCCTCTCCGCGCAGCGGCGCACACCAGCCTGCCCCGGCGCGACGCTCGCGCGAACGTCGGTGTGGCGCGCGGCCTTCCCCGTAGGCCAGCCGCCCGATGACTTCGGCGCGCGCAGGGTGGATCGGGACCTCCCGCGCGCGCTCGCCGCGCTCGGGCCCGTCGCTGCCGTGCCGCTGCCGGTGCTGGTCCTGCACGGGTCCGACCATCGGCTCGCGCGAACCCCGGAGTGGACCGCCTCGAGCTCCTCCCCCTTCGGAGCCCGCGTCCGCCGTCCCCAGCCGGGCGCGCTCCTGGTCGTCGACGACGGGGACGACGGGGCGCTCGAGGCCACCCTCCATCTCCGCGCGAGCGACCAGCCGCTGTTCGTCTCGCTGGAGGTGCCCCGCGACCCTCTCGACGAGGTGGTCCACTACTGGCCCGGCACGTACGCGTCCCAGGCGCGCCTCTTCGAATGGGGCACGCACCACGGTCCCGTGCGCCTCGCGCTCACGTCCGCGCCCGGCTGGGCGCCCCCGCCCTTGGACGACCTGGGCTGGCTGCCCGACCTGCGCGGGCCCGAGGCCGTGCTGGCCGTCGCCGCGGCGCTCGGCTGGTCGTCGCCGCTACGAACCCGGCCGGGCCTCCCCCAGGTGCACGGCGCCATCTCGAGCCGCGCCTGGCAGGTGCGCCGCGCGCTCGAGCTCGGGCGCCCGGGCGACGCGCTGGTCCCCCTCGGGGCGCTCCTCACGACGCTGCCCGGTTGGCGCGGCGCCTGGCTCCTCGCCGCGGAGACCTACGCCGCGCTCGGTCGGTCCGACGAGTCGAACGCGTGCCGGGTCCGGGCCCTGGGCGGCTACGCGGTGGAGAGGAACGCGTACGCGTCCTGATGCTCGCGGGCGGTCACCAGCCGCCGCCGGCGGTCACCGCGGAAGCGCGTGGCGCACGAGCGGCGAGGTGAAGGACTCGCCGCCGATGTCGAGGTACATCTGCCCCTCCGTGACCGACAACGCGAGCGTGGTCCGACGCTCCACCTTGTTCGCGCACGCCTCCACGAAAGCACGCTCCAGCTCTACGATCGTGATCCGCTCGGGCGCGTAGACCTTCTGCCCGCCGAGCGTGCGGAAGTACGGCCCCACGTCCTTGTGGCAGTACACGACCACCCGATTGCAGGCCTTGCTCGCCCGGTGGAGGCGCGGGGCGTCGGGCGTGCCCACCTCGATCCACACGCGGAGCTGCCCCGTGAGGTCTCGTACCCACACCGCCGGCTCGTCCGCCGCGGACAGGCCCTGGGAGAAGGCGATGCCCTCCTCGTACTCGAGCGCGTACGCCAGCACCCGGGTGAACATGTACTCGGCGGACTCCGACGGGTGGCACGCGACCTTGAGCGTGAGGGTGGTGTAGACCCCCCGGTCTACGTCCGAAAGGGAGAGATCGAAGACATGAACGGTCGAGGAGAGGGCCATCGGCGGGGGCTTATCGCGACGAGAACGTTAGAAGGCGCCCCCGAACGACCGAGGCTTGATGATCATCACCGACTCCGCGACCCTCTCCACCTTCTGCGCCGCCCTGCGCGGCGCGCCGTACATCGCGGTAGACACGGAGTTCTTGCGCGAGCGGACGTACTACGCGCAGCTGTGCCTCGTTCAGGTGGCCCATGGCGCGCACGCGGCGGTCATCGATCCGCTCAGCCGCGGCCTCGATCTCGCGCCGCTCCGTGAGCTCCTGCTCGACCCCTCGATCGTCAAGGTGTTCCACGCGGCCAGCCAGGACCTGGAGATCTTCTTCCAGAAGATCGGCCAGGTTCCCTCCCCCGTGTTCGACACCCAGATCGCCGCCGCGGCCTGTGACAAGGGCGATCAGCCCGGGTACGCCACGCTCGTCCACAACCTGCTCGGGATCGATCTGGACAAGGCCTCCCAAGCCACCGACTGGTCCGTGCGCCCCCTCACCGAGCGCCAGATCACCTACGCCCTCGGGGACGTGACGCACCTGTGCCGCATCTACGAGATGCTCGTCCAGGAACTCGCGGCGCGCGGCCGCGCCGGTTGGGTGCACGAGGACATGGCCGCCCTCCTCGACGAGCGGCGCTACAAGGTCGAGCCGCGCGAGGCGTATCGCCGGCTCCGCATGCGCGGCCCCACGCGCAAGACGCTGTGCGTGCTTCGCGAGCTGGCGGCCTGGCGCGAAGAGGCCGCCATGGAGCGCGATCTGCCCCGCCCCTGGGTCGTCCATGACGACGCCCTCGTCGAGATCGCGCAGCATCTCCCCGAGGACATCGAGCAGCTCGCGCGGGTCCGCACGCTCAAGCCGCCCGTCGCGCGCGGCGCGGACGGCAAGGCCCTCCTCGCGGTGGTGCGTCGCGCCTTGGAGCTCCCGGAGGACACCTGGCCGGTCATGCCGGATCGTCGCCCCCCCCTCGAGGGCCACGAATCGCTCGTGGCGCTGCTCCAAGCCCTCCTCCGGCTCCGCTGCGAAGCGCACGGCGTGGCGACACGCATGGTGGCCAGCCGCGAGGACCTCGATCAGCTCGCCACCGTCGATGTCCCCGACATCCCGTGCCTCTCGGGGTGGCGGCGGGAGCTGTTCGGCGCCGACGCGTTGGAGCTGCGGGCGGGGCGGTTGGCGCTGACCGGGAGGGACGGAAGCGTGGTGGCGACGCGGATCGACGCGGGGTGATCGACCGCCGGGGCCCCCGCCAGCCTTCACTGGGTGCCGTCCGAGCGGTTAGGGCGCGGGGACGCCAGGATTGTCTCCATGTCCCATCATCCCACCGACTTCAAGGGTTCCGTCACCGACGCGCTGCGTGAGGTCATCGAGGGAGCGATCCCCGACTCCAAGGCCGAAGTAACGGGCGGAGGTGGCCACTTCACCATCGCCGTCGTCTCTCCGGCGTTCGCCGGTCTCGGCATGCTCGCCAGCCAGCGCCTGGTCTACAGCGCCATCGCCCACCTGATGAAGGGAGATGCCGCGCCGGTGCACGCGGTCGACAGCCTCACGACCCGGACGCCAGCGGCGTCGTAGCCGAGCGCACCGCGGTCGGGCAATTCTCGGCCGTGGTACCCTCCGCCCCCACTCGCAGGGGCACGTGCTGATCAGGGCCGACCACGACATTCAGGTGTTCGCCGCCGCGGGACGTGCGCGTTGACCGTCGCGGTCACGGGCGCCTCTGGGCACCTCGGCGGCAACCTCGTGCGCGCGCTGCTCGCGGGCGGGCGGCGGGTGCGGGCCTTGGTCCATCGAGAGGACGCGGGCGCCCTGAAGGGGCTGCCGATCGAGCAGGCGGCGGGGGATGTGCTCGACCCCCGCTCGCTCCGCGCGGCGTTCGACGGCGCCGAGGTCGTGTACCACCTCGCGGCGCGGATCTCCATCGTCTCGGGCGACGCGGAGGAGGTGTTCCGTGTCAACGTCGAGGGGCCCCGCAACGTCGTGGCCGCCTGCCTCGACGCGGGCGTGCGACGCCTCGTGCACTTCAGCTCCATTCACGCGGTCTCCCACCTCCCGGTGGACGGTCCGGTCGACGAGCTGCGCGCGTTGACCGACCACCCCGACGCGCCGCCCTACGACCGCTCCAAGGCGGCCGGCCAGCGGGAGATCCTCGCGGGGGTGGCGCGGGGACTCGATGCGGTGATCGTCAATCCGACCGGCGTGCTCGGCCCCTTCGACTTCCAGCCGTCGCGCATGGGGCGCCTCCTCCTCAACATCCGATCGGGTCGGCTCCCGGTGATAGTGGAGGGCGGCTTCGATTGGGTAGACGTGCGGGATGTCGTGGCGGGCGCGCTCGCCGCGGAGCGTCGTGGGCGTACCGGCGAGCACTACCTCCTGGCGGGGCACTGGCAGTCCATCGCCCAGGTGGGCGCCCTGGTGGCGCACGTGGCCAGCGTCCCCGCGCCCCGCTTCGTGTGCCCCATGTGGGCCGCGCGCGCCGTGGCCCCCCTCGCGGAGCTCGCGAGCCAGATGCTCGGCCAGGATCCCCTGCTCTCGTCGATCGGGCTGCACGCGATGCGCAACCACCGGTACGTCACGCGGGAGAAGGCCGAGCGGGAGCTCGGATATTCGGCGCGGCCCACCCTGGAGACCATCGCCGACACCCTGCGTTGGTTCGAGGAGCGCACGTGACCGAACGCTCGCTCTACGATCTGCTGCTGTACGTATTTCTGGCCAGCGCGTTCCTGACATTTCCGGTGCTGTTCTTCGTCACCGTGCCGTACGGACGCCACGGCCGCGCGGGCGCTTGGGGCCCCACGATCAACGCCACGCTCGGGTGGGTCCTGATGGAGGCGCCTTCCCCGCTCGTGTTCTTCGCGTGCTGGTGGGTGAGCCCCCATCGCGGCGCGTGGCCTGCGACGGTGTTCTGCGCGCTCTGGATGTGCCACTACATCCACCGGGCCTTCGTGTTTCCATTTCGGCGACGCCCCGGGGAGCGCGGCATGCCCCTGCTCATCGCCGGCATGAGCCTCCTCTTCAACTTCGTGAACGCCTGGCTGAACGGGCGCGGCTTGTTCTATTTCTCCGCCCCGCTGGGGGACGCCTGGCTGCTCGATCCACGCTTCGTCGCGGGCGTGGCCCTGTTCCTCGGCGGATTCGCGCTGAACCTGCATGCGGATCGCGTGCTCGCGATGCTTCGCAAGCCGGGGGACACGGGGTATCACATCCCCCAGGGTGGCCTGTACCGCTACGTCTCGAGCCCCAATTATCTCGGGGAGATCCTCGAGTGGTCTGGGTTCGCCCTGGCCACCTGGTCGTTGCCGGCGCTGGCCTTCGCCGTGTGGACCGCCGCAAACCTTGTCCCCCGCGCGCGCTCGAACCACGCCTGGTATCGCGCCACGTTTCCGGACTACCCACCACTGCGCCGTGCGCTGGTGCCCTTCGTGTGGTGAGGCGCGCTCCGTGCCGGACGAACCGGGCCGGTAGCCGCGCCGAGGTGTGGTAAGAACCTCGGACCCCCCCGGTGTCGCTTGCCGCCTGCCCCCAAGCTCCTCGCCCCGGGCCCGCGCGGGCTCCCGCTCCTCGGTAATGCCAGGGTCTTCGGAGCGAATCCACCCGCGGCCCTCGCCGCGTGGACGGCGGCCCACGGCCCCGTGGTGCGCTTTCACATCGGGCCGATGGTGGCCCACGTGATCACCCACGTCGAGGGGGTGCAGCACGTGCTCGTCGACAACTACAGCAACTACCACAAGGCGCCGAGGATGAACTTCCTCTCCGACTTCCTGGGGATGTCGCTCTTGACCTTGGAGGACGACGGGTGGAAGCGGCGCCGCAAGCTCGCCCAGCCCGCGTTCCACAAGAAACGCCTCGTGGAGATGAGCGAGCCGATGGTCGCGCATGCCAACCGGATGGTGGACGGCTGGGCGCCCACCATCGCGAGCGGCGCCCCCCTCGACATCAGCGCGCAGATGACCCGGATCACGCTCGGCGTCGTGGGGGAGGCGCTCTTCGGGGTAGACATGGGGGAGCTCACGGCCGAGATCGAGGCGTTGCTGCCGCTCGTGCTCAAGCACACGCTCGACCGCATGAACAGCGTCGTGCCCCTCCCCCTCTCCTTTCCCACCCCCGCCAACCGTCGCTACCACGCCGCGCGGACCCGCCTTCACACCGTCGTCGGCGAGATGATCGCGCGCCTTCGCGCCGGCCGGCACCAGGCACGGGGCGTCATGGCCATGCTCATGGACGCCCGCGACGAGGAGACCGGCGCCGGCCTCACCGACGAGGAGCTCCGTAGCGAGGCGATGACCCTCATGTTCGCCGGCCACGAGACCACCGCCAACGCCCTCTCCTGGACCTGGTGGCTGCTCGCCCAGAACCCGGAAGCCGCGGCACGCCTCCGCGAGGAGGTCCGCGCCGCCCTCGGCACCCGCGCCCCCACCGCCGACGATCTACCCGCCCTGGCCTACGTTGCGAACGTGGTGCAGGAGGCCATGCGCCTGATGCCCCCGTCGTGGGCCATCGGGCGGATGCCGCTCGAGGACGACGAGGTCCTCGGCTTCCACATCCCCGCCAAATCCATGGTGTTGCTCGCTCCCTGTGTCACCCACCGCGATCCCACCCAGTGGCCGGACCCCGACCGCTTCGACCCCGACCGCTTCACCCCGGCGCGCTCTGTTGGCCGCCACCGCATGGCCTACATCCCGTTCAGCGCCGGCCCGCGCGTGTGTATCGGCGCGAGCTTCTCGATGATGGAGGCCACGCTGATCGTGGCGGTGGTGACCCAGCGGGCGCAGCTCGAATTGGATCCGACACAGGAGGTCAGCGTGGAGCCGTCCCTCACGTTGCGGCCGCGCGACGGGATCCGGATGATCGTGCGGGGGGCGGAGGCGTAGGGGGCCGCGGGGGCGTCATGCCACCGCGCCGAGGAGGAGTCTCGGTGTATCGGAACGCCTATCTGGGCAGGTACATCGCCTTCCCACGGGGAGATTCGGATGGTCGAGGTGGAGCTCCTGCGGGAGTGAACCTCGGCGACGGAGCCGGACTCCGTTCCCACCCGCGCGGAGGACCGTTCGCCGCGCGGAGGACCGTTCGCGCTCCGTCCGAAACCGTTCTTGCGGCGTGCCGTTACGGACAAACCTGGGTTGTTGGATGGTATGGCGCTTGCTCTGTCCGGGGCGGATCCCCCCGGAGCTCCCATGCGTCTCTCGTTCCTCCTCCCGCTCTCCGCCCTCTTCTCCGCGTGCGCCACTCCGGCGGACGACTTCGGCACCGGCACCGGCAGCGACGCGCAGGCCAGCGAGAAGTCGGTCACCACCGACCGCCTCGACGTGCTCGAAGCGGTGGTAGCCTCGCTCGAGCTCGAGGTTGCGGGCCTCGAGGTGGACCTCGCCACCTGCGAGGCCGGCCTCACCACGCTCGGTGACGATGTCGACGCCCAGGGCGGACGCCTCGAGGACCTCGAGGACGTCGCGGACGATCACGACGACGCGCTCGCGCTGCTCGACCTCGTGGACCGGAGCTACGCCAACACGCTCACGGCGCTGGCCACGACCGACCTGGCGCTGGCGAGCAGCGTGGCGGCGGTGGGCGGCGCGCTCGACGCCCTCGACCTCCGCCTGGACGGGCTCGACGACTGGGGCGCGACCGTCGACGCCGAGCTCCTCGGCCTGGGCGCCGAGCTCGACGCGCTCACGACGGGCCTCGCGGCGGCCACCACCTCGCTCGATGCGGCCGTGGCCGCGGTCGGCGCGCGGGTGGACGACGAGGTGACGACGCGGGCCGCGGCGGACGGCGCGCTGGACGGGCGCGTCACGACGGTCGAGGGGTACGACGAGCGTCTGTCGACGGTGGAGGGCTGGGACACGCGCCTGACGACCGCGGAGGGCTACGGCGCCCGCCTCGACACGCTCGAAGGGCTCGACCTCGTCGCTCGCGTCGACGATCTCGAGGAGCTCACGCTGGAGCACGACGGGCTGATCGACGCGATGCTCACGGGCGTGCGGGTGGGGAACTACTACGTCGACGTGTCCGACCTGGGCGTGACGGCCGACGCGGACGGCGTCTACACGCTCCCCAACGTCACCGCCAGCTACACCCTCCGCGTCACCGCCGCGGCGAGCCACGGCGGCGGCCACGCCACCGGGTACTACACCGGGAGCTCCACCTGCGGCGGCTACCCGTACTTCTACGCCGGCATGAGCGGCTGGTCCGGGGACGCGGGCACGACGCAGGAGATCATGATCCAGACGACGGCCCACCCCTCGTGGTGCACCGTCAACTTCATCGCCGGCTTCCAGTTCACGGACGACTTCTCCATCGTCGAAGCCGCCGAGATCCGGTTCTGAGGGATCGCGGCGTCGGGCGCCGCGGACGCGGCCCCGTCTCCCGATGAGAGATGGGTGTGAGGTTCGGGGGAGCGAGGGTGAGGCTACGGTCGGGCCCCACCCTGCACCCCGTGAGTGTCCCGATGTCCCTGCACCGCTCCGCGTTGTCCGCCCTGGCCTTGTCGGTGATGTTGCCGCTCCTCGGCGTCGGGACCGCCGACGCGGCGTTCATCCGGCGCACGGCCATCAAGGCGGTGACGAACAGCAACGGGACCTACCGCGTCGCCACCACCCTCGGGAACACCGTCCCGTTCTACACGGTCACCGTGGAGTCCGTGTCTCCCGCCGGGAACGAGGACATCCAGCTCGAGGAGTCCGACGCGTGGCTGCACGGCACCGCCTCGCTGACGGCGCTGCCCACGACCGACGCGACCGTGGCGCTCACCCTCTACGACGCCGGCAGCGCCTCGCTGATGTCCTTCTCCGGCGTGCTCGGCGCGGACGGCGCGGTGACCCTCACCGCCGACACCCCGCGTGACACCGGCGCTGGCGGCGACTGCGCGTCGCGGACCGGCTGCGACACCAGCGACACCAGCGACACCACCGCCACCACCCTGGACATCGAGGTGCTCGCGAGCGAGGTGTTTGGTGGCACGGGCGGCTACGACCTGGGCATCGACCTCGCCGGCGCCGACACGTACCAGGTCGCCTACGCGAGCATCACGGTGACCGAGGGCGACGAGGTGGTCACCTGCGACGGGTCCTCCCGCACCTGCACCCCGACTGGCAGCGCGACCACCACCCGCGCGGAGGTCGGCTGGGACGAGATCGGCTCGGTGTGGGAGGGTGACCTCACCCTCGCCCACGAGGGCCTGGTCGAGGTGAAGGTGCGCGCCTGGGACGCGGCGGGCAAGAAGCTCGAGGCCGCCAAGTCCAAGCTGGGGATGCCGTGGGCGGACGGCGGCGAAGGCGTGGGCGTGCTCGCGACGGACGAGGATCCGCTGACGACGGTCGGGCTCCTCGGCTGCGGCGGTCGCTTCGAGACCGTCGAGTTCGACTGCGCCGAAGCGCCGCGGCGGACGGCCCGGCTCACGGTCGCCTCTTCCGGGTGGAGCGCTGGCTCCGTGCCCGTCGACGCCAAGGTGGAGCTCACCAACGGGGAGCCGATCACCATCCCGGTGAACAGCTACCATCGGCGGGCCACCGGATTCCATCTCCTCTATGAGAACGAGCTCCGAGGGGGCGCGTTCAGCGCCGACTCCCGGGTGACCATCACCGGCGGCAGCGTCGTGTTCGCGGACCACGCCGTCGGCACGATGACGGACAGCCCGATCTGCGCTTCGGGCGTGTGCTTCATGCTGGTCGAAGACGAGGAGGAGATGGGCCAGTACGCCCTCTCCGTCAGCGTCTACGGTTCGGACGCGAGGGAGCTGCCCGACGACCTCGAGCTGAGCGTGGCGATCACCGACGAGCGCGGCACCGAGCTGGTCTCCGAGGAGGTCCTCGTCGAGCTCGACGACGACATCACCGCCCTGTTCGCCAACGAGGTCGGCTTCTCGGAGGACCCCACCGGCCTCGACCTGACCGGCAACGTGAGCCTGCTCGGCGCCGCGAACCGGAGGGGCAAGCAGGAGACGCTCGCCAAGGGCAAGTTCCACGGCTCCCTCTCCCGCGACGGAGACGGGGATCTGAGCCTCGCCGGCGCCGACAAGGACACCGTCTCGCCGCGGGGCGACAGCGTGGTCGCCGGGGATCCGGTCGCGTTCGAGCTCACCCGGGACACCAACGAGGATGGCGTGCTCACCCCGCCGCCGCTGGCCCCGCTGGCCGCCGAGGGCCAGCCGGTGCGGTACTACACGATCGAGCTCGAGGCGATCGTCATTACGAACTGAGGGCGAGGAGCTGGGCGCGACCCCGACGGACCGGCGCTCCGCGGGGGCGCCCGATAGATGCCTGCCGTGCAGACGACCGACGCGACGACGCTGGCCGAAGGGGAGCCCGCCTGCAGGCGGTGCGAGCCCTCGGGGTGGCGCCTGACGCTGCTCCACCACCCCGATGCGGCCCGCGTCGGCGAGACGCTGGTGCTCCCGGGGAGCGTTCGCAGCATTCTCCTGTCCCGGGGCGCGCCCGCCTGGCCGGGCGGCCCGATCGGCGATCCATACGTGAGCCGCTCGCCGGTGGAGCTGGTCGTGCTCCCCGACGGAAGCCTCGTGGGCCAGGGCACCGCGGCGTGGAGCGTGGACGGCGCGCCCGGGCGCCCGGGCCTGGCCGTGCCGGCGGCGACCCTCGAGCGTGGCGTGGCGGTGGGGCTCGCGCGCCGGGCCATCGTCTGGGTGGAGCGGGGCGCGGAGCCCGCCGTGCCGTGCGACGCGCTCGGCCTCGTGGGCGCGAGCCGCGCGATGGGGGCGCTCCGTGCCCAGATCGCGCGCCTCGCCCCGCACGTCGACCCGGTGCTCGTGCGCGGCGAGACCGGGAGCGGAAAGGAGCACGTGGCCCGCGCGCTGCACCTGGAGGGGCCGCGGGCACGGCGGCCCCTGGTGGTGGTGAACCTGGGCGCGATCCCCGCCAGCACCGCGGCGAGCCAGCTCTTCGGGCACGCCGCGGGCGCGTTCACCGGGGCGACGCGGGCGCACGAGGGGTACTTCGTCGCGGCGGACGGCGGGACCCTCTTCCTCGACGAGCTGGGGGAGCTGCCGGAGGGGGAGCAGCCGCTGTTGCTGCGCGCCCTCGACTCCCGGGAGATCCAGCCCGTGGGCGGCCGCGCGCGGGTGGTGGACGTGCGGCTCGTCGCCGCGACCGACGCCGATCTCGAGGCCGCGGTCGACGCGCGCACGTTCCGGGCGGCCCTGCTCCACCGCCTCGCCGTCCAGGTCATCCACGTGCCGCCCCTTCGCGAGCGCCCCGTAGACGTGGCCGTGCAGGCCGCCGCGTTTCTCCGCGAGCGGAAGGCTGGCGTGCGCGCGCCGTGCTTCAGCACGATGGAGGCCATGCTGGCGTACGCCTGGCCCGGCAACTCCCGGGAGCTGCGCGCATTCGTGGCGCGCCTGGACGTACACGGCGAAGCGGCGGCGCTCGCGACGCTCCCGGGCCGCGGGGACCGGGCCCCCGACGACGCGAAGAACGGGGCCGAGCGGAGCGACGCGCCCACGGGGAAGGCGGGTGGTCGCAGCCGCAGGGGGGAGCGCCCCCCCTCCCCTGCCGAGGTGATCGCCGCGCTCGCGGCGGAGGGCTACGCGGTCGACGCGACCGCCGCGGCGCTCGGGATCTCCAAGACCACGCTCTACGCCCACATGGCGACGGCGGGCATCCCGCGCGGCCAGGACCTCGACGAGGAGGCCATCGCCGCCGCGCTCGCGGCCAGCGGGGGGGATGTCGGACGCGCGGCGGCCGCGCTGCGGGTCTCGGCGCGCGCGCTGCGGCTTCGGCGCGGAGCTACCGGCGGCTGACGGCGCCGGCCCGGATCCGCGACGTGTCGGGGGCCTCCGCGCACCAACGCCACGTGGGCCTTGCGGTCGGCACGGAGCCGCTCCACTCTGCCGCCGCATGCGGCCCTCCTGCTCGCACGTCATCGCCCTCGAAGCGCTCCCGCAAGGCCGCGCCGTCGCCTGCGCGCGCTGCGGGCAGCCGCTCCGCGACGGGCACGGCGTCCCCCTGCTCGCGTGGTGTCCGGGGCGCGCGCCGCTCGCGTCGAGCATCGGAGAGGAGACCCTCGGGGAATCCGCCGAGGGAGCGTCCGCCGCCCCGCCGCCGACCCTCGATCGCTTCCGGCTCCTGGGCGTGCTCGGGCGGGGCGGCGCGGGCGTGGTGTACGAGGCGGTCGATCCGACGGACGGCGTGCGCGTGGCGCTCAAGGTCCTCCTCGGCGGCGCGCTGGCCTCCCCCGAGGCGCGCGCCCGGTTTGCCCGGGAGGCACAAGCGGGCGCCGGCCTCGAGGGCCCCGGGCTCGTGCGGGTCCGCGGGGTCGGCGCCACGGCCGAGGGCGTGGCGTGGATCGTGATGGATCTGGTCGAGGGGCCTTCGCTCGCGGACGTGCTTGCCGACGGGCGGCCCCTGCCGGAGGCCGTCGCAGTCCGGATCGCACGCGACGTCGCGCGGGCGCTCGCCGGGATGCATGCGCGCGGCCTCGCCCATCGGGACGTGAAGCCCGCGAACGTGCTCCTCACCGTGGCGGGCGACGTGCGGCTGGCCGACTTCGGGCTGGTGGTCGCCATCGAAGCGGACGCCCGGCTCACCCGGACCGGGCAGGTCGTGGGCACCCCGGCGTACATGGCGCCGGAGCAACACGCGGGGGCCCGGGACGTGGATTGGCGCCGGGTCGACGTGTACGCGCTCGGCCGTGTGGTGGCCGAGCTGGCGCCTCCGGGAGCCGGCGACCTCGCCCGGATCGCCGCGCGCGCCACCGCCGACCACCCCGCCGATCGCTACCGCGATGCGGGGGAGGTCGCGGCCGACCTGCAGCGGATCCTGGACGGCGTCCGGGTGCGGACCGGCGGGGCGCGGGCGCGCCAGGCGGCGCGGCGTCATCGCGGGCTCCTGGCCCTCGCGCTCGGCACCCTCCTGATCGCCGGGGTGGGGATCGGGAGCGCGGCGCTCGCGCGGCGGCAGCGCCAGGAGGACCGCGCGGCGTTCGAAGCGGCCACCGAGGTGCGCCTCGACCAGCTGCTGGTGGAGACGGCGCGCGCCGACGCGGCGGGCGACGGCGCCGAGACACTGCTGCGGGCGTTCCTCGACGACCCGGCCCTCGCGCGGAGCCGGGCCCGCGCCCACGCCTGGGCTGGCCGGGCCACGCAGCTCGCCGAGCGCGGCCAGGACGCGACGGAGGCCTGGGCCAACGCGGTCGTGGCGGCGCGCAGCCCGACCGACCGCGCCGCCGCCCTCGTGGGCCTCGTGGCCGCCTTGCGGACCGCCCGGGCGTGGGGCGCGCTCGAACGCACGCTCGCCCTGCTCGACGCGGAGCACCCGGGGGAAGCGGTCCCGGATCGTCCGGCCATCGAGGCCGAGCTCGCCGCCGCCACCGGCGACCTGGAGCTCCTACGCGCCCGCGTCCCGGAGGACAGCGAGCTCCTCGCCGCCGTGGGCCCGGCTCGGCTCGTCCTCGCCGACGGGGGCATCGTCGCGGCGCGGACCACGCCGGCCGGCGCCCGCGATCACCTCTACGTGGTGCTCTCCAACCGGGACGGGGTCTGGCCGCTCGACGCCGACCGCCTGCACCCAGCCCTGCCGCGCCGCGCGGGCCCCTGTGTCGCCGACGACGTCCTCCAGCCGACGGCGGACGGGATGGAGGCCTGGCGGCCGGACGGCGTCATCGCGTGCACGAACGGCTTCCCTGCCGCGGCGAAGGTGATCGTCGTGGACGGCGAGATGTTCGTCGCCACCAACGGCTACGACCGGCGCTTCTCCCGTCGCCGCCTCGACGGGGGCCCGGTGCGCGTCGCCGACGCGGGGACGCAGGCCCTCGCGAGCTACCTCACCGACCTGCTCGCGGCGGACGTGGACGGAGACGGGCGGCGCGAGCTCCTCGTCGCCGTGGGGCCGCCGTTCGGCTTCGGCGTCCGGCTGTTCGACATGGGCGAGACGCTGACGCTCAGGTCGAGCGCGCGCTTCGGGGCCGCGCAGGCGATCACGGTCCTCGGAGGCGGGCGGCTCGCGGTCGGCACGAGCGAGCAGAGCCCGAGCCGCAACGTGTTCGGCGACGCGGCGCCCACCGGCGTCGGCGCCGGGATCCAGGTGCTCCGGGAGGCCGGACGGACGCTCACGCCCGTCGCGTCGATCGCCAACCCTCTCCCCGGCGGCGGCCGGTGGTCGCTCCCCATCGGCACGAGCGATCTGGACGGCGACGGGCTCCCGGACCTCGTCGTGACGCACGGCGGCGGCGGCGCGCACGCGTTGGGCGTGTACCGGGGCCTCCCGGACGGGAGCTTCCGCGGGTACGTGTTCGAGGGGTGGGAGGCGCACGCCCTGGCGCAGCTCGACGACGACGCGCCGCTCGAGATCCTCGCGAACCAGTCGCCACGGGCGGACGGGTCACGTCCGCTCTGGATCCTCGGGCTCGGGGACACGCCTCTGCCGCGCGTAGCCGACGCCGCCCCCGCGGCCGCCACCGACGTCGCCCCGGACGGTGAAGCGCTCGTGGCGCGGCTGGGGTTGCACGCGATCGCCGCGCGCGCCCTCGCCGACCGCGCCCGGCTCGAGCCCGAGGGCCCCGCCCGCGCCGCGCTCTGGGTGCGCGCCGCGGGCGAGTGGGACGCGGCGGGCGACGGGAGCGCCTCCGCCGCGGCGCGGCTCGAGGCCGCCCGGAGCGGCGCCGCCACGCCGCTCGCCTCCGCGATCACGACGTGGCTGGCCGACGGCCGCTTCGACGCGGCGCGGGCCGCCGCCGCCGCCGTCCCCGGGGTGTCGCCCCCCGCCTGGCTCGACGGCCTCGTGGCCCCCACCCGCACCCTCACCTTCGACGGGGCCCTCGACCCGGCCTGGGACCTCCGCCTGCCCGCGCTCGTGCGGCCCAACCCCCACGCGGGCTGGCTCGAGGTGGACACGGTCCGCGATGGGGGCGTCGTCTTGCGCCTTCCGCTGGGCCTCGTGGCCGAGCGCGTGCGCGCCCGCATCACCTTCGCGCTGGTGCGGCAGGAGTGGGGCGGTGCGCTCGTGTTCGGCCTCGGCGGAGAGTCGCCGCTGGAGGTGCGGTTCGCGGCGATCGGCGGCGGCGGACACCTCTTCCGGCACGTCGGCGAGGCGCTGCGGAACGACGAGGTGGCCGGGCCCGCGGTGGAGGAAGAGCTGGAGCTCGACGTGATCGCGGGCCCCGAGGGGAGCTGGACCACGCTCTCCCGCGTCGACCCGGCGGGCGCCTCCTCGCGAGGGCGCACCGTCGAGCTGGGCCACCACCACGATCCGCCGCGCGCGCTCGGGGATGGGGACTGGGCACTGACGCTGTCCGCGGGCGGGAGCGAGGGCCTTGCCGGTGCGCTCACGCGCGTCCGCCTCCGCTCCATCGCCCTGTACGGCCTCCTCCCGCGCGCCGCCCCGCTCGATCCACCGGCGCCCGCGCCGCCCATCGTCGTGATGCGGGCACAGCCGCCCGCGCGCGTGTTCACCGCGGCCACCCTCGCCCTCTTTCGCGCCGCGTGGCGCGACGCGGTCACCACGCACCCCGACGACCCGCTCGTCCTCGCGGCCCTCCGCGCGACGCCGGATCCGGTCTCCGGGTCCGCCGATGCCCGCTGGCTCCTCGCCGCCCGTGGCCGCGCCCACTGGGTGGACGGGGAGCTCGTCGCCGCCCGCGCCGACCTCGAGCGGGCGCTCCGCGGCGTGGACCCGCTCGACCCCGAGCTGGACGACACCTGCTTCGACGCCCACGCGACGCTCGCCGAGATGGCGCTGGCGGTGGGCGACGCGACGGGGGCGCGAGCGCGCGCGGCGGCCGCGGTGGCGTGCATGCCCACGGACGAGGTCGGGCGGCTCCGCCTGCGGCGCTGGGGGCGCCTCGCGCCGCTCGTCCCCCCTGAGCGGTGACGATGGGCTCGGTGCAACCCGAGGTGGTCGGGGCCACGGGAGACTACGACCTCGGCATCGACCTCGCGGGCGCCGACACCTATCGGGTCCGCACCTGCACCACGTCCGGCGGTATCACCACGCGCGCGGAGGTCGGCTTCGACGAGATCGGCTCGGTGTCGCGACGACTCCCGGGTCGTCATCACCGGCGATTCGCTCCGCGTGTGGACGCCGGGGTGGCGCCGGCGGCGAGCACGGCTCGCCTACCGGAGAGCCAGTTTCAGCGACACCAACGCGAACACCGCGCCGAGCATCGCCATCAGTGCGCTGATCCCGATGAACAGGAAGCGCGTTGCGCTCTTGTCGCGGGTGAGCGCCGCGACGGAGGGGTTCTCGGGGTCATACCAGGCCTGAACGCGTGCGCCGAGCGGCCAGGTCTGGACCACGTCGTCCGCGCTGCGCGACACGAAGCCGCTCGGGTCGGTCGACGAGCTCTGGTAGGTGTGGCCGTTGACCGTGTACTCGAAGACCAAATCGGAGTGCCAGGTAGTGCCCCTGCTGCTCGAGTGCTGATCCCGGTATTCGGTTTCGTAGGTGTGGCTGGTCGTGATCGTGGCTTCGGTTGGCTGCCAGGACTCGGCCTGGGTGTCGGCCCGAGCCCGCCGCGCCCGGCCTGTGCTAGTATCCGCGCCCGTGCCCCCCGAACTCCTCCTCAGCCAGCCTCTGTTCGCCGGCGTCGCCCCCAGTCTCCTCGCCGACGCTGCGCCGTTGTTCCAGCTCCGGAGCGTCTTCAGCGGCGGAACCCTCTGGTACGAGCGCGAGCCCGCCGGGGCGCTCGCCATCGTCGTGGATGGCGGGCTGGCCGTACGTGTGGGGGTGCGAGAGGTCGGGCGGATCGCGCCCGGCGAACTCGTCGGCGAAGCCTCGGCGTTCTTCGGCGAGCCTCGCATCGCGACCGTGACGGTGACGGCCCCCACTCGGCTTCTCGTGCTCGATCGCGCCTCGCTCGGGGCGCTCCGCGCATCGCATCCCCAGGTCTACGATCCGCTGCTGCAACGCGCGCTCGAGGCGATGGCCCGCCGGGTCCGCGACGCCGATCGCCGCATCTCCGACGCGAGCACCGAGGGCACCGACGCACCGATGCGGATCGTGCCGCTCGCGCTCGATCGCGTGTTCCGCGCATTCTCGGGCCCCGAGAAGGAGACGCCGCCCGGCATCTACACCCTGCTCCGGCGCCTGCCGCGGCTGAACGACGCGCCCGTGGACGTGCTGACCATCCTCGCGGCGGCGCTCACCCCCCGGCGCGTCGAAGAGGGGGACCCCGTGTTCCTCGAGGGCGACGCGGGGGACAGCGCGTTCGTACTGACCGAAGGCTCCCTCGACGTGCTGCGGGAAATCTACGGCGGGAAGGCGAGCACGCTTGCCACGCTCGAGCGCGGCGCAGTCTTCGGGACGGGCTCCCTGCTCCTTGGCGAGCGTCGCAACGCATCCTGCATCGCCCGCACCGCCTGCTGGGTCCACGAGCTGCCTGCGGCTGCCCACGCGTCGCTGCGCGGCGAGGCGGGCCGCCTGTGGCGCGAATCGCTGCTCTCAGCGCTCCGGGCGCAGGTGGTGCTCGCCGACGGGCTGCTCGCGGACCTCGCGGGGGGGACGACAGACGCCGAGCGAGAGAAGCTCCGCGAGGCGGCGGCGCAGGTGCTCGCGTACCGCGTGGATGACATTCCGGGCGATCCGTGGGGGTTTACGGTGGGTCCCGATCGATGACCGCAGGGCCCTCGCTCAGCGGAGCCGTGTTCCACGCGATATCCGCCTTCAAGCGGCGGCTCATCTTCGCCGACGGCCGCGTGGTCGAGCGCGAATTCGCGGCGAGGGTCGCCACGAAATAGACGGGGCGGACGCGGTGCCGACAGGTGCTCCTCCCGCGGCTGGTTGCTGTCACGGAGCATGCCGGGACGGCGGCGGCCCTCCGTGAGATTCGCCCGATCCTGTCCGCGCGGGATCGCTGGTCTGCTCGCTGCGCGGGGGCCCCCACCTCGCGGCGAGGGCCCGGAGGGCGCTACTCGCCGTACCCGCGGATCGTCCAGGCGTCGCCGCACGGGCAGTTCGAGGTCTGGAGGCAGACGTCCTGGTGCTCCCCGAAGAAGGCGTAGGGCAGGGTGCCGTACCCCTTGTCGCCGAAGTCGGGTCCCCAGGAGTTCAGGATGGTCACGGTCTCCGAGGCGTCGTCGTACCCCACCACCAGGACGGCGTGCCCCCCCACCGAGAGGTCCGGCTCGGAGGACGCTTCGGCGCTGGCGGCGCCTCCCGCGGCGCTGGCGGCTGCTCCCGCGGCGCTGGCGGCGAATCCTGAGGCGCTGGCGGCGAATCCTGAGGCGCTGGCGGCTGCTCCCGCGGCGCTGGCGGCGCCTCCCGCGGCGCTGGCGGCGCCTCCCGCGGCGCTGGCGGCTGATCCCGCGGCGCTGGCGGCGCCTCCGGCGGCGCCTCCCGCCTGGGTGGACAGGCCGTTGCTGGGCACGGGGAAGCGGCCGGTTCGATAGGTCTCCGAGCGCCTGCCGTCCGGGTGGTCCTCCACCGACCGCGCGATGTCGAAGTTGAGGGTTGCGGGGAAGCCGTCGGCGATCGAACACTTGATCGCCCGGAGGTTCTGGAGGGGGATCGCCTTGAGCCCACGCCGGCTCTCGGCGTCGGCGAAGGCTTCGGGCGAGGGGACCGCGGCGAGCTTCTCCGGGTCGTAGGGCCAGAGCTCCTCACGGCACACCCCGTACCCCTCGATGGCCGCGACCACGCTGGCGATGCGGAGGCCGTCATCCAGGTTGGAGGGTTTCCCCTCGATCATCACGCGGGCGATATAGTGGCAGAACAGCGGAGAGAGGACCAGGTCGTTCCCCTCCTTGCGGTGTAGGTACCGTAGCGCTGCTGTGAAGGCGTGGGGGACGCAGGCGTTCAGGGGGCTCTGGCAGAGGGCGGGAGGACAGAGCTCTCGCAGCGAAGCCGAGGAGGGTGGGGTCCGCACGGGCTTGCCGCTGGCCGTCGTGGGGAGGGGTGCGCGGGGGTGCGGCTGGGTCTGTTGAACGGGCGTGAGCTGCCGCTCGACACCGTTGATGCGGACGACGATGGTTTCGGACATTGGATCACCGGGTTCGCGGGGCGCGAAGTGGGGGAGGCGGGCGGGGCACGTCGGGATGTCACGCCGCGCCGAAACGGCCGTAACGTGGGGGAAGGCGAGGCTTTCGTGAGATAACCCATCGGGCGTCATCGCCTGCCGAGCTGTTCCCGGCGGGGACGGACTCACGCCCGCTTGGGCGGTCGTTCTCATGCGCGACGTGGTGGAGGCGGCGGGAGTCGTTCGGGGCACAAGCGGGACGAACCCGAGGAGGGGCGAGAACGGGGCCGTGTTCTCCTTCCTATGGCCTCACGCTCGAGCGCGAGCTCTGGGCGGCGTGAGGGGGGCGCGGGGGCCCGCCTCAGTGCGTGGCTCGCCCGAGATACAATCTCCAGATGCCGCTCTGCGCCCACCCCCGCGTCGACCTCCGATCGAGCTGCGGGCTGGCGTGCTCTGTCCCGTTGCTGCTCCTCCTCGGCTGCACCCACCCGCACGGCGAGGAAGACGGCACGCCCCCGCGCCCCGACGAATCCGCGGCGCCGGACACCGCCCCGGCGGACGATCCTGTCGGCCCCTCGATCCTCGTGCTCGTCATCGACGGGCTGCGCACGGACGAATGCACCTCGGACGCCGTGTCCGACCTCGCCGGGCACCCCGGGGTGGACGGGATGCCGCGCCTGTGGTCGGGCATCGCGCAGGAAGGGGTCGTGGTCCGCCGGCTCCTGAACACCGGCATCACCATCACCGCCCCCGCGCACGCGGCGATGATGGTCGGCCGCCCGGAGCCCTACGCGAACTTCCCCGTCGACGACGGCGCCGGCCAGTACCGCCCGGTCCTGCCCACGCTCTTCGAGGAGGCGCGTCGCCAGCTCGGCCTCTCCGAAGATGAGGTGGTGCTGCTCGCGAACACGTCGCTCCTCGCGGGCATCGCGTCGAGCGTGTACCCGGGAGAGGGTGCCGGCGCCTACGCGGAGGAGGTCGCCGCGGGCGAGGCCGATGGTGGGCGCATCGCCAGCGACAAGACCGTGCTCGCCGCGCTCTCCGCCCGCATCGACGCCGGCCCGCCTCGCGTCGCGGTGCTGAACCTGCACGACGTCGATCGTTCCGGGCACTACGGCGAGTCGGGGGAGTACCCGGTCACCATCCGGACGGTCGACGCGGACGTGGCGGACTTCTGGGAGTGGCTCCACGCCACCCACCCCGAGTACGCCGCGAACGTGCTGCTGGTCGTCACCGCCGACCACGGGCGCCACCGGATCGCGGAAGACGAGATGTGGCGCTTCCACGGCGGGGGCTGCCTGGGATGCCGCGAGGTGCCGCTCTTCCTGGCGGGCAGCGGGGTGACCGCCGGCGCCGAGCTCGACGGCACCTTCACCTCGCTCGATCTGGCGCCCACGCTGGCCGCCCACCTCGGCATCACGCTGCCCTGGGCCGAGGGCCTACCGCTGGTCGAGGGCATCGCCGGGCTCGACCCCGCCGCGCGCTCCGGCGAGATCGCCCGCGCCGCGAGCGGCAGCCTGGTCGCGACGCAGGCCTGGCTCGACGACCGGGAGGCGCGCAGCGAGGTGCGGGCCGACGGCACGGCGATCTCCACCCCCGGCGCCCTCGGGGCCGAGGCGCCCTCGGTCCTGTCCGGGAGCGCGGGCGACTGGGCCTGCTTCCGCGAGCTCACCCCGCAAGACGACCAGCTCCCCTGGCTGGCCCGCTGCCTGCTCCGCACCGAGGGCGCGTGGAGCGACATCGGCTTTCCCGTCGCCGAGGTCAGCCCGTTCTGGCGGGCGGCGCTGGTGGAGCGCGACGGCGTGTTGTGGTCCGCGTGGGGCGAGAACCCGATCGGCGCCGCGACGCTCCAGGAGGGGACCGTCGGGCTTGCCCTCGCGTCCTGGACCGCCGCGGACGGGTGGTCGAGCGCCACGCTCCTGCCGGCCTACTACCCGAGCGACGCCACGCTCGTCGCCACCGAGGCCGGGCTGGTCGCGGCGTTCACCACCAACGATCCCGAACCCGACTCCCGCCACACGCGCCGCGTGCGGACGGTGTCCATGACCCTCGGCGACACCGGCCCGGTCGAGTCCGCGTCGAGCGACTTCTCGCTCCGCGCGCTGCTCGGGGCGCAGGGGCGCGTGGAAAATCCGGTGCTCACCGCCAATGGCCAGCAGGTTCGCGCAGCGATGGTGGGGATCGGGAGCGCGGGCACCCTGGTGGCGGTCGTGACGAGCGAGGACGGCGGCGAGACGTGGGGCGCGCCCGTGCAGATGCCGGACGGGGGGGCCCCGCTCCCCAACCTGGCGCCGGCGTGGGACGCAGACACGCTGGTGTGGGGCGCGCTCGTCGACGGCGGCGCGGTGTTGTGCCGCGCGGCTGTCTCCGAGACGGAGGCACGCTGCACCTCCGTCGGCTCCGCCCGCCTCCAGTCCTTTACCGTGCGCGATGACGTCGCGACGGTGGTGCGGGACGCCGGGATCGGCGATTGGGAGACGGCGACGATCCGCTGGTAGCGCCCGCGCGGCGGAAGCGCGTCGACAGGCCGACCGCGAGCAGGAACATCGCCGCGCCGCCGGAGCCCTGGCACCCACAGTTGGTTGGCACGACGAGCACGTCCGGGTCCTGCTCGTGCCCCAAGTCGGCTACCGGGCCGGTGTCGTCGTCGATGTCGCCCGTGTCCGCCCCTCCGAGCGGGAACGGCTCTCCGTCGCCCATGGCCTCCATCGCGTACAGCCGCACCGGGCCCCCCTGCACGCGGACGCTCACGTCGTGCCACCCCTCGGTGAGGCCGGACACCAGCCACTCGGCGGCGGGATCCACCTCGACGGCGGTGCCATCTACCTCCACCGTGAACAGGGTGTCCCCCAGGAGCTCGGCGTCGACGCGGAGGGCGTGGCCCTCGAATTGGAACGTGACGACGTCGAGCTCGGTGAGATCCCACGCGTCGAGGAGCCCGCCCGTGCCGTCGTCCCAGGGGGTGCAGGGGCCGGCGCACAGCAGGTGGAAGCCCTGCGCGGCGTAGCGTTGAAAGCGTGGAAGTCGGTGCCACGAGTCGCCGTGATCGCGGGTCCAATACACGCCGCGGGTGGTGCCGGCGAACGCCACGCCGTTCTCGGCGAACCCCGGTAGGATATCCAGCCGGCTGATGGTCGGAGCGAGCGGCGCGCCGACCGCCGTCCAGGAGTCCCCACCGTCGGACGAGCGGTACATCTGGCCGTCCCCCGACGCCGTGAACAGGGTCCCGTCGTCCGCCTGCGCGAGGAAGCGCGGGTGCGCCACGGGCGCGGGTTGGCTGGTCCAGGTCTCGCCGAGGTCATCGGAGACGTGCAGCCCCGTGTCGTAGGCGGCGTGCAGGATCCGGGTGGCGCGCCACACCTCGAGCCCGACGGAGCGCTCCGCCTCGCCCCACGTCGACACGGTCGCCCACGTGGCGCCGTCGTCGTGGGAGACGATCAGCCCCGCGGGTCGATCCGTCGCGACGTACAGGCGGGGCACGCCGTCCACGATCGGCTCGCTGACGATGCCGGGGTACACCCCGCCCAGCACGTCGTGGAGGGCGGTCATCGGCTGCCACGTCTCGCCGTCGTCCGCGCTGCGGGTGAGCCACCCGCCGGACTCGCCTTCTAGGGCGCCGAGGAGGTAGAGGCGCCCCCCGACCTCGTCGAGCGACATCGCCCGATCGAAGCCCACGTCGACCGTCTGCCAGGTCTGGCCGCCGTCGTGCGTGATCGCGGGGGGATCCGGCGCGCCGCCCGCCCACCACGCGGTGTGGGACGTGGCGAAGTCGGGCAGCGGCAGCAGGGAGAAGTTGTAGGGGCCGGCGAGGCCCGCGTTGGAGCCCTCCCACGTCTGGCCGCCGTCCGCCGTCCACCCCGCGCCGCCGCCGTACATCCCGAGGTACAGACGGGGGTCGGTCGGGAAGTCGGGGGCCACGAACATGCCGCGCACCCAGTCGGGGGAGATGATCGCGACGGTGGCCCACGTGGCGCCCGAGTCGGCCGTGATCGCGAGCCCGTCGAAGCCCGCGACGACGCCCCACCGCCCGCTGGAGACGATGCCCACGTAGGTCTGGTCGGGATCGGACACGCCGCCGATGCCGCCGAACGTGGCGTCGAGGCCCGTCTCGACGGCCACCCAGCTCAGGCAGGCGTCGTCGCTCCGAAAATAGGCGGCCTCACCCGTGGCGGCGAACACCGTGCCGGTCGCGTCGGCCACGAGCTCGGTCACCCAGCGGGAGCGCTCCGTGCTCGCGGTCGTCGGGAGCGCCCCGCACGCCTCCCAGGCCCCGTCCACGCGCTTGACCACCCCGGCGTCCGAGCCGGCCCACGTCACCCCGCCCGCCTCCGCGATCGCGGTCCCGCCGAGCCCCCCGCCCACCGTCGCGAGCAGCGTGAAGGTCTCCCCGCCGTCCTCCGAGCGCGCGATCCCGCCGTCCGCCAGCCGGGCAAGCAGCACCGCCTCCCCGGTCGCGGACCACGCCACCTCGGCGACGTCGGAGCCGCGGAGGGCGAAGGTCCACGCCGCCGCGTCCAGTCCCGCGCCCCAGTACACCCCGGTGGACGTGGCGATCGCGATGCGGGTCTCCGTGCTCGCCATCGCCCGCGCGGTCGTCCCCTCCGGGAGCTCGAACGAGGACCACGCGGCGCCCTCGTCCGCGGTCGTCCACACCGTGCCGTCCTCGGCGAGCACCACCAGCGTCTCTCCGACGTACCCCATGTCGACCAGCACGTCGGCCTGCGGCGCGCCGCCCACCTGGTCCCAGTGGGCGCCGTGATCGTCGGTGCGCAGGAGCTGGGAATCGTCACTCGGGTCGTACACGATCCAGGCCCGGCCGGTCCCCTCGAAGTCGGCGCGTGCGGCGAGCGCGGCCACGACCGCGTGGGGGCGGTGCGCCAGGACGGCGGGGACGAGGAGGAGTGCGAGCAGGGACGCCTCGGGAGCGCGTGGAGCTGTAGGGTAGTGCTGGTGGCGCAAGGACTCAAGGGCTGAGCGTGAGGGCGTGACCGAGGGCCGCATCGGCCGCGGACCTCGCGCGGGTGTTCGCGCTCACCGCGCCGCCCCACGTCGAGCTGTCATCGGCGCCGGTATGGAACGTGGGCATGTCCACCATCGGCATCCTCGCGCGGCCTCTACGGGCCGGCTACTCGCCGAACGTGACGGCGCAGTCGATCGGCGGCGTCACGGTGCAGGTCGTGCCGGCAAGCGGCCCGTCGGCGGCCGCCTCCTGCGCCCAGGCGAGCTGGTAGGGCATGCTGTCGACCGCGCCGGCCACGTGGGTCACCCCCCGCGCACTCCACGTGCTCGACGCGGTAGCCCTGCGCGCAGAGCGCGGGCACGTCGTCGCGGACGGGCGCGGGCCAGGCGAGGTCGTCGCCCTCCGCGGTCACGACGAGCACCGGCGCGTCGCTCCCGCGGGGAATGTCGCTCTCACGGAGCACGCTGTCCTCGAGGAAGCAGCCCCAGGGCGCCACCGCGTCCCAGTCCCCGCTCGCCGCCGCGCTCCGAACCGCCCCGGTGTAGATCTCCTCGACGGAGCTAGCGCCGTCGAACGGGTTCGACTCCCCGCACCCGGTCACGAGCGCCTCGGGCACGGTGGTGTCGTACGGAGCGACGAGCACGTCGGACAGCGGCGCGTCCGTGCGGTACCAGTCTGCCATCGTCGTGAGGGCGGCGGCGATGCCCGCCGACGTGTCGGACCACGTGGTGATCCCGCGGGAGGCGAGCGCGGCGGGGTCGGTCACCGGGACGGCGGCGACGACGCCGCGGATGCGCAGTTCGGGCGCGTAGGCGCCGGCATAGCGGTCGGACCAGAGCGCCGCGAAGCCGCCCTCGCTCACGCCCCACAAGACGGTGCGCGTGGCGTCCGGCCGGGCGAGGAGCCCGAACCCGTCCGCGCCGTCGGCGGAGAACGCGAGGAGCGCCCGCGCCGCGTCGAGGCTCGCGATGGCGGTCGGCTCGGCCACCACCCACGGGTGGATGCGGCCGGACGGCGCGCCCCAGCCGGCCATCCCGATGTAGTCGGGCGCGGCCACCGCGAAGCCCTGGGAGGCCCGGCCGCAGTGTGTGCGACAGCCGCCTCCACGTCCGCGTGCAGGCCCGCGAGCTGGGCGTCCTCCGGGAACGCCGCCACCGCAGACTCGACCACCACCCGAGCGATCCGAACGGATCGAGCTCGAGCGTCCCGAAGGAGGCGGCGGACGCCGCGAGCTGGCGAAGCCCGAGGTAGGCGAGGCCCCCGACGAACGCGGTGCCGAGCGCCCGCGCCGAGAAGCGGCCGACCCCCCAGCACCAGACGAGGCCGCCGATGGGAAGGAGGAGCCACGCCTCCTTCCCGAAGGGCGGTGTGCGAGGGGCTCCGGCGTGAGCGCGTGGAGGGCCTGGAGCGGGAACACCGCGACGGGGCGCCAGAGCGGCGAGCTGCCGGTGCCGAACAGGGCGCCGGAGAGGTCGGCGGGCACGAGCGCCCAGCCCGTGTCGTCCCAGGTCCAGCCCCCCGCGAGCGAGGGGGCGTAGGTGAGCACGACCGCGCCGAGGACGAGCAACGCGAGGGTGCGGTCCGCGCGCATCATTTGGCCTGCGGGGTGCTCGGGGGCGTCGGCGGCCCCTGCGGATTCGGTGGCCCCTGCGGATTCGGCGGGCCCTGCGGATTCGGCGGGCCCTGCGGATACGGCGCTCCCGCCGCGCCCGCGTACGGGGGCCCGACCCCCGGGCCGCCGCCGGAGACCCCACCGGGCGGAGCCCAGTCGCCCGCGGCGCTCGAGGGCCCTGGGAACGCGCCGCCGTGCGCCCCCCCGCCGTCCTTCCCCCCGCCCTTGCCCTTGTCCCCGTCCTTGCCCGCGCCCCCGCCCCACTTCGCGCGCAGCTCGGGCGGCGGCAGCGGCGGGATCTCCTTCTGCGGCCCGTAGCCGGGCACGTCGAGGCACTTCGGGTCCGTCCGCATCCCGACGGGCTCCTCGCCGGTGACGATGAGGTCCGCGAACATCTCCGCGAGCACGCGGTACCCGGCCTCGCTCGGGTGGGCGAGGTCGACGAACCCCCAGCAGCTCCGGTGGTCGAGCGCGTGCCCGGTGATCTTCACGCCGTGCGGGCCGAGCGCCGCGCGGAAGTCGACGAGATCGGCGTCGCGGGTGCCGCCGCGGAGCCCCTCGTCGAGGTCACCCGGCCAGATGCCGACCCACATCGGGATGCCCCGCGCCGCCGCTTCCTGCGCGATGGTGACGAGGTTGTCGCGGATCGCGGCGACGGCCTCGGGGGTGGCCGCCTGGCGGGCCCGCGTGATCGGGGTGAGGACGCGCCGCGCGAGGAGGTAGAGCCGCACCGGCGCGTACGGCGCGCCGAGGTCCTGGTCGAGGTAGCGGTCCCGCGAGGGCGCCACGGCCAGCTCGCGGGCGTAGTTGTGGGGCACGTCGAGCACCACGCCGTCGAGGTCCCAGCCCTCGAAGTGGCGCCAGCGCAGGAGCAGGTCGAAGCCGGAGGCGCCGGGGATGCCCGCGTTGATGACCTCCACCGGGGTCCCATCCTGCCGGGGCGGGAGCAGCGTCTCCAGGTGGTCGGCGATCGTCTTGCCCTGGGTGGTCGAGATGCCGAAGATCCAGGAGTCGCCGATCGCGAGGATGCGCCGCGTGCCCGCGGGCTTCTCCATGGGGATCTCGGCGTCCTCGCGGAAGCCCTGCGCGTTGGTGACGTAGCGCCAGAGGTAGGGGCCGTCGGGGTTGTAGGCGTCGGTGCCCGGCCGCGGGAGGTAGGTCCGGGCGGTCGGGTCGATGGCGAGCATGCCGTCGGCGCGCTCCCAGGAGAAGAGCAGCGCCGACTCGTCGGGACCGAACAGGCGGACGCCTCCCTCGAGGACGGCGACGCCGAGGAGCGCGAGCGCGGCGGCGAAGAGCGGCTTCCGGTACGTCACGCGGGGGAGGGTAGCAGGAACCGCCCGAATCGTGCACCACACCGGCGTCGCTACGGGCGCGGGCCTCCCCCCGGGCCGCCGGCCTTCCGCGCGAGCCACGCCGCGGCCGCGGTCAGCGCCATCCCGCCGACCGTGCCGAGCAGCGCCGGCCCCATCGCGCCCTGGATGATCCCCGCCATCGCCACCGCCTTCTGGTCCTCCGGCGCCCCCGCCACCGCCGGGATTTGCCAACGGCGGATAGGAAAATGAACCCCCACCCCCGAACTCTCCCTCACCCGCACCCCGCCGTCACGCGCTGCGGGCGCCCGCTCGCGAGGCTCCTTCGCGGTGTCGCGGCGGTGGCCGAGGGCAGACTCGAGGGCGCGGCGCACGGCTCCCCCGCCGGTCCCGCGTGTTCACGCCCTCCGGTCGTCGCCCACGGGGTCGGGTCCTGGTGGCCCGGTGGCGCGTTGGAGCCCCTCGATGATCCGTCGGGGGCCTCGGGCGGGGGCTTGGGCACGACCTCGGCGCGCCACGCCGCGTTTCCGGCGAGGACGCCACGGTAGATCACCTGGTTGGCGCGCGGTGGGGGCACCAAGGCCACGAGGCGCTCGACGAACTCGAAAGGGGAGATGCAGTGGAAGTGCAGGTTCAGGTTGAGCGCCGAGCCGAACCGTTGGGTCGCCGTGACCGAGCCGGTGCGGCCTTCCTTCGGCGCGCCGCCTTGCGTTGCGTACCACCGCTCGATCGCCCGCATCGCCACGGCATGCACCCCGCACGCCAGCTCGGGGCGCCGGGCGAGCAGCCACCGCCGCTTCCAGGGCACCGTCAACACCCACTGGCGCGTGGCGACGTGGGGGGCCACGGCCGACTGGCTCCCCGACGGCCGCGTGGAGATCGGCATCGGCCCTCCCCGTCCCTCGATCAAGCGTCGGATTGAACTCGCCTCCGGCGTGGGCACGTTTCGACCATGCAGACTTTACTACTCCTCTTCATGCTCCCCCTCGTCGCGACGGCTGCGGCGCCCGCGACGCGCCCCACTGAGCCGTTCCGCGCCGAGCACGTGGCGCTCGTGCGCGAGCTCGACGAGGTCGCCGCGAAGGTGGGGAGCATCCCGACGCTCCCCGCGGCGCGCCAGCGCGAGGAGATGAAGGCCATCGTGGGCTTCTTCAAGGAGCACCTCGAGCCACACGCGGGGTGGGAGGAGCGCGTGCTCTACCCCGCCGTCGATCGACGGATGCCCACCGGGGCGCTCGAGCCGTTCACGGCCTCGATGCGCAACGATCACAAGGTGGTGGGCCGCTGGATCGGCGAGCTCGACGCCCTCGCCCGCCCGCAGACGCCGGACCCGACTGCCTTCACGCGTCGCGCGGACAACCTGCTGGGGCTCGTACGCGCGCACTTCGAGGCCGAGGAGGAAGTGCTACTGCCGATCCTCGACCGCACGATGAGCGCCGACGAGTTCAAGAAGGAGATCCTCGACGCGGCCGAGAACGCACACCAGTGAACCCCGTCCACGTCCACCTCGTCGTCAACCACGTCCCCATCGCGGCGACATGGCTGGCCCTCCCGCTGCTGGCGCTCGCGCTCTGGCGCCTCCCGAACCGGGACACGTGGCTCTCCGCGCTGGTGCTGCTCGTCGTCGCCGCGGGCGCCGCCGGCGCCACGCTGCTGACGGGCCAGGCCGCGGAGGAGGCGATCGAGGGCCGTCCCGGCATTTCCGACGCGAGGCTCGAGGAGCACGAGGAGCGCGGAGTGGGCGGCGCCGCCGTGGCGGTGGCGACCGGGGTCGCGGCGCTGGGCGCGTGGGCGCTCGGTCGGCGCGCGCCCGTCCCGGCCATCTGCGCCACGCTGGCCGTCGCCGTCGCGTCCGGGAGCGTGCTCGCGTGGGTGGGGTACTCCGGCGGGCTCATCCGGCACCCGGAGCTCCTCGACGAGGCGCCGGTGGCGCCCACCCGCTGATCGGGGCTCGGTGAGCGCTTCGGGCCGGTGAACGTGCAGGTTGAGGTTCGGGACGCGCAGTTCGGGGGCCTCCGCTGGGAAACGGACGCGGGCCAGGGGCCTGGATAAAAAGCGGCCGCTATCGTCAACTTCTTCCTTCCCGCCGGGCGCGCGCCTACCCTCTTGCTGGAGAGTGCATGACCGGAGCTGCCCTGATCCTGAGCCTCGGCCTTGCCTGCGAGGGCGAAGAACGCGAGGACGACGACGAACTCGGGGGCGATCTCGAGGAGATCATGGAGCGCCGCGGACTCACCGAGGTGGACATCCTCGCCGCGGCGAAGACGTACACGCCCAGCGGAAAGCTGGACGAATACGTGCTCCTCGCGTCGGGCGGCCACAGCGGCCACGTGCTCGTCATCGGCGTGCCCAGTATGCGCATCCTCAAGTACGTGGGGGTCTTCTCCCCGGAGCCCTTCCAGGGCTACGGCATGGGCGGGCTCGGCGACGCCATCCTCTACGGGGAGGGGAAGCAGCGTGGACGCACGCTGACGTGGGGGGACATCCACCACCCCAACCTGTCAGAGACGAACGGCGACTACGACGGCGAATTCATGTTCGTGAACGACAAGGCGAACTCGCGCATCGCGGTGATCGACCTCGAGGACTTCATGACGAAGCAGATCGTCACGAACCCGCTGCTGGCGAGCTCCCACGGCGGCGCCATCGTCACCCCCAACACCGACTACGTGCTCGAGGTGAGCCAATACGCCACGCCGCTCGGCGGCGACTACGCGCCGCTCTCCGAGTTCCAGACGCGCTACCGCGGCGCCGCGACCTTCTGGAAGTTCGATCGCGCGAAGGGGCGCATCGACCCCGCGCGGTCCTTCTCCGTCGAGCTGCCGCCCTATGCCCAGGACATCTCCGACGCCGGCAAGTTCGCGAGCGACGGCTACGTGTTCGTGAACTCCTGGGACACGGAGATGGCGGCCGGGAAGCTCGGAGAGGGCCAGCCCGTCCTCGAGAGCGGCGCGTCGCAGAACGACATGGACTACCTCCACGTCATCAACTTCAAGAAGGCGGAGTCGCTCGTCGCCGAGGGAAAGGCGATCGAGATCAACGGCATGCGGGTCCTCCCGCTCGACGTCGCGGCGAAGGAGCACGTCCTCGTCTTCATCCCCGAGCCCAAGAGCCCGCACGGCTGCGACGTCACGCCCGACGGCACCGGCATCGTCGTGGCCGGGAAGCTCGACACGCACGCGTCGGTGTTCGAGTTCTCGAAGATCAAGGATCTCATCGAGCGCGGGGAGTTCGCGTCGACGGACCCGTACGGGGTCTCCGTGCTGGACTTCCAGAAGGCGCTCCGCGGCCAGGTGGAGATCGGGCTCGGGCCGCTACACACGACCTTCGACAACACCGGGCACGCCTACACCTCCGTGTTCCTCGACAGCACGGTGGTCCGCTGGAACTACACGAAGCTCGACGAGCCCATCCAGACCATCCAGGTGCAGTACAACATCGGACACCTCATCGCCGCGGAGGGGGACAGCGCGCACCCCCAGGGGCAGTGGCTCATGGCGATGAACAAGATGTCGCAGGACCGCTACGTCTCCACGGGCCCGCTGCTCCCCCAGAATTTCCAGCTCATCGACATCAGCGGACCCACGATGCAGCTCGTCGCCGACCTGCCGATCGGCCTCGGCGAGCCGCACTTTGCCATGCTGATCAAGGCCGACAAGCTCAAGACGCTCGACTTCTACAAGCCCCCCGGGATCAACCCGTACACGGGGTTGCGCGCGGAGGGCGCCGTGGCGCCCGGGCAGGAGCGGGTCGAACGGAACGGCAAGAAGGTCGACGTCTACATGACGGTCATCCGGAGCCACTTCACGCCCAGCACCATCGAGGTGGACGAGGGCGACGAGGTGACCCTGCACATCACCAGCGTCGAGCAGTCGCGCGACCAGACGCACGGGTTCGCCATCGACATGTACAACCTGTCGCTCTCGCTGGAGCCCGGCCGGTACGAGCAGGCGACCTTCATCGCGGACACGCCCGGCGTCTTCCCGTTCTACTGCACCGAGTTCTGTTCGGCGCTCCACCTCGAGATGGCCGGCTACCTCTTCGTCCGACCGAAGGGAGGCTGATTTGCGTGCCGTCGTCCTGTTCGCCCTGGCGCTCCTCGCGGCCGGGTGCCCTGAGCGCGAGGAGGAGAAGGAGGAGAAGGAGGCGCCGAGCCCGCCGACCGGGGGGACCCCCGCGAAGCCCTCCCCGACGATGGCCCCGACGGAGGACGTCGGCCCCGACGGCCCCGCCGACCTCGCCGTCCCCGCCCTCGCCGCGATCCCGACGGACCCCGCGAGCATCGAGGCGGGCAAGGCGGTGTTCGAGACCCGCGGCTGCGGCGCCTGCCACCAGTTCGGGTCGAAGCTCGTCGGCCCCGATCTCACCGGGGTCACCCAGCGCCGGACGATCCTTTGGATCGAGCGCATGATCCTGCACCCGTCGGAGATGGTGCGCCGCGACCCGGTCGCGAAGGACCTGTTCAAGACCCACCTGACCGAGATGACCTACCAGGGGGTCACCGAGGAGGAGCTGCCGGAGCTGCTCGCGTACATCAAGTCCCAGGGCGGGTAGGTGGTCACCCTCCCGTCCTCGGCGCGGTCCCGTACGCGGCCGCCCCGCGTCCGCGGCTCGCTCGCGTTCGCCGCGATCGCCTCGGTTGCGCTGGGCTTCTCGTGGTTCCTCCCGTGGTGGCAATTTCGGCTCCTCGCGCCGCAGTACCCGCAGGGACTGGAGCTCGTCGTCTTCCTGTACGGGCTCGGCGGGGACGTGCAGGAGGTCGACACCATCAACCACTACATCGGGATGGCGCGCCTCGAGGACGCCGCGCCGCTGGAGCGCGCGTGGAGCGGCTGGATCGTCGCGGGGCTCGCGCTGGCGCTGTTCGCGGCAGCGGTGGTGCGCCTTCGCTGGCTCCCCATCGTGGTCGCGGCGGTGCTGCCCGTCGGCTTCCTCGTGGACACGTGGCTCTGGCTGCACCACTACGGCCACTCTCTCGACCCCGAGGCGCCGCTGACGCTGAAGGCCTTCACGCCGGTGCTCTTCGGCGAGGGCCACATCGGCCAGTTCGGCACCCGCGCCAGTCCGATGGCCGGCTTCTGGCTCGCGCTCGTGGCGGTCATCTTCGCCGTCTTCTCCGCCACGAGGCCGCGGGCGCCTGGTCCCACCGCGCCTCCGGTTCGCGCGGCTCCGCCTCCCGGGCCCGCGCCATGATCCTCGCCTGGGTGTCCCTCGCGCTCGCCCAGGAGCACGTTGCTCCCGCGCCCCCGCCCGTCCCGGTTGCCGCCGCGCCCGTCCCGCCGGGCCCGCCCCGGGAGGTCCGGGCGCTGCCGGGGGACGACCTCGCCGCGCTCGTCGCGACGCTGCCCGCGGGGTCACGCGTCGTGCTGGCGGCGGGCGAGCATCCGGGGCCGCTCGCGATCGACCGCGCGCTCACGCTCGAGGGCGAGCCCGGCGCGGAGGTCGTGGGCGACGGCGTGGGCTCCGTGCTCATCGTCGCCGCCGACGACGTGACCGTGCGCCGCCTCGGCGTACGCCACGGCGGCGCCGACTCCATCCGGGGCGACGCGGGAGTCGTCGTCACCGGCGATCGCGCCTTGCTGGAGGACCTCGTCGTCGAGGACACCTACCTCGGCATCGACCTGCGCCAGGTCCGCGACGGCGCCGTCCGACGCTGCGTCGTACGCGGCTGGGGCGACCGATCGATGGGCCTGCGCGGGGACGGCATCCGGCTGTGGGAGTCCACGGGCATCCGGATCGAGGGCAACGTCCTCGATCACGTGCGCGACATGGTGGCCTGGTACTCCTCGGGCAACGTCTTCTCTCGGAACCGCGTCACGCACTCCCGCTACGGCACGCACTTCATGTTCGCGGACGACAACGTCGTGGAGGACGGCGTCTACCTCGACGACACCGTCGGCATCTTCGTCATGTACAGCCAGCGGCTGTCGATCGCCCGCAACGTCGTGCGCGGGGCCCGCGGCCCGGCCGGGTTCGGCATCGGCCTGAAGGAGGTCGGGCACGTCCGCGTCATCGGCAACCGGCTCCTCGAGGACACCGTCGGGCTCTACCTCGACGGGTCCCCCCAGGCCGGCGAGCTGATCGTCGAGGGCAACCTCCTCGCCTACGATCAGATCGGCGTGCGTCTGAACGGCGCGCTCCCCGGGGCGCGCTTCTCCGGCAACACCTTCCACGAGAACAGGGTGCAGGTCGAGGACGCCCAACGGGGGGAGGGGCGGGGGCCCACGTTCGTGGGCAACCAGTGGAGCAGCTACGTCGGTTACGATCTCGACCGGGACGGCGTCGGCGACTACCCGTACGAGGTCCGCGCGCGCTCCGGCGGCCTCGTCCAGCGGCGCCCGGTGGCGGCGTTCTTCGACGGCACCCTGGCGGCCGGCATCCTCGAGCTCGTCGGGCGGGCGTTCCCGATGTTCCGGCCTCCCCCTCTGCTCGTGGATCCAGAGCCGCGCGTCCACAGATGATCGTCCTGCGCGGCATCCAGAAGCGCTACGGGCCGCGCGAGGTCCTGCGCGGGATCGATCTCCACGTCCGGGTCGGGGAGCGCGTGGCGCTCGTGGGTCCGAACGGGTCTGGCAAGACGACCCTGCTCCGCGCGATCCTCGGCCTCGTGCGGGTGTCCGGTGAGGTCCGCGTCGCCGGCTTCGATCCGTGGATGCAGCACGAGGCGGCGCAGGCGCGCGTGGCGTGGGTGCCGCAGCGCGCGCCGGCGCTGCCCGCCCGCGTCGCCGAACTGGTCACGGCGTGGGCGCGGATGCGGGCGCTGCCGGTCGCGCGGCTGGAGGAGGTCGCGGCGGCTTTCGGCCTCGACGTCACGGCGCTCGCCGCCATCCGTTTCGACTGGCTCTCCGGGGGGATGCAGCAGAAGCTCCTGGCGGCGATGGCGCTCGCGACCGGATGCCCGCTGCTCTGCTTCGACGAGCCCACCGCCAACCTCGACCCGCATGCCCGCGACGTGTTCATCCGGCGGCTCGACCTCCGGCGCGAGGACCCGAACGGCGCGCCGGCCGTGCTCCTCTCCTCCCACCGCATGGACGAGGTCCGCCACCTCGTCGATCGCATCGTGGTCCTCGACGACGGTCGCGTGCGCGCGGACGCGACCCTCGCGGCGTTCCTCGCGGACCCCGCCCTCGCGGAGACGGCGGGCCTCACCCACCCTTCCCTGGAAGCCCGATGATCCTCCTCCTCTCCGTCCTCGCGTGCGGTCGACCCGACCCGGCCCGCCCCCCCGAGATCGCCTGGGATCGCGACGCGTGCGCGTGGTGCACGATGCTCGTGAGCGACCCGCGTCACGCCGCGGCGATCGTGACCACGAGCGGCGCCACGCTCCCCTTCGACGACCCCGGCTGCGCCCTGCACTACCTCGCGGAGCGCGCCCCGCCGATGCTCCAGGTGTGGTTCCACGACGCGGATGGGTGGCGAACGGCAGAGGACGTCTCGTTCCGGACGGGTGAGCTCACGCCGATGGGCAGCGGCCTCCTGGCGGTGCCGCGCGGGACGGCGGGCGCGATCCCGCTCGACGAGGCGCGGCGGCGGGTGGAGGCGAAGTGATCCCGGCGATCGCCCGGCTGGAGGCGCTCACGGCGCTGAGGGCGCGCTGGTTCCTCGCGGCGCTCGCGCTCTCCGCCGGGATGGTGGGGTTCTTCGTGCTCGTGTCGGTGCGCGAGTCGGCGGTGCTCGGGTTCACGGGCTTCGGCCGCGTGATGGGGGGCGTCGTCCAGGTGTCGCTCCTGCTGTTGCCGCTGCTCGCGACGCTCTCGACGACGCAGGCGATCACGGCGTCGCAGCAGCAGGGCATCCTCGAGTGGTACCTGTCGTACCCGAACTCGCGGGCCCGCTGCTTCTGGTCGCTGTTCCTGCCGCGGCTCGCGGCCGTGGCGCTGCCGGTGATCGGCACCGTGCTGGTGCTCGCGGGCGGGGCGGCGATCGGGGGCCAGGCCATCGACCCCGTGCTCCTCGGCGTGTTCACGGCGGTGCTGCTGGGCCAGGGGGTGTGCTTCGCGTCGCTCGGCATGGTGGCCAGCGCCGTCTCGTCGAGCCCCGAGCAGGCCCTGTTGCGCGGCCTGCTCGCGTGGGTCACCTGCGCGGTGCTGGTCGACTTCGTGGTCCTCGGGCTCCTGCTGCAGTGGGACCTCGAGCCGCGCGTGGTCTTCGTGCTCGCCGGGCTGAACCCCATGCAGGCCGGCCGCATCGGCGTGCTCGCGGCGG
>JAUXQH010000014.1 GCA_030685065.1 Pseudomonadota bacterium | reverse complement strand
GGAGCTGTCCATCACCCGGTCGGGGGACGTGCTCCTTCGCAAGCTCCTGGTTCAATGCGCCCAGTACATCCTCGGTCCCCACGGGCCGGAGTGTGACCTGCGCCGCGTCGGACGAAAGCTCGCTGCCAGAGGCGGAAAGGCAGCGAAGCGCAAAGCGGTGGTAGCGGTCGCCCGCCGGCTCGCCGTCATGCTCCACCGCATCTGGGTCACCGGCGTAGCGTACGACCCCAACTATGTCGACCGTCCTGGGCGCACGACACCGGGCACCTCGACGGCGGCATGAACGTGTTCTTCTCTCCGTCGCCGTTCGGTGCTCTTCGGAGCCGGCCGGCGTCTCCCCGGCCTCCAGTCCGGGTAACTGCGTGCCGTCTTTGCACCGTCATCCCCAACACGGGTGGCACCAGAGTGCGGGCCGAAGATTGCAGCACCCCCTCTGGTCGCACATCAACATGCAGCGAGCCAAAGTTTAGGCTCACAAAAGACTGCGGATGGAAGCGTGACGAGCGGGGAGACGTCAGCGGCCCGTATCTGACAACGTTAGCGACGAACCCACCCACACATACCCAGGAGCAGACTCACAAACGGGTTAGAGCCGTTTCACGACGGCAGATCCCGAACCCATCCCTCGCCATCGCCCTCCTGAAGGAAGGTACCACGGCAGGTCGCGCGGCAAGATCGCCCGTACCCTTCCGCGCGCGCTCCGCTCGCTTGTGCAGGGGCCCCCGCGCTCGCTTGCCGGCACCCCCCCACCCGCGAAGCACTCGAAGCGGGACGGCGAAGGCGAAAGAACGGTGTTCTACCTGCCTGTTTCCACGGGTGGATTCGCTCTCCGAGTGATATTGCCTCCGCGCGGCGGAGCATAACCGGACCTCGTGAACTCCGCCGCAAACCCCTTCTTGGGCCTCCTCATGGAAGACGGCGGCACCGCGCGCGAAGACGCGCGCTTGCCACGTTGGCAGTCGTCTTCGCGTTCTCTGACACGTCGGAGGGCATTGCGTGTCCCAGCCTGTTGGCGATCAGCGTTGGTTGTTCCGGACCCTGAACCCCCGGCAGTCGAACTGGAATCCTCATCGGGGCCAGCCGAGGAGACTCCCTCAGAGAGCCCGTGGACGGAGCTTGGAGCCCGAGCCCTCTCAATCGCGTTCCCGAGCGGCCGACGAGCGCGTCGCCAGCGAGCGCAGCACCTTGTCGTCGCGAAATCGTACGAGGGGCGGGCGGTCTGGGAGGAGCCGCGGTAAGATCAACCGCATGTTTCTGTTCCTAGCTCTTTCGGGGTGTGGTGTCTGTCCACTGGGCGCACAGGAGTGCCGCGACGACGATGACGACTGCGCTGCACCGTTGAGGGCATTCTCGGCAGCGGCTCACGGGGCTCCGACCTTGGAGGAGGCGCGGATCTGCGGCCTCTCGCTCTCAGGGCTCTCGTCCGAAAAAACATGCCAGGACCTCACGGTGATTGCGCGGTGACCGCCGCCTTGGGCGGGCAGGCCACTCCGCGCTGGGGCTCTTCGCGTTCTGGGACAGGGCGACATTCGCTTTATCAGCGTGTTCCCACTGCGAACAGGAATCTCACGTACGCAACATGTCGTCGTTCGACGCATCCCACGCAGCTCGACTTTCGCGGTCGCGGCCCGCCGATCCGACTTGTCGTCGTGGCCAATTCGGATCGCGACAGTGGTGTCGGCCGCCCGCGGAGCCCGGAGCCCGGAGCGCGTCGCGACCGGCGCGCAGGCGCGAGGCCCCCTCTTCAAACCGTCCGATCGCAGGCGTCGCCGTGCTCGGTTACAGGCGCGCAAGCTCCCCGAGGACCGCGTCGCGAACCACGGTCGGTTCAGGCAACGCAAAGAAGGCCCTCCCCTCCCCGCCGCTGAGGGGCCCTCCGCCCACCCGCGCCGCCACTCCCGACGCGAACGCGATCGCGTTCAGCGCCACGTCGTGCACGAGGAGGTGCGCCATCCAGCCGCCGTCCTCGGGCCAGGTCACCACCACGAGCCCCGGTCCGACACGCGCAGCGACGAAGTCAAGGAAGGCGAAGGCGCCGCCTGAGTACGGGGCGCCCTCGGGCCAGGGCGCCCGCTCGAGGCCGAGGAAGTAGACCGCCAGGTGAGAGAGGTGGTGCGTGATCACCTCGTCGACCAGGGGCGCCCAGGCCTGCTCGCGCCGAGACTCCTCCGCCTGCCGGGCGGCGAGCGCCTCGTCGAGATCGACCCCGGCGAGAGCCAACTCCACCTCGGCCCAGGAGATTTCCCCGTCGTAATCCGTGTCCACATCCTCTTCGTAGATCTCGTACCCGCCGCACGGCACGGCGGAGGCGGGATCCCCCCGGCGCCCCACCTCCAGCGAGAGCACGCCGTGGCGGAAGCGGACGTAGACGGGACGGTCGTCGTCGGTCCACCCCTCGAACTGCGTCGGGCACCGCGAGGTCGTCTTCGTCATGTCGCGGAACCGCACGCACGCCTCCGAACCGGGGTGGAATGTAACCATGAACCGCGTACGAGATCGGGCGCTGCTCAGCGTCACCCGATCGCGGTCTCCCCGGCGGACGCGACGTAGGCGTCACGTCGGCTCCCATGGATCAGGACGACTCCCGGCGAACCGCCTGTCGTCCCTGATCACGTCTTGCTGGTGCTCGCCCGCCGGGCGTCCGCAAGAATGGTCTCCACTCGAAGCCCTGGCACGCGTTGGTGGTGGCGGAGGTTACCCGTCACCAACACCAGATCATGCCGTACGGCGGTCGCTGCAATCTGCACGTCGGCGTCTCCTGGCGACACCCCGCGGGACTCAAGGTCCGCCTGAAGCTTCCCGAAGACCCGGGCGGTACCAATGTCAAAGGGAAGCACCGTCAACGCCGGAAGCACCCACGTCTCGATCCGCTCAAGCAGCGCCTCACGTCTCTCCGAGCGGTACGCCCCCTGAAACATCTCGCCAATGCTCACCGCGCTCGCGAACTGCTCCTCGCGGGGAATGCCTCGGAGCCACGCGAGGTAGATCGTGTTCGGCTGTCTGCGCATCACCTCCGAGAGCGCGTCCGTGTCGAATAGATACGCCATCCACCTACTCCTCCAGCGCGGGCCGCGCCTTCCTGTTCCGGCGATGCGCAATCGCATCGAGCTCGTCCACGAAGTCCTGAGCGTCGTCGAACCGACCGGCTACTGAGGCCAGGCCCCCCTCCGGCCCCGACGCCCGAAGGCGCTCGAGCGTCTCCAAGTCCTCCACCGGCACGATGGCCACTACCGCTCGACCGTGGCGCGTCACCAGGACCGGTGACCCATCCTCCGCCTCGCGCACGCACTCCGAGAAATGCGCCTTCGCCTCTGCGACTGAAATTGACCGCGCCACGTGCACCTCGCCTGGTCAGTATAGTCATAACGACCCATATTGGCAAGGCCCCAGCGCGCAGTGTGACCCGCACCGCCCGCAGCGCCCCCCTCGCCGTCCTCCCGCCGCGAGCGCCCGAGACACCTTCGTCGCTCTCTCCCCGTCGAGCATCAGCGCCGAGGACGGTGCCGACGTCTTTTCGCTTTCTGCTGGGATCGCCGCTGCGACCGTGGGGTCGACCTGCTCGCATCGCGCCCGCCGAAGACGGCGCCTCGGCTTCCCCTGCGTGGTGGGCGGGGATCGCCGCGCTCGCGACGATGGAGTCGGGCGGCTCATACACCTTCGCGCCGAAGACTGCGCCAACGCTCCTTGCCGGGTCGGCCGGGATGCCGCGCTCAAGGACGGTAGTGTCGGGCGGCTCCCACACGCGCGTCGAAGGTGGCCGCTCGCCTCTCCCCTCATGGCGGGCTCGGACCCCTCCCCCGCACCGCTGGCGTCAGGCTGCCTGCAACCGCGTGTGCCGAAGATTGAAATGAGGAAGCGGGTTCAACCCTTAGAACGTCAGCAAGACGGGGGGAGCCATGAACAGCGCCCCGAAGGTGACCATCGGGATGGACGTGGGAGACCGGTACAGCCACGTGGTGCTGCTGGACGACAGCGGCACGGTTGTGCTCCGAGACCAGATCGCGACCACAGAGCGTGCCGTGCGAGGGTGGTTCGAGCGCTACAAGGGAGCGCGTGTGGCGCTCGAGGTGGGTCGCCACTCCCCCTGGATCTCGCGGTTGTTGGCCACCCTGGAGTTGGAGGTGATCGTGGGGAACTCGCGCCAGATCGCGCTGATCCACAAGACCAACAAGAAGAACGATCGGATCGACGCGGAAAAGCTTGCCCGCTTGGCGCGCGTGGATCCTGCCCTTCTGGCGCCCGTCCAACACCGTCGTGCGGACACGCAGGCCGCCCTGGCGATCGTCCGCGCTCGCGACGTGGTGGTCACGGGTCGAACGCGGCTGATCAATAGTGTGCGTGGCCAGGTGAAGGCGGTGGGCGGCTCGATGCCCGCGGGTCGAACCGAAACCTTTCACCTCCGGACGGGCGAGCTCCCAGAACCAATGGAATCCGGTCTCTTGCCGCTGATGGAACTCTGCGGCGAGCTCACCCGGCGGATCCATCACTACGACCGCGTCATCTCCGAGCTGTGTCGTGACGTATACCCGGAAACCGCCCCGCTGCTGGCGGTGCCGGGGGTGGGGCCGATCACCGCGCTCGCCTTCGTCCTCACGATCGAGGAGCCGGGCCGCTTTCCGAACAGCCGCGCCGTAGGAGCCACTTCGGGCTCCGCCCTCGCCTCGACGACTCTGGCGCTGTGAAGAAGGAGCTGTCCATCACCCGGTCGGGGGACGTGCTCCTTCGCAAGCTCCTGGTTCAATGCGCCCAGTACATCCTCGGTCCCCACGGGCCGGAGTGTGACCTGCGCCGCGTCGGACGAAAGCTCGCTGCCAGAGGCGGAAAGGC
>JAUXQH010000010.1 GCA_030685065.1 Pseudomonadota bacterium | reverse complement strand
TGCTCACCTTCATGCGTTCCCCCCGAAGAGTTCCCAAGTCTGGACACCCGCGCGGTCGGGAAAACGTGAGGCTCTACGGGTGTAGACCGGGGAGAGAGGGCGAACGACCTCGCTGTCTCCGGGCGTTGCGGGGCGGAGCCCCGCCCCATGAGCCTCGGGATCGATCGGCTCGGGATTGCTCACTTGGGGCCCTCCGGCCCGCACCCGGACACCGGGACCACTTGCCACCGCTCGATCGGGGCGCCGTCGATGTCGCGTTCGCTCACGATGTTGGAGGAGGCGCGGCCGGCGCAGAAACGATCGCTCGGGAGGGTGTCCCCCCCGCGTGCGCGGCGCACGAAGAGCGCGGATTCGGCCCAACGGACGGGCCAGAGATCATACTGGTCCGCGCGCGCCACGCCCGGGAGCGCGTAGGTCTCGAGGCCCTGATAGTAGCGGATCAACGCGGCCTCCTGGTACCGCTCGGTGTACACCGGCTCGACGCCCCACGCCTGCACGCTCTCGGCGAGGTCGCGCCCCACCCCCAGGCGCGCGGTCGGATCCCGCGGGATGTCGACCAAGGGCAGGTAGAGGTGGACGCACACCAGCGCGGAGAGGATGGCGCCGAAGCCCGCGCCCACCCACGCAGCCCGGCGTATCCGGCCCGTAGCGCGCGAGAGGCCGACCGCCACGCCGAGCCAGGCTGGGGCCGCCCAATTCGGCTCGCCGCGCGCGAACGTGGCCGCGAACGCGAAGAACGCCAGGACCGGGAGGCTGGCCCACCAGGAGATACGTTGGGTCGCGTCGCCGCGCCAGCCGGTGACCCAGAAGGCGACCGCGGCCCCGAAGAGGACGGGGCTGACGAGCCCGATTTGGGCGCCGACGAATTCGAGGGCCCCGAGCCACCCGGGCGGCGTGGCGCCGCTGGATCCGGCGCTCGCGGCGACCTGCGCGCCCAGGCCGTGGTCGAGCTGGAACTTCACGGAGACCCAGTCGTGGCGGGCGTTCCAGACGAGGTTGGGCGCGAGGAGGCCGAGGGTCACTGCCACGCCGGGGAGCATGGCCCGCCACTGGCGCGGCGCGGCCAGGAACAACAACGGCCAGATACCCCAGCCCGTGTACTTGCAGAGGCCCGCGAGCCCCGCGCCGAGGCCCGCCAGGAGCCAATTTCCGCGGTAGGCGCCGGCCAGCGCGATGGCCCAGCCCGCCAACATGGGCGCGTCGGGCGTGGCGAGCACGCCGCCCAGGGTGTACAGCGGCATCGACGCCAGGATCGCGACGAGGAGCCAGCGATCGCGGGCGAACGGCAGGAGCGCGGCCACCGCGAGCGTGCCCGCCAACACCGGCCCCGCGCGGACGCCGATCGACGTGGCACCGAACAGGCTTGCGAACGGGGCGATCACCCAGGCGATGCCGGGCGCGTGGTCGAAGTAGCCGGCGGCGAGGTGCTCGGACCAGGCCCAATAGTAGGCCTCGTCCTCTACGATGCCGGTCGTCCCGGCGAGCACGAGCCGCACGATCAGCACGGCGGCGAGCAGCAGGAGGGGGCCGCGCGTTCGGGGAGTGGCCTGCGCCTCGATGCCGCGCCGCTCCAGGTCAGCCCCGGGGGCCGCCGCGAGCGTCACGACAGCCCCGGCACCCGCCATGCGGCCTCGACGACGATGCGCCCGCTCAGCTTGGAGACCCCGGCGCGGCGCTCGGTGAACACGATCGGCACCTCGACGATGCGCGCGCCGAACCGGTGGGCACGCCAGGTGGACTCGATCTGAAACGCGTACCCGTCGGCGTGGAGGCTCTGCGGTCCGACGGCCTCGAGGGTGGCGGCGCGCCAGGCCTTGAAGCCGCCCGTCAGATCGCGCTGCGGCATCTTGAGCCAGGTGCGCGCATAGGCGCTGCCGAAGCGCGAGAGCATGCGCCGCCCGAGGCCCCACGCGACGGTGCCGCCCCCCGCCGTCCACCGGGAGCCCAGCGCGAGATCCGCCTCGGCGAGCGCGGCCACGAGGCGCGGCAGGTCGGCGGGATCGTGCGAGAGGTCCGCGTCCATCTGGAGGATGGGGTCCCACCCCTCGGCGAGCACCCGCGTAAAGCCCTCGCGGTACGCGGGACCGAGCCCGCGCGGCCCGACGCGACGGATCACGGCGACCCCGGCAGCCTCTGCGCGATCGGCCGTTCCGTCGGGCGAGGCGTCATCGACCACGAGGATGTGGGCGTCGGGGAGGTGCACGCGGATCGCGGACACCAGCAGGCCGATGTTGTCGGCCTCGTTGAACGTGGGGATGACGACGGCGGGAGGCATACGGCGAGGCGCTTAACGGCTTTCGTCTCCGAATCAGGGACGAGGGCCACCCTATTGTCCCGCGGACTGGCCCTATTGCACCGAGATGACGACGCGCTCCAGCACGATCGGGGGCGCCGGGCGGTCCTGCTCGCCGTGGGGTGCGTTCGCGATGCGCTTGATGACCTCGGGGTTTCCACAGTCGCCGAACACGGTGTGCATCCCGTTGAGGTGGGGCGTGGGCGCGTCGGTGATGAAGAACTGCGAGCCGTTGGTGTCGGGGCCGCGGTTGGCCATCGCGAGCAGGCCGCTCCGCTCGAACCGGCTCTTGTCGAGGCCCTCGTCGGCGAAGGTGTACCCGGGCCCGCCCGAGCCGTCGCCGAGCGGATCGCCGCCCTGGATCATGAAGTCGGGGATCACCCGGTGGAAGATCGTCCCGGTGTAGAGCGCGCGCCGGGTGACCTTGCCCGAGACCGGATCGGTCCACCCGCGCTTGCCCTGCGCCAGCTCGACGAAATTACGCACCGTGTTCGGGGCTTGTTCATGCCGAAGGATGCAGCGCACATCTCCCATGGAGGTCTGGAACGTCGCGATGAAGACCCGGCCCGGGGGCGGGCCCCAGGGGCGCGCGAGGGCCGCGGACACGAGGGCGAAGAGCAGGAGTCGCATGCGGGGCGGTTACCTCGCTCACGGGGCGCTGCGCCACCCCCGATTCGGGTGTAGGGTCGGGCATGTTGCTCGTGACCGCGCTTCTCGCCTGCACGTCGCCCGATCCCATCGGGCCCGGGCCCGACCCGATCGTGGCGGTCGAACCCGAGACCGAGATCATCGGGCCGGCGCCGGACTCGGGTGACACCGGTACGGAGGGCCCCGACACGGAGGACCCCGACGGGTGCAAGGGCCTCTACGATCCCGATGTCCTGCAGGACTTCGCGATCGAGATCACCCCCGAGGAGCGGGCCGAGCTCGAGGACGACTACGCGCGGGGCGAGAAGGACTACCACCCAGTCGTGTTCCGGCACGGGGACCAGATCGTGGAAGACGCGATGATCCGCCTCAAGGGGAACCCAGGCTTTTCCTGGTACATCGAGAAGATGCAGTTCGTCGTCGCCTTCAACGAGGTCGACAGCGCGGGGCGGTTCCACGGCCTGCGGAAGATCGCGCTGGACGCGTCGTGGTACGAGCCGACCTTGGTGCGCGACCGCGTGGCGTGGCAGGTGATCCGCCGCGAGGGGAGCCTGCCGTTCGCCTGCGCCAACAGCGCCACGCTCACGATCAACGGCGAGTACTACGGGCTCTACAGCAATATCGAGTACCTGGACCACGAGTGGCTGGAGCGCAGCTTCGGCGCCGCCGATGCTACCGGCACCCTCTGGAAGTACGGCTACGATCCGGTCGCCAACGAGGAGGACTCCACCGGCGCCGCCATCGCGCGGATGAACGACACCACGGATCCCGACGCGCTCGCGGCCCTCGGCGACCTGGACAATTGGATCAAGGCGTGGGCCGCGGAGGCCGTGCTCGGCAGCGACGACGGGTATTGGTGCTGTGACCACAACTATTATCTGTACGAGCACCCCACGCGCGGTATCCTGTTCGTGCCGTGGGACCTGGACGATACGTTCGACGTCATGGGCTACGACGCCGATCCGGTGCGCGGCTACGCGTCGGGCCGCGAGATCGGGCTGTTCGATCAGGTCCATTTCTGGATCCTCGCCAACGATCCGGCCTGGGGCCCCAAGTACGTCGACGCCGTCGCGGCGCTGAACGACGCGATGGATCCGGACACCACGATCGCCGATATCGACGCCTACGAAGCGCAGATCGCCGACGCGCTGGTGGCGGATCCCAACCGGAGCTTCGGCTGGGAGGAGCACGTGGCCCAGACCGAGCGGATGCGCGCGTGGGTGCGGGCGCGGCACGCCTATCTGGACAGCTGGGTGGCGTGCCAGCGGGGTTCGACGGTGGACACGGACGGGGATGGATCGCCGGTTTGCGCGGATCCGGATGACGGAGATGCCGTGGTCGGGCCTTCAGGGGTGGAGGTGTGCAACGGGATCGACGACGACGCCGACGGCTGGATCGACGATGACGCGGCTTGTGATGACTGCGTGCGGCACGACTTCGACGCTCGGCACTTCACGTTCTGTAGGTGGCCGCGGACCAACTTCGACGCGGAGGCCAATTGCCAGGCGCGGGGAGGCACGCTCACGGGGCCCGAGACGACGGGAGAGGTGTACGTGTACTTCTTCTACACGTGGCCGGTACGCGAAGCCTGGTGGACCGCCGCGGTGAGCGGGAGCGGGCGATGCGCGGCTTGGGACGAGGCGAGCTTTTCGAACGGGGTGGCGGGGTGCTCGGAGGAGCATCCGAGTGTTTGTGCCATACCCTGACTGTCGGCCCTCGTGCTTTCTCCTCTGCACCCGCCGCGGATCAGGAGAATCAGGAATGCAGGAATAGAGGAAGGCAGGAGGGGGGAACCGGAAGCGTCCTGAGGGGCCTCGGCTTGCCTTCCCCTCTTTCTTCTTTTCCTTGCACCCGCCGCGGATCAGGAGAATCAGGAATGCAGGAATAGAGGAATGCAGGAGGGGGGAACGGAGACGGGATCACGCCCTCGGATTCACTCCACCCCGACCGCCACCGACCACCACCCCATCCCCCCTCTTCCGTCCAGCACCACCGCGTGGATTACGCCGGTGCCGGGCTCGTCGGGCGCTGTCCACGAGATGGCGTCGGACGCCGGCTCGTCGTCCCCGATCGAGAAGCTCGCCCCGATCGCGCCCATGTCGGTGTACCAGCGCCACTCGAGCTCCTCGGTACGCAGCTCCTCGACGCCGTCGGTCGTGACGTAGGCGTATTCCTCCAGCTCCCCGAGGAGGGTTGCGGTGAGATCGTAGCTCTTTCCCGTGCTCGCGGTGAATCCCTCCCCCGCGGCGAGGAGGGCGTCGTCGACCTCGAAGGTGCCGACGTCCGGGTTGACGTTGGGCGTGGGCGCGAGGCTGATCGGCACGCGACGGAGGACGAGCTCCGTATCGGGTTCTGTCGTGAGCGTGATCTGTACGGTCGCGCTGGTGCCCTCCAACGCTTCGTCTTCCGTCAGGCCGGCGAGGGCGTCCGCCGGCACCACCCACGCGGGCTCGAACCCGGGCTGGAGTCCGATGAGGCCGGCCGCCTGGAGCGCCGCGATGAACGCCGCCTGCTCCTCGGGGGTCATGGTCGCGAGGTCCTCGACGCCCTCCAGCAGCGATGGGTCGAACGAGCAGCCCATCTCCGAACCGGCGACACAGGCGAACCAAATCGCCGTGTAGGCGCCTTCGGGGGCATACCCGAGGGAGGTGAAGGCGACGGTGTCCCCCGGGCGCGGCTCGGCCGGGTCGGCCCGCACGGCGAGGAGCCGCAGGCGGTCGAGGTCCCACTCCTGGGAGAGGTTCAGGTCGGAGCATGCGAGCAGCAGGAGTAGGGTCACAGGTTCACCTCCACCTGGAAGCCGACCGAGGGGACGAGTGGGAGGCCCTTGACGATGGCGCTCTCGGTGTAGTCGTAGTTGTAGAGCTGGAACTCGGGGTTGTCGCCGTGGATTACGTTCAGCACGTCGGCGAAGAGCTCGATCTGCCAGTGCTTGAAGGTGAACAGGCGGGAGACGCGGAGGTCGGCTGCGTAGTAGGGCGACAGGCGCGAACTGTTGGTGTCGGCGCTCGGAAAGCCGAGGTAGCTGCCCTCGTCCATCAGGTAGAGCCCGCCGTCGTAGGGGGTGTAGGGGTTGCCCGTGACGTATTGCACCTTGGCGGACACCTCGAAGTCGAGCGGCAGCCTGTACCCGGCGATCCCGGTCAGGATGTGCGTCTGGTCGAAGTCGAAGTTGTACCAGCCCTCCGGATCGCTGGGTGTGTCATTTCGCTCCGACTTGGAGAGCGTGTAGGAGATCCACCCGAAGAACTTGTCGACCCGGGCGTGCCGAACCATGACCTCGAGGCCGTAGGCCCGGCCGACGCCGGTCTCCCCTTCCCCGCCGAACCCGAGCGCCAGGGGGTCCATCCAGCGGTAGAAGCCGGTCACGTCCGCGGAGATCGCGGGGCCGAACTTCTGCTCCCAACCCAGCTCGTTGCCCCAGGCGCGCTCGAAGAAGGCATCCCCGATGAGCTGCTCGTTCTGGGGCGGCTGGTGGTAGAGCCCGGTTCCCGCCTTGATGGTGCCGCCGTGGAAGACCTCGAAGCGCGTGGCGAAGCGCGGATCCGGGGCCAGGAGCGTGGGTTCGTCATCCCGGATGATGGCGTCGAGGCGCACGCCACCGACGAACAGCAGGCGGTCGCGCTCCGCGAGGGGGCGGAGCTGCGCCTCCACGTAGGGGTCGGGGTAGGCTGTCCACCGCCCGCCGTCGATCACGATGGGCTCCTCTTCGGAGAGGGGATCCTCCCCGTCGACCGGCACGCCGGCAACGTACACCTTCAGGTCTGCTCGCGAAAACTCGCTGTCGAGGCCCACGGCCACGGAGAGGGCCTCGGCGGGGGTCCATCGGAGCTCGCCCCTCAGGTCGAGCCGCACGGCGTCGAGCTCGATGCCCACCTCGCTGCCGAAGCCGACCCGGGTGCCATCCACGCCGAAGGCCGGTTGGAGGTGGAACTTCAACGTTTCGGACAGGGGGCGTGCCCACCGCAGCACGAGGCGGTGGGTGGAGTAGTGCACGCCGATCTGGTCGTCGGAGTCCTTGTCGGTGCGAACGATCAGATCGTCCTGAAAACCGAACAACAGCGCGGAGAGCTCGTTCTCCCCCGCGTCCAGGGCCTCGACCTTGAGTTGGTAGTCCAGCCAACGCGGCGCCGCGTAGAACTCCTGGTTTGCGAGGACCGCACCGAGGATGGCATCGATGTAGGAGCGCCGCGCCCCCACGGCGAACCCCACCTTCTCGTCGCCCTTCTTGCCGATCTTGCCGGTGCCGAACACGCCGGTGTCGAGCACGTCCGTCCGCCAGACGAGCTTGGTCTGGTCGGGATAGTCCGACGTGGTGGTGACATCGATCACCCCGCCGGTCGACCGGCCGTAGCGGGCGCTGTAGGTGCCGGGCAGGTAATCGACCGAGCTGATGAGATCGGGGTTGAGGATCGAGCGGAACCCGCCGAGGTGGTACACCAGCGGCACCTCCACGCCGTCGACATAGACGTTGCTGTCCTCCGGGTTGGCCCCGCGGAGCACGAGCAGGCCGGTGCCGAAGGGGGCGCGCGCGGCGCCCGGCAGGCTCTGGATCACCCGCACGGGATCGCCGAAAGTGCCGGGCACCCGCCGCACCTCCGCCATCGTGAGCGTGCGGCGCGTGACCTCGGGCGGCCGCTCCTTCTCGTACAGGCCCACCACGCCCGCGCCGCGGTAGGTGAGGCGCCGCAGCCACACCGAGACCTCCGCGACCTCTCCCGCGTTCAGCGTCAGCTCGATCGTGTCACGCTGGTGCTCGGTGGTGAAGGCCACCAGGGTGACCTCGCCCGGCTCGACCCCGGACAGCGCGAACTTGCCCTCCGCGTCCGTCGTGGCGCTCGCGACGATAGCGTCCCCACGCTTCACCTGGACGGCGGCGCCCGGGATGGGAGCGCGCGTTGCCATCTCGCGCAGGGTGCCCTCGATCGCGAGGGCGGGCGCGACGTCTTCGGGAGGGGGCTCGGGCGCGGGGGCGAGCTTGAACCCGTAGTCGAACTCGACGGTCACCGGCACCGGCCCGGTGGTGTCTTCCGCCGGGGAGAATTTGAACTGCTTCGCGGCCTCGACCGCCGCCTCGTCGAAACCGTTGCCGGCGGGGGTCACGACCTCGACGTTGGTGACCGTGCCCGTGGCGTCGATCTCGAGGAGCAGCCGCACCGAAGCTTCGAGGCCCGCCGCCTCGGCCTCGGGCGGGTACGGCGCCTGCACGAAGTCGAGGAGCGCCGGGTCTTTGAGGAGCGGCGGCAGCTCGCCCTCCACCGGAGCGGCCGGCGCCTCGGGGGCGGGGGCGGCGGGCGCCTCGGGGGCGGGGGGAGGCGCTGCGGGCACGTCCTGCGCGGCGGCGGGGCTCACCCAGGCGAGGGTCAGGGCGAGGATCGATGGGGCCAGGAGCATGAGGTGGGGCGATTATCATGGGGGGAGCGCGGGCGCGTGACCCGACGCGCGGGTTCACCCCGCTACCGGGCCGACGGCGACACGCATCGCCCGCGGAGGCCCGTGCGGAAACAGCTCCCGAACCACCTGCCCTTGGGGCACCTGGCTGAACTCTCCGTTGATGAACGCTCCGTCGTCCGGAGAGAGGCCCCAGAGTGTCCGAAGCCCCCGCTCGATGCCCAGATCGTCCTCGCCGCCGATCACCGAGGCGCCGGAGAGAAGTCGTGTCACGGACGCGACGACCTGCTCGTGAACCCCACGGTCGCGCTGCGACGAGAAGTCCACCTTCGGCACTGGCAGCGAATGGAGCCGTTCGTGTGTCATTTTTGCGTGGGCACGCGCGGGATCCACCTCTCCGAAGCGCTTGAACACGTAGTACGAAAAGGTGCGGGAAAGCAGGGCCGCGAGGAGGAACTCATGCCGGTATCCCGCCGCGACGTACGCCTCCCGGAGACGATAGATGTAGACGGACTGTGGGCACCTCGCCCCGAGCAGATCGAGCGCCGCGTTGATGCCGACGCCGGCTTGGCGGATCAGGATCTTGGGTGAGGCGTACAGGCGCGGGTCCTTGTACGCAAAGCCCGCCGCCGACGTCATCAAGCGGTTGCTGGCGATGAGGGGCGCGTAGCGAGCGGAGATGTCGTCGCCGTCGACGAAGGGCACCGAGCCACCCGCAGGCGCGGCAGCCACGAGCTTGAGCGTCTCTACCTGGCTTGCTCGAAGAACGTATCCACAGTGGGAACACTCTTTGTCGTCGTATCCCCCACCCTTCTGCTTGCGCCCGGGAACCGAGCAGAGGCCGCACGAGGGGCACACCCACACCAGGCCGTCCTTGGAGAGCTCCTCTCCACGCGCGCGCTCACACAGCTCCCCCAGCATCACCCCGTTCTCGGCCATCGCGAGCATGATCGCGTCGTCCTTCCGGCTCCGAAAAACCTCGATGTCCGCCGAAATATTAGCCCGACACCTTTCCTGTGGAATTGGGAGAGACAGCTCGGCCTCGACGTGTGAGAGCTGAATCTGCCCCTTGATCGCCCGGCGCCGGAGCTCCCCCGTCAGCACCACCGCCGAAAAATCCGACACGAGCGGCGCCGGCCCCTTTCGCGCCTGCAGGAGCACCGTCCCCATCCGCACGCCGGACCCAAACCAGTCGGCGCCCAGGTTGTGGAGCTTCTCCACGCGTGTCTGTTCGAGCAGGATGCGCCGAATCTTTGCCTTTGCGCGGCTGAAGATGGTGTCCGGCAGGACAAGCGCGATTCGACCGCCGGGCTTCGACACCCGCAGCGCGAGCAGGATGAACAGCTCCCAGGAGTCCCAATCCCCCTGCTCGACACCCAACTCGGTGCACGCCGAGTGCACGACGGCAGGGTCCACGCACGCACCCCAGGGGGGATTTCCTACGACGAGATCCACGCCCTCCGCGGGAAGACGGGCGAGTGTCTCCCGGATCCGCAGGGCGTCCCCCGCGCAGATGTCGTGTGCGACCTCGCGATCGGGCTCACCGGTGCGCGCGGCGCGCAGCCAGAGCGCGAGCCGCGCGACCTCGACCGCCTGGGGCGACAGATCGATGCCGTAGAGGCGGGCGTTCGATGCGCCGCCGAGCGCGTGGAGCGCGGAGACGAGAAACGCGCCCGCCCCGCAGGACAGGTCCACGACCCGCAGGTCACGAAGCGCTCGACCCCTCTCCTCTCGCTCGACCGGCGCGCGCTCGTCGACGAGGGCGGCGATCGCGGACGTACAGAGGAAGTCCGCCAGGATCTGCGAGGTGTAGAACACCCCGTGCCGCTTCCGCCCGGAGAGCGACTCCTCGAAGAGGTGCCCGAGGACGTGCTCGTTCAGCTCGGCCCCGAAGTCGAACGCGTGGAGGCCCCACACCCCCTGTACACGCCTGATCCCGCGTTCTCCGTCCGAATCCGAATAAACACTCTCGTGAAGGCTGTCCGGGAGGTCGACCACGTCGAGGATCCGGTGATGCTCGAACAATGCGCCGTCGTAGCCGCGAATCTCTCTCGTTCGCTCGCCGATGTCCCTGAAGAGCAGCTTGAGCGCCGCGTACACGCTGTTCGAGGCCCCTGCGGAGAGGCGCCGCGCGGCCGCGCACGTATCGTTCGTCAACCCGCGCGGTAACAACTGCGCGGGGGAGTCCTCACAACAGTACAGGAACACCATGCGGTCGAGCAGCCACTGCGTCGCGAGCCGAACCTCGGCGCGATCCGCGTCCATCCGCGCCGCCGCCTCGGTGAGGGCATCGAACAGATCGGCCCAGATGCGGCGGTAGATCGAATAGAAACTCTCGCGGACGTCGAGGGCGCTCAAAACACCCCCAACACCCCCGGCCACTCCACATCCAGCGTGAAGGTCGTCTCCCACGTTCCCGGGACGAGGTGTGCGCCGAAACCAACGGAAGCGATCGATACCCGCCCCGAGATCAGCGGTGTCACCCCCTTCTCCAGGTACTTGACCCCTCCCCCCACATCCAATGTCGTCGACAGCGGTCCCCGCCCCAGCCGCTGCCGCGCCTCCATCGTCACGATGCCGAAGCCGGCTGCATCTCCGAGGCCGACGCCGAGCCAGGCGCGCGTCACGAGGCGCTCGCGGAACACGAACGTGACATTTCCGCCCACCTCGGCGCGGTCTCCCTGCAGGAAGCCGACGCCCACGCCCCAGGTGCCGCCCAGGAAGGGGCCCATGTCCGGATCGGCCTTCATCTCCGCGAGGCGGTCGGCCTTGGCCGCGAACCCGATGCCCTCCGACTGGATCTTCCGCGACACGATCCCGACCACGCGCCCCTGCTCATCGACGAGGGGCCCGCCGGAGTTCCCAGGGTTCATCGCCGTATCCGTCTGGATGAGCCACGGGCCGACCCCGCTCACCATGCCGCGCGCCGCGCTCCAGACGAGCAGGTTGGAGAGCTTGCCGCCCGTGGCCTGGCCGAACGGATGGCCGAGCGCGTACACGGTGTCTCCGATCACCGCCGGCTCCGCGCGCAGCGGGAGGCCCGCGACCTCTACGGGGACCACGACCTCGATGAGCGCGAGATCGTGGGCGGGGTCACGCGCGACGACCCGCCCCACCCGCGCGTCCCCGCCCCGAAATTTCACCAGCGGCGCGAGGCCGGAGGCAACGCAGTGGTAGGCGGTGGCGACGGTGCGCACCGCTGCTGCATCGACGTCATCGGCCTGGGCGGGGGGCGCAGCGTCGCCCGCCACCACCACCCCCGCGCACAGGGACGGGCCGGTCTGGAGGAGGACCACGGAGTCGAGCCACACGTCGAGCATTCGCGCAGGTTAAGGCACCGCCCCTTCGGAGTCCCCATGTTCCTCTGGCTGGCCCTCGCCGCGTGTACCGACGGCACCACCGACAAGGACGCGAACCCGGTCGACGACTCGGGATCCGACGATACGGGGGACACCGACACCCACGACACGGATGACACCGACGAGCCCGTCGAGGGCGATGTCGAGGGCCCCGAGCTCCCGGCGTGCACGCCCCAGTCCGGCAGTGGGGACGCGGTCGCGCTCTCCGGCGTGGTGCTCGCGCCCGACGGTCCCCTCGCGGGCTACGTCGTGTACTCGCGCGCGGCCGGCACGATCTCGTGCGTCGGAGCGGACTGTGACGTCTCCGGCGCCGAGGTGATCTGCACCGAGGGCGTGATCTCCCCGGGCCTGATCGACGCCCACAACCACCTCCAATACAACGTGCTGCCGCCCTGGCAGGTCGGCCCCGAGTTCGTCGATCGCTACGAGTGGCGCAGCGACGACCGCTACTGGGACTACAAGACCGCGTACGACGCGATCTACGACGACTACCAGTGCGAGGTCATGAAGTGGGCCGAGGCCCGCGAGATCGTGCACGGCACCACCTCCGCGGTGGGCTCGAGCGGCTCGTCCGACTGCCTGGACGTGCTGGTGCGCAACCTGGACGAGGGCTCGAGCGCCAGCGGCCTCACTGGCTACGACATCGAGTACAGCTCGTCCACCGTCACCGATGTCATCAATGACGGGGACGGCGCCACCTACACCGCCGACCTCGCCTCCGGCTCGCTCGACGCCGCGCTGTTTCACGTGGCCGAAGGCAAGGACGGCTCCGGACGCTCCGAGATCGAGCACATGTTCGACGCGGGCATGGTCGGCCCCGGCCAGTTCTACGTGCACGACACGGACGCCTCGACCGCCCAGCTCGCCCAGATGGCGGCGGACGGGACGGGGATCATCTGGTCGCCGCGCTCCAACCTCGCGCTCTACGGCACCACGACCCCCATCGAAATCGCGGACAAGCTCGGCGTGCCCTGGGCGATCGGCACGGATTGGACCCCCTCGGGCTCCATGGCCCCCATCGGCGAGCTCGCCTGCGCGGCGGATTGGCTCGCGAGCAAGGGCAGCCCGATCTCGGACGTGCGCCTGTGGGAGAAGTCCACGACGGACGCGGCGCGCGCGGTCGGCGCGGACGGCGTGCTCGGTCAGCTCACCGCGGGCTTTCAGGCCGACATCGCCGTGTTCGAGTGGTCGCGCACCCCCTACCGCAAGATCATCACGGCCGAGGCGGCGGACGTGCGGCTGGTCATCGTCGGCGGCGAAGCCCGCTACGGACTCTCCGACTACGTCACCCCGATCGCGGCCGACGCGAGCTTCTGCGAGGCGCTCGACGTCTGCGGCGGTTCACGGTCCATCTGCGTGAAGGACGGCGCGAGCGGGGACGACGCGGAGAGCCTCGCCGACATCGAGAACGCCCTCGTGGGCGCGCTCGGCGGCGTGGCGATGCCGGCCGGCCTCGAGTACGCGGGGGAGCTGTTCCCGCTCTTCGTCTGTTCGGACGAGCGTGACAGCTGCGATCTGTCCGCGCCCACCTCCGGCGATGCCGATGGGGACGGAGTGAGCGACGCATCGGACCTCTGCCCCGACGTGTACGACCCGAACCAGTGGGACGAGGACGGCGACGCCCAGGGGGACAGCTGCGACGATTGCCCGCTGACGACGGGGACCGACTGCGAGGGCGCGGCCGGCGACATCGACGGGGACGGGATCCTCGACGAGAGCGACAACTGCCCTCGGTCCGGAAACGAAGACCAATCCGACCGCGACGGGGACGGCGTGGGGGACGCGTGCGATCCCTGCCCCGACGAGCCCAGCGCGGACGGCGCCTGCGCCACCACGATCGGGGCGCTGCGCGACCCTTCGGACCCGGATCACCCCGCCGAGGGGGCCGTGGTCGTCCTCGAGGGCCTGGTGGTGACGGCCCTGCGGGAAGGCGCGGGCTTCACCGCGCAGGACCCCACGCTCGGCGAGTACGGCGGTCTCTATGTGTTCGACTATGGCGACAACGTGGTCGCGCTCGGTGACGTGGTGAGGGTGTCCGGCACCTATGACGAGTACTACGACCTGACCGAGCTCACCTCCCCCACGGTGACGGTCATCGGCGCCCTCGATGTGCCCGAGCCCATCGTCGTCGACCCCTGCGACGTCGGCACGGGTGGTTCGTTGGCCGAGGCCTACGAGAGCATGCTGGTGACCGTCGGGAGCGTCTCCGTGACCAACGTGAACCCCGACGACCCCGAGGATTACGACGAGTTCGAGGTGGGCGGCTGCCTCCGGGTGGACGACTTCTTCTACGCCGACCTCGATCAGCCGGCGCTGGACACGAGCTACTCCGCGCTGGTCGGCGTGCTCACCTGGGGATTCGACAACGCCAAGCTGGCACCGCGCGGCGCGGCGGATCTAGTCGAATGAGCCGCGGCCTGCACCGGCGCGCCGTCCAGAGGACAGCGCTCGCCTGCTTCGGCGCCTGCCTCGTCGCGAGCCTCGGCGCGCCGGGCCTGTCCGGCTGCTCGGGGTCACCGACCGAGCCCCCTCCCGAGCTTCCCAACGTACCGCCCATGCCGCCCATCCCGCCCATCGGCGCCGTGGCGTCAGCGAAGAACGACGCCGCGCTCCCCCGCGTGCCCGCCGACACCCAGTCGCGGATGGCGGCCAGCCACGTGCTCGTGTCCTACGCGGGCGCCGTCAATGCGCTCCCGAACGTCACCCGCTCCCGCGAGGAGGCGCGGGCGCGCGCCGAGGAGATGCGCGGAAAGCTGCTCGCGGGTGGCGACTTCGCGGGGCTCGCCAAGGCCTACTCCGACGATTCCACCGGCCCGCGCGGCGGCTCGCTCGGCGGCTTCATGGAAGGCACGATGGTCGCCCCGTTCGAGGCCGCCGTGAAGGCCTTGTCCGCGGGCCAGGTGAGCGACATCGTCGAGACGCCGTTCGGCTTCCACGTGATCCGTCGGGACGCCCTGGCCGAGGTACACGCCAAGCACATGGTCGTGACCTGGTCGGGCGCCGAACGTGCCCCGCCCACGGTCAAGCGTTCGAAGGACGAGGCGAAGGCCCGCGTGGAAGAAGCCAAGGCGAAGCTTGCCTCCGGCGCCCCTTGGGCCGACGTGGTGCGCACCTACTCGGACGGCCCCGCGAAGGACGATGGCGGCGATCTCGGCTGGTTCGGCCGCAACCAGCTCGCCCCCATGCTGGACTCGGCCGCGTTCGATCTCGACGTGGGCGCCACCAGCGCGGTCGTCGAGTCGCCGCGGGGGTTCCACATCCTGCAGCGGGTGGAGTAGCGATCGGGTCGGGCTCCCTGGCAGCGCCGCCGCGGCCTACAGCTCGTCCTCGATGGCCGCCCGGATCGTCGTGTCGCTGATCTCGCTGATGTCGGCGGCCACGACCCCCTCGGCGTCGATGACGAGCACCGCCGGAAATCCGCGGTCGCTGCCTGGCACCACGAGCTCGTAGGTGTAGCCCTCGTCATCGAGCAGGATGGGCTCGAAGAGCCCGAAGTCCTCGCCCCATTCGACGAGGAAGTCCTGATCGGGCACGTCTCCCTCGACGTTCTGCGGCATGACGGTGACGTAGCGCACGTCCTGATCCCGGTACTCGTCCGCGATGCTCTGGGCTTCCTCCGCGAGGTCCTGGCAGGGGCCACACCACCCGGTCGAGAAGTCGAGCACCACGGTGCATCCGTGGAACTGCCAGAGGGAGACCTCGGCCCCGTGCTGGTCGGCGAGGCGAAAGTCCGGCGCGACCTCGCCCACGCCCAGCCCCTCCCCCACGAGGCTCGCCGGCGGCTCCTTGCAGAGGCCCCAGGAGTTCTCCGGCGCGACCCAGTCCTCACCCTTCACCTCCTCGGAGCCGGGGGGGCTGGTGAGGTCTGGGATGCACGCGGCGAGAAGGAGCAACATCACGTCGTGACCTCGGCCACTACTATATCCGCGCTTGACGAGGGGGTGAAGGCGAGTGACGGGGCGGGTCAGTCGAGAATGCTACGTGTCCGAAAACCACTCCGAACGACTCACCCCCGAAGCCCTGCTCGCCGCATACCACTCCTACGGCGCCCCGCGCGAGCGGTGGCTCGTCGGCGGCGAGTACGAACGAGCGGTGGTGCGTAGCGATGGCCGCGCCGTCGACTACCACGATCCGGACGGCATTCGGTGGGTCGTCGAGCAGCTCGCCGCGCGCACCGGCTGGAAGAAGAAGTACGAGGGGGACCATCCCATCGAGTGCGCCGGTGACGGCGCGAGCATCACGCTCGAGCCCGGCGGGCAGGTCGAGCTGTCGGGCGCGCCGTTCGTCCGCCTCGCGGATCTCGACGCCGAGGTGCGACGCAACCGCGCGATGCTCTACGACATGGCGGAGGGGCACGATCTCAAGTGGATCTCCTGCGGCCTGACGCCCTACGCGCGCATCTCGGACATCCGCTTCGTGCCCAAGGGCCGCTACGCGGTGATGCGGGACTACCTGCCCCAGCACGGCGAATTGGCGCACTGGATGATGAAGGGAACCTGCTCCGTTCAGGCCAACTTCGACTTTTCGGACGAGGCCGACTGCGCCCGGAAGTTCCACGTCGCCCTCGCGCTCGGCCCGCTCAACACGGCCATCTTCGCCAACTCGCCGCTCTCCGAGGGCAAAAACACGGGTTACGCATCGTATCGCGGCTACGTGTGGACCAAGACGGACCCGGCTCGTACCGGCTTTCCCGCCTCCGTGCGTGCGGGGTACACCCACCAGGGCTGGGTCGACTACCTGCTCGACACGCCGATGATGTTCTACATGCCCGGCGGCACCTGGAAGCCGGCGAACGGCGTGACCTTCCGCCAGTGGATGGACAGCGGCATCGACGGCGTGTACCCCACTTCCGACGATTGGACCCTCCATCAGACCAGCGTGTTCCCCGAAGTGCGGGTCAAGCGGACGATCGAGATCCGCGGCGCGGACGCCGTCAACATCGATCTGTCCGTCGCGTTCATCGCGCTGTGGACGGGCGTGTTGTACGGCGCGCGCGCCTTGTCCGACGCGACGGAGCTCGCCGCGCGGTTCGCCGCCACGCCGGGCACCCACGAGGAGCGCCAGCTCCAGGCGGCCCGAGGCGGGCTCGCGGCCCGGTACGGGGATCACGCGGCCGCCGACTGGGCCCGCGAGCTCGTCACCATCGCGACGGCCGGCCTCCGGGAGATCGGCGAGGACGTGGCCCTGTTGGAGCCGCTCCGCGAGAAGGTCGCCTCCGGGCGCTCGCCGGGGCTCGACACGCTCGAGGCGTGGGAGCGCGATCCGTCGCCGGAGAACGTGCTGAGGACGGTCGCCTACTGAGCCGCTCGGGTCAGCCCCCGGCGGACGTGGCGCACGCCTCCGGCGCGCCCGCGGTGTAGCCCCGCCGGAACGCCTCGGTTCGCTGGGCCGCGGAGCCGTGGGTGAAGCTCTCGGGGCTCACGCGCCCGGTCTCCTTGCGCTGCAGCCGATCATCACCGACCGCGGCGGCGGCCCCGATTCCCTCTTCGACATCGCCCGGCTCCAGGAGGTCCCTGTCGCCCGCCGAGCGCGCCCAGACCCCCGCGTAGCAGTCGGCCTGGAGCTCCTGCCGCACGGACGCGGCGTTGCCCTTCTCGCCGAGCTCGCCGCGCTGGGCCTGGACGTGGTGCCCGATCTCGTGCGCGATGACATAGGCCTGCGCGAAGTCACCGGGGGCGCCGTAGCGTCGAGCAAGGTCCTCGTAGAAGCTCAGATCGATGTAGACGCGCTGGTCGGTCGGGCAGTAGAACGGGCCGACCTCGGCCACGCCGTAGCCGCACCCGGACTGTGTCGCGTCGGTGAACAGCACCAGCTGGGCGGTCTCGTAGGTGGCGCCGCGCTCCTGGAACAGGCGCGCCCAGGTGGTCTGCGCGTCATCGAGCACGAAGGACACGAACGACGCGGCGTCATCCAGCGGGGCACCGCCCGGAGCCTCCACCGGCGCGGACGAGACGCTGTCCCCACTCAACAGGTTGGTCTGTGACACCAACCCAAAGACAACCAGCCCCCCGAACAGGAGCAGCATCCCCTTCCAGCCCAGGTAGGGCAGCAGGCGCGCGAGCATGAAGATCCCGGAGGATCCCATTCCCTGCCCGCCGCCGGTGCTCTGCCCGCGACGGTCGATTGTGTCGCGACTTCGGTAGCCTTTGGTCCAACGCATTGCAGAGACGTAGGCACGCGGCGGTCGCGCGACAAGCACGCGATCGGGGGGCTACCCCTTGGTGCGCTTCGCCAGCTCGGCCATCTGCCGCACGCGCTCGAACAACAGGATCCCCGCCGTGACGCTCACGTTGAGCGACTGGAGGTTGCCCGCCAACGGGATGCCCGCGATCGCGTCACACCGCTTGCGAACCGGGGCGGTGAGGCCCTTGTCCTCGCCGCCGAGCACGAACGCGATGGGGCCGGTGAGATCGAGATCCCACGGCGCCGTGCCGTTCATGTCGGCGCCGATGACACGCACGCCCGCACGCTGGATCTCGGCCAGGGATGCCGAGATCCCCGCGCGCACCACGGGCACGGCCTCCGCGCCGCCCATGCTCACGCGCTGGACGACGGGGGTGAGGCCCTTGCCACGTTGGGTCGGGATGATGACACCGTCGACCCCGGCGCCGAGCGCGCTGCGGAGCACGGCGCCCAGGTTGTGCTCGTACTGGACCTCGTCGACCAGCACGAGGAACGGCTCGGGCGCGCCGAGGAGCTGGCGGACGGTCGGCTCGACCATCTCGTCGGCCTCGGCGATGACGCCGTTGTGCACGCCGGTGAGGCTCATGCGGTCGAGCAGGGTGCGCTCGACGCGCTTCACGCGGTCACCCGCGAGGGCGAGGATCTGGTCGATCTTGTCGTCGGACTTGGCGCCCACGTCCATCCACACTGTGCGGACGGTGCGACGGCCGCGCACCAGCGCCTCATAGACCACGTTCCGGCCCTCGAGCCGATCCCCCTTCACGGGAGGAACGTCGGGGCGGTTGGACGACGCGGGAGCCAGCGCCCGGACGGGCTGCGGGGTGCGCGGGGCCGTGGGGGCCGCCCCCTCGGCGTTGGGCGTGCCGATGCGCCCCTCGGCCAGGGCCTTGTTGCGCGCGTCGGTGCGGGCGTTGGGGCGGTTGTCGGGGCCACGCTCGGCGCGGACGCCGGCGGGGCGGGCCTCGGCGCTGGAGCCGATGCGCTCGGGACGGACCGGGCGCTCGTCACGGTTGAACGTGGGGCGCTCCTCGCGGTTGAACGTGGGGCGCTCGTCCCGGTTGAACGTGGGGCGCTCGTCCCGCGCGGCGGAGGACGAGCGGTCTCCCCGGATGAACGCCGAGCGTTCGTCACGGCTGGTCGTGGCGCGATCGTCGCGACGGGCGGGGCGCTCGTCACGGCTGAACGCGGGGCGCTCGCTCCGGTTGGGAGAGGGGCGCTCGTCACGGTTGGGCGCCGGACGGTCGTAACGGTCGGACGACGGGCGCTCGCTGAGCGCGGGGCGGTAGTCCCCGCGGTTGGACGCCGGGCGCTCCTCGCGCCCACGCGGCCCACGCTGATCCCGCCCCGGCGGCGAAGTGCGCTGCTCGCGACGCCCACCCGCACGTTCATCGGGACGGGGGGCGGCGCCGGTGTCGCGTCCGTCGCGCCCGGACGCGGGCCGGCGGTCCTCGCGCGGCGAAGAGGAGCGGTCGGACGAGGAGGCGTTCTTGGGGGGCGGTTTGCGCATCGCCGCGCGCTATCACGGCGGCCGCGTTCAGGTGCGGTCCGGCCCCTCTCGCAGCCCCTCGTAGAAGCTCTGGAGCTGGGCCATCACCATGCGGGTCGGCCCGATCACCCGCCGCGCGTTCGGCAAGGAAGACAGGAACACCCGGCCGTACCACATCTCGTGGATGCGACGGTCGAGCAGGAGCACGGCGCCCCGATCCGTGCCGGAGCGGATGAGCCTCCCGAAGCCCTGGCGGAGCTTCAAGACCGCCTCGGGCAACGAGAACACGCGGAACGGATCCTCGCCGCGCGCGCGGATGCGCTCGTACCGGGCCTCGGCGATGGGCTCGGTCGGGACGCGGAACGGGAGCCGCGGGATGGCGACGAGGCGCAGGCCGTCCCCCCGGACGCTCACGCCCTCCCAGAACGAGTCGGTGCCGAAGAGCACGGCGCCGCGGTCGTTCCGGAAGTGCTCGAGGAGCCGCCCCTTGGCGCCCTTGCCCTGCCGAAGCACCGCGTGCCGGCGGCCGATCGCGGCCTCGACCCGATCTCCGAGCGTGCGCACCGCGTCGTGACTGGTACACAACACGAACGCACCGCCGCGGCTGGCCTCGATGGCCTGGACGAGCACGTCGGCCACCGCGTCGAGCCATCCGGGGTCGTCCGGCTTCGGGAGGTCCTTCGGGAGGGCGAGGATCGCCTGCTCCTCGTACGAGAAGGGGCTCGGGAACTGCTCGAACGCCGCGCCCTCGAGGCCCGTCCGGCCGAGGTAGTGGTCGATGCGACCGTTCACCGCGAGGGTGGCGCTGGTCAGGACGGCGGCGAACTGGCGCTCGACGAGCAGATCGCGGAGGAGCGGCGCGACGTCGACCGGGGCGCGCGCGGCGGCGATGGATACCTTGCCGGGGTCGAGGTAGCGCACCTGGTCGACCTCGTCGTTGAGGAAGGCGCGGGCGTTCATCGCGGCCTCCTCCAGGCGCCGGCGGGAGCGCCCGAGATCGAGGATGGGCTGGGCGTCCTCGACCTTCACGTCCTCGCCCTCCAACGAGGCCTGCACCGCGCCGAGCCGCGCGGCGACACGCTCCAGCGTGTCCCCGAGGTCGGAGAAGAAGGCGGCGTGGGGCGGATCGCCACGAACGCGGAGCGGATGCGCGACGTCGTCCCCCAGGGTCTCGAAACCAATCTTCGTGAAGTCACGCGCGGCGCTGGCGGCCTGGTGCGCCTCGCTCGACGCCAGGAACGCCTTGGGGAACCGCGAGCCGAGGCGCTCCAGCGCGCCGGGGCGCCGTGCGCGGCCGATGACCGGGAGCAGCGCGCGGGCGATGCTGACGGAGGACACGCGCGCCGCGGACACGCTGGTGGCGGCCTGCTCGAGGTGGTGGGCCTCGTCGAGGACGACGCGGTCGAACGCGGGGAGGATGCCGACCCCCTCGGTCTGGCGCTTTACGGTCAGATCGGAGAGCAGGAGCGCGTGGTTGACGACGACCACGTGCGCGGCCGCGGCGGCGCGGCGGGCCTGGTAGTAGAAGCAGGTGTTGAAGTGCGGGCAGCGCGCCCGGAGCGTCTGGTCGGTGTCGCTCTCGACGGACTCCCACACGTCCTCGGTCACCTCGAAGCCGAGGTCCGCGATGTCGCCCGTGGCCGAGGTGGCGGCCCAGGCGACGATGGGCTTGACGGCCTCGTCCTGGGAGGCGGCCTGGAGCTTGCGCCGGCAGAGGTAGTTCGTCCGCCCCTTGAGCACGGCGGTGCGGAGCGCGGGCTGCCCGAGCGCGGCGAGGCCGCGGGTGAGCAGCGGAAGATCGTCGGCGACGAGCTGGGCCTGCAAGGTGCGGGTGTAGGTGCTCACGACGACCTTCTTGTCGTTGGCGAGCGCCCACAACGCCGCGGGGGCGAGGTAGCCGAGCGACTTCCCGGTGCCCGTGCCGGCCTCGAGCACGACGGGACCGCCCTCCATGAGGGCGACGGCCACGCGCTCGGCCATCGCGAGCTGCCCGGGGCGCGGCTCCCAGCCGGGGAGGATCGCGGGGAGGCCCTCCCGGAAGAAGCGCTCCAACACGGCGAAGTCGACGGGGACCTCCCGCTTCTTCAGGGGCTCGACGATCCAGTTGGACCGCGTGACCGGGCTGTCGACGATGATGAAGCCGACGCCGTCCTCGCCGAAGGTGCCGGCGAGGTGCATGTCGGGCTCGGACGGGCGCAGATCGCCGCTGGGGTGGTTGTGGATGACCACCTGGCCGGCCCGTGCGCGCGACTTGAGGGCCAGCACCGCGCCCTCGGTGCCGCGTGCGTGGATCTCGATCCGCTCGACGAGGCCCTTGTCGTCGAGGTCACCGACCGCGAACACCTCGACGCCGCCCGCCTCGATGATCTCGGCGCGCAGGGCGGCCGCGGCGGCGGGGGTGAAGCGGAGGGCGGACACGGAGCGATCTAACGTGGTGGACATCGGTCGCCGTCGGGCTCGGAGCCCGACCGAGGGGCGTTCGCGCGCCAGGAGCAGCCACCCGGTTAGATCGCGACCCCATGGCACACACCGTCATTCTCGCCGGCGGCGGCACCGGCGGGCACGTCTACCCCGCGCTCGCGATGGGAGATGCCCTCCGCGGCCGCGGCCACACCGTGCACTACTACGGCGACGCCGCCCGGCTCGAAGGGCGCGTGGCGCCGGTTCGCGGCTACTTGTTCCGGGGGGTCGACGCCGCGCAGTTCCCGCGCGCCGGGCTCCTCGCCAAGGTCAAGTTCGCGCGGTCGCTCCTGAGCTCCGTGCTCCAAGCCCGTCGGCTCCTCCAGGAGGACCGCGCGACGCTGGTGCTGGGCGTCGGCGGCTACGTCATGGCGCCCACCGTGC
>JAUXQH010000008.1 GCA_030685065.1 Pseudomonadota bacterium | reverse complement strand
GGCCGTCGGCGGCTCGGGGGCGCGCGCGGAGCCTCCCCGGAGGGGGCTGCTGAGTTATCTTCGTCCCGCCTACAGGTATCGACGCACCCAGGGAGAGAAGATGACGATGACCATGACGAAGTTGAAGCTGAAGCCGGGCGTGATCACCGGGCCCGCGCTGCAGGATCTGTTCGCCTACATGAAGCAGGCCGAGTGTGCCCTCCCGGCGGTGAACGTCATCAACACCCACGGTGCCAACGCGGCGCTGCAAGCGGCGAAGGAGGCCAAGGCCCCCGTCATCATCCAGCTCTCGCACGGCGGCGCCCAGTTCTACGCGGGCAAGTGGCTCCCGGACGCGAACGCGGCGGCCGTGATCGGCGGCCTGTCCGCGGCGCTCCACGTGCACACCGTGGCGGAGGCGTACGGCGTGCCGGTCATCCTCCACACCGACCACGCGTCCAAGAAGCTCCTCCCCTGGGTCGAGGGCCTCCTCACCGAGGGCGAGAAGTACTACGCCATCCACAAGCGCCCGCTGTTCTCCTCCCACATGCTCGATCTGTCCGAGGAGCCGCTGGCGGAGAACCTCGCGATCTGTCGCCGCGTCCTCGAGCGGATGAACCGCATCGGGATGACGCTCGAGATCGAGCTCGGCGTCACCGGCGGCGAGGAGGACGGCGTGGACAACTCCGGCGTCGACAACTCCAAGCTCTACACCCAGCCTGCCGACGTTCTCGCGGCTTACGACGCGTTGAAGGACGTGGGGCCGTTCACCATCGCCGCCTCGTTCGGCAACACGCACGGCGTGTACAAGCCCGGCAACGTCAAGCTCACCCCGGTGATCCTCAAGAACAGCCAGGACGAGATCGCGCGCAAGCGCGGCGGCGGCCCCAAGCCGGTGGACTTCGTGTTCCACGGCGGGTCGGGCTCCACGCCCGAGGAGATCCGCGAGGCCGTGTCCTACGGCGTCGTCAAGATGAACATCGACACGGACACCCAGTGGGCGTTCGCCTCGGCGATCAAGAACTACATGGACGAGAAGGATCCGTACCTCCACAGCCAGATCGGCAACCCCGACGGCGAGGACAAGCCCAACAAGAAGTACATCGACCCCCGCGCGTGGTTGCACCTGGGCGAGCGGAGCACCGCGACCCGGTTGGTGCAGGCGTTCCGGGATCTCGGGGCGATCGGGAAGTTCGAGATCTGAGCAGCGCTCGGATGAGTCGCGTTCGGGGGGCGGGAGGTCCCCCATGAATTGTTACTGAGCGCGGTGTGCCACGCCCCGGGCCGAGGAGGCAGACAGGGGCCGCCGGGCAACCCGCCGCGATCGTTCAGCCTGCCCTCGGCGTCCGGCGGGCCTCCTCGTCGATCTGGCGCCCGTCGTCAGGCGCCGTCCAAGGGAGACCTTGGACCACACCCGCAACGGAGCGAGGGTTTCGTCTTGGTGAAGGGCGAGATCGATCGCGTGTTGAAACCGCTCTGGGCTCTCGAACTCGTGAAAGGCGTCGATGAGGAAACCTTCGCCCTCCTGTCGATCCGCAGCCGATCGGCGTTTGCTCTCACGTGAAACGAGCGCTACACTCGCTTCCCATGAACGGCTGGCGCGTCACCAAGTACCACCCTGCCAGGCGGGATTCACTTGGGCGCTACCTGGCCTCGGACTGGACCGCCATTTCGGACGTTGGTCGTTCTTTCGACGGCGTTGTGCTGACACTCCAGCGGTACCTGAGCGTGGAGCAGGCCTACGTCGACACCGCGATGACGTTCCACTCGGAGGCGGGCTCTCCCCAGCTGGTCGCCCGTGATGTGGAACCCGACCGGCCGCCGGGCGTAGTGTTCCCCGGTGAGGTGCCAATGGAGGCGCCGGCGGAAGGCGCGCGTCTCACGCCGACGCAGGCGGCGATGACAATACGCGCCTGCCTGCGCGAACTCTTCTGGTGCCGACTCGAAGGTGCGGACGGGGGCTGCGGCGTTCACTTCGGATACGACTTCTATATGTATTTGACGGGGTTGCCGCAGGCCCCCCGTACTCACGCGATCGCACGCGAGCGCGGCCTGTTCGTTGAGTCCCTCAGATCCCCCGACCTTGCAGAACCCTGATGCGCAGTGGCTGGGCCGACTCGCAGCGGCAGCGGCACGGCTTCGAACGCCCCCTGTGACACAATGGGCCCAATGCTCACACGCCTGATCCTGATGTCGCTCTCCTGCCAGGCCACCAACCCCGAGGTCGAGGATCGTCTCGCCGCACAGGATGCCCGCATCGCGGAGCTGAGCGCACGGGTCGACAGCCTCGTGATCACTACCGATGCCACTGGTCGGGTCACGACGACCCTCGCGGAGAGCGTCGCAGTCGCGTGTGCGAAAGGCCACTTGGAGGGCATCGCCACTGCTCAACTTGCTTACGATGCTGCGTTCGACACGTTCGGCGACAGCTTCGAGCAGATTGGCTGGCAGCCTTCGAACCAAGGCGACTGTGCGGCCAACGTCGCGTTCAGCATGGGCCCCGATGCCATGCGGCTCGTGCCCGACGACCGTCTCCCAAGTGTCCCTCTCGGCGTCGCCCTCATCACCCGTGGAGAGGGGATCGGACGGGTCCTCGCGGTGGACCAGCAGGCGCGGGTCTATGAGCCGCCTCGCGTCGCCAAGGAGCGCGTTGCCGTGCTCCTGGCTGAGCCCGAGTGGACAGCCGGACGGTAGGAGAGCAAGAAAACTTCGCCCCCCTGTCGATCCTCGGGTGGGTTCTTCTCCCGCTCCCGCTCGGCGAGGGTGGTTTCCCGCACCGCCTTGGCATCCGCCTCCAAGGCCGCCTTGGCGGCCTGGATCCTCCCGAGCCGATCCTCGCGTCGGCGCAGCTCCTGCGGAAGCTCGTCCCCCTTGCGCTCCTTCCCGTGGACCGCGTCCTCCTGCGCGCCCGCTGTCCCAGCTTCGGCGCCGAACGCGCGGCGCCCTGCGGTCACGCAGGTCCGATCATTCCAAATGCTTCCGGCTACCTGACCGCCCAGCGGTCACCGAGGCCCGATCATCCCGGATGATCCCACCGAGGTGGCCGCCACACGGTCATCGAGGGCCGATCATCCGGAATGATCCCGCGTGCATGACCGCCCGGCCGTCGCTCCGCGTGACGGCCGATGCTGGACGCCGCCAGGCCCTCGCCCACCGGAGTCACCAGCGGCAGGGAGGCTGGAGGGCGGGCCGCCTCGGCCCGGTCCGTCCGCGCGCTCGGCGTGCGGACGACCAAGCGGCTTCGCCGCGCGCCCGGAGGACGCCCGGCCCCGCCGCCCCTGGCGGTGGGGCGCCGCCCACTCCTAGACCGGATCCTCTACGGGCGCGTCACCCTCTACGTCCTCGCCCTCCTCCCCCCCCACGGCCTCCCCGAGCCCCAGCTCGGCCTCCGCCAGCCCAGCCTCCGCCAGCCCCGCCTCGACGACCGCGACCTCCGGCGGGCTCTCCATGCTCAGGCGCCCGAGCAACCCCTGGCGGAGCTCTCGGACCAGGAGCTCGGACACCTTCTGGAAGTCGACCACGCCGCCGCGCGCGACGCAGGCCCGACGGGCGGCGATGGCCTCGAGGAGGGCCTTCGGCTCGTCGGGGAGCGTGTCGAGGTTGTAGCGGGCCCGCAACGCGTCGGGGTAGGACTGGAGGAGGAAGCGGGCCGCGAACTCGCCGATGTCCTGGTAGTCGACGACGGTGTCCGCCACCGCGCCCGTGACCGCGAGCCGATACCCGCACGCGGCAGGCGAGAGCCGCGGCCACAAGAAGCCGGGGGTGTCGAGCAGGATGAAGTCACCGACGTTGTGGATGCGCTGCTGGGCCTTGGTCACGGCGGGCTTGTTGCCGGTCTTGGCGATGCTGCGACGGGCGAGGCTGTTGATGACGGTCGACTTGCCGACGTTCGGGACGCCGAGGACCATGACCAGGATCTTGCGGTGCGCGGTGCGATCGCGCGGCAACAGGCTGCGCCCGAGCTCGAGCAGGGCCCGCGCCTGGCTGGGCTGGTTCGACTGGATCGCCCGCGCCTTGACGCCGGGGATGCGCTCGAGGTGCGCCAACCACGCCTCGGTCACGCGGGCATCGGCGAGGTCGCACTTGTTGAGCACCTTGATGCACGGCTTGTGGCCCCGCAACGCCACGACCATCGGGTTTTCGCTGCTGAAGGGGATGCGGGCGTCGAGGATCTCGAGGATGAAGTCCACGTCGGGCATGGCCCGGCGGATCTCCTTCTTGGCCGTGGCCATGTGCCCGGGAAACCAATTGATGGCCATGCTGCCCCGCGAGGTAGGTGTTCGGGGCACCGGAGGGAGCCGCGCGCCAAGGTAGCGCGTCGGCCCGCCCGGGGCGTTCGCGTGCATGCTACCTGGGGACCATGCACGACGCCGAGACCCGCCGCGCCTACCCCTTCCTCGAGTTGTTGGAGGCCGAGGTGGACGCCCTGCGCGAGGAGGCGCTCTCGCTGGACGCCGCGCTCTGGATGCCGATGCAGGGCTACCAGACCGGGTGCGTCGGCTTCATCCTGGACGGTGGGCGCTTCTCCCACGAGTTCACCGCGATCGACCTTCACGCCAACCGGGCGCGGTGTCCGCGCGCCACGGCGTTGGCGGCGAGGATCCCGGGGGTCGAGCTCGCGGGATTTTTGCGCATCGAGCCGGGCGGCTCCATGTTGCCCCACACCGACCCGAGGGATGACCACCTCGTGCGCGGCCACCTCGGGCTGCAGCTCACGGAAGAGGAGCAGGCCTGGTGGGCCCCGGGCTCCGCGCGGCTGATGGACACCCGGCTCTCGCACTGGGCGAGGAACCTGGGCGCGTTTCCACGCGTCACGATGGTGGTCGACGTGCGCATGCCGTTCGTCGTGCCCGACGGCGCGTGGGGGCCGTGGCGGCCGGACGAACCCGGGATGGTCCGGCCGGCGTAGACGGCGGCGGGATAGAGCCCCCGCTCTGATCGAGGTCCCATGCGCCCCACCCTCCTGCTCCCTCTCCTCTTCGGCTGCGGCGATCAGCTGCTGACCAACGTGAAGGACCCGGAGTACCCGGCGATCGAGGTCAGCCCGACCACGCTCGTGTTCGACGCCGCGGGCAGCCAGACCGTGACGATCACGAGCACGGGGGACGTGCCGCTGGACATCTCGTCGGTGGGGATGCGCGGCGAGGGAGCGTTTAGCGTCACGAGCGCCGGCGGCCTGCCGGGCGCGCTCGACGTGGGCGAAGAGGCCGTCGTGGTGGTCACGTGGGCCCCCGGCGACGGGGAGAACACCGGCTGGCTCGACATCGTGAGCAACGATCCCGCCACGCCGCTCGTGCCGGTGATGCTCGAGGGGGTGCCCGAGGGGGACACCGACACGGATTCGGACACCGACACGGATTCGGACACCGACACCGACTCGGACACCGACACCGACTCGGATACCGACTCGGACACGGACTCGGACACGGACTCGGACACCGATTCGGACACGGACACCGACACCGACACCGACACCGACACCGACACCGACACGCCCGTGCCCTCCGCGCTGCTCGATCCGTCGGACGCCGACATGGAGGCGCTCGTGGGCGACTCGGTCAGCGCGACGTTCACCCTCCAGAACACGGGCGAGACCGTGCTCTCCGTGGATGCGAGCGTCAGCGGGGCCGGGTTCCTGCTCACCGCGCCCACGTCGTGGCCCACCACGCTCGACGTCGGCGAGTCTCTCGCGCTCGACGTGTCGTTCACCCCCAGCGCGACCGGCGGATTCGCCGGGAGCCTGGACGTGGCGGTGGTCGACGTCGGCCTCCTCAGCGCCACGTTGACGGGAACGGGGCTCTCCGCGGGTGGGGAAGGCCTGCCCGCCTCCTTCACCTGGACCGGCGCCGCCCAGTCCTTCACCGTGCCGGACGGTGTCACCGCCTTGACCGTGGAGGCCTGGGGCGCCGGCGGGGGCGCGGGCTCCTACACGGGCGCCTACCCGGGCGCCGGCGGCGGCGGTGGCTACGCCTCCACGTTCTTGAGCGTCAGCCCCGGGGACGTGCTCACCATCCGGCCCGGCGAAGGCGGCCACCAGCCGGGCGGCGGCGGCGGCGCCACGTTCGTCTGGGACGATGCGGGCGCCCTGGTGCTCATCGCGGGGGCGGGCGGCGGCGGGGGGACCGACGGGGGCTCGCGCCTCGGCGGGAGCGGCGCGGGCGGCGCGGGCGGCGGGGCCACCGGCGCGGCGGGCAGCACGCAGAGCGACAGCTACTGGGGATCCGCCTCCGGGGGCCAGGGCGGGTCCGCCTCCGCGGGGGGCACCGGGGGGGCGGGGGCCCTCGCGGCGGCGAGCGGGCCGGCGTGCCCGGGAGGCAGCGGCGCCTCCGAGGCCGGCGGCGGCGCGGCCTCGGGATCCTCCTCCTGCACGGTCAACACCCCTGCGAGCGCGGACTCCGCGGGCTTCGGCTCCAGCAACGGGGCCGGCGGCGGGGGCGGGTCGGGCTACTACGGGGGTGGCGGCGGGGGCTCGGTCTACACGTACTTCGGCGGCGGCGGCGGCGGCGGCTCCGGCTGGAGCCCGGCGGGAACCCTCACGTCGGGCTCGGGCGCGACGCCGGGCGGGACCAGCAGCGCCGTGTGGGACGGCAGCGCGGGCACGGGCGGGGCGCCCGGCGCGTGGCCGACGACCCCCTCGACGGATGGGGCGCACGGGCGGGTCGTGCTCCAGTAGTCGGCTCGGGCGTCGGCGGCGCGAGGATGGCCTACCGCAGCTTCTGCGCCGGAATCCGCGTCCCGAACGCGCGGTCCCAAATCTGGAAGATGGACGCGTAGCCGCCTTGGGTCGGCTTCGCGTGGTGCAGCGCGTGGTCTTCGGGCGTGCCGAGCAGCGGCAGGGGAAGGTGCACGGCCCGGCGCGAGGTCGCGTGGATGTTCAGCTCGTGGAGCTGGCGGACGAGCAGGTAGATCCAGAACACCCAGACGGAGAGCTGCCCCTGCGCCAGCGTGAGCCCCACGAGCGTGACGGCCGGGGCGATGGCGGGCACCATCCACTCCACCGGGTGCACGTAGATGTACTCGAGCGGGAGCGGCGCCCACGCCTGGTGGTGGATCCGGTGGATCCGCCGGTAGAGGCCCTTGTGTTGGTGCAGGATCCGGTGCCAGACGTAGAAGCTGGCGTCCTCCAAGGCGAACACGAGGAACACCTGCGCCGCGACCGCGAGGGTGCCGGGCCACGCGAAGGTGAGGTGGTCGGCGAACACGAAGGAGGCAATCGTGCCTCCGGCAGCCATCATCGCCAGGTTGAACCCCATCAGCGGCAGGCGCGCGCGGAACACCGCCCAGGAGGGTGTCGATCCCGGCGCCCGGCCGTTCCCCGGCTCGCCCTGCCGAATCATCCACCACGACACCAGGAGTCCGAACGCGCTGGCGCCACCGAGGATCGCGAGGAATACCAGCGAGTAGATCACGACGGGTGCTCGCCGACCCGACGCGAGCGGGTGGCGAACACGTTGACCATCGGCGTGGCCTCGAACCCGGCTTCGGCTTCGACCGTGATCTGGTCGAGCCCGTGGCGGAGGAGCAGGGCCTTGACCGTGGCCAGGCGGCCATCCACGTCGGCGACCTCGGCTACGACCGCGCCGATGCGCGGCCAGTCGGGCTCCTCGATGCCGAGCAGGACGTCGAGCTCCGCGCCCTCGCAGTCGACCTTGAGCAGATCGATCCGGTCGAGCGCGTGGTCACGCATGACTTGGGAGACCGTGCGCAGCTCGCACCGCACGCGCTGTGCACCGCGGCGCAGGTTCCACGCGATCGCCCCGGCGAGGAACTTCGGCACCAGCCGTGCGTACCAGAGCTCGGGGGGAGCGTTGCGTACGCTGCCCTTCACGGCCTCTCGCAAGGCCTCGGGGTTCTTGTCCCAGAAGCTGGCGTCCGCCGTGGAGAGGGCGGGGCTGTTGGGAAAGTAGTCGATGTCGATGTGGCCGGGCGCCGCGGACAAGCCGCAGGGCAGGGCGACCAGCCGGCCGTCACCGAACGTAGCGGCGTTCGCGTTGAGCACCGCGTAGATGGGCGGGACGGGCTCGAACGCGAAGACCCGCAGGCCCGGGTGCTTCTGGACGGCGCGCACCCCGAAGAGGCCGATGTTGGCGCCGACGTCGAACACGATGTCACCGTCGTGAAGCTCGACGCCGTGGCCGAGGTAGCCGTGCACGTGGTGGTCGAGCACCAGGGCCTCCGACTTCACGAGACATCGGACTTGGGTGCCGTCGGCGAGGGTCGCGGTACGCATGGGCGGGCTCCAACTTCAGCGTGCCGCCGTTTGTACACGATCTCGACGCCCCGTGGGACCGCGAGGCCTACGGGGCTTGCAATGCGCCGGGTGCCGCGGCGCCGCGCGTCATGGTCGCCTCGACCTTTCCGACGTGCACTTCGAACGCGGAGAGCAGCTCGGGCAGGGTGCGCGACATCGCCCACGCCTGGATCTGCGGGAGCACGGTCTTGGTGGGGCTCCACATCTGGTAGGACACCAGGGTCGTCCCATCGGCCTGCGGGCGGAGGTGCCAACCGCCGTAGGTCACGGTTTCCCAGGTGGAGTCGTCCGCCCACGGAGCGACCTGGGCCTGGTAGGTGGCGGGATCGCTTCCGTACCAGCAGTTGCGAAGCTCCTTGGCGCTGTCCTCGAGCCAGCGGCTCCCGACCACGATCTGCCGGCGGATGTGGATGGCGCCGAGCAGGATCGTGATGTCGAGCTGCTGGTAGATGTGGGTCGCGTCCAGCCGCTCCACGAGCTTGGTGCCCAGCGAGTCGGGGTGCCAGTCATCGGTGGTCTCGGGGGTGCGGAGCACACGTTTCCAGGCCGGCAGCCCGTGCTCGCTGACCATGACGATCAGGGCCCCCGCGAGGTCTACGCCGTGGGTGGTGGTGCGCCCGCTGGTCAACACGGGCTTGTCGGGGTTGGGCGCCGGCGCCGCGAGGGCGGCGAGGACGGCCATGTCACACTGCTCGGGGGGAGGGGTCACCCCGACCAACTAACCTGGGGACCCGGCCGCCTGCGGATTCACCCGCGAACCGCTCACCGGGCGCAGCGTCATCGCGGCGATCGCCGCCCCCACGAGCAGCACCGCGCCGGCCTCGTAGGGCAGGCCGTACCAGCGGGTGTAGAGCGTGCCGGCCACCGCGGGCCCGATGAACTCTCCCAGGGCCAGGGAGGACTGCGCGGCGCCCGAGGCGCGGCCCTGCTCGGCGGGGCCGGCGGTGCGGGAGATCCACGTCGCGAGGCCGACGCTGGTGAGGCTCACGGGGATGGCGGTGAGGGCCACGGCGAGGCCGCCCGGCACGATCCCCAGCGCGTAGACCGGCGGGGTGAGCGCGAAGCAGCCGGCCCACATCAGGAGGCCGAGGCGCAGCGTCCGCGTCTCCCCGAGGCGGCCGACCACCTTCGCGGAGAGGGCCCCGTCGAAGACCGCGATGGTGAGCCCCCACGCGAGGATGACGCCCACGGTGAGGGCGAGCGCCGCCTGGTGGGGCAGCACCCCCTGCGGGAGCGTGAGCGTCGGCACCAGCACGTGCTCGACCGCGAGCGGCACGATGCACTCGGCCATCGCGAGCGCGGCGGCGGCGGACGCGGCGACGACCAGGGCGGCGCGCGGGACGGGGAGCGGCGTGGCGGGCGTGGCGGGGCGTGCGGTCGCCGCCGGCGGCGCGTCGCGGAGGCGCGTCTCCGGGAACCAGGCGGCCACGATCCCCACGCCGATCGCGCACACCAGGGCCGCGGCGATCCCGGGCCACGAGAGCCCCCCGAGCCCGAGCGCGCCGCCGAGGATGGGCCCGAGCAACATCCCGATTCCGGTGGCCGCGCGCAGCATGCCGAGCCCCTTGGCGCGCTCCTCGACCGACGTGAGGTCCGCGACCGCCGCGAGGGCCGCGACCGCCTCGCCGCTGCCCAGACCGGTGAGGACGCGACCGAGGCCGAGGCCGAGCGGCCCTCCCGCCAGCCCGAAGACCAGGTGCCCGCACGCCTGGAGCGCTACGCCCACGAGCAGCACGGGCCGCCGCCCGTAGCGATCCGCGAGCCGGCCCCAGAGGCCGCCGGTGAGCAGGCGCATCAGCGGATGGAGCGCGATGAGGGCGGTGATGGCGGCCGGTCCGAGCCCCGCCTGCTCGCCGTAGAGCGCCGCCACGGGGAACACGAGCCCATACCCGAGGCCGTTGAGCACCCCCACGAGGAGGACGGCGTAGAGGGCGCGTTCGCGGGACATCGGCGGCAGGCTAACCGAGCGTGCCCCCGGGTTACCCGTCGCCATGCGTTACCTCCTCCTCGACCGCATCACGGCCCTCGAGCCCCCCGCGCGCGCGCTCGGCATCAAGGTCTGCTCGTTGTCGGAGGACTTCCTGGCGGATCACTTTCCGGGGCACCCGGTGATGCCGGGCGCGCTCCTGCTCGAGGGGCTCGCGCAGCTCGGCGGCGTGCTGGTGGAGGCGACGCTCCGGGCGCGGGGCCGGACCGACCTGCACGCGCTCCTGCTCTCGGCGGACAAGGCGCGGTTCCGGCAGCTCGTGCGCCCCGGGGATCGGGTGGAGCTCGAGGCCATCGGCGAACATGCCACGGAAGATGGCGGGCGCGTACGCGGCATCGCGCGCGTGGAGGGGACGGTCGTGGCCGAGGCCATCCTCACCTTCGCGCTGGTGAAGGTGACCAACCCACGCGTGATCGAGCGGCGCCAGGAGTACCTCAACCTCTGGCTGTACGGGCAGACGGAGGCGCCCTGACGCCGGTTTACACACACGCCTGGGCCTGTGTCTCTTCGTTTGGTGGCACGTCGGCCACCTTGGCGGCGCTCATGGGCGGCGCGACCGCGATCCGCCCCGTCGATCGCTTCGACGCCACGCGGTTCCCGTGCACCGTCGCCGCGCCCGTGAACGCCTTCCTCGAGGCCGAGGACCGCCGCATACCGCTCCTCCTCGCGGCCGCGGCCGAGCTGCCCGCGCTGACGGGCGCGGGACGAATCGGCGTGTTCATCGGCGCGGAGTCGGGGCGCGGGCGGATGGAGACGCTGCGCCGCCTCGTCGCGGCGGGCGGGCGCCCCTTCGATCCGGTGCGCTTTGCGGAGCACGCGCGTGGGCTGGCGGACGCGTTGTCGCCGGAGGTGGTCTCTCCCGCGGCCCCCGCCGTGGCCCTCGCGCGTCGGCTCGGCGCGCCGGGCCCGGTGGAGACCGTCTCGTTGGCGTGCGCTTCGGGGCTCGCGGCCATCGTCGAGGCGGTGCGCGCGCTGCGGGCCGGAGAGTGTGACATCGCGGTGGCCGGGGGCGTGGGTGCCGATGTGGATCCGCTCATGCTCGCCGGCTTCGGGAAGCTCCAGGCGCTCTCCGCGCACGGTGTGTCACGCCCCTTCGATCGGCGCCGGGACGGTTTCGTGGTGGGGGAGGGGGCCGCGCTCGTGGTGCTCGGGGCGATGCCAGGGCCGGTCCGTGTGGGAGGGGTGGGCCGGAGCGTCGACGCGGTGCACCTCACCATGCCCGATCCTACTGGCCGCGGCGCCGAGCGTGCCATGCGCGCCGCCATCGCGGAGGCGACCCGCGCCGATCCGACCCTCGACCGCCTCGACGTGGTGCAGGCGCACGGCACCTCCACGCCGCTCAACGACGCGGTGGAGGCCGCGGCGTTGCGACGGTTGGGCATGCCCATCGGCGCGGTCTCGTCGGTCAAGGGGGCGCTCGGGCACTGGATCGCCGGGGCGGGCGCGCTCGGTCTTGTCGTGGCGGCTGCGTCGATCGCGGAGGGGATGGTCGTCCCGACGGCGGGCCTGACCGACCCCGACGACGACCTGCCGCACGTGTTGGGAGAGGGGCGCCGCGTCACGTCGCGCACGGCGCTGGTGAACGCGTTTGCGTTCGGCGGCGCGAATGTCTCGGTGGTGTTGGTGGCGGGGTGAGTCACCGGGGACGGAGGCGGGGCCAGGGGCCGCCGTGCCACCCGACGGTGATCGTCCGCCGCGACGTCGGCGTCCGGCGGGCGGGGGAGGGCAAACGCGGCGGAACCCGCTACGGTCGGGCGATGTGGGGACAACACGCCCGGAGAGCACCGTGACGCGCGCCGCGGTGATCGCCGTCGGTCGCGTGCTCCCCACGCGGTCCCTCGTCGGCGCGGCGCCCTCGGACGCGGATGAATACCGCGTCGATCGCGAGGATCCCTCGCTCGCGCGCGTGCGTCGACAGATGTCGCGCGGGGCGTGGCTCGCGGCGTTGGCCGTCCACGACGCGCTCGCGGGGGCCGCGCTCCTAAGGGCCGAGGTCGATCCGGCGCGCACGGCCGCGTTCCTCGCCGTCGGAGCGGCCACCGGGGCGCTCGACGATGTGCTGCGCATCCTCGCGGCCTCGACGACCGAGGACCACGCCGGCCTCGATCTGGAGCGGTTCGCGCGGCGAGGCGTGGCGGCGTGCAATCCGCTGCTGGCCTTCCAACTGATGAACAACTTCACCCTGTGTCATTCGGCCATCCGGGAAGGGCTGCAGGGGCCGAGCGGCGCGTTCTTCGATGGCGCGGGCGGTGGACCGTGGGGCGCCGGAGAACCCGCGGCGACGCACGCGCTGCGCGAGGGGATCCGCGCGCTCGCGGACGTGCCCTGGGCGTTGGTCGGCGCCGCCGACAGCCTGCTCCACCCGGTGACCCGCTTCGAGCGGGCCCAAGCTGGCTTGGGTGGGGTGCCGGGGGAGGGGGCGGTGGTGCTGCTCCTCGCGCGGGAGGAGGTCCTGTCCCGACACGACGGGGCGCCGCTGGCATGGGTGGAGATCGCCGACGGGGTGGGGATCGCGGACGGGGTGGAGATCGTCGCGGGGGTGGAGAGCCCGAGCGTCGCAACCAAATCCCTGACCGCCTACGGCGATCTGGGCGCCGTCGCGCCCACGCTCGCGTGGTTGGATGCGCTCGGGCGGCTCCAGGAGGGCCAGGCGGACGTGGTCATCGGGAGGGTGCGGTTCAGCGGACACGCGCGCGAGGGCACCGGAGGGCGCGCCGCCCCGGCGCGGTCCGGCGCGCCCCGCGCCGACCGAGCGCAACGCGTGAGCCCGGAGGCGCCCGGCCCCGCGCCGACGCCCCTGGCGGCGGCGGGGGGACGCGCCCATGCGTCGGGATGCCTTGCCACACGTCGCGCCCCGATCCCCCGTCAGGCCGTGATCACCGGCGTGGGCGTGGCCTCTGCCTTCGGGCTGGGCATCGACGCGTTGTGGGACGGGCTGCTCGCCGGCGCACCCGCCCTCGCGCCCGCCGCGCACCTCCCCGGCTTCCCCCCCGTCGGGGCCGTGCCCCGGGGTGACCCCCTGGCCGCCGTGGATCCCGAGCTCCGCGCCGCCTGGGCCGCCCGCGGCTGGCTGCGGGACCGTCGGCTGCCGCTCGCCGTGCACGCCGCGCTCGAGGCGTGGGCCGGCGCCGGGCTTGCGCGCGCCCCCGTCGTTGGCGCCCCGTCCACGCCGCTCGGCCTCTCGCTCGCCCTCGGCTTGGAGCAGGCCTGGCTGGCGGACTTCCTCCCGCTCGTGACCCCCGGCGGCCTCGACTGGACGCGCGATCCCGGCGGGCCCGCGCTCCGCTACCGCGCGCCGCTCGATCTCCCCGCCCGCGCGCTGCGGGAGGCGCTGGGATGTGGCCGTGGCGCCCCAACCATCGTGCACGCCTCGGCTTGCGCCGGGGGCGCGCTCGCCGTCGGTCACGCCGCGGCCTGGATCGTCGCGGGGGAGGCCGACCGCGTGCTCTGCGGGGGCGCGGACTCGATGCTCAACCCGCTGGGGATGGCCGGGCTCCAGAAGCTCGGCGTGCTCTCGCCGCGCGGGGTGTGCCGCCCCTTCGATCCGCGCCGGGACGGGATCGTGGTGGGAGAGGGCGCGGCTTGCTTCGTGGTCGAGGAGGAGGGCGCGGCGCGTCGGCGCGGGGCCCCGATCCTGGCGCGGATCGCCGGTTGGGGCAGCGCGCAGGACGGCTACGCCCCCACCGCGCCGCGTCCCGGAGGGGCGCCCGCAGCCCGTGCCATGGCCGCCGCCCTGGCGCGAGCGGGGGTCGCGCCCTCGGTCGTCGCCTATGTGAACGCGCACGGAACGGGCACGCCGCTCAACGACGAGGCCGAGGCCGGCGCGATCCTCGACCTGTTTCCCCCATGTACGCCTGTCGGCTCGTTCAAGGGCGCCATCGGCCACACGATGGCGGCGGCGGGCGCGCTGGAGCTCGCCGGCTGCCTGGTGGCGTTCGCGCGCGGCGTGCTCCCGGGCACCGTCGGCTTCGAGACGCCCGATCCGCGCTGCCCCGTGGCCCTCGTGCGGACCGCGCGCGCGTTCGACGGCCGCTACGTGCTGTCGAACTCGTTCGGCTTCGGCGGGCAGGACGGGAGCGTGCTGTTGGAGCGGCCGTGAGCCGGCTACCGCCCGATCAGCAGGGATCGATCAGCTCGTCCCCGGCAAAGTTGGCGGAGTAGGTCATGCCGGTGGGCGCGGTGGCCGAACAGTCGCCGAAGACGCCGTAATCGGAGCTGTCGTGCACGTATCCGTTCGCGACGGTGGGGCTCGCGCCGTCGAGCAGGACGAGGTTGCCCTCCATCTGGTAGCCGCCGGCCCAGCCGATCTCGAAGTAGTCGAGCGCGGCGTACGCGGGGAGGGTGTCCCCATGGTAGGCGATCCCGCCCCACGCGCCGCTGCTGTAGGACTCGTACGGGAGGAACCGCACGCGTGAAGTCGACGTGCCCTCCGCCACGAGCCCGGCGGCGCCGCTCTCGCCGACGGTGAGGCGGCGGTCGTTGTGGAAGCGGAGGGTGGCGCCCGCGGCGATCGTGAGGATGGCCGGGCTGTCGGCCGTGCCCGACACGGCGACGTTGGTGTCGACCCGGTAGTCCCATCCGTACGCCCCCCAGGTGGCGGAGAGGTACACGTCCCCATCGCCGTCGAGGAGGATGACGTCCTCGGTGTTGCCGGACAGATCGATGTCGCCGGGCAGGGAGCCCACGGCGTTCGGCACCATCGTGAGGGGCAGCGCGGACGTGGTGGCCACGAGGCCGCCGGAGCCCGGCGCGAGCTGCGCGGAGCCGTCCAACAGGATCGCGGACGTGAGCGAGTCGGTGACCGTCACGTCGCGCAGGAGCACGGCCGCGTCGGTGATGTTGAGGGCGGCGCGCAGATCGGCGCCGCCGCCGTACTCGATGGTGACGTTGTCGAGGGAGGTGTCGGAGATCGCGCCGCGCTCGAACACCAGGCCGCCCCAGGAGCCGGGGACGGCCGCGCCCAGGGCCGTGAACACGACGTCCTCGGCGATGAGGCCGGACGCGCCGCCGCTGCGCGAGAAGGAGAGCTTCGTGCCCTCGGCCATCGCGACGACCACGCCGGGCTGGAGGGTCAGGATCGTCGGGAAGTCAGCCGTGTTGCCGAGGATGACCGAGCGGGTGATGGCGTAGGGCACGCCGAGGTTCGCCCAGGTGACCGCGTCGACCAGCTCGGTCCCGCTGACCTCGATGTGGTCGTACGCGTTGCCGGTGTAGCTGCTCTCCTCCGCGGGCAGGGTGTGGGCCACGGCCACGTCGGTGCAGACCCCGGCGCCGCCGCTGCGGGTGACGACCAGCCCGCGGGCGCCGGGCGCGAGGGCCCCGCCCCCGGTGAGCGTGACGCCGCAGACCTCCGCGCCGTCGACCGTCACGTGGTCGACCGCGACCTCGGCCCCCTCGATGTAGAGGCCGCCGGTGCTCTCGTCCCCACCGTCGAGGATCTGGACGTGCGAGAGGCTCACGCCGGTGGCGTTGCCGCGGATGGTCAGGCCACCCCAGCGGGTGCCCTCGCCGGCGCCCTCCTCCGTGCGCAGGACGATCGGGGCGTCGGCCGTACCGGCGAGCACGAGGCCCGCCTCCACATCCCCGCTCGCGATCTCCAGGCCGTCGCGATCGGACACGAACACGGTCGTGCCGCCCTCGATGGTGAGGGTGCCCTGGACGACCTGCACGGCGCAGGTGATCCGGTGCACGTCCGCCGCGCGCCAGGTCTCGTCGGCCTCGATTGCGCCGCAGTGCTCGATGGCGGTGTCCTCGATGACGTCGGTGTCATCGGTGTCATCGGTGTCGTCCGTGTCGTCGGTGTCCGCCGTGTCCACCGCGTCGGTGTCGTCGGGTGCGGTGTCCGTGTCCGCTCCCCGCAACGTGTCCTTCTCCTCGGGGTCGGCACAGGCCGAGAGCAGGGCGACAGGGAGGACGAACCAGGACGAGCAGCGCATGAATGGCTCCGGGACGATCGAGGATAAAGGCGGAAAGTTAACCGGTCACGGGCTCGGCGGGCACGAACAGCCGCGGCAGGAGCAGCCCGCTCCGCGCCTTGTACGCCGCCCACTCCGGGTAGCGCGCCATGCTCGCCTCTTTGCGGAGGATGTTCGGGAGGAACAGCCCGCTCCAGACCCAGGCCAGCACGAGCCACGGCGCCCAGTGCTGGGCGAGCAGGGCGAAGCTCCCGTAGAGCATCATCTCGCCGAGGTAGTTCGGGTGGCGCACCCGCGCGAAGAAGCCGTCGGTGATGAGGCCGCGGCGCACCTTGAGCACGAAGAACTTCTGCGCGTCGCTGCCCATCATGATCACCACGCCGAGCACGTACACGAGGGTCGCGACGGCGAGGAGCGCGGGCGTGGCCTCGACGTGGCCGACCACCACGATCACCGGGGCGATCCAATACAGGCCCAGGACGAGCAGCCAGGCGTTCAGCGCGCTCGCGAACGTGATGTTCTGCTCCCAGCCGGGGTCGGGGAACACCCGATCCTTCAGCAACCAACACAGGCCGTAGCTGCCGTGGAGCGCGGCGTAGGTCCAGGCGGTGGCGCTCCAGTTTCCGGTCGCGGCCATCAAGAGGAGCACGAAGGGGAGGGTGCCGCCCTTCTGCAGGTTGATGACCCACGCGAACTTGAGCACCTTCGGGCCGCCGAGGAAATCGGTCGAGAGGTGATCGCGGAAGCGGAGCCACTGGACGAGGAGGGGGTGCATCGGGGGCCTTGTGGCGGCTGACTATCCCCGGTCGTCCGGTGGGGCATACTGCGTCGCATGCCCGTCACCCTCGCCGCCTGGTCCTGGCGCACGCCGCTCGGGGCGGGTCCGGATGCCCTCGCGCGGGTCCTCGCCGGACACACGGCGCTCACGACACCCCCGGCGAGCCTCGCGCCGTACGGTGTGGCTCGCGTGGCGACGATCGCGCGCGAGCCGGCCGCGTCTCCGCATGCGCGCTACCTGCACCGCATCGCGCTCCTCGGGATGGAGGCCGCCGTGGAGGCCCTGGGGAGCTGGTCGGGGGATCGGGATCGCCTCGGGGTGTTCACCGCGTTGGGCGGCCTCCGCGCCGTGTGGGGTGACCTCGATGTCGCGATGGCCGGGCAGCGGCCGGACGGCGCCGCGCCCTGGGCGAACGGCCTCGGGAAGGTGCACCCCCACTGGATGCTCCGGCACCTCTCGAACAACGCGCACGCGCTGCTCGCGATCACCCTCGGCGCGCGGGGCGAGGGCACCACCACGTCCGGGCCGGTCGGCGGGGCGACGGCGCTCGCGGCGGCCATCCGCGCGTTGGAGGCGGGTACCTTGGACGCCGCGCTGGTGATGGCGTGCGACACGCTGCTGCAGCCCGAGGTGCTGCTGGAGGGGGCGGTGGCAGGCCGGTGGGCGGACGGCGGGCCGGGGGAGGCGGCGGTGGCGGTGGTGTTGGAGAGGGGCGAGGGGCCGGCGATCCGCGTGGAGACAGGCGTGGGAGGAGGGGAGATGGGGATGGATCGGGTCACCGCGGCGTTCGGCGACGTCGGCGCGGCCACCGCGCTCGCGCAGCTCGTGGTGCTCGCGGGCGGGGGGCGGGGGTCCGGTCACGGGAGCGGGGTCGCGGAGAGCGGCGGCCCGCCGGGGTTGTGGGCGAGGATCCACCTGGGGGAGGCGGCATGAAGGGCCCCGAGACGCTCGCGTTTCTTCAGAGCCGCCGCAGCGTGCGGGAATTCGACGGCGCGCCCGTGCCTCGGGACGTGTTGGAGCGCCTGCTCGAGGCCGCCACGTCGGCCCCCTCTGCCACCAACCGGCAGCCCTGGCGCTTCTGCGTGCTGACGGGTGAAGCGCGCACCCACGTCGCGGGGCTGGTCCGCGCCCGCGTGGTGGAGATGCGCGCAATCGTGGCGAGGGGCCACCACGGCGATGACTTCGGCAGCTACGGCGACTTCTTCCACGAGCCGCTGGAGTCTGCCGCCGCGGTGATCGTCCCGAGCTTCCGCACTCACGACGATCTCATCGCCCAGCTCGTCCGCTCGGGCGGCGAGGACCCGGCGCGCTTCGACACCTCCGCCGCGATGCAGTCGGAGCTGTGCGCCACCGCCGCCGCGTGCATGGCGCTCTTGGTGCAGGCCGAGGCCGAGGGGCTCGGCGCGTGCTGGATGGCCGGGCCGATGGTGGCCCGCGAGGAAGTAGAGGCCGCGCTCGCGATCCGCGCGCCGTACCGGATGCTCGGCGCCATCGCGGTGGGTTGGCCGAAGGGGCCGGTGACTCCCAAGCCGCGGAAGGCGATGGGGGCGGTGGTGAGGTGGGTGGAGAGGGTGGGGTAGGAGGCGGCGGGAGTCGATCGGGGGGTGGCGGGAGCCCTGGGGAAACGCTCGGGATGGGGGCGTCGGGGAGGGCGGCGACGCCCGTGTGGGAGACCAGCTCGCCGAAGTCGCTCATGACGTAGTCCGGCCCGGCCGCCAACCACTGGGAGTTGGTCGTGTCCGGCGTTGGAGCTACGGTGCGCCAGCGCCCATCCCCTTGCGGCTCGCCGGGTCCGTCGTGAGCAGGTTCTTGACGATCACGCGCCGGAGCTGCACCTCGAGGTCGCGGTCGAGCGCGCTGGCGAGGGCATCGCGGGACTTTCCGGCGCGGTCGGACGGGCTGCCCTCGAGGTAGGCGTAGCTCGCGACGACATCCGCTGCGGAGTTCGCCGCCTCGACCTCTCCACTGCAGACGATCGCGCGCGAGTAGCCGTCGTAGACGTAGGCCCGCCCGAGCACATGGCCGGGGAGGAAAGATGTGTCACCAGGAATCATCGTGCTGCCGACGATCGGCGCCGTGTCGATCTCCGCGACGAGCATCACGACAGTGGCCTTCTCGATGCTCTCGTCCACTGCGTTCACCTGGCGCAGCAGGTCCCTGTCGGCCACACCCCCCGCGAGCGCCGCGCGAGCTTCGGCTACCTCGGCCCCGAGCCGCCCGCAGGTGGGCGCGGCCATCCGCTCGCCTGGGGCGATTCGACGCAGGCTCCAGGCGCCGAAATGGTTGCCGTCGATGCTCCCGCTGGACACATACGCTTGCGCGGCGGACTCAGTAGGGGGTTTCAACCCGGCGTTGCACGCCAGGTCGAGGGGCGTGAGGCGGGAGAGGGCCTCGGGTTTGGTCGCCCGATCCCAGGCCTCCACACACGCCGTGTGTCCGACGTTCAACGCATCCACACGCATCGTGATCGCCGCCAGCTCTTCGGGCGCGAGGCGTTGCCATTCGGCCTCGGAGGCAGACTCCTGGTAGCGGCGGAAGGCGTACCAGCCGAGCGGGACCACGGGGCTGATAAGCACTGCGGCAACGACGCAACCCAGGATGATTCTCCGGCGGCCACGCTGACGTTTTGCATCTGCTTCGTACTGGCGTGCTTCCTCGGCCAGGAATTCGGGATCGGGCGGCCTCATGACTCCCCGAACAGCTCCGCAACCCCCGAAGCGGTGGTCGCCCGCGCGAGCCACACCTGCAATTGGCCAACGTCGCGGCATGCGGCGATCCGACTCCCGGACGGCTCATCCACGACGAGCCCCCGCGCGGCGAGTGATGAGCAGCGGCCTGTGCGGCTCTTCACCGAAGATCCGGTGAGACATGAGCTCGTTCTTGGGTCGGCGAAGACGGGGCGCATGGCGCGAAGGTACACGTGGGGTGAACATCTGTCAAGTATCGGGGCGGGGGGGGCCGCCGAGCACAAGCTCGCAAGCGGCCGGGTCTGAACTCCGACAAGCTGCGTAGGACCCGCGCGGCGATCGAGGATGCGTTCGCGGACCTGATGATCGAGGGGCATGAGCACCTGATCGCCGGTCTCGCCCTGCCCGACCCGCGCCCGCGGCTCACCCCTTCGGTGGCACCCAATCCGACGGTTGCCACAGGCGCGCGGCGTAGAGTCGGTCGGGGTCCAACCCCCACATGCTGAACGAGTCCGCCCAGTAGCCGATGCCGTTGAGCGCGGGGTGGGTGGACCAATACCGGACGCCCAGCACCGCGTCCCCGTCGCGAACCCACTCGTGGAAGATCCCGCTGTGCCCTGCCCCGGCGCGGGTCCACATCTGCACGAAGTCGCCGCGGCGGACGTCTCCCAGGCCGACCCGCTGGCCGAGCCCAAAGTGCGCCAATGCGTCGGCCGCCCCCGGCCCGTACACCTCGCGCACGAACCAATCCGTCCGGAAGGCGGCCATGTCGGCCACCGAGAGCCCGTTGATCGGGTGTTCCGGGCCGCCCACCTGTTCGGTGAGGACGGTCAGGGCGACCTCCCACGTGAGGCCTACACAATGGGACCGGCGCTCGGGATCGCCCGGGGAGAGCAGGACGCCGCGGTACCAGAGGTCGCGCGTGGTGCCCCACCACACGCCGTCGTCCGGCGGCCAGTAGAAGCCGTAGTCCGCGCCGTCGCCGTAGCTGTCCATCACGCGGGCGACGGCGTCGGAGAGGCCGAGCCCGACGCCGGTGGGGACGAGGACGATGGGCGGGCTGAGCTCGGCTGTGGTGGGTGCCTTGGGTGCGCAGGCGAGGAGGAGCCAGATCATGGGGAGAGTGTAGGCGAGGTTTTCAGCGGGCGCGCCGGGGAGGTGGCGCCGCCGAGCGCGAGGCCAGGACGCGGACGGAGAGCGCGTGGCTCGGGTCGACGGAGGAGGACCCAGCCCCGGTTGGGCTCCACCACGAAGCCCGGCACCGGCCGGACGTGGTGCCGCTGGAGCAGCACGGCGAGGATCGCCTGGATCTCCGTCATGGCGAAGATGTCGCCGATGCGCTGGCGCGGCCGGCAGCCGATGGGTGACGTACGGGCTGATCAGGATCAGCGAACCGGCCGGAATCGCCACGCCGCCACCTCGTCCGCCGCGACGACCGCACGAAGATCCACGCGCCCGGGTAGAGCCGCATCGTCTCTTCGATGACGTTCCGCATATACGGGAGGCGGACCACGTCCTCCGCCGTGGGCGGGCGCGAGCCGACGACGTCAAGCGGGAGCACAGCGCCTTGGTAGACCAAGCCCCTGCTCGTCGCGAGGCCGTTGCCGGTGCGGGCGAGGTCGTCGCCGACGGTGCCGTTCAGGGCGCCGATCGGGCGTCCCATGGGGCTCGCCCGGGCCTTCGCCGCGGTGTTGGTGCTCGGGAGCGCCGCGGCGCCGTGGCCCTGGCCCTGGGGTGGCTGGATGCTGGCGACGGGGTGGAGTACAGCGTGTTGCGGTGAGGGCCGTGGGCGTGATCGCCGCCGGCGCGCACGTCGGCAGCGTGTCCGGGACTACACCGACGGGGGCCCGAGCGCGTGCGCGAGAGGAGCGCCTCCGTGCTCGGCGTCGCTCGAGCTCGGCGGTGAGACCGCGGAGGAGCGAGCTGCGCACGTTGGAGATCCGGTTGGCCGGAGACCGGCGGCCAGTGGGGGTTGGGTGGGGGTACGCCCGCGCGGCCCCCCGGCTAAGGGTTGGTGGTCACCCCGAGGCCCCCGTTGCTCCTCTCTCTCGTCTCTCTCGTCCTCCCGGCGTTCGCGCTCAGCGTGCCCCTCCGTGCCACGTTCACCGAGTCCGTCGTGCCAGGGGAGACCGCGCTCGCCTCCGCGACGCTCACCGCCACCGTCGCGCTGTCCAACCCCGCCAGCGGCACGAGCTTCACCGTCCGCGGTGACGAGCTCACCGTCAACAAGCGCGAGGCGAGCGGGGGCAGCGGCCGGGCCCTCACCTTCGCGGCGGACCCCGCCGGCACGATGCGCACCTGGGCGCTCTACTACCTCGACGCCGACGGCGCCGTCCTCGGCGACCCTGAGGTGGTGGACGTGCTCTTCGACGCCGACGGCAACGGCGCCGTGGCCGCGCGCGAGGACGGGGCGCCCCGCCTCGCCCAGCTCCGGGTGAAGACCCACCCCACCGGCCTCCGCCTGGGCATCAGCAAGGGCTGGGAGATGAGCGTGCAGGACTCCGGCACCGACGCCACCATGGTCGGCCTCGTGGAGCTCAGGACCGACGGCGAGGGGAGCGAGCTCGTCTCCGACCCGGACATGGAGATCCTCGACGCCGCCACGTTCGCGACCTTCCAGGAGCTCGGCCTCGACGCGATCCTCGCGCTCGACACCTACCGCACCACCCTCGACGGCACGGTCGAGGTCGGCGGCCTCTCCGTCGACGCGCGCGGCACGGTGGAGGCCGACGCCGAGCTGCGGTGGGACCTCACCTACAACGAGCACGGTACCTACTTCGGCGAGGACTGCAGCCGCCTCCGCGAGTGCGCCTCCGTCCCCGTGGCCAGCGCCAGCTACCTCGACCCCATCGGCAGGGTGAAGACGAAGTCGGGCGCCGCGCCGCGGGTCGCCCTCAAGCCGGCCGACCTGACCTTCGACAGCTACGACGCAGGCTTCGCCCTCTCGTTCGCCTCGGATGTGCGGGAGTTCGAGCTCTCCGCCGCCCTCGACGCGTTCGCGGCCGACACGCTCATCGAGGGCGCGGACGTGGTCACGCTCGACCCGGGCGGCCTCGGGGTCCAGGCCCACGAAGAGCCGGACGACGACACAGGCCTCATCGTCGACATCTTCCAGGACGGCGACTGCGAGTGCTGCGGCGACTACGGCGACATCCCGTCCTGGTGTGACGACGACAACATCGCCGCCGGGACGGACCCGCTGTGGGCCGAGATCGCGGACGACCTCGTGGACGTGTCCGTCCTGGACAGCAGCGGGGGCCTCGTCGCGACCCACACCTGCACGATGAACCCCACGCCCCGAACCCTCGACGGCAGCGCCGAGCGCGACGTGCTCGTGGGCGAGTGCACCCGCGACACCGCGGGCACCGACGTGCGCCGCGTGCGCGCCGTCGTCCGGGGCCGCCGCGTCGACTGGACGGTCGACCTCGCGGGCGCCGCGTTCACCGCCGAGCGCGCGGGGATCGGGGAGTGCAGCCGCGCGGACGGGTGCGCCGCCGGAGAGACGGTGACCGTCCTGGGCGGCCGCATCGAGCTGTCGGTCGGCGGCAGGGCGTTCGCCTCCGAGCCCATGACCGTCACCGAGACGAGCTTCGACCTGCCCTTCAGCTTCGGCACCGACGTGGGCGGGCTCGACGCACTGCTCCGGGTGGACCTGTACGGGCCGCGGGAGGCCACCTGGTCCTGCGCCGGCGGCGTGGTGACCCTGAACAGCGGCGAGGCCACGCTGGCCAGCTTCGAGGGCGAGGAGATGGAGCTCTCGGGCACCGGCAACTACGCGCTCAAGCACTGGAACGCGATCGACGGGACGTGCCAGGAGCAGAGCGCCGGGCCGAACCGGTCACCGTTCGAGATGGTCTGGGGCGGGAGCAACAACGGACGGATGAACGCGCAGTTCACGACGTACCGGTAGGAGAGACCGGGAGGGATGCGGGGGTGAACACCGGCCTGCGCCACCAGGTGAAGGCCGTGAACGAGACCGCCCGCGAGATCACGGCCGCCACCAACCCCGAATCAACCCTCCGCCTCCTCCACCACCGCGCATCCCCACCCATGACGGCCGAGGTGCCGTCGCTCCACACATTCGAAGCTGGTGCACCGCGGTGGAAGGTCGAACGTCCTTCCCCCGAGCACCTGCACCCGTCGCGCACGCTTGCCCGCGCGCTCGCCGAGGGCCGCCTGACCCAACAGAGCGGCCTGCTGGATCACGGCCTGCGCGTCGTCACCCTCGGCGTCTCCGTCCTCCTCGGAGTCAAAACCCTGGCGGGTGAGCCAGGCCTCGCAGGCCTCCGCGATCCGGACCACGAGGCGCTCGATGTCCTCGGTGTGGGGCACGCCGGAACGACAGGCGATCGTCGGCGCCACGGGTGTAGACGCCGTCCAGGAAGATGCAGTGGAAGTGCAGGTTCAGGTTGAGCGCCGAGCCGAACCGTTGGGTCGCCGTGACCGAGCCGGTGCGGCCTTCCTTCGGCGCGCCGACTTGAGCCCCGTGTAGAACGGGATGAGCACCAGGGCGAGTACCACGCGGTCCGCATCGCGGAATCATACCGAGCGAAGCTATGTTTCTACAGGATCTTGAAGGCACGGATCGAGAACGGGAGTCCGACCCTCGGTAGTTCCGCGCGCCCCCTGATCGGCCCAGCCGTACTCTCTCGCCTCTTGCCCAGGAGAAGGGGAGATGGTCGAGGATCGAGGCCAACATCGGACACATTGGGGGCGAAAGCGCCGAACAACACAGGTTGATTCGAAGGAACTGGCGGATCCGCATCCTGTGGTGCCAGAGCGGAGATCGGGAGCGCATGGCCCGCGCCCGCGACTTCGAGCGCGGCTGGCAGCGCGCGTCGGTTCGACTGGAGGCCTACGACGGACGCCCCCACCACGCCTTCCGCAAGGGCTTCGTCTCCGAGCTCAAGCGCGCGGGCGCCGACGCGGACGCGGTCGAGTTCCTCGTCGGCCACAGCCTCGGGCTGCGCGGGGTCTACATCGACCCGGACGCGCTCCCGCTCAAGGCGGCCGTGGAACACATCCCGGTGCTGAGCCTCCCGGCCAGCGTCCCCGGCGACGCCCGCTTCGAGGGCGACAACCAGACTACCGGCCCGATGCGTCTCATCATGATGGATGACGAGGAGCGTCGCGACCTCGGATACGCTCCGAGGCCGCGCCGCGATCCTGGGTGTCACACGCGTGTCCCTGCTGGACACCGGGTCGCTGGAAAGGTCCTTTCATTGGACGCTTTCCGGAAAAATGGTGGAGGCGGCGGGAGTCGATCGGGGGGGGCGGGCGCGCGGTCGAGCAGGCCGGCTGACCACCTCGTCCGCCCCCCGGTCCCTCGGCCCCCGGGTCAGCGAGCGTCGCGCACGCCCTCGACGATGAGCGAGATCGCGATGCCGTCGTCCTGGTCCTGCACCGTGCCCGCGAGGTCCGGCCCCGTGCGGGTGAGCTCCACGGCGGCCTCGCCCGTGAAGCCGAGGCCGGTGTAGGCGAATCGCCCGGACAAGAGCTTGCCGGCGCTCTGTCCGTCGAGGGGCCCGGTGAAGCCGACGCCGTCGGTGTCGAGGCATTGGCCATCCCCGCTCCAGGCGCCGTCGGCAGCGAGCGCAAGCGTGAAGGACCCCTCGCAATAGAACGGGCGGCCGATGTCCGCGGCGCCCGCGAAGGTGCCCGAGAAACGCTCGGGGACGGGGTCGGTGTCCCCGGCGGTGTCGTCACCGGTGCCCGACGGACCGGTGTCGTCGTTCGCGGTCTTGTCCCCGAGCGAGATGCTTTGAGCGCCGCAACCGACGAGGAGCCACACCAGCCAGAGGGGAGCGTTCATGGCCACATCGTACCGCACCGGCCCACTGCACCTTGGAGTCGTCCCCCGCCAGCCGGGTCGCCGCGCCGAAGATGCCGTAGGTTGGGCGGGCGAGCGCCGCCGCCGGCTCGACGGTCACGGCGAGAGCTCGGGGATGGGCGAGCGAGTCAGCGGTGCGTCGATCTCCCAGCGCGCGCCGATCGCAATGTTGGGTGGGCTCAGCACCTCCCGATCGGGATCGGTGAAGAAGAGTTGGGCCATGGCCACCAACGTCGGGACGGCTGGCTTGATGCCCGGACGCGCCGCCACCATGAGGCCCGCCGAAGTCGTACGGTCGCCAGACACCACGGCGAACCGGTCGCGGCCGATCAACCCCACCCTCAGGCTCGGGCCGTCCTCCGGAAGCGCATCGTAGAGCAGGCCAACCTGCTGCTCCACCAGCACATCGTCGAATGCGATGACCAGGCCGCGCAGCGGCTCGTACGTGTAGGGCGCTACGATGTCCGCGGGCCGCTCGAGGTGCACCAGATCGACCGCCCACGCGCCGAAGGCGACGAGGGGTCCGAGCTTGAGCTTGAGCGTGGGCTCGGCCGTCGCGACCCACGCGCCGCTGCCGAAGCCGTCGTCGGAGCGCGCGTTCCGCTGGTCACCCGTGCGGCCCGACGTTTCGTCGAACGTCATGAGGCCCAGCCCGCCGTCGAAGTAGAGCATGCGGGCGGCCGAGAGGTTCAGATCGAACACGTCGATCGGCGCGATCGAGATCCGTGGCCCGACGCCCACGAAGGCCGGCGAGACCTGGAGCCCGACGCCGGCGCCGGCGTACGTCGCCTTGAACACGACGGAGTCGGAGCGGTGCAGCGGCGTCCGCAGCTCCAACCGCGTCGCGGAGAGCGCCCCGGTCGAGTACACCGCCGCTCCGATCGTCTGGCGGAAGTAGAGGCTCGGGCCGTCCGCCGCCAACGCAGCATGTGTCAGAACGGACAGGGAAAGGAGCATGAAAACCTCTGCGGGCGTCCCAAGCGTCAGCCCGGCAGATACTACCGGGCGTGAACCTCCCATCCCCCGCACTTTCCCCCACCCGCACCCCGCCGTCAAGCGTCCCAACAGAGAGGCCGGCTGGATCACGACCTTCGCGTCATCACCGTCTGCGTCTCCTTCCTCCTCGGGACCCCGAACGTCCCCGCTCGTCGCTCCTTCGGCGCGGCCGTCTACTTCTGCGCAGCCTCCTTCCGCGCGGCCCTCTCCTTCTGCGCGGCGGCCAGCGAGGCCGCCCGCTCCGCGGCCGCCGCCTCTCGCTTCGCCTGGTTCGCCGCCTTCTCGGCTGGATCCTTCTTCGCGTAGAGCTTCCGGAGCTCCTTTCCGATGAGCCGGAGGCCCTTCCGGTCGTCCGCCACGAGGTCGTTCGCACTCGTGACTTCTCCGTTTTGCGCGGTCATCGGCTCGGGGGTGCCATCCTCCGCGAGCCGGGCGTAGAACCATCGCTTCGCGTTGACGAGCTGCACGTTGTAGTCGTCTCCAGCCAGCCGGGTGGCCGCGCCGAAGATGCCGAGGCGCGCGAACAAGAGCGCGTCCGTACGTGTGCCGTTCTGCGTCATGTGAAGGTGAAGCTCGGCCTTGGGCGTGTGGATTTGTAGATGGTCGATGGCGAGGCGGCTCTCGCCGAAGGACGCGCGCACCTCGCCCTTCAGGTTTCGCAACAGGACGAGCTCGTCGATCCAGGGCGCGACCTTCCGGTCCCCGACGGCGATGCGGAGGAACGGGGAGGAGTCGGAGCAGGAGAAGTCGGAGCGCGTCGTGAGGAAGGTATCGTCCTCCGTCGCGACGCGGCCGCGCCGCACGTCGAGGCGAGCGGACCAGTTCGGGTTCTTGCCACCGATCGAGACATGGTCCACCGCGAACGAGCTGCCACGGACGTCGTAGCGCCCCTCGTCGAGCAGCCCGCTCACGACGCGCCCGGTCACGTGCGCCCTCCCCGCGATGGGGATGCCGGCGTACGCGAGGCGGGCCTCGGGCACCTCGATCGTGAGCATCCCCGAGACCTGGTTGCCGTCCTCTTCCACCCGCGCCTGCCCGGCCACGAGCGCGTGCCCACCCGTGATGCGGAGCCCGATGTCGGCCGGGAGGTAGCGATCGAAGCTCCGGAGGTTGGGCACCTCCGAGCGGGGAAGGGTCGCGACGGCGGTGAAGCCGGACGGCGGCTCGTCCAACCGCAGGGCGCGCGTGGTGGCATCGAGGCGGAACCCACGGCCGCGCACCAGGGGCGGGCCGGCGCCCTGGTGCACCGAGAAGGTGTCGAGCACGACGGCGAGGCGGGCGAGACGGTCGAGCGTGATGTCGATGCGGCCATCGCCGATGGCCGCGTAGGTGCCGACGCGAGCTGAGAGGTCGGTGACGACGGCGCGGGCGTAGGAATCGGGGCCGAGCAAGCCGTTCTGGACATCGAGGAGCGCGTCCAGACGCCCGGTGCCCCCCTCGATGCCGACCCAGGGCGCGTCGCGCAGGAAGATGTCGACGTACCGCAGATCGTCTACCTGCCCGCCCAGGCGCAGCGTCGCATCGAGACGGCGCAGGATGCCCGTGCCTGCGTCGGTGACGGGGTCCATGCCTTCGAGCGCGCCTAAGAGCTCCAGCGTGAAGTCGGAGATGACGGGAATGCCCTCGACGTCGATCTCCCCCTCGAGGACCTCGACGGAGATGTCCGAGAGATCGAGCGACGCCCCCGGCATCACGATCAGCTCGCCGCTCGCCTCCGCGGTGCCGACGAAGCGGTAGTCACCCAGCCACATCTCCCGGATGTCGTCGACCTCGACTCCGTCGAGCGCGACCAGCCACGGCGCCACCGGTGGCGGATAGAGATCCTCCGGACGCGACAGGGGCGGGTTCTCCAGGCCGGGGATCGGCGCGGTGCGGCCGTCCACGTAGGGGGTCGGAGGCTTGCCCGGAAGGGTCGGCGCGTCCGCGCGCCCGCGGTAGCGCATCACGACGCCTCCCGCGTGCACGTCGTCGGCCTGGAAGCGGCGCTCGAGGAGCGCTCGGAGGCCGACCGTGAGGTCGGCGTGGTCGACCGTGAGCCACCACTGGTCCAGCGGGCCTTGAACGCGGAGGGTGAACCCGTCAACGACCAGGTTCCGCGCGTCCCACGTCCACGCGTGCTCCCACGTCATCTGCAGCCGCTCGGGTTGCCGGTTGATCAGCCACAACAGGCCGGTGTTCAGGAAGAGGTTGAGCCCCAGGAGAAGCGCCACGGCGAGCGCCACCGAGGTCACCGCGAGGCGGACCAGGGTGAGCAGGGCGGAGCGGGCGCGACGCATGGACACGACGTATCGGCTGATCGCGCGGCAGGTGGAGTGGCGGCCCCACGCGGGCTAGCCTTCCTCGACGACGGGGCCTTGGCTGGCGAGTCACCGGCCGGCGTACGTGCTCCTGGACGTCGAGGTCGGCGACGATCCGCGCAACCGCGTGTAGGCTGGGTCGATGCTGTTCGCACGGGCCCGACTCCTCTCTCCTTTCCTGCCGCTGCTCCTCGGCTGCACCCCTGACATCGTCGACCCGTGCGATCCGGAGGCGACCCTCACGGGTTCCGTCGATATGCCTATCCGGTTGGCTACAGTGACAGCTACAGGTAGGGGTAGCCACGCCGCCTCGTGCCGCGCAGCTTGCGCCGCGCCACCCGTCCCCAAGAGACAGTAGTCGCAAGTGGAGTTAAAGTACGCGCATGGCCGAATC
>JAUXQH010000169.1 GCA_030685065.1 Pseudomonadota bacterium | reverse complement strand
CGCCTCAGGCAACATGTGGTAGCCGCGCAGCCCCTCGTAGGCGCCGAGGAGCCGGCGCGCCGGGGCCGACAGCGCGTCGAGCGCCCCGAGCTCCGCCGCCATCATGTGCCGGTAGAAGTCGGGCGGGCGCCGCACGGTCTGGCACGCGTTGTTGACGATGAAGTCGAGGCGATCGCGGGTCGAGAGCAGGTGCGCGCAGAACGCCTCGACGCTCGGGGTGTGGCGCAGGTCGAGCCCGAAGATCTCCAGGCGATCGCCCCACTCCGGGAAGTCCGGCTCGCGCGCGTATCGCTCCGCCGCGTCCCGCGGAAAGCGCGTCGTCACGATGAGGTGCACGCCGGCCCGTAGGAGCTTGATGCCCGCCTGGTAGCCGATCTTCACGCGCCCGCCGGTGAGCAGCGCCACGCGGCCGCGCAGGTCCGCCAGCTCGCCGCGCTTGGCGTAGTTCAGCTCGGCGCACGGGGGGCAGAGCTGGTCGTAGAAGTGGTGGACCACCGAGTAGCCCTGCTTGCAGATGTAGCAGGTGCGCGGCTCGATGACCTCGCGGTCGTCGAGCGGCTCGCCACCGTCCTCGAGCGCGCCGACCTCGCCGAGAGAGTCGAGCTGCTCGAGCTGATCCGGTGCAACCGGCGGAAACGACTGCGGCGTCAGGAACACCGAGGCGCGTCGCATCGCGCGCATGCTGGTGGTGTCGAGGACCTGCTGGTCCCGCTGCACACGGTCGGCCTTGCGCTCGCGCCGCGCGGCCTTGACCAGCCGCCGGCGATCGACCGCGTCCGGGCGGGAGGCCTGCCCCGCGGCCTGGAGCAGGCGTGTACGCTCGTCCCGGGGGACGCGGGCGAGCAGGGCGCGATCCGCGACGATCGCCTCGAGCAGCGCGGTCGCCGCGCGGACGCGCTCCGCGAGGGTGGGGCCGGAGAGGTCAGCGTCGGCGAGGTCGGCGGCGGGCGGCGGGTCGGAGGGAGCGTCGTTCACGGGGCCCGGTCTAATGCCTCGCGGGGGACGCGGGGTCGGATTGTCGCGTGGGATGCCGCGGGACCGAGCACCCGGATCCCGAACGTCGCGCGGATCTCCTCCACCGGCACGTCGGCCCACCTGGACCACGCGTCGAAGTCCCAGGGCCGGATCATGGCGCGCGCGCGCGACCAGATCCGCGGCGTGTCCGCGAGGGAGCCGAGGTACGGCAGCGCCATGTCCCACCGCATGAACGCGGCGTAGATCGGCGCGAGCGCGGGGTGGGTGAGGTAGGCGGTGTACCGGCGGACGGTCATGGTCGTGCCGAACAGCGTCCACAGGTCCACCCGCGCCTCGTCCAGCGGCGCGGTCGAGCATCCGAACACGACGTGACAGGCGTCGTGTCCCTCGAAGAGCGGGCCGATGAGCGGATCGTCGTCCGCGGTGATGAGGCCCGGCACGCGCGCGCGATGCGCGATCATCCCTTCGCGGAGCGTCAGGGCCGGGGCGCGGAGAGTGAGCGCGGGGTCGAGCAGCGGGCCCGACGCCGACGCCGGGGTGCCTGCGGCGGGGGCGTGCATGTGGTTGAACATGGCAGATCCTACGGCCGCGATTCGAAACGTCCGTTCGACCGATGGTCCAAAGATAGCGCGCCCGCCACCGAAGGCTCGAGGCGTGTGGGGCGGGAGCATCGGCGCTCCCAATCGCACCGCTCTCGCGCTCGGGGCGTGAACGGGGTGGACCCGTCGCGGGAGCCGGTGCTACCAGGGGGGCGCTCGCACGCTCGCCCGACCCCGGAGGCAGCGCGAGCGGGACGCCCCGTGTACATCCTCGTCGTCAACGCCGGCAGCTCCAGCCTCAAGGCCGATCTGCTCGATCCCGCCACCGGCGCACGCGCCGCGCGCGTCCGCGTCGAGCGCATCGGGGCCGCGGCCGCGACCGTGCGGTGGGGGGACGACGCGCCGGAGGGCGTCGCGATCGCCGACCACCCGGCCGCCCTGCGCGCCGTGCTCCCGCGGCTGTTGGAGGTCGGGCGCCCCGTCGCCGTCGGCCACCGCGTCGTGCACGGCGGCGAGCGCTTCACCGCGCCCACGTTGGTCGACGACACCGTGGAGGCCGCGATCGAGGCGCTCACGCCCCTCGCGCCGCTGCACAACCCCGCCAACCTCGCCGGCATCCGGGCCGCGCGCGCCCTCCTCCCCGACGTGCCCCACGTCGCCGTGTTCGACACCGCGTTCCACGCGACGCTCCCCCGCCGCGCGCGCACCTACGCGCTGTCCCAGGAGCGCGCGGAGAAGCATGGCATCCGGCGCTTCGGCTTTCACGGCACGAGCCACGCGTTCGTGGCACGGCGCGCGGCGGACTGGCTCGGCGAGGACGTGCGGGATCTGCGGATCGTCACGCTCCACCTCGGAAACGGCTGCAGCGCCGCCGCCGTCGAATACGGCCGCTCGGTCGAGACGAGCATGGGCATGACGCCGCTCGAGGGCCTGGTGATGGGGACCCGCGGCGGCGACATCGATCCCGGCGCGCTGATCGCGCTGGCGCGGGCCGAGGGCCTCGATCTGGACGGCCTCGACGCGCTGTTGAACCGCGAGGGCGGCCTCGCTGGCCTCTCCGGCGTCGGCAACGATCTGCGGGACATCGAGCAGCGGGCCGCCGCGGGCGACGAACGCTGCCGCCTCGCGATGCTGGTGTTCGCCCACCGGGCGCGCAAGTACGTCGGCGCCTACGCCGCGGTGATGGGCGGGATGGAGGCGCTCGTGTTCACGGCCGGCATCGGCGAGAACAGCGTGCAGATCCGCCAACACGTGGCCCAGCGCCTGGATTTTCTCGGCGCGCGCCTCGACGAGGACAAGAACCGGGGCGCGAGGGTGAGCGACGCCTCGCCGGTCGTGGAGATCTCCGCCGACCACTCGCGGGTCCGCATCCTCGTCGTCCAGACCGACGAGGAGCGCGCCATCGCCGAGGAGGTGGCGGCGCTCGCCGGCCAGGACGTGTCTCACGAGGATGCGATCCCGATCGCCATCTCGGCGCGACACCTGCACCTGACGCAAGCGGCGGTCGAGATCCTCTTCGGGGTGGGCCACACCCTCACGGTCCACAAGATGATCAGCCAACCGGGGCAGTTCGCCGCCGAGGAGAAGGTGACGCTCATCGGGCCGCGCCGCTCGATCGAGGGGGTGCGCGTGCTCGGGCCGACCCGCAGGGCGTGCCAGGTGGAGGTGTCGCGCACCGACGAGTTCTTCCTCGGCCTGGACGCGCCGATCCGCGACAGCGGCGATGTCGCGAACAGCCCCGGCCTCACCCTCGAGGGCCCGGCGGGCCGCCTCACGCTCGGCGAGGGGCTCATCTGCGCCCGCCGCCACATCCACATGGCCCCCGAGGACGCCGCGCGCTTCGGCGTGGCCGACCGCGACGTGGTCGAGGTCGCCGTGGACAGTGACGGCCGCGATCTCGTGTTTCGCGACGTGCTGGTGCGCGTGAGCCCCAGCTTCGTGCTGGAGATGCACGTCGACACCGACGAGGCGAACGCGGCCGAGCTCTCGCCGGGCGCCACGGGCGCGCTCGAAGGAACCGGCCGCCATGCCCGGCTTCTCCGTCGCCACACGGGTTTTGACCGGACGGCGGGAAGTAGGAGCCCGTAGTGCATTGCGGTCCTGCTGCGGGCTCCTCGCCGGCGACGTCGCCCCCCAGGTGTACGTTAAGGGCCCCGTCTCTCCCCGCGAGACCATGAACGCGCCCAAGACCCCTCGAGATGACGCACCGCACGCGGGCGACGCGCCGCACGCGGGGCAGGTCGCGCCGAACCCGGAGCTGCGGGACACGCGCACCCACGAGAACCTCCGCGCCGCCTTCTCGGTCGACTCGCAGGCGGTCCGCATGTGGGAATACTTCGGTCGCATCGCCGAGATCGAGGGCTACCCCGACGTCGCGCGGACCTTTCGCGAGCTCGCGGAGTCCCAGGCGGTCAACGCCCACGGCCACCTCGACTTCCTCATGCGGGCGGGCGAGCCCCTCGTGGGCCTGCCCCTCGGAGAGACCGCCCAGAACGTGCGCGCCGCGGTGGCGGTCCAGCAGCACGACGCGAAGGACGTGCTCCCCGACATGGCCCGCACCGCGCGGGCCGAGGGCTTCATGGACATCGCGAGCTGGTTCGACACCATGGTCCTCTCGCGCAAGCACCACGAGCGCCGGCTGGCGGACGCCCTCGCGCAGCTCGCGCCCGGGAAGGGGAGCGCATCGTGACGCGACGATACGACGCATCCTCGATCACCGTGCTCGAGGGCCTCGAGCCGGTGCGGCGGCGCCCGGCGATGTACGTCGGCTCCACCGGGCCCGCGGGGGTGTTCAACCTCGTGGTCGAGGTCGTCCAGAACGCGGTCGACGAGGCCCTGGCCGGCCACTGCGCCTCGATCGCGGTGACCGTACACCTCGACGGCTCGGTCGAGGTCCGGGACGATGGCCGCGGCATCCCGGTCGACGACCTCCCGAGCGGGCGCTCCGCCGCCGAGGTGGTGCTCACGACCCTGCACGCGGGCGGCAAGTTCGGCGTTGGGGCCTACGTCGCGTCCGGGGGCCTGCACGGCGTCGGCGTCTCCTGCGTCAACGCGCTGTCCGCGTGGCTGGTCCTCTCCGTCGAGCGAGACGGCGGCGCCTGGCGCGCCCGCTTCGAGCGCGGCGAGGTGGTGGAGCCCCTGGTCCGGCTCGCGGCCCACCCCGAGGGGCACGGCACGCGCATCCACTTCGCGCCCGATCCCACCATCTTCCCCGACCCGATCGTCCCGGACGCGCGCCTGCGCGCGTGGTTGCACGCCCAGGCCTTCCTGAACGAGGGCCTCGCCATCCGCTACGACAACCGCCTCGCTGGCGCCACCGAGGCGTGGGCCTACGCCTCGGGCGTCGCCGGCTTCGTCGCGTGGCTCAACCGCGAGCGCGAGGCCGTGCACGCCGACCCCGCGCACCTCCGCGGCGAGGGGAAGGGGATCCAGGTCGACGTGGCCCTCCAATGGACCCACGCCTACGCCGAGGACGTGCAGGCCTACGTCAACGGCGTGCACACCCCCCAGGGAGGCACCCATGTCGAGGGCCTCCGCGCCGCGCTCACCCAGGCCATCAACGGCTACGCCGCGAGCGCCCACCTGCTCGACGGCGCCGAGTCCATCGCGGGCTACGACCTGCGCGAGGGGCTCACCGCCGTGCTCTCCGTCCGCATGGCCGAGCCCGAATTCGACGGGCAGACCAAGGCCGTCCTCACCACCCCCGCCGCCACCGCCGTCGTGGAGCGTGTCCTCGCGGGCGCGCTCTCCGCGTGGCTCGTGGGCCACCCCGCCCAGGCCGCCGCCATCGTGGGCCGCGCGCTCGAGGCCTCCCGCGCCCGCGCCGCCGCCCGTCGCGCCAGCGAGCGCGCCCGCTATCAGCGCGTGGACCTCGACTTCTCCCGCGACGTGTACCGCGAGCAGTTCGGCATCCGCTCGTCCAACTGGCACGCCTCCGCGCGCTGGATCACGGACGACGCGATCCTCTCCGAGCACGCCGCCCACTGCAAGGTCGGCCCCGACGCGAAGGTGCTCGACGTGTGCTGCGGCAGCGGCGTCGTCGGCAACGCCTTCCGCGGCAAGGTCGGCCACATCACCGGGCTCGATCTCACCCCCGAGATGGTCAAGCTCTCGCGCCAGCGCCTCGACGAGGTGGTGCAGGGGGACGTGTACAACATCCCGTTCCCCGAGGCCTCGTTCGATCTGGTGTGCAACCGCGAGGTGCTCCACCTCCTGCCGAACCCCGAGCGCCCGCTGGCCGAGGTGTTCCGGGTGTGCAAGCCGGGCGGCCAATTCATCGTCGGGCAGTGGGTGCCGTTCTCCGAGGTCGACGCCGCCTGGATGTTCCGCATCGTGAAGAAGAAGCAGCCGCTCTTCTTCAACAACCTGATGGAGGCCGATCTGGTGGCCCTCCTGACGAACGCGGGGTTCGTGGACCTGAAGGTCACCGAGGTCCTCCAGTGGGAGGACATCGACACCTGGATCGACACCTGGGAGACGTCCGTCATCCACCGCCACCAGATCCGCGATTTGTATCACCACGCCCCGGCCGAGGTCCGCGCGGTTCACCCCTTCGAGATCGCGCCGGACGGACGGATCACCGATTGTTGGCGATGGGTCGTGGTGTCCGGGTGGAAGCCCGCGGAGTAGCGATGGTCGTCCCGCTCCTCACGCTGCTCGTCGGCTGTGCGCTGGTCGGGCCCGGCGCTCCGGCCGCCTACCGCGCGGAGGGGCCGGACGTCGTGTTCGTGGTGCTCGACACCCTGCGCGCGGACGCGCTGATGCAGTACGGCCACGCCGCGTTGACGAGCCCCAACCTGAGCGGGTTCGTCCGCGACGCCACGCGCTTCGACGCGGCCTACGCGCCCGCCCCATGGACCGTCCCGAGCACCACCACGATCCTGACGGGCGTGCACCCGCTGCGTCATGGCATGCGTCACCCCGGAGACGTCGTGCCCGCCGCGCTCGACACGCTCGCGGAGCGCCTTCGAGGGGCCGGCTGGCGCACGGCGGCGTTCTCCCACAACGTCAGCGTCGCGCCGAAGAACGGGTTCGACCAGGGGTTCGACCAGTTCACGACCTTCGGCGGCGGCATCCTCGACTATCCGCACGCGGGCGCGATGACGGCGGAGGTCCTCGGCTGGCTCGACCAGCATCCGACCGGCCCCGCGTTTCTTTATCTCCAGCCGATGAACTGCCACGGTCCGTACCACGTGCCGATGGACGCGCGGGACACGCTCCTCGGGCGCCCGCCCCGGTCGGGGTTTCGCTACTACCAGGGTGCGATGCGGGACATCCTCAAGCGCGGGGACGTCGCGTCCCGCTCGCGCGTGGGGCCGCTCGTGACGCTGAGCTTGCAGGAGCAGTACGACACCTCGGTCCGGTACGCGACCGACGAGGTGGGCCGGCTGATGGACCAGCTCAAGGCCAAGGGGCGCTACGACGACGCTCTCATCGTGCTCACCGCCGATCACGGCGAGGAGCTGTTCGACCACGGCGGGTTCTCCCACGGCTACTCCCTCCACCGCGAGGTGTTGCACGTCCCTCTCTGGGTCAAGCTCCCGGGACAGAAGGCGGCGGCCGTCGTGCGCCAGCCCGTGAGCCTCGCGGACCTGGTCCCCACCGTGCTCGACGCCCTCGGCGTCCCCGCGACGGGCGCCCCGGCGGCCCCCCAGATGGACGGCCGCTCGCTCACCCCGCTCCTCCGCGGCGGGGCCCTCCCGGCGTTGCCGCTGCTCTTCGACATCGACTGGCGGGGCCGGGCCGTGGCCCAGGCGGTGCTGGACGGGCCGTGGAAGCTCATCGCCATCGAGCAGAACTACGAGGGGCTGCGCGACGTGACGCGCCTCTACAACCTCGACGCTGACCCGCTGGAGATGACCGACCTCTCCGCCGCCGAACCTGCGCGGGTCACGACGCTACGCACCACGCTCGACGGCCTCGCGGCTTCCTACGCGGGCGGCGCCACTCCCGAGAACGTGCTCGCGGACATGAACACCGCCCAGCTCGAGGCCCTCGGGTACCTGGAGTAGCGTTCGCGCCGATGCATCGGGCGCCGCCCCGGGGCCCTCCGGAGCGGGCTGGGGCTGGCGTGGGCGTCGGGTTCGCGTGGTGTTCGCGCCCGGTCGAGCAGTCACGCTACCGGACGCGCACGGGGGGCTGGCGGGCGGGGGAGGGCTCCGGCGCGGCCCCGAATGTATTGCGGATGTATTGCGGATGTATTGCGGATGTGTCGCCGTGGCGCGGATGGTTCACCGTGGCGCCTGCGGGCGACCGCACCCTGGGGCCGCGACCGCGACGCCTGGTGGCTCGGCGCCGATCCCGTACACACACCGCTGGTCGGCGCTGGCGCCACACGCCACCCCGGCCAAGGCGTGGAGCATGATGGTGGTGACGACGGAGGGTGGCAGCGGCGCAGGTGCCTCCGGGCGTGCCGCGCAGACGACTGCCCCCATCGCGGCGTCACGGTCGGCCCGGAGCATCTCGACGACGCTCGCCTCCACCGCCGACGGGCAGGCCTCGGCCCAGGAAATGCAGCGTCCGTCGCACAGTTGGCCTTCCGCACATGGGCGTGGCGCCGCCACGACGGGAGGCACGGGCGGTGCCGCCGGTGCCGTGGGTGGCGGGTCGGCGGCGAGCGCGAGCGTGATCAGCAGCAGTACCATTGGCACCTACGCTCTTCCCGTGTGCTCGGCATGTCTGGAGGGCGAACGCGGGACCGGGCGTAGTGGTGGGCCCGAACGCGAAAGGACCGAGGCCTCCCCTCCAGCTCCTCCTCCTGCATTCCTATTTTCCTGCATTCCTGATTCTCCGGATCCGGATCGGCGGGGTCTTTTTGCTGGGCAGGAACGAGGAGTGCAGGAAGCAAGGCAAGAGCGCGAACGGACCGAGGCCTCCCGTCCAGCTCCTCCTCCTGCATTCCTATTTTCCTGCATTCCTGATTCTCCGGATCCGGATCGGCGGGATTGTGTTGCTGGGCAGGAACGAGGAAGGCAGGAAGCAAGGCAAGAACGCGAAAGGACCGAGGCCTCCCCTCCGGCTCCTCCTCCTGCATTCCTATTTTCCTGCATTCCTGATTCTCCGGATCCGGATCGGCGGGGTTGTGTTGCCGATGTATCGCTGACGAACGTGGATGTATCACCGGCGATCGCGGAGGGATTGGGGTGTCGCTCGCAGCGACCGAAGTCGACCTGACCCCGACATCCCCTGGCGTTTGGTCGCGTTTGCTGGCCAATTCGCGACCGAGGTCGACCGGGATGTCGAGGTCTCACCGACCTTGGTCGCAATTGCGTGCCTCTCCGCGACCGAAGTGGGATCAGAGCTCGAGGCTTTCCCGACTCCGGTCGCCCCGTGCCATCGGCAGGGCCGTCCCCAGCGACATCCGGAGGGTCATCCGGAGGGACATCTGCAACCGGACCGCGCGCACATCGCTCGCCGCAGGGTCGCGGTGGGCCATCCGTTGCACGGCCCGCGGCGTGAGCGTGAGCGCCTCGGCGATCCGGGCGGTGCCGGCATCGCGGGCGGCGTGGACCGCGGCCGCGCGCGCCTCCACGACTTCGGCGCTGTTGCCCGATAGATCGGCCAACGCGAAGGCCGCACAGGTAGCGTCGGCGAGGTGGTCGATCGCGACCGCCTCGTCGAGGGTGGCCACGCCCAGGTGTGGCAACAGGTGCTCTCGTCGCACGCGCGGGAGGTGCTCGCGCACCCGCCCAGCGACCGCGACACCCAGGCCGCGCATGCCGAGCAGATCGAGCAGGCAGCTCCCCTCCTGGAAGGGATCGCTCGCGACGCCGTGATGTTTGTCCTGGCGCAGCACGTAGTCGAACGCCTCGCCCAGGTGCCACTGGTTCTGGACGGGGATCCGACGCGACAGCAGCAGCGGCACGCCGGGGTGCATTCGCGCGACGACGATGCGCAGGCGCCGCGCGAGCTCCGCGACCTGTTCGGCGGAGAGCAGCCCCACGAGGTGCAGGTGCGTGTCGACAAAGCGCCACGCCAGCACGGGGTACTGCTCTGCGAGGCGCGCCAACGCACGCGCCAAGCGTCGTCGTGAGACGGGGGACGGCGCCAACACGCGGTCGTCCTGAAGGCGGAAGACGAGGTGGAAGGCGAGCAGCGGCAGGTCGAGGTGTGGCACGGCGGCGAGCGTAGGCACCCGCGGGTGTTCGGCAACTGAACGCGTCACGACTTCCGGATTGCTCCGACCGATGGCGCTTCCGATGGCGCGACCGATGTCGCGGCGGAGGCGCAAAACGACCGAACTCCAACAAACCCCAAGCTCTGATCCGACCCCGGTCGCCCAAAGCCCCGCAATTGCGACGGAGGTCCAAGAGACCTCGACCTCTACTCCGACTCCGGTCGCGAAAATGCTCGTAGATACGACTGAAGTCGGGGGTGGCGTCGTGGTCGGTGCGAGATCGGTCGCGTGACGGCCACGTGAGCGTACGCCCCACCAACTCCGACCCACGGACGCGCACGAAGCGCTGACCGGCCAGGAGAAGGCCCCGGCGCGGCCCCGAATGTATTACCGATGTATCGCCCGATGTATCACCGACACATCGAATGGTTCACCCTACGGATCGCTACGAATCCCCACCGCCCGCGTCTGCGCCGCGTAGACCACGCCGCCCTCGCCGAAGCCCGCGTCGAGGGTGCCGTCACGCCGCCGTTGGACCACGAGGCTCACGGCGCACGCTTCGGGGGTCTCCTCGTTGGTAGGCAGGAGCGTGCCCGCCTCGATGGTGACCGTGCCGGGATCCCCGTCCACGCTGACGAGGTGGTCGAAGATGCAGTCACCCGTCAGCTTGACCTGGAGCGCGTCGGTCGAGCCGGCGTCCCCCCAGGTCACGACGATCGGATCGGTGGCGCGCGAGAACACGGTGTCCGCGGCGGGGCCCGTGAGCGTGAAGGGGGAGGGGAGGGAGACGGTGCTCTGGGGCGCGCCGGCGTCTACCGTGCGGGTGAAGGCGAACGCGAAGCTGGTGTCCGCGGCGTCCACGTCGAGATCCGCGAGGTAGGTGAAGTAGTCGCCGATGTTGGCCGAGAGCAGCGTCTCGGTGATGCCGCCGGCGGTGACGGTGAGGACGTCGTCCCCGACGAGCTCGACGAACGTGTTCGAGGTGCCGCCGCCGACCCGCAAGGTGGCCTGGGCGCGGGTGATGCCGTTGCCCTCGGTGACCGCGGCGTAGTCGGCGTAGATGCCGTCGGTGAGGGTGTCCTTCGACTCGACGGACTCGCAGGCCGCGAGCGGCAGCAGCAGGATGAGGCTCGAGGGGAGCAGGCTCGTAGGGAGCAAGGTCAGGCGCATGGGGTTCCTCCGTGTCGAGCGTATCGCGCGGTCGCCCACTCTCTACCGGGCGCGCTCGCGCTACGTTCGCCCGACTCGACGAGAACCTGGAGGTGCCCATCCGCCCGCGCGTCCTGTTCCTCTACACCGGGGGCACCCTCGGCATGCTCAAGCGCACGGTCGGCCCGGCCGACGCCGGGAGCCCGTTCGGCATCCCGCTGGCGCCCTCCCACGTCGCGGAGGACGTGCTCTCCTACGTTCGCGGCCTGGAAGAGGAGGTCGACGTCGAGGGCGAGCTGCTGTGCAACCTCGACTCGTCCGACATGGGGCCGCCCCATTGGGCGCGGATCGGCGGGGCGATCGCCGCGCGCATCCACCGCTACGACGGGTTCGTGGTGCTCCACGGCACCGACACGATGGCGTGGACCGCGTGCGCGCTCTCCTACGCGCTGCGCGGGCTGCCGAAGCCGGTGGTGCTCACCGGATCGCAGCGCCCCATCGCGTTCGTCCGCACGGACGCCCGCGTGAACCTCGTGCACTCGGCCCTCTGCGCGACGATGGACGTGCCGGAGGTCGGCATCTACTTCGGCCGGTGGCTGTTCCGGGGAAACCGCGCCACGAAGACCAGCATCCAGGCCTATGACGCGTTCGAGAGCCCCGACCTGCCGCCGCTCGTCGAGATGGGCGTCGAGGTGCTCCGCCGCACGCCGTCCCGCCGCCCGGTCGGGCCCTTCCAGCCCACCTTCGCGTTCGAGGAGGAGGTCGTGGTGCTCGACATCGTCCCCGGGAGCGCGCCGCGTGCCCTCCAGGCCGTCGTGTCCGCGGGTGTGCGCGGGGTCGTGCTGCGCGCGTTCGGCGCCGGAAACGTGCCGCAGCGGGGATGGCCGAGCGCCATCCAGGACGCCGTCGCATCCGGCGTGGCCGTCGCCTTGCACAGCCAGTGCCTGCGCGGCACGGTCGACCTGTCCGCCTACGAGGGGGGCCGCGCCGCGTTGGACGCCGGGGCGCTCCCGACCGGATCGATGACCCTCGAAGCCGCGACGGTGAAGCTCATGTTCCTCCTGGCGCAGGGCCTGACCGGAGACGCGCTGCGCGCCGCGTACACCGAGGACCTCGCCGGCGAGGGCGCGGCTGGAGATCGCAGCCGAAGCGTCGAGGCCGGCGCCCTGTAGGAGGGACGCTGTTGCAGGAGCGCTGGAGGAGAGCGGAAGCCGGATCCTGGCCCGGAGTGCCGTCGCGTCCGAGGCCGGCGGCGAGCGGCGGCCCTACGTTCTCCACGGAGGGGAACATGCGCATCGCCATCCTGCTCGCGGTGATTGGGGGCCTCGCGCTCGCCGGATCGGACGTGCCCGCTCCCGGCCGGCCGGTCGGGCCGGGGCTGCCGACGCCGCCGATCGCGCCGATCCCCGAAGAGAACGAGCCCCCGGACGTCGAGGCGCGGGCGCGCGCGCTGGTGGAGGAGGCGGGGGTCTGCACCGAGGACGTGGGCTGCGAGCTGCAGAGCTTCGAGGCGCTGCTCGGCCCCGACCGATGCGTCGCCGCGTTCCAATGCTCGGCGGCCTTCAGCGCCGGCGCGGACCTGACCGCGTTTCAGCGAGCCGCCGCCCCGCTCATCGAGGAGCAGCGGGCCACGGGGCTGTGCGCGACCGCCGGATGTTCGCCGCCCTCCGAGCTCGTCGCCGCGTGTGTTGAGGGGCGGTGCCAGATCCTGCCGTCGAGCTGGAACTGACGCGCTGCGGTCCGTTCGTCCCGGTGCTAGACTCGGCCGATGTACGTCCTCCTCGGTAGCTTCCTCGCCTGCTTGTCGCCCGAAGGGGACGGCCCCGACCGCGCCGATGACCCGGAGCCCCTCGTCCTCTTCGACGAGTGGCCGGACTACACGCCCGCGGGAGACGCGGTCTACATCCGGTATGACGAGGTGCCGAACATGGTGCGCGCCACCCCGGCGGGCGTGGAGGTGCTCGACCTCGGAGGGCGGGTGCCGCTCTGGGCGGAAGCCACCCCCGACGGCCGGTTCCTGCTGGTCCTCACGTCGAGCGACGCGGGCATCGAACACGTGCTGATCGAGGACGGCGCGATCGCCATGGTTTTCCCGGATCAGGAGACCAACCGCGTGGAGGTCTCGCCGGATGGCCGACACCTCGCCCTCTGGTACGACGGCACGCTCGATCCCCACACCGAGCTCCTGGTCGATGTCGGACAGATCACGTTGGTGGACACCGAGGCGGGGGTGGCCACGCGCGTGGCCACGAGCCTCGTGCCGAGGACGGTGTCCCTCGGCGACGAGAGGGGGTTGATCGTCGGGACCCGGGGCGCGCTCGGGCTCGATCTGCTGACGCAGACCGCGGGGCAGGACTACGACTTCGAGGGCGAGGGAGTCGAGAACGGGGCGTGGGGCTACTGGGGCGTCCTCTCGGCCGACGAAGCCTACGGGTTGGTCTCCGCGGAGCCCGACGAGGCAGACGACACCGTGGTTCGCCTCGGCCTCGCCGAGCGGAGCTTCCTCACCGTCGAGTCCCCGCTCAGCCCGGAGTACGACGGGGTCCGGTACGAAGTGGCTCCCCGGCTCTTCCGCGTGGGCGACGCGCTGTTCGCGCACACCGACAGCGGGGGGCTCGCGACGCTCGAGCCCGAGACGCTCGCCTTCACGGTCCTCGACCCCGACGTCCACTTCTCGTTGATCGAGGTGCAGGAGGACCGCGCGGTCCTGTACGACCAGGACGGCGAGACGGCCGGTGAGGAGGGCACGCACATCCTCTGGACCGACCCGCTCGCCCTGCACTGGGAGCCGGTCAACGGCCGGGTGAACGGCATCTGGTTCGGGGACGACCACGCCGTGCTGCAGCGGTACGAGGGCGAGACCTGGCACGTCAAGGTGCTGGACCTCGGAACCGGCGCGACGTGGCTCAAGGCGCTCCAGGACGTGCCCGACTGGGGCGCGCTGATGACCGTGAACGGGAGCCCGATGGCGCTCCTGGCGATCAGCGGCGTGGACTCCTACGGCCTGCTGCCGCTCGCCGCGGGCAGCTCGCTCGCCTCCGTCGGCACCGAACGGCTCTTGTTCGGCGCCATGGCGAACGACGAGGCGTTCTACGTCACCGACATGGACGACGCGGGGTTCATCGGCTTCGTGGATCCGTTGGCCCTCCAGCAGATCGAGTACTCGGACTTCACGGAGCTGGACCTCCTGCGCGAGCGGTAGCCAACCAAAAGTCAGGGTCGCGATCCGCCGACTCCGGAGCTACCGTGCGCCGCGAGAGGATCCCGCCATGCGCCTGCCCCTGCTTCTGCTCCTCGCCGCGTGTACTGGCACCGACGACAAGCCGGCGGACAGCGGCGGCGACACCGACGTCGAGACCGACTCGCGTCCCGACGACACGGGAGAGACGGCGGACCCCCACGCGCCCAGCGCCCCCGAGATCGTGATCGCGCCCGCCGCGCCGCCCGCCGGCGCCGGGTTCGCGGTGGTGCTCGTCACGCCCTCGACCGACCCCGACGGGGATGCGGTGTCCTACCGCTACGCGTGGTCCGAGAACGGCGCGCCCCGCGCGGAGCTCACGGGCGAGGCGATCTCCGGCACGGGGACGGTGGACGGAGACGTGTGGGCCGTGACCGTGACCCCCACCGACGGCGCGCTGGACGGGAGCCCGGCCTCGGCCACGGTGACCATCGGAAACAGCGCGCCCTCGGCCTTCGCGGTCACGTTCTCCCCCGCGGCGCCCATCGACGGCGACGACATCACCCTCGTCCTGGACCCGCCCCCGGTCGACCCCGACGGCGATCCGCTCACGACGAGCGTCACCTGGTACGAGGACGCCTCGCTCAACACCGTGCACACCGACAAGACGACGATCGAGGGCCGCTACGTCAGCGGCGGCGAGGTGTACCGCGCCATCGTCTCCGTGACGGACGGCTACCACGCCGCGCTCGTGGCGGAGGGAACGGTCACGGTCGCCAACAACCCGCCCGTGCTCGACTCCGTCCGCATCACCCCGGTGAGCGCCGCGGACGATGACGACCTCGTCGCGACCGCGAGCGCGGAGGATCCCGACGGCAGCGAGATCACGTACGCCTACGCGTGGTACCGCGACGACGTAGAGGCGACGGACGTGGGGAACGTGGACACCGTGCCCGCCGCCGCGACCCAGGTGAACGAGATCTGGCATGTCGTCGTGACCGCGTCGGACGGCACGGACTCGGTCAGCGCCACGTCGGACGGCGTCACCATCATCGCGTTCGAAGGAACGGTCTCTTCGTACACCTTCAGCGCGCGCATCGCCCCCGGCGGCGCCACGGGCTCCGGGTCGTGGGCGTACGACGTGCTCTCCCACGGCGGCCGTACGGGGGAGGCCGAGTGTTCGCTGGCGTGGGAGGTCGATCTGACCGAGCCCTCCCGAGACTGCCCGTCCTGCGACTTCTCGTTCGACGCGGCGTTCACCTACGACACCGCGGCCTCGACCGTGACGAGCGGCCGAGCGTGCGCGGCCCTCGCGACGGACGGGGACGGCACGCTCACCTACACGGAGGCCCGCGAGACCTTCGCGTTGAGCTCGTACGGCTCGGGCTACTACAGCGGGTACATGAGCGTTCGCGGCACGGACACGACGACGTACACGTCGTCCTACTCGTACTACTACAGCTCCTACGGAGTCTCCCAGGAGACCGACACCGCGGGCTACACGACGCTCACGGCGTTCCGGATCTCGCGGCGCTACTACTATTGAGCGAGGTGGTAGCATCCCCCCATGTTCTCGACATGGGTGATGCTCGGCCTGGTGGCATGCGACGACCCGGGCACCGCCAAGCCGCCCGACGACACGTCTGACACCGCCGAGGAGGCAGTCGGCTGCGAGGTCGTGGCCCCGCCCGCCCTCTCGACCGACACGTGGTCCCCAGCAGGCGCCGTGCCCGCCAACGGGCTCCTCACGCTCGCGACGGACGGCGGCGCGCCGATCTACGCGGGCTCGCACAACACCGGCCTCTGGACCTCCGAAGACGCCCTGGTCTGGGACGACCTCGTGGTCGACATCACCCACACGCTCGCCGAGCTGGCGCTCCGCCCGGGCGATCCGCGCCACGTCTTCCGGTCGGCGGGCGGAAACCTCACGCGCTCGCTCGACGGAGGCGCCACCTGGGAGCAGCTCGCGCTCGGCTTCGTGGACGCCTCGGGGCCCCCCGACGCGGTGTGGGCGGTCGCGACGACGCCGTGGCGCCCCGACCGCCTCCTCGCGCTCCAGCGGAGCGGGGCGGCGACGATCTCCACCGATGACGGCGACACGTTCGTGGCGCGAGGCTACGCGCCCGTCCACCTCCCGCCCCTCGCGGACGATCCCTTCCAGACCTACGCGTGGCGCGTCCTCCCCGAGGCCGTCGAGGGCGGGCGCGTCGTGTTCGGGGACGGCTTCGGCGTGGCCGTCTCGGACGACGAGATGGGCGCGTGGACCCGCACGCTCGACACGCCGCTCGGCGGGTATTCGCTCCTGCGCGATCCCCTCGATCCCGCCCACCTCGTGGCAGGCGGGCCCGACGGGCTCTACTCCTCCGGCGACGAAGGCTCCACCTGGACCCTCCGCGACCTCGGCGGAGACGTGATCCTCGGCGCCTGGGCCGGTGACGGATCGTGGCTCGCGCTCGTCGGGAGCGCGGCGGTGTATGTCTCCACCGACGGCGGCGAGACCTTCACGACCCAGGCCCATGCGTGGCACCACCCCTCCGCGATGGCGCTCCTGGACGACGGGCGGCTCCTCCTCGCACATGCGAGCGGCCTCGTGGTCAGCGCCGACCGCGGCGTCACCTGGGCGGACGCGGCCTCGGGCCTCGAAGATCGTGGCATGGCGGTGGTGGTGCCGCACCCGACCTGCGCGTCGCGCGTGTTCACGGCGAGCCGCTGCGGCGGCGGACTGTCGCGCTCCGAGGACTACGGCGCCACCTGGGCCAACGTGAGCCACTACTTCCACTACGTGATGGGGCTGCACTTCGGTGCGTCCCCCTCGCTCGTAAACCGGATCTGGGCGGTCTCGGACGACCGCCTGCTCGTCAGCGAGGACGACGGCGTGACCTGGGAAGAGCGCTACCGGCGCTACCACTTCCACGGCTTCGCGCTCCACCCGGACGATCCGGACGTCCTCCTCCTCGGCAGCGTCGGCAGCGGCGAGTGGGCGGACGAGAGCGCCCGCGTCTACCGGAGCGTGGACGCCGGGATCACGTGGGAGGACAGCTCCACCGGCCTCCCCGCCGCCCAAGCCTCGGCGCACGCCCTGGTGCGGTGGCCCGGAGACCCCGATGTGGTCCTGCTCGGCACGTACAAGGGCGGCGATGTCTCCCACCTCACCGGGGTGGGGATCGGGCTCTGGCGTTCGGCCGACGGCGGCGCGAGCTGGGCAAAGGCCGCCCTGGACGTCGACGACATCGCGGGCCTCGTGGCGACGGCCGACGCGATGTACGCCGCCACGGGCGAGGGGATCTGGCGCTCGGACGACCTCGGTGTCACGTGGACGCAGATGGAGGGCCCCACCGGCCCCGTGCTGACCCTCGCGCTCCACGGCGACATCGGGATCGCCCTCTCCGGCGGGGACGGCACCGCCTGGAAGTCGGTGGACGGCGGGCGGACCTGGCTCGAACATGACGCGGGCATCGCGACGAACCCTTCGACCACGCTGGCGCAGGCTGCCATCTCGGCGGACGGCGCGGTCGGGTACATCACCGTGTTCGACGCGGGCGTGTGGCAGATCGGGCTCTGACCGGCGGCGAGGCGGGGACTACGCCCGCGACAGGATCCCCGTGAGGCAACCCAACGCCCCCGCGGCCTTGATGTACTCGGACACGTCGATGGGGTGGCACTCGACGCCGTGGGCCTCGTAGCGCGCCATCGTGCGTGGACAGCGATCGGGCATCACGATGCGGCCCGGCGCCAGTGTCACGAAATTCATCGCGCGCAGGTCTTCGGTCTCGTTGTCGCTCGGGAGCTCGATGAGCTCGATGTCCGCCGCTCCGAGGGCATCCCGGAGCGAGGGCGTCATGTGGGGCTGGATCACGGCCGCGAGCGTGGGGGTGATGAGGTTCACCACGCCGAGGAGGTGCTGCACGCCCGCGCCCACCTCCACCGGGACGACCCGCACGCCCATGTCGGCGAGCACGGGCGCGATCTGCCGCACGGCGGCGTGGTTCGTGCGCTTGCCGACCCCGACGAGCACGGTGCGCTCATCGAGCCACATCGCGTCCGCTCCCTCGAACAGGGCCTCGCCGCGCGGCGTGAGGAGGATGGGCACCCCCAGCGACGCGAGCGCCTCGGCCGTGCCGCGCTCCTCACCGGCGCGCTGGCGAGCGGCCATGCGCGCGAGGATCGCACCCTCGGGTGTCATGAAAAACAGATCGCATTGGAACAGGTGATTCGGCTTGGGTGCCGCCGGGCGGAACAGGTGGGGTGTAACCCCTTGCGAGCGATAGAACGTCGCGAGGGACTCGGTCTGCGCGCGGAGCCTGGGCAGATCGGGACGATCGAGCATGAGCCAGGCGCCCGGGTCCTCGGGGTATTCCTGCTCGGGCCCGGGCAGGGCGAGCAGCACGTCCGTCAGCGGCGCGACGTGGGAGCGCACCGCGTAGGGGGCCCACACCGTGCCGATCTCCGCGGCATGGGTGGCGGCGCGGGGCTCCCAGCCGGGGCCGCCGAGGGTCGAAGGAAGCAGCGTCGAGGGGAGGCTCTGCCCGGGCGCGTCAGGCCCAGGTGGTGGGGTCGGATGCATAGCCAAGTTGCTCCATGAGCTCGCGCGAGAGGGGGTCGGAGAGGACGGGGGAGAGCAGATCGGCCCGCTTGAACCAGCGTCGGTGCCGAGGCGCCTCCGTCGCCATCACGGGGGGGAGGGCGCCGTCGAGCAGGGCGGTCAGCGGCGGGTCGAGCGTGATGCCGAGCCACTGGGCGAGGGCCCCGAAGAGGTCCTCCCGGCGCTCGCGCGCCCCCACGACGTCCTCGAAGCGGAGCCGCAATACGCGGTCACGGCGGGCCGGATCGCCCGCGATCCAATCGAGGATGGCACGGTGGGCGGAGCGCCATTGGAACGCGCACACCTCTTCGAGGTCCCGATCGGTCCACGCCTGCCAATTCGGCGGCAGATCGAATTTCCACCACCGATCGCCCCACGCGGGAAAGGTGTCGGTGTACCCCGCGATGCGGAGCGGGAGGTGTACCCGGTGCGAGTAGAAGCCGGGGAAGCGCCAGCCGTCGTACAGCCCGTTCACGCTCGCGGCGACGTTGCGGGTGAGGTGCAGGAGCTTGATCTCGGCGTTCGGGAACAGCGCCTGGAGGAAGGGGAGCCGGTAGGCGTTGCTCGGGGTCTTCACGATGACCGGGCGCGTGCCGAGGGCCTCGATCGAAGCGCGTCGCCACGGCACGATCGGGACGAAGGGCGGCTCCTCGATGAGCAGGAGGGAGGGCGGGCCGTCGGGCAGGGGCGCGGTCGGATCGTGAAGCTCGACGAGGGCGCGGGAGATGTCGTAGTAGTGCGGGTTGATCGTCGGGTAGATCCGACGCATCCGCGCGAGGAACAGGACGTGGAAGAGCTGGGCGTCCGGGAAGCCGCCCGGGGGCCACCCGTGCTGGTCCTCGAGGGTCGCCAGCGTGGCGGCGACCGCCGCGCGCACGTCGGGAAGCGCGACCGCTACCGTCGGCCACTGGAGCGTGAGCCGCACGGTGAGATCGACCACGAAGCGGGCCACGCTCGCCTCGTCCGGGAGGGTGTCGAGGGCGGTGCCGCAGTCGAAGGCGAGGTCGGCGGAGAGATCGTCCGTCCGCGTGGGCGCGTCCATGGCGCAGAGGGCGTCGCAGCCGGTGCCGCTCTCCGGCCAGGAGAGCCCCGCCAGCACGAAGAAGGGGTTGACCTCGGCGCGGAAGTGCAGGAGCTGCGGGGTGCGCCGGAGGATCTCCGCGAAGATGCTGGAGCCGCCGCGCGAGCTCGATCCGATGACGACCACGGTGCGGACGCGCTCGAGGAAGCGGTCGGGGCCGGCGTCGTAGCCGGGCTCGCGCCGGAGCGCGCGCAGGCGTTCGCGCACGGCGGCGAGGAGGGGGCCGCGATCGTCGGCCGTGGGCGGGAGCTCAGCTTCCATTCGGTCCGGCGCCAGGAGCGCCCGCGCCATGCGATCGGGCCAGCGCGGACGAGGCGCGCAGGCGCACGCGGAGCCCGGCGAGGGTCCACGCGCGCGCCCAGCGCCGCCAGACGTTCTTGTCCTTCCGGACCGAGCGCAGCTCGATGCGCACGGACTGCAGGCCCTCCGCGAGCTCGTATCCGCCCCGCTCGCGGACCCCGATCCGCACCGAGGCGAGCTCGGCGGGCGTCGCGACGGGAGCGTACCCGAGGCGCGTCATCTCGGCGCCCGCGATGTGCTCGACGATCAGCCGCTCGCGGGGGGTGAGCCCCGTGCGCCACTGCTCGACCGAGGCCCTCGACACCGGGCGCCCCGTGTTGCCCCACGACTCGGCGAGGCTCGCGGACTTTCGCGCCTCGTCCGTGTCGAAGAACCGGAGCATGCCGGGCTCGAAGTCCTCGTCGAGGAACGCGCAGATCTCCCGGACGGAGGCCTCCGGCTCGGCGACCAGCCGCTCGTAGTGGACCAGGCGGATGGCCTCGGCGGGCAGCTGGTCCAACCAACGGAGGCCGGAGGCCTGCTGGTCCCGCCAGAGCTGCGCCGTATGGTAGGGGTGGAAGGTGCTGAATACCGATTTTCGGGACGACACGGCCACATCGCGAGGATCCCGCACGAGAAACAGCATCCGCGCCCCCGGAAACCGCGCGCGGATCTCGGGGATGTGGTCGACCATGAAGGTGCTCTTGCACCCCCACCGTGCCTTTCCGGTGTGCGCCCGGTACTGATCCTGGAGCGCCACGTACACCCCGAAGGCGCTGCGCGGCGTGGCCGTGCGCGCCACGAGCTCCGCGTCGATGGGGATGTCCCACTGGTAGATGTGCTGGTCGAGGAGGCGCAGGATGTCGTCGACGAGGCGGCGGAAGGCGCGATCCTTCGTGAGATCGCCGTAGAGGGCCTCGAGCGGGGCGAAGTACCGGACCACGTGGGGCGGATGCGGCACGGCGATGCGGGAGTGGCTGTTCAGGATCAGCCGGAGCAGGTTCGACCCGGACCGCTCGGTCCCGAGGATGAAGATGGGGTCGTTCGCCATCTGAGGTTCGCCGAGTGCCCCCCCGCTCTATTGTCGGGGCATGCGGTCGGCTACGCTTGGGCACATGGACATCGGTACGCATCCGGAGAACGCCGGCGAGCGGCTCGCCGCCGCGCTCCTCCCCGCCGGGCTCAACCTGTGGGGCGTGGCCGGCGCCGCCGCCTGGGACGCCCAGATGTCGCCCGCCCGCCGTACGGACGCGCTGTCGCCCGGCGCCCGGTCGATCCTGGTGTTCGGCAACGGCGGCGGCGCCTTGTGGGACGCGATGCTCGCCGATCTGCGCCGTGACCCCCGCGGGTTGACCGAGGAGCAGCACCCCATCGACGCGTTCGTCGCCCGGGCCGTCGCGGCGGCGGATCCCGTGCTCGGGAACGCGCGGCGGCGCTGGTTCTGGGCCTCGGCCGAGGCGGACCTCCACATCGACTTCCGGCTCCTCGCCGGGATGGCGGGGATGGGTGTGCAGAGCCGCCTCGGGCTGCTCATCCACCCGGCCTGGGGCACCTGGATCGGCCTGCGCGCCGCGTGCTTCGTGGATGCCGAGCTCCCGGTCAGCCCGCCGGCGTCGGTCGATCCGTGCGAGGGCTGCCCCGCCCCCTGCGTATCGCAGTGTGTCGGCGCCGCGTTCGTCGGGGGGCGGTGGGACGTCGACGCCTGCGCGCGCTTCCACCGCGAGGCCGACCCGTGCGAGCGCAGCTGCGCGTCGCGGCTGGCCTGCCCGGTCGGAGCGGACCGCCGCTACAGCCAGGAGCATTACGGCTACCACGCCCACCGGGCGAGCGGCCGCGCGTGGCTACGCGAGCACCTGGGCATCCCGCCCGGCGCGGACCGCTACGAGGGCGTGGGCCCGCACTGGGGGGACTGGCGCGCGCGGGTCGACGTGAAGGGCGCATGAGCGTTCGCCGTTGGGGAGAGCCCGTCGTCCTCGGCGTCGGCCTCGTCGTCGGGCTCGGGCTCCTGGCGTTCGGGCTCTCGCGGACATCGCTCTTCGCCCCCTCGAGCGAGCCGGCCCCCGAGGAGGAGGGCTCCGCCCTCGCTCCCATCGCGCGGCCCGCGTCCGGCGCCCTGGTGTGGACCGCCGACGCCACGAGCACCTCCGCGCCGAGCGCGGCGGGCGGCGGCGCGGCCTGCCCCGGCTGCGACATCGTGCTGATCACCGTGTGTTCGCTGCGCCAGGACTACGTGGGCGCCTATGGCGTGCATCCCGGCCTCACGCCGCGGATCGACTCCCTCGCCGCCGGCGGGGCCCGGTTCAACCGTGCGTACGCGGCGTCGAACTTCACCCTGGCCGGGCTGAGCGCGATCCTGACCGGCCGCTTCGGGAGCACCACGGGGGTCACCGGGTGGGACAAGGGGCTGGTCGAGGACGTGCCGACGCTGCCCGAGGCGCTCGGGCACTACGGCTACCTCACCGCCGCCTTCACCATCGACGCGCCGTCGGGCTTTCGCCCCGACTACGGGCTGCACCGCGGGTTCTCGCGCATGGAGATCATCCCGCCGCCCCGCGACACGCCCGACGGCCGCCGGATCAGCGGCCCCGTCGACGGCGGCGGCGCCTCGGCCCGCCCGGTGGCGACGTGGCTCGCGGCCCAGCCCGCGGACAAGCCCGTGTTCGCGATGTTCCACTCGCGCACGGCTCACTTCCCGTTCGTCCTCGCGCCGCCCGAGCCCGGCACCGATCCCACCGGCGTGCTCCAGGGGCTCTGGGACGCGGGCTCCGCGAAGCCCGCGAAGGGCCAGGCCATGCCCGGCGCGGCGGGGGGCACGGCCCAGCGCGGCGTGGTGGCCCTGGCCGGGCAGGATCCGCTGCAGGGGATCATGAACGCCGCGGGCGCCGAAGGCGATGCCGCCTGGCGCCAGGCCTATGCCGAGGCCGTGACGCGGATGGACATCGACGTGGGCGTCGTGCTCGACGCCGTCGCCGCCCGCGGGAGGCCCACGATCGTGGCCCTGGTGGCCGACCACGGCGAGTCGTTGAACGACCATGGCGAGCTGCTGCACGGAGACGCCTACTGGGACACGGTCGTGCGGGTGCCGCTCCTCCTCTCGGTGCCCGGGGCCGCGCCGCTCGTCGAGGATGCGCTGGTCAGCCACGTCGACCTCGCGCCCACGCTGCTCGAGCTGGTCGGCGCGGTCTCGCCCGCCGGCATCGACGGCACCTCGCTCGTGCCGCTCCTCCGCGGCACCGTCGACTCCGTGCGCGGCACGACCCTGGTCGAGGGCGGTGTCGCCTGGCGGGACAGCACGATCCCGCGCGGCGCGGTGATCGCGCCGCCGTGGGCGCTCCTGCGTCAGGACCGGGGCTGTGACTCCACGGGGGCCCCGCGGGCGCCGGGCGAGCCCGCCAGCTGCCTCTACGACCTCGATGCGGACGCGCCCCAGCGGGCCAACCGCGCGGGCCAGCACCCCGAGGTGATCACCGATCTGCTCGGCCGCTGGGACGGCTTCCGCGCCGCGCGCGCCGGCGAGGCGAAGCAGCTCGAGCTCGATCCCGCCTACATCGAGGCCCTGCACCGCACCGGGTACGACTTCCGGGTGGGCGCCACCGGGTCGGGCGCGGAGTGACGGTGCTTCGCCGGGTATCCTCGCGTGCGCTCGTCGGGGGGCTGGTCGGGGCCGTGTGCGGGGGGCTGCTCGGCGGCTGGCTCGGCCGGCACCACGGCGCGGCGTTCGTGGTGCCGGACCCGATCGATCCGTCCCGGTGGAGCGTGCTCGTGCCGGGCATGGACGAGAACGTGGTGTCCCACAGCGGGCGCGGCGTCCAGGTCGTGGGCGGCGCGATCGTGCTCACGCCGCACGTCTTCCACCGCGCCGACGTGCTGCTTCCTCGCGATCAGCGCGGGATCTCCGGCGTGACGATCGAGCTCCTGCCCGGGAGCGGTCCGGTAAGCCTTCGCCTCCGGTCGCGGACCACCATGGTGGACGTGAACATCCTCCCCGACGCCTGGCGCGTGCTGCCCGGCGGGTGGACGCCCCACGAGGGCCCCGTGGAGCTGCGGATCGGAGGGGGAGAGGCGCGCATCGGGGGCGTGGCCCTCGGGCCGGTGGGCCCGGCCAACCTGGAGCTCACCGCGTCCCGCGAGGTGGTCCGGCTCCGGGGCATCACCCTCCTCGACGAGGCCGGAGTCCCGTTTCTCGTGGAGGACGCCGAGGCGGCGTGGGTCGGGCGCGCGCCGATCGGGTGGGGCGCCGTCGCGGGCGCGCTCGCGTGCGGCGGGCTCGCCGCGACGGGGGGCCTCGGGGGCCTGCTCGTGCTCGTGCCTCCCGTGGCCGTCGCGCTGGTCCCGGCCGAGGCCTGGCTGGAGCTGGTCGAGCGCCTGTACCTCGTCCGGATGAGCCCCTGGGAGCTGGCACGCCTGGCCCTGGCGCTCGCGATCGTCCCGCTGCTCGTGCGGCTCCTGGCGCGATCCGGCCTCGCGATCCCGTCGGAGCGCAGCAACCGCACGAGCCCTCGCTGGTTGTGGGCATGGGCGGCCCTGTCGGTGGTCGCCGCGGGCTTCGGCGGCCGCGAGCAGGGTGGCTCGGGGTGGATGTTCGCCCCCATCGGGGTCGGGTTTTTTCTCGCCCCGCTTCTGTTCGCGCGCGCCGCGGGCCTCGATCGGGTCGGCGTGCTCCTCCGCGATCTCCCGTCCGCGCTCGTGATCGCGGTCGCCGGGTGGGGCGTCGGCCTCCTCGGGGCGATCGCGTGGCGGCTGGCGCTGCTGGTCGCCGGGGCGGGGACCTTGCTCCGGCGTGCGCCCCGCGTCGCCGCGGACGGCGTGTTCATCAGCGCGCTCGCGCTGCTGCCGGCGGCCGAATTCGCCGCGCGCAGCACCTGGCTCGACACCGCGTGGGACGCGGCGCGCCTCGAGGATGACCAGTCCTGGCGCAACCCCAATCCGTTCTGGCAGGACACGTGCGGCGCCGCGCCCAGGAAGGCGGTGCTGTTCACGGGCGGCTCATCGACCGGCGGCGCCTACCAGTTCGAGGGGGAGCCGACCGCCTTCTACCCCTCCCGCATCCACACCCTCCTGTGCGCGGCCGGCCTCGGGATCCGCACGGCCAACTACGGGTATGGCGGGAGGGACAGCTTCACCGTCTCACGCTCGCTCCCGACGCTCCTCGCGGCCCAGGAGCCGGCCGTCGTGGTGACCTACCTCGGCGTGAACGATCTGCTCACGCAGGAGAGCTCGCTCACCCGCGCCGAGCGGGAGGCGGTGGAGGAGGGGAGGAGCGCGGCGACGCGTGGGCTCGCGTCGCTCGGGGCCCGGTCGCGGCTCCTCACCGGCCTGGCCCTCCTCACGCGCCCCGCCCTCGATCCCGACGCCGCCGTCGTCTCGGACGTGCCGCTGCCGGACGCCGAGGTCAATCTCCGTCGGATGGCGGCGGCCACCCTCGCGGCGGGGACCTGGCTCGTCCTCGTGCCCGAGTACACGGAGACGGAGACCCTGCGCCGCCTCGCCGAGTACGCGACGCTGGAGCAGCGGCTGGCCGCGGAGCTCCCCGGGGTCGTGTACGTGGACGTGGTGGCCGCGCTCGCGCCGTACACCGGGGAGGGGCTGCTCATCGATCGCAACCACCTCTCCCGCAAGGGCAGCGGCCGGCTCGCCGAGGTGCTCGCACCGGTCCTCGCGAAGCTGCTGGAAGCCGCTCCGCCCGCCACCACGCTATCCTCCACGGACCCATGAACGAACCCGCGTACACCCCCGGCCTCCTCGAGCGGCTGCTCCTTCGCCTCGGCACCGCCGGGGAGCTCCTGGCGCTGCTCTGGCGCGGCGGGCGCTGGTGGATGATGCCCGTGGTCGTCATCCTCCTCGGCGCGGCGGGGCTCCTGCTCTTCCTCCAGAGCGTCCACTACGTCGCGCCGTTCGTGTACATGGTGTTCTGATGAACGCTCGGCTCGCGACGGACCTCGTGAAGACCCTGCTCCTGGCGCCGCTCCGGAAGCTCGTCCCCCGCGGGGTGCGCGAGGCGGTGGTACAGACCGCGGCCAAGGTGCTCGGGGTGGCGCACAAGACGAACCCGAGCGGCAACAACATGTCGCAGCGGTAGCCGATGTCGACGCCCCGATCCGGACACCTCCTCCAGCCGTTCCTGCGGCCCGCCCCCGAGGCGGAGCCCGCCTCGCAGGGCGATCGCGTGCGCTACCTCGGCACCGCGGGCTTCGTGCTCACGGGCGGCGGGCGCACCTTCGTGCTCGACCCCTACCTGTCCCGGCCCGGCCTCCTGACCACGCTGTTCGGGCGCCTGGAGCCCGACGCCGCGCTGCTCGCCCGCGAGATCCCGGTCGCGGACGACGTGCTGGTGGGCCACGCCCACCACGATCACGCGCTGGACGCGCCGATCGTGTGCAAGCAGACCGGGGCGCGGCTGCACGGCTCGGAGGCGACCCTGAACATCGGCCGGGCCGCGGGGCTCGCGGAGGCGCAGATGGTGCGCGCGGACGGGCCGGCGGCGTGTGGCGCCGTCACGGTGACCCCGATCCCGTCCAAGCACGGAAAGGCCCTCTTCGGGCGGGTGCCGCTCCCGGGTGACATCAAGAAGCCGCCGTCCTGGCCGCCGCGCGTGACCGAGCTGCGCCACGGGCAGGTCTACAACTGGCACCTCGACCTGGGCGACGCGAAGGTGCTGCACGTGGACTCGGCGGACTACGACGAGGATCGTCTCGCCGCGGTGCGCGCGGACGTGTTGTGCCTCTGCGCCGTCGGCCGCCAGTACCGGAGGGACTACACCCGACGCATCGTGGAGCTCGTCCGCCCCGAGATCGTGATCCCGTGCCACTGGGACGACTTCACGCTCCCCTGGGGTGCGCCCGCGCGCCAGCTCCCGGGGGTGGACGTCGCGGGGTTCGTCGCCGAGATCCGCAGCGCGGGGGCGCGGGCGGTGGTGTTGGGGCTCGGGCAGCGGTGGAGCTGGTAGGGGCTCGGGGATGCCCTCGTCAGGGCGTGACGCCCCACTTCACCTTCAGGAGCTCGAGCGGAAACGCCATCACGGCGTCCTGGCTCACCAGCCAGCCCGGCACGGTGCCGCCCGGGTCGGACTGCGCGGAGTAGGTCACGCTGCCCGCGGCCTTGTCGTACAACCAGCTCCCCGTGTTGAAGGGGGTGTAGACCGGATCTTCCTGGGCGTTGAGCGTGGCGGCGTAGGGCCCGACGAACGGGGTGGAGCCGCCGCCGGCGTGCGTCACCAGGTCCCACTCGATCCGGGCGCGTGTGTCGCTCTGCTCGGTCACCTTGATGGCGATCACGTAGTGGCGCGACCCGACCAGGGCGTTTCCGCCCGTGCGCTGGTACACGACGGTGTAGCCGTCCGACCGCTTCTCCAGCGTGCGGCACTCGAGCAGCGCCTTGACGCCCATGTAGGAGGCCGACATCGGGTAGTGCTCGCAGTCGAGGATCGCGGCGACGAACTCGGCGGTGGTGATCGGCGCGCCCTTGGTGCTCACCACGGTGGACATCCGCTTGGCCGTGCTCGTGCGCGGCACGAGCGTCATGGGGGCGGAGGCGTGTACGGCGGCCACGAGTGCGTAGAGAGCGATCATGGGCGACTTCTACCCGAGCCGGTGGGGTCCGGGTAGCCAGCTCTCGCATTCGCTCGATCGGCTAGGTTCCGCGAATGCTCATCCCGATTCAGGTCGTCCTCGGCGACCTCACCACCTTCGAAGCGGACGCGGTCGTCAACGCCGCCAACGCCGCGCTCGCGGGCGGCGGCGGGCTGGACGGGGCGCTGCACCGGGCCGCCGGTCCGGCGTTGATGGAGGCGTGCCGGGCGCTTCCGGCGACCAAGGCCATCCGATGCCCGCCGGGGGAGGCGCGGCTGACCCCCGGCTTCCGCCTCCCCGCGCGCTTCGTCCTCCATGCGGTCGGGCCCATCTACGCGAGCGATCCGGACCCCGCCGCCACCCTCGCCTCCGCGTACCGCGCAGCCCTGCGCCTCTGCGAGCAGCACGGGCTCCGCAGCGTCGGGCTGCCCGCGCTCGCGTGCGGCGTCTACGGCTACCCGCCGGAGCAGGCCGCGCCGATCGCCGTCGGCGTGTGCCGCGAGCGGCGCTGGGACCTCGACGCCATCACGTTCGTGCTCACTTCCGCCGCGATGGTGACCGCGTGGCGGCGCGCGTTGCGCGAGCGGGACGGCGCCTCGTAGTCGCGTGTATCAGTGATACATCGGTGATACATCGCCCTGATACATCCAGCGATACATCAGCGATACATCGGGGCCGCGCCGGGGCCTTCTCCTGGCCGGTCAGCGCTTCGTGCGCGTCCGTGGGTCGGAGTTGCTCGGCGGGCGTGGCCGTCACGCGACCGTCGCGCGACCGATCTCGTACCGACCACGACACCACCCCCGACTTCGGTCGCATCTATGGGTCTTTTCACGACCGGAGTCGGAGCGGAGGTCGAGGTCTCTCGGACCTCCGTCGCAATTGCGCGGCTTTGGGGGACCGGGGTCGGATCAGAGCTTGGGGTTTGTTGGACTTCGGTCGTTTTGCGCTGTGGGGACACGGGATCAGCGGACGGGGGACGACCGGGCGATGCGGAAGCCGAGGTGCGGGCGGCGATTTTCCGGCCCGTCATCGCCGTGAAACGCCACGCGCGCCGGAGCCGCATCGCCAGCCCAGCTGCCACCGCGAATCACCCGGGAGGATCCCGACGTGGCGCCCACGGGATCCGTGACGGCGGCGTTCGACTACGTGCTGCGCCAGGACAAACATCACGGCGTCGCGAGCGATCCCTTCCAGGAGGGTAGCTGCCTGCTCGATCTACTGGGCATGCGCGCCCTCGGGAACGCGGTCGCCGGGCGGGTACGCGAGCACCTCCCTCGCGTCCGACGAGAGCACCCGTTGCCACACCTGGGCTTGGCCAGCCTCGAGGAGGCGGTCGCGATCGACCATCTGGCCGACGCTACCTGTGCGGCCTTCGCTCTGGCCGATCTATCGGGCAACAGCGCCGAGGTCGTGGAGGCGCGCGCCGCCGCGGTCCACGCCGCCCGCGATGCAGGCACCGCCCGGAGCGCCGAGGCGCTCGCGCTCACGCCGCGGGCCGTGCAACGGATGGCCCACCGCGCCCCTTCGGCGAGCGATGTACGCGCCGTCCGGTTGCAGATGTCCGTCCGGATGTCCCTGCGGATGACGCTGGGGACGGCGCCGGCAATGGCACGGGGCGACCGGACTCGGGAAAGCCTCGAGCTCTGATCCCACTTCGGTCGTGGAAAGGTACGTAATTGCGACCAAGGTCGGCGAGGCCTCGACATCCGGGTCGACCTCGGTCGCGAATTGGCCCGCAAATGCGACCGGACGCGGGGGGGATGTCGGGGTCAGGTCGAGCTCGGTCGCTGCGAGCGCCACCCCAATCCATCCGCGATCGCCGGTGATACATTCGCGATCGTCAGCGATACATCAGCAACACACTCGCTGATACATCGCTCAACACGGCTCCCCCTGGTACCACAGGCCCGCGGCCGGGGTCGCGAACGTGGTCAGCGGCGGCGGGCCGCCGAGGTTGTGGCCGAACCGGAGCATGCCGGTCTCCTGGTGCCAGGGCCCGGCCTTGAGCCACCCACCTTGCAGCGCCACCCCCCACTTGCCGCTCACGTTCCACTCCACGCTCAAGCGCCCGTTGTGGGTAAAAGCGCTGCCGGGAGCAAAGTACAGCGACGAGCCGCCGCCCGCGTGTTGCATCCCTGCCCCCACGCCGCCGCACACGGAGAGGCGCTCTCCCAGCCCGTGCCACCGGACGTCGATCCGGCCGGTGGCCACCGCGTAGATCGGCGGGCTGTAGAAGGCGCCCTGCCCCGACCCGAAGCCGCCCACCTGTTTCTGGTGGGAGAAGGCGACGCCCTCCCCGCCGATGCGGACGTTGTTCTGGGGCGTCCCGATCCGCTGCCCGACCCACGCCACGACCTCGGCGCGGCCCACTGGATCGAGGCCGATCCCCTCGGACTGCCCGAGCCTCCCGAGCAGCCCGACATCGGTCCCCCACGGCGCGCCGACTCCGGCCCAGCCGCCGAACCAGGTGTGGTGGACATGCCCGAACGGCTCGCCGGTGGAGAGATCCGCGGCGCCGACCCAGCTCGCGTAGGAGTCGAGGAGCGGTGCGCGTCCCGTCTCGACCCCGAACGCCAGCGGGGCCCCGAGGCGGCCGCGGCCGCCCACGTGCCACACCGGGTAGGCGCCCTCCGAGAAGCCGATCGGGCTCGTGCCGAGGCGGCCCCACGCGCCCCAGGGGAGCGCGTCCGGCGTGCTGATTCCCAGGGAGGGCGCGACCGCCCAGCTCGTGTCGACCCCGTTCTCGACGCGGAGCAGCACCGCTTCGACGTCCAGCCGAACCGGGCCGATGGGCGGCGGCCCGAGGTGGATCGGCACGTAGGTGGCAAGCTCCTTGCCAATCCCGGAGACGCCCGAGCGCAGGAGCACGCCGAAGCCGACCGTCGCCACGACCCCTCGGTCCGGAGGCGGCTTCGGCCCTTCGAACGGCGCGGCGATCGTCGTCTTCGCGGGATTGCGCGCAGCCGCCTCCGCCCGGCGGGGACCGGCCCCCGGCCGCGCGGCGCGGAGGCGCGTGAGGAGCTCGGCCAGGCGCGAGTCGGGGTCCGCCTCCCAGGCGCGCTCGGCCATCCCGATCGCGGCTCCCCACCGTCCACGCGCCGCGAGATCCTCGGCGAGCGCGACGATCGCCTCCACGTTGGCGGGATCCGCGGCATGCGCCCGCGTCAGCGCCCTGTGGGCTCGGCCCGGCCGCCCGAAGCTCTTTTCCCCCGCCGCGAGGATCACGAGGCTCTGCGCGTCGTCGCCCGCCAGCGTCGCGGCCTCCCGCATCGCGTCCGTGGCCTTCTGGGCACGGTGCTTCGCCTGGGCGGAGAGCGCCGCCTCCGTGGCGGCGGCCACGCGCACCCAGCGGAGCTCGGCCGCCAGCGTGGGGGGCCCGCCCGAGGCGATCGCCACCTGGAACAAGGGCGCCACCCGCGCGCTGCATCGGCAAGCGCGGCCGGCCTCCCGTGCCACGTCGAGGGCCCACTGGTTCTGGGGCTCGCGTTGGAGCGCCCGGCCCGCCGCGATCACCGCGTCCTTGGGGCGCCGGAGATCGAGCAGGAGCGCGGCCCACGCCGCCTGCACCATCGGCTGGTTTCCGACCTCGACGGCCAGCTCCGCGAGCGCCTTCTCGGCCTCCGCGAGCCGCCCGTCCCGCCGTAGCGCGTCCGCCTCCGCGACCGCGATCCGGGCCCGGAGCTCCTCGCGGGCCTGCTCGGTGTCGGCCTCCGGGCGCCGGGCCGCCAGCGCCTCGAGCACCGCCAGCGCGGCGGGGCCTTGCCCCAGCGCTTCGAGCGCGCCGGCCTCGCCGTTCGACGCGACGGTGTCGACGACGCCGTCGTCCCCGTCGGAGGCGAGCGCCTCACGGAAGCGGACGAGCCCCCCCGCGGGGTCGCCGACGGCCACCAGGGTGCCGGCCAGCGCGATGGACGTCCAGACCTCGGGCTCCAGGGCGTAGGAGGCCTCGTAGTGGCGCTGCGCCGCCACCAGGTCGCCGGCCTCGCGCGCCCGGTCTCCGGCCTCGCGGGAGAGGCGCGCGCGGAGGCGGTCCCGTTCGCGGGCTACGTCGACCGGGACCGTCTCGGGCAGCGCGTCGAGCGCCTCGACCGCGTCGGCGGTGCGTCCGAGGGCGAGCAGCGCCTGGATCAGGCCGAACCGGTTCCAGGGATCGTCCGGGTCGAGAGAGACCGCCGCGCGCTGGATCGCCAACGCTTCTTCCGACCGGCCGGTGCCCAGGTACACGTCCGCGAGGCCGTGCAGGAACCGGGCATCCCTGGGCCACCGGGCGATGAGGAGCTTCCACTGGGCCTCCGCGACGCCGGGATCCGTCTCCGCTCGCGCCGCTCGCGCCTGCCGCTCCTGGAGGAGGGTCTCCCGCAACGCGCTCGCTTGCGGCGCGTCGGCCGGGAGCTGCGCGAGCCAGCCCTCCACCTCCTCGTCCCGCCCGAGCGCGAGGGTCAGCTGCGCGGCGCAGACGCGCGCGTCGAGGTCCGCGGGATCGAGGTCCGCCGCGTGGGCGTAGAGCGCGAGCGCCGCCTCGCGCCGGCCCTCTTGCCACAGGACCCCCGCGACGGCGTGGAGCACCGGCGGCGCGTCGGGGCGCACGGCAAGGGCAACCAGCGCCGAGGTCCGCGCCGTCGCGGGGGAGCCCGCCGCCTTCTGGGCGTTGGCGGAGGCGAGGAGGAGCCCCGCGAGGGCGTCGAGCTGCTCGGCGCGGGTCGCCTCGTCCGGCGCGTGGACGACCGCGCTCGCGGCGGCGTCGAGGGTGCGCGTGTCCCCGGCGCGGATCGCCGCCCCGAGCAGGATCCCGCGGGTGGCCGTGTCCTCGGGCCGGAGCGACACGGCGCGGGCCAGCGGCGTCACCGCCTCGGCCTCCCTCCCCGCGGCCAGCAGCAGGCGTCCGTAGGTGGCGGCGGTGCCGGCCTCGTCGGGGGCCGCCCCGAAGGCGGCGGTGCCCGCGGGGAGATCGTCCTCCGGCGAAGGGGTGGCGAGGGCCCGCGCGAGCGCCAGGGTCAGCTCGATGGCGGCGCGATCCTCCGCCGAGACCGGCCCCCCGGCCAGGGCGGCGGCCGCGTCGTCGGCGCGTCCCGACGCGAGGAGCGCCCGCACGAGGCGCGCGCGGTGTTCGGGCGTCGCCTCGCGCTGCAGCGCGTCGGTGTACGCGCTCGCGGCCCCGATGCCGTCCCCCCGCTCGAGGCGCAGATCGCCGAGCAGCGCCGCTACGGCCGCGGCGGTGCCTCCGTGCGTGCCGTCCTCGGTGCCGAGGTGGGCGAGCAGGACCCGCTCCGCGGCGTTCGGAAACCCGGCCTCGAGCAGCGCCCGCGCCTTGGCGACCGGGCTGTTCGTCGTGACCGCGACGGCGAACGAGCCCCCGAGCCCATTGTCGCGCCCCGCCCCCGCCGCCATCGCGCGCTGGCGCTCCCGCTCCGCCTCCTCCGGGTGGCCCAGCGCGAGCGCCGCCATCGCGACGCGCAGCGCGCCGACCGCGACGGGGGCGCGGAGCCACGCGCTCCGTGCCCCCTCCGCGTCTCCGGCTTCGAACAACACGTCGCCGAGGGCCACGTCGGCGATCCCCTCGCCGCCCGCCGCGAGCGCGCGCAGGTCTGCCAGGGCGCGCGCGCGCATCTTCGCCGAGGTCTGGCGGTCGGTCGCGCGGAGCTGGGCCAGGCGCACCCGCGCGGCGTCCCGGGCAGGCCCCTCCGCGCCCCGGCCGAGCTCGGTGTAGATCCCCACCCACCCCGACCGCGGTGGATGTCGGCGGACGATCTCGCCGAGGACCTCGCGCGCGATCGGGGCCGCCGACGGGGCGTACAGGAGCCACCGCAGCGCCTCCGCGCCCTCTTCGGCGCGCCCCGACGTGGCGGCGAGCGCCTCCGCGAAGGCGAGCCGGGCCTCGGCGCTCTGCGGGTTGCTCCACAGCGCGTCCTCGGCCTCCGCCAGGGTGCCGGCGTCGGCCCGGGCGAGCCACGCCAACAGCAGCGCGATCACGGGGACCCCGAGGAGAGCGTCGGGGAAGGCACCGTGGCCGCCTCCGGAGGCACCTGTGGTGGCACCTGCGGAGGTGCCTGGGCGTCCGGCCGCGCGAGCCCGCTCCAGAGCGCGAGCCCGAACCACACCCAGTTGTGCGCGTAGTAGTCCCGCTGCACCGCCGGATCCTGCGCGGCGCGGATCTCGGCGCGGAACAGCTCCTCGACATCCGCGGGCCGCACCTCCGCCCACGCGGGCAGGAGGGCACCGTACATGCCCAGGTACCCCCAGTTGTGCCGGGCCGAGCCATCCGGGAGGATCACCGCCGGGATGGTGCGCTCCGCCCGCCAGCGGTCCGCCAGGACCCCGAACGCCTCGAGCTGCTTGCGCGCGCGCGCATCCTCGTGCCACCGGGCGTCCGCGGCCAGGGTCCATCCGATCCGGAAGGCCTCGAAGCCGAAGTCGGAGCGCGCCGACTCCCCCCGAGGCGCGGGCACCACCCGTCCGCTCTCCTTGTCCACCCAGCACCAGTCCGGCGGGAGGCCGCTCGGCGAGCGGCACGCGTCGAGGAGCAGGTACGCGTTGTCGATGAGCCCGGTCCAGTCGCGGCTTGCGTCGACACGCGCGAACGTTCGCCACGCGAACGTCAACCAGTAGGAGGGGTTCAGCTTCATCACCGGCTTTCCCCGCTCCCACTGGTCGGGGAGCACCACGCGGCGGGGGCCGGCCAGGGCCGTCTCCCCATCCCAGATGAGGCCGAGCAGCGCCATCGCCTGGTCCGAGTAGCGGCCCTCCTTCCAGCGTTCGCCCGCGAGCACGAGGGCCCAGGCCATCCACTGGTCCGCGTCGGAGGCGGAGTTGGGGTCGAGCACGCTCCAGGTCCCATCGGGCCGGCGCCCCCACTTCCATGCGGGGAGCCGGCGCGGATCGCCGCCCTGGAGGTTGTCGCGCGTCCACAGCAGCACCTTGTCGAAGGTGCCTCGGTCATCGCACCACACCGCGCGGATGAGGGCGTAGGACTGGCCCTCGGACGTGCTCACGTCGTCGCCCGCACGGTCGATCACCCGGCCGTCGTCCTGGATGAAGGCGCTGACATAGGGCTTCCAATCGGCGAGCACCATCGTGGGCGTCGGCGCGGCGTGCGCCATCGCCGGAAGGAGGGTGAGCGCCATCACGAGGAACACGCGCACCTCATGCCTCCCGCGCGCGCACCCAGGCGCGCTTCACGGTGGCGAACAGGGCCGTCCCCGCGACGATGGCGACGCCGAGCAGGATCCAGTAGCGCCGCGCCGCGAGCACCAGCGTCACGCCCACCGGGTAGGTGCCGACCTGACGCCGCTCGGCCACCTGGAGGGTGCGAACGGCGCCGTCCTGCGCGATGAGCGCGAGGTTCCCGTCGAGCTTCGCCACGCGCGCCGGATCGCTGATCGCCCCGACGAGGTCTACCAGATCGGTGCCCTCGGTGGCCTCGAGGACCAGGGCCGCGCGGGTGGGGTTGGTCGGGTGGAGCGTCTCCTCCACCCGGGCCTCCGTGCCGCTCATCGTGGCCGAGATGGCGCGCTCGCCGTCCTCCATCAGGGTCCGCGCGGTGCCGCCCGAGAGCGTGAGCATCCCGGACTGGACCAGCTGGTCGTGGAGTTGGTGCGGGGCGCCGCTCGCGAGGAGGATGAAGTTGGTGTCGGGCGCGGAGACGAAGTCGAGGCCCGTGGCGGCGGCGAGGCGGAACGCGGGGGTCACGGTGTTGCTCGACCGCCCGAGCGCGGCTCCGAGCAGGAACCCGGCACCCACGTCCGCGGCCGTGGGGCGGTCGGGCAGCGCGGCGACCACGGCGCCGTCGGCCGGATCGAGGGTGAACGGCCAACCGCCGTACCGGAGCCGCCCGAGATCCGGGAGGTGCGCCACGTTGTCGCGCGCGATCTCGATCGTGGTGTCCGCGTAGACCGTGGCCCAGAGGCTCTTTCCGCTCACGAAGCCGCAGGCGTCGAAGTCCTCGGGGAACAGGGTGAACGCCACCTCCAGCGCGGACCGCGGGGTCATCACGCCGTCGGGGAGCCTGACCTCGACCGTGCTCCCGGACGACCCGTCCGTGTCGTCCAGGGACACGGACTTGACGGTGATGCCGTCGAGGCGGACCTCGAGGGAGGAGAGGCGGGGATCGAGGCCCGCGGCGTAGGCGTAGTGCACCTCGGCGGTGGCGCCCCCGGGGCGGATCGCCGCGTCCCCGTCGAGCTCGAGGGGTACCCGCACCGTCGGGGTGTAGAAGCCGCGCACCGTCTGGTCGGTCATCCCGAGCGCGGAGAGCGCGAAGCTCGGCTCGGCCGGGACGGCCCGGGGGACGCGGCGGTGCTCCGGGGCGCGCCCGTCCGTGACGTAGTCGACCCGCGCCTGCGCGCCGGAGAGGAGCTCGTGCCGGTTCTGGCTCGCGACGGCCAGGGTGGCGTGCCTCAGCCCCTCCGCGTCGGCGCCCGTGACGACCAGCACCGCGCGCGTGGGATCGGCGGGGTTCGGCACCATCGCCACGAGGCCCTCGGAGGGCCGCGGCGCACCCTCGCCGAGGAGCGCGCGGATCTCGTGCGACTCGGACCAGATCCCCACCAGGAGCGCGTGGCTGTCGGCCTCGCGGACGGTCTCCACGGTCCCGACCAGCTCGACGCCCCGGTAGTCCGCGATCCGCCCCAACGTCACGCCGAGGCGCCCGATGGCCTCGATGGTCGTGGCGGAGGGCTCCGCGGGGAGCACGAGCGAGAGCTCGGCGGGCCCGTAGCCGGTCGGATCGAAGAGGGGGTACGGAAAGCGCGCGAGCTCGGGCTCGAACGGGCGCCGCCGGTACCGCATCGACACCCGCGAGTCCTTGCTCACGCGGGTCCAGAGCCCGGGATCGAACGGATCTTCGCAGGTGGCCCCGTAGTGCTGCACCGCGCGGAGGCGCAAGTGGTTGTACGGGGCGAGGAGCTCGCGGGGCACACGCACCTCGAGCCGCCCTTCGCGCCCGTTGGACGCGTCGAGCCGGACGCTGCCGATCGCCTGCCCGTTCAGGGTGGCGGTGAAGTGGCTGCGGTCCGGCAGGAGCGCGGCCGAGTGCGCGAAAAAGAGGACGATCTGCGGGTCCTCGAGCAGATCCCACTCCTCGGGCACGGTGAAGTCCACGCGCGCCTCCGCGTCGACGCCCTCCAGCAACAGATCGCTGCGGATCGCCAGGGCGTCCTCGAAGCCCACGTCGAAGTGTCGCTCCGCGGAGTCCGCCGGGTGTCGGCCCGGCCGCCGCGCCTTTGCCCGCTCGGCCTGATCCGGCTCGATCGGCGCCTCCGGGATGGTGCGCAGGGCGGCGTCGAGGCCCTCGCCGGGGCCCTCCCGGAGCGCCTCGCCCAGCGACAGGCCGGGCGCCCCGGGGGACATGCCCGCGGGCGGAGGGTCCTCGCCGGGAGCGGCGGCCGCGCGCCCGCCCAGCCCGAGGAGCAGCGTGGGGAGCAGTGACACGAGGAGCGGGGCGGGCGCGCGATCAAGGGGCATGGGACAGGTCCTCCGTGACACGGGAGAGCTCCTCTCTGGCGCTTTGAAGGCGCCCGGCGATCTCGGCCGGGGGCACGCCATGGGGGGGAAGGGAAACCAGCTCGAGCCAGGCGCTCCGCACGCCCACCTCGAGGGGGCCGAGCGTGGCGTTGCTCACGTTGCCGTCGAGGCGATACCGATCGCCCAGGCGGCGCAGGCGCGGCGTCCAGTCGGGAGGCTGCGTCGCCACCGTCTCGCGCTCGGCGAGGAGCGTGCCGAGCTCGACGGCGGCGTGGCCGAGCTCCGCGCGGCGCGCGTTCTCCGCCGCCGAGCTCACCCCGCCGAGCGCCCGGGCGGCGTCGTAGCGCCGCACGAGCGGATCCCAACCGATCCCGATCGCGATCGCGAGCGCGATCATCGCGGCGGGCGCGAGCCAGGCGCGCAGCTGGCCGCTCGTGCCGTGCGTGCGGCTGTAGGGGAAGTCGCCCGGCGGCAGGTGGAGCAGCAGCGGCACGGAGTCCGCGCTCCGCGGAACCATCGCCTCGACCGGGTCGAGGGGGCGCGCGGCGGCGCACCTCCGGCAGGTGCCTTCGTCCCCGCGATGAAGCGCCGAGCAGTACGAGCACAACCAGACGGCGCTCACGAGGCGCTCCGGCGCGGCGCGGGCTCGGCCGGCCGCGGGGAGGGGGAGCGCGCCCCGAGACGTCGCGAGAGGGTGCGCCACGGCGCCGAGATGACCTCGGCGAGCGACCGGAACGGGCGATCCGGAGGAGCGGCGTGGTAGATCCAGGTGTTCGCGCCGCTGAACATCTCCTCGATCACGCGGCGCAGCTGCGCGGGGGAGAGCGCGGCCCAACGCGCCCGCACCATCAGCGCGCCGTCCTCGGCCGTGGTCTCCAACACGTCGGCGTCGAGCACCAGCGGACCGGCGAGGTGGGACGCGAGCGTCACCACCACCTCCGTCGGGAGCGGCCCCGTCACCGTGCCGCCGGGGGAGTCGGGGGTGAGGCGGAGGCGGATCCCCTCCTCGGAGAAGTCGACGACGCGGCCGTGCCACGCCGCAGCCCCGTTGGGCGCGCTCCCGGCAGCGAGCCCGCCGTCGTCACGCGGGCGGACCTCGAGCCGGAGGTCGCCCCGTACGCGGTACAGCTGCCGGCGCTGCGTCCGGTCGAGGGCCACCGCGAGCGCGGCGCCCAGGATCACCAGGTTGTAGACGTTCCAGAAGCCCGCCAGCGCGAGGGTGCCGCGCTCGAGCGGCTCGTACATCAAGCGGATGGGCGTCGCGATGGCGGCCGCGAGCACCAGGAGCGCGATGACGAGGTTGGGCGCGGCGTGACGCCAATCGAACGACGCCTCGTCCAGCTGTGTCCCCTTGGCCGTGACCGCGAAGCGCGCGTGTTTCGGGGAGGCCGCCGTGAGCACGGTGATGAGCGCGATGTAGGGGGCGATCGCGGTCTCGAACACCTCGGCCCAGAAGGAGTGGCGCGCCGTGTGGGCGATGGTCGATCCGCCGACCACCGAGAGGAACACGTGGGGCAGCGCGTAGGCCGCGATCGCCGCCGCGGACGCGTCCAACGGGTGCACCCCGAACAGCAGGTACATGGGCGGCGCCAGGAGGTACACCATCCGTGGCAACCCGAACAGGAAGTGACACGCCGCGTTGAAGTAGTTGACACGTTGGGGGAGCGTCAGCCCACGCTTCAACAGTGGATTGTCGAGGCGAAGGATCTGGATCATTCCGCGCGCCCAGCGGACACGTTGGGTCACGTAGTAGCCGTAGCGTTCGGTCGCGAGGCCCGCGGCTTGTGGCACGGCGAGGTAGGCCGACTCCCAACCGAGCGCGTGCATCTTCAAGGCGGTGTGGGCGTCCTCGGTGACCGTCTCCTGGGCGATGCCGCCGACCGATTCGAGCGCGGTGCGGCGGAGGAGCGCGCAGGAACCACAGAAGAACGAGGAGTTCCAGAAGTCGTTGCCAACCTGGATCACGTGGTAGAACATGACCTGTTCGGAAGGCACCGTGTCTTCGAGGTACAGGTTCCGCTCGAACGGATCGGGGTTGTAGAAGTGGTGGGGCGTCTGGACCAGGGCCATCTTGGGGTTGTCGAGGAAGTACCCCACGGTCATGCGGAGAAAACTGCGCACCGGGACCTGGTCGGCGTCGAACACCGCGACCAGCTCCCCCGTTGTCCGCGCGAGGGCGTGGTTGATGTTTCCAGCCTTGGCGCCTCGGTTGTCGGGCCGTGTCATGTAGGACACGCCGAGCTCGTCGCAGAGCGCCTTCATCTCGGGGCGTCGCTTCTCGTCCAGCAACCAGACGGTCTTGTTGGGGTAGTCCATGGCCGCCGCGCCGGTGAGCGTGCGCCGCACCACGTCGGTGCCCTCGTTGTAGGACGGCACGAACACGTCGACCGAGGGGAGGGGACGGCCGCCGTCCTGCACCTCCCGCCGCAGGTTTCCGTCGAGCCTCGCGTCCAGTCGGATGGGCGTCGGCGCGCGGGGGCGGGTGAACGCGGTCTGGAAGTAGCCGGCCAGCAGCAGCAGGAAACCGAACACTTCGGCGCCGTAGAGCGCGAGGGACGTCGCGCCGTCCGCCGACAGGCGCCAGATGAGCGTCTCCGTGCCCCGCCACCAGACGTACCGGGCGGACAGCGCCACCGAGAGCAGGCCGACCATGAGCCTGAGCCCGGGGGCGTGCCGCGCGATGGCCACGCCGACCCCCATGAACACCAGCGCGACCGCGAGGTGGTGCTGGAGCGGCAGGTCGAGCACGGCGTAGGCGGCGAGCGGCACCGCGGCGAGCGCGAGCAGGATCGCCGTCCGGTAGGGGGCCTTGACCTGCTGGTCGAGGAGCGCGCTGAGGCGCCTCATCGGGCGTCCAGCTCGGCCGCGAGCGCCGTGAACGCATCGTCCGCCGCGGTCCCGCCCGCCCCGCCGATCACGTCCCACGGGCTCCGGATCTGCGGAAAGCGGGGAATGGCGGTGTCGAGGAGATCCCGCAGCGCGGCGACGCGGTCCGCGGCCGGCGGTTGCCCGGGATCGAAGCCGGAGAGGAGGAGGTGGCTCGGCTTCGGAGAGCCCGCTGGGCCTGGCGCGCCGCGCGCGGGGCCGTCTCCCGGGCCGCCGACGAGGCTTGCCGCGGCCACCACGAGCAGGATCTCGTCGACGATGCTCATCGCGGCCTCCCACAGGGACACCGGGGCGTTCGGAACATCGACGATCACGCGGTCGTAGCGCGCGAGGTGGTCGCCGAGGGCCGCGCGGAGCGCCGTGGGGCGGCCCCGCAGCCGGGACGGCAGCGCGTCGGAGTCCCACGCGTACAGGCTTCCCGAGGACACCAGGTCGACGCCGGGAAGCACGGTGCGCGACGGCTCCACCTCGCCGCCGTCCGTGATCGCGTGCAGCAGCAGCTGTCCGGTGTTGACGGTGATCGCCGAGCCGAGGAGGAGGAGCCGCCCGAGCTCCTCGGAGGGGTCGAGATCGACCAGCAGCACGCTGCGCCCCGCGCGCGACCAGGCGTGGGCGAGGCCCGTCGCGATCGTGGTGCGGCCCGCGCGCGGAGAGCCCGAGGCGACGGCGAGGGCGAGCGGCCTCACTGCGGGCGTGCGCCGTGGATCCGGGGCCTCGGAGCGTGCCGCCGCGGGGCGGACACCGGCGACCGCTTCGCTCGGGACGAAGCCGTAGGCCACCATGAGCTCGAGCAGATCCCGGTCCACGGACAAGGGCGTGCCGCCCGTGCCAGTTGCCCCCATGCGATTCCCCCGCGTCGCCCTCGGCCTCGTCGATAGAAACGAAGCCTAAAGCTCGGGGATCGTGCTCACCCTCGGGGTAGGGTCAATGGGAGCGGAGGGCGGCCCGGGTGGCGCTCCGGGGCTGGCACCCTCACACGCCCAGGGTCTGCCGGATGCCCGCCACCAGCTCGCGGTACCGCTCGCCGTCCTCGACGGCCTCGATGCTCAACCGGTACAGCAGGTGCCCCTTCCCGGGGGTCAGGCCGCTCACGCGGGCCCCGACCTCCATCGGCGCGCGGTCGGGCAGGCCGAGCCGGAGGCGGACGGCGCCTTGCTCGACGAAGATGAGGTTGAAGTCCGTCGGGGCGGTGAGCGTGAGCTCGGAGGGCGAGAGGTCGACCACGCGCGCGGCGCCGTCGATCAGCGAGATGGCGCGCCCGTTGTGGGGCAGCACCTCGAGCGTGATGGCGCCCGACTGCCGGTCGGCGCGCCGCCACCCGTCCATGAAGCCGAGCAGGAGCCCCTGCTGGGTGCGATCGGGCACGGAGACACCGCTTCGGAGCACCGAGGCCTCGAAGGTCCACGCCTGGCCAGACACGTTGAGCCAGCACCGCACGTCGGTGCCGTTGGGCAGGGCATCGCCCGAGACGGTGAGCACCAGGCCCCCCCGCTCGACGCGGATCACGCGGCCGCGGCGCCAGCTCCCGTTTCGCGGGAGCACCTCGCAGGCGAGGCGTTGTTCGGCGGCGTCTTCCAACACCCGGCGGGGATCGTCCATCCGCACCTCCTACCCCGTCGAAGGGGGATAGATCACCGTCTCATGCGCGTCGCACACATCACGGACCTGCACGTCGAGGCCCCCCCGCACCTCTCCCAGCTCTTCTCGAAGCGGGCGCTCGGCGCGGTCAACCTGTACCTTCTCGGGCGCTCGGCCCACTTCACCCTCCGCACGGTCGAGGCCCTGGTCGACGCCGTGGTGCGCTCCGAGCCCGCCCTGGTCGTCTGCACGGGGGACCTCACGTCCACCGCGACGCCCCAGGAGTTCGAGCGCGCCGCCGCGCTGCTCGCCCCCATCACGGATCGGTTCCCGTTCCTCGTGTTGCCCGGCAATCACGACGTGTACACCAGCGAGAGCCTCGGGCGGTTCCAGGAGCACTTCGGCGCGTGGTCCAACGGCGGCGTGTACCCCTACGTGGCGCAGCACGGCGGGGTCGACTTCGTCGCGCTCGACGTGTCGCGCCCCGACTTCCTCTCGCGCGGGCTCACCCCCCGCCAGCAGCTCGACGCGCTCGAGGCGCTGCTCGCCGGCGGCACCGCTCCCGCGATCGTTCTGCTCCACTACCCCCTGCGCGATCGCCGCGGCGGCCCCTACGGCCCGTTCACGCGCAGCCTCGAGAACTCCCTCGAGCTCGAGGCCGTGCTCGCCCGCCACCCGCGTGTCGTCGCGGTCCTGCACGGGCACGAGCACCATGGCTACCGCACGGTCATCCCGCGCGAGGGCGCGCCGTTGCACTCGCTGAACCCGGGCGCGGGCGGCTACGCCTACCTGCCGGAGCGGCACCGCACCGCGCACTTCAACCTCTACGACATCGCCCCCACCGGCGCGTTCGAGGTGGAGCGGTACGCGTTCGACGGCGCGGCGTTCGCGCCGGAGGTCGGCGGGGCGTACGCTTCCGGGGGGTAGGGCCCGCGTCTCGCGCGGCGCCGGCCGAGTGAGAGCGGGGGTGCGGGTCGAGCGGATGTGGGGGCAGGGGCCCGCGGCGGCCGTTCGGGCACAGCGAGCGCATCCCCTGTCGGGCCGCAGCAAGCGTGTTGGGCTCGCGCCGTCCGCGTTGGGCGCCATCACCGACGAATGATGACCTCGCAGGTAGCGCTCCCGACGTTGCCGGCGTCATCGACCGCCTGGACGGTCCACGTGATGTGATCGCCGATGCCGCCGACGTCCTCGACCCGGAGCGTGTCCGCGGCGAAGGACACCTCGCACGACTCGAGCTTGCTCATGCGCCGGCCGTTGGACTTGATGGCGAAGCAGTCGTAGCTGGTGACGGCGGCGGCCACGCTCGTGTCACACACGTCCGTGGCGGTCGCCGCGAAGGTCGCGACGGCATCGCGCGGCCGTATCGTAGCGGGCGCATTGCACGCGATGCTCGGGGGCGTCGTGTCCACCACGGACACGCTCGTCGCGTCCTCGTCGAGCTGCGCGAACGTGTCCACCACGCGCAAGACGTAGCTCTGCGTGTCGCCGACCCCGAGCGCCTGGGTCGTGCGGAGATCGTCGCTGAGCTCGGATCCGGTGCGGCTACCGGCACGCCAGCTCGCGAGGGCGAGGTTCCCGTCGGGGTCGCTGCTCCCGCGCCCGTCCAGATCGAAGGTTCCTCCGGCCGACGAGGTGCACTCGATCGCCTGGTCCGCCCCCGCCAGGGCGTCCGGCGGCTGATTCACGAGGTCCCCGACGAGGGTGACGCCGACACTCATCTCGGCGTCGTCGTTCGGAGGGAGGACGCACGCGCCTCCCACCGCGGAGCATTCGGCGTCCGAGCCGCAGACGGTCGTCCCGTCGGCCTCGCACAGCCCGTCATCCCCGACCCCGACCGCGAGGGTGCCGGTCATGTCACAGGTCCGCCCCATCCAGTCGACCCCCACCTCGACGACGTCCGAGTTCGACGCGGCGATGGCGAGCCCGTCGCTCCCGCGCCTGCCCGTGCCGGTGCCGCCCACCGTGTCCGGGTCGAAGCTGGCGACCCCGGCGTCGAGGAGCGTCGTCTCGCGAGCGCTCCCGGCCGCGCCGAGGTTCGTGAACGTCGGATCGCGGGCGAAGCGAACCTCGAAGGTGATCGGCTCCATGTCGACGGCGAAGGAGGAGTGGACGCGGCAGTCGTCGCCCGGGCAGGGGCCCCCGAGGATCTCCACGCTGCCCGCGGTCGCTGGATCCTGCTCCGGCTCGCGGTCTCCGATCAGGATCTCGGACGTGCCTTCCACCTCGCAACGGCTGCGACGGCCGAACGCGTGGAAGGCGAGCGGGCTGCCCGAGCTGACGCACACCGGCGTGTCGGTGCCCGCGTGTGTGGCGGAAGCATGGAGCGTCTTGCAGTTGGCGAGCGGGTTCCCGCGCTCCAGGCAGGCGACGAACTCGACCGGGTCGTACTCGTTGCAGGTCGGAGCGTCGACGGGGTTGGGGTCGCAGGGCTCCAGGCAGACCTCGCTCTGGTAGCTGTCCGGGATGTCGGCCTGGTTCGGGTCCTTCCGGTTCACCGCCGTGCAGTTCACGGTCTGCGGGAGCTGGCACGCAGCGTTGAGCCCGCCCAGCGTCGTCTCGAGCGTGTCGCATGTGGCCTGCGGGGAGATCAGGAACCCGTTCGCGTCACGGTCGAGGTTCGTGGCGCAGGTCGGGATCTCGGCCGCCAGCTCCGTGTCGAAGGTCACCACGAGCTGGGGCGCTGCGTTCGCGCCGCCATCGAAGGACTCGGCGGTGCGGTGGCCCGTCCCGCCGATGAAGATCAGCACGACCGGACTCGCGGAGCTCCAGCCCTGCAGATCCACGAGCTCTTGGAGAAGCGGCGACAGATCTGGGGTGCGCTGCACCGACCCGGCGGCACCCGAGGACCATGCCCCGATGGTCCAGGGCACCGCCGTGCCGGCGAGCGGCGTCCGCCCGGTGATGTTGTTGGCGGCGGTGGTGAACGCCGGCGCATCCGGGAGGGCCTGCGCACGGATGACCAGCGAGGTCGGATCGTTCTGTGTCGCGTCGGCCTCGAACTGAATGTGAGCGCTCTGGATCACCGCGCCGGGCGGCAGCCCGAGCTTGTCGAAGCGCACCCCGACGTGCTTCTCGGCGAGATCGAGGTCGGTGCTGGTCAGGTCCATGACGGTGCCCGACTGCTCGGCGTCGTCGCTGCTCGCCTGGATGCGCAACGTCCGGGACCCCGAATCGGCGAACCGACAGTCGCACGCGACGGCGTTGGCCTCGATGGGGCCGACGGTCGCGTCCGGGAAGCTACCGGCCGTGAAGCCGCATCCGCCCGCCAGGACGAAGAGGGGGGACACCCCCACGACCCACGCCAACGACGCTGCCCTGCCCGGTCCGGTCCAGTTGCGGGACCGCGCCGGAGATGCTCCCCGCGGAGGGAGCTCCCCCACTGACCGCGTGCCGCGCCGACCTCGCGCCATCTGTCTGAACCTCATGCTGCCCCCTGGCTTCATAGATCTTCACCGTTCACCCGGCGAAAAGACCACCTGGTCAGAAACGGCCCGCGGGCTCGGCGGTCGCAAAATCGGCCGTGTGGCGTGCGCGTCTACGCCGTGCCAGCGCCCGTTCGGGCGATTGGTCGAGCGGGCGGACTCGCCGTTGCGTCTGGTTCATGAGCCTGGATCTGCTGTTCGCCGACGCGCTCATCTCCGGGGGCACGGACGACCGCGGGAGTCCCCCGCTTGGCCTCGCACCCCTACGGGGAATCAATGCTCGCCGTGATCCTCGTCGTCCCGCTCCTCGCCCTCGGCGGCGGCGCGGGCCGCTGAAGGGTCCGGCTTCGCCGAAGCCCGCGCGGGGCTTCGGCCGACGCTGTCGCGGCCGGCCTCCTTGGCGGCGTACAGCCCCTGGTCCGCCGCCGCGAACAGCGCCGCCGCGGTGATCGGCCCATCACGCCCGTTCATCGTGCCCAATCCGATGCTCACCGTCATGGGCAGACCGTCGGGCCGCGCGGCCCTGGCCCAGGCCGCCACGTCCGCGCGGATCCCCTCGGCGATCGCCCGGGCTCCCGTCGGATCGACCGCGGGCAGGAGCAGCGCGAACTCGTCGCCTCCGAACCGCGCCGCGAGGTCGCCGGGACGGCGGGCGCACCCCGCCAGGATCCTGCCCAGCGCGGTGAGGCAGGCATCCCCGGTCGCGTGACCCCAGCCGTCGTTCAGCGCCTTGAACCGGTCGACGTCGATCACCAGGAGCGCGAGGGCCGTCTGGCCACGGCTGGCGCGGACGCACTCGCCTCCGAGCTGCACGTCGAACTGCCGACGGTTGGCCACCCCGGTCAGCGCGTCGACGGACGCGAGGCGCTCCAGCCCAGAGTTGGCCACCTCGAGCCGCGCCTTCGTGTCGAGCAGCTCCTGGTAGATGCGCGCCTTCTCCAGCACGGTCGAGACCTGCCCGGCGATGCGCTCGAAGAAGGCAACGTGGGCGTCCGAGTAGGCGTGCGGGCTCTGGCTGCTGAAGAACAGGAAGCCGATCGGCTTCGACATCGCGATCAGCGGACAGGTGAGGCTCGACCGGATGCCCTCCGCGAGCATCCGCATGGTGGAGCTCGAGCGCGGGTGGTCGGTCCGGTAGAGCACGAGGTCGTCGATGATGCGGGGCCGACCGGTCCGGAGGACCTCGCACAGGCTGCTCTTCGCCAGTGGCGCCGCGTAGCCGATGCCGATCTGTGCGGCGTGCGCGCTCGTGCGCGCCCAGAGCGTCCGGGCCACGCGGCCGTCATCCTCGAGGAGCGCGCAGCCGATTCGATCGTAGGGGATGATGGTATGGAAGGAATCGAACAGGTGGTCGAGCACCTCCTCGGGCAGCAGCCCCCCGTTGATCTTCTCGGCCAGCTCGGCCAGACTCCTCAGTCGTTCGATCGACTCGGCGATCGAGTGGCCGAGCTGGTCCAGCACCTGGGCGAGCCGATCCACCTCATCCGGCGCGGCGTCGGGTACGGCGGATGGGGGGAGGGCGAAGTGGAACTCGCCCTCCAGCATGGCCTCGACGGCGTGGCGCAGACACGGGATGCGAGCGTCAGCCGACGTGTGGCGTGCGGTCATTTCATGACTCCGCTTCCGTAGTCGTACGAACGCCCGCTCGGCTTGAGGGAAGAAGAGAAGCGGTCAGAGTTCAGCGAGGATGACAATCCGCGGGTCTGTGCGCTCCACCCGATCGATTGGTAGCCTGGATGACTGAAGTCTTGACGCGGCAGGGTGTCCCGTGCCGATTCGGCCGCGGTTCGTAGCTTGAGACCTCATGGACGACTCCAACGCGCGCCCCCGCCTCTCCGTCCCCATCGGCGCGGCCGTCCGGCGCGTGTTCCGGAAGGGCTACGGCCTTGCCGACCTTCGCGCCGACGTCTTCGCGGGGCTGGTGGTCGGCGTGGTCGCGCTGCCGCTCTCCATGGCGCTCGCCATCGCCGTGGGCGCGCCGCCGCAACACGGCCTGTACACGGCGATCTTCGCGGGCTCGGTCACCGCGCTCCTCGGCGGGAGCAAGTTCCAGGTCACCGGCCCGACCGCCGCGTTCGTGGTCATCCTGGCCCCCATCGTCTCTCGGCATGGCCTGTCGGGGCTGCTCACCGCCGGGTTTCTGGCCGGGATCCTGCTCGTGGTGCTCGGGGTGGCCCGGCTCGGGAGCCTCATCCGCTTCGTCCCCTATCCCGTCACGACGGGGTTCACGACCGGCATCGCCGTCGTCATCGCCACCCTGCAGATCAAGGACGTGCTCGGCCTGAAGTTGGCCGCGATGCCGGAGCCCTACCACGAGAAGGTGTGGGCATTGTGGCAGGCCCGCGGGACGCTGGACCCACGCGAGCTGGTCGTCGCCGCGGCGACCCTCCTGTTGCTGCTCCTGCTCCCCAAGGTGATCCAGAAGGTCCCGGCGCCGCTCCTCGCCATCGGCGCCGTGGCTGCGGGCGTAGCAGCGGCGCACGCGCTCTGGCCCGGCTTCGAGGTCGCCACCATCGGCAGCCGCTTCCAGTCGACCGTCGATGGGGTCGAGGTGGCCGGCATCCCGCCGGTCTTGCCGCGCCCCGCCTTGCCGTGGTCCGGGCTGCACCTCGACTTCGAACATTTTCGCGCCCTGCTCCCCGCCGCCTTCGCCATCGCCGTGCTCGGCGCCATCGAGTCGCTGCTCTCGTCTGTCGTGGCGGACGGCATGACCGGCACCCGGCACGACCCGAACTCCGAGCTCGTCGGCCAGGGGATCGGGAACATCGTCGCGCCGTTCTTCGGCGGCATCGCCGCCACCGGAGCCCTCGCCCGCACCGCTACCGCCATCCGGGCCGGCGCCCGGTCACCGTTCGCCGCCGTGACGCACGCCCTGGTGGTCCTCGCGGCGATGCTCTTCCTCGCGCCGCTGGTCGCCTACATCCCGATGGCCTCCCTCGCGGCGCTCCTCCTCCTGGTCGCCTGGAACATGTCGGAGATCCGGCACTTCATCGGTGTCGTGCGCATCGCCCCCAAGGGCGACGTGTTCGTCCTCCTCACCTGCTTCCTGCTCACCGTCGTCTTCGACATGGTGTGGGCGGTGAGCGTCGGCTTTCTGCTGGCCGCGGTCCTGTTCATGCGGCGCATGGCGGAGCTCACCGAGAGCGGGTTCGCGATCGACGCCACGGAGGAGGACCACGCCCTGCCGAAGCTGCCGCCGGGCGTTGCCATCTACGAGGTGAACGGCCCCCTCTTCTTCGGGGCGGCCCACCAGGCGATGGAGGCGCTGCACGCCTCGCACGGAGACACCTTCCACACGCTCATCCTCGACCTCGCTCGGGTGCCGGTGATCGACGCGACGGGCTTCGCCGCCCTGGGAAACACGATTCGGGCGCTACACGCCCGCGGCAAGCGCGTAGTGCTGGCAGGGCCCCTCCCGCAGCCCGCTCGGATCTGGGAGCGGGCTGCGAAGCAGGGGCGGACCGCTGGCATCATCGTCGCCGTGAACCGCGAGGCGGCCCTCGCCCAGGCGAGCGCTCGCGCGACGCTCATCGGAGGCGGGGTAGGTCTCCGTGAGTGAGCGCCCCGTCCCGGACTACGGGGTCACGCCGAGGCCCGACCACGTATGTCACCTACACGTCGGCCGGCACGCACTCGGCGGGCGCGCCCGTGGGCGCCCGGACGCGGAGGGAGATCGTGAACACGCTGCCCTCGCCCGGGGTGCCGCGCGCGGAGATCGTGCCGCCGTGGAGCTCCGCGATGCGTAGGCACGACGCGAGGCCGATCCCCGAGCCCGCGTAGCGCTCGCGGGGGTGTAGGGTGCGGAACACCCCGAAGATGTGCTCGGCGTCCTGCTCGTCGAAGCCGAGGCCGTTGTCCGCGACGGTGATCTCCACGCGCCCCGCGCTGCGCGGCTCGGACGTGACGCGGAGGACGAGCGGCACGTCCCGGCGGGCGAACTTGAGGGCGTTGTCGAACAGGTGCTCGAAGAGCGTCCGGAGGAGCGTCGGATCGCCGTCGATAGTGGGCATCACGCCGATGAGGACCGCGGCGCCGGCGTCGTGGAGCCGCGGGGCGAATTGACGTTCCACGTCGCGGACGACCGCGCCGATGTCCACGTTCCGCACGATGCGCGCGGAGGCGCCGAGCCGCGAGTAGGCGAGCACGTCCGCGACGCGTCGCTGGAGCAGCGCGGCCAGGCGGTGGATGCGGTGGAGCCGATCGAGCATCGGACCGTCCGCGTTCCCGGCGTCGTCCGCCGCGCCGTCGGCGAGGAGCTGGATTTTTCGCAGCGGCTCGCGGAGGTCGTGCGAGGCGAGCGCCGCGAAGGCGTCGAGGTCGCGGAGCGCCCGCTCGAGCTCGTGGGCGCGCTCCCGCAGGCGGCTCTCGGCGAGGCGGCGTGAGGTGTCGTCGATGACGAGGAGGAGGGTGCTGCCGCGGGAGGAGAGCGGGTCGGGGACCGGCGTGGCGGAGAACCGCAGGGACCTCAGCACTCCGTCCTGGCCCCGCACGGCGACCGTCGCGCGGGCGGACGCGTGCTCGGACTGCCGGAGGAAGTCGTGGAAGAAGGAATGGACCTCCGGATCCACGCAGTCGGTCAGCGAGAGGCCGGGCGCCGCGGGGCGGTCGAGCAACGCGGACAGGCGACTGTTCGCGTAGAGCACCTGCCCGCAGATGTCCATGACGCACACGCCTTCGGGGATGTTCTCCACGATGGTCCGGAAGCGTCCGGCCTGGAGCGCCCGATCCGCTTCGGCCGCGTCGAGACCGCGGCTGCGGAGGAGCACGCCCGCCGCGAGCAGGAGCATCATCACCGTGGCCTCCAGCGCGATGCCGAAGCCCTCGTCGTAGGCGCCGGCGGACTCGCCGGCCTTCGCGAGGAGCGCGAGAAGTGGGGGGAGGACCACGAACGCGGGAAGGAGGAGGCGCGTGGTGCGCCCGCCGGGCCCCGCGCTCCGCCAGCGCCCGAGGAGGCCGCGTCGCGGCTGGGAGAGGGCCAGGCCGAAGGCGACGAGCAGGAACGCGACACCGGTGTTCAGCGCCATCGTCGTGGCGAGCGGAAAGACCGGGACCTGGGCGTCGAACAAGAGCCCGACGAGGGAGAGGTAGCAGAGCGCGGCGGGGACGAGGGCGAGCGGCTGGACGAGCCGTTCCCAGCCGGGTGTGCGGCGCGCGAGCACGGCGAGCGCGGTGAAGACGAACGACACGGCGGTCTGCGGTGCCATCCGCATGGTGCCGCGGACGAACAGGTCGTCGATGCCGAAGTCGCCCCCGGTCACGTACTCGAGCATCGTGAGGACGCCGATCACGGCGGGGAACAGGGCCGCCAGGCGCGCGAGGTTCCCCGCGCGGTCCGGCAGCGCCAGCGCGAGCCCGCAGGCGACGAGCGCCAGCGCCGTGTTGGGCTGCATCTTGGGGAGGGAGGGAAGGACATCGAGCGCGGCCGGGAGGTCGAGGAGCCACCCCAGGACACCGATGAGGCCGAGGAGCGCGCCCGCGAGGGCCGCCGCGCGCGCGGCGCGGGGGATGGGCTCTACGGCGGGTGCGCGCGGATGGGGTTCCGTACTCCCGTCCGTAGGCACTTCAGGTGTCCGCGTAGAGGGGGCGCCGCGCGGCCACCGCGAGCCAGAACTCGACAATAGCGGCGAGCGCGCGCGTGAGCTCCGCGATCGTGCACGGCTTGGTGACGAACGCGTTGGCGCCGGCGTCGTAGCAGGTCTCGACATCGCGGGGATCGTCGGAGGTGGTGAACACGACGATGGGCACGCACCGGAGCGCGGGGTCCTGCTTCAGCACGCGGAGCCCGTCGCGGCCGCTCATGCGTGGCATGTTGAGGTCGAGCAGGACGAGGTCGGGACGGGGCGAGGAGCGCGGTTCGCACCACGGTCCCTCGCGCCGGAGGTAGTCCAGGAGCGCGCGCCCGTCGGTGACGTAGCGGACGTCGGGATTGATGGCGGTCCGCGCCAAGGCCGTCCCGATGAGGAGGCGGTCGTCCGCGTCGTCTTCGGCGACCAGGATCACGGGAGGTCGTGCGGAGCGCATGTCGTTGGCCCCCGATTGGTGCTCAGGGGGTGAACACCTGGGTGGGCCGGGACTGCCCCGCGCCGCCATTGCAACAATCGGAGCCCCGAACACGACGGCGCATGCGCCTACCGGGCGAACAACCAGGGCCTCTTCGCCTTCGCGGGCGAAGCCCAGGACCTGGGGAGGCTGGGGCCCGCTCCCCCGCCGCGAGGAGCTCGACGCCCAGGGGGGCCCGGCCGTCAGCCGCGAGACGCGGCTTCCCGCCACCGGAGGTGCGGCAGCCGATCCACCGCCGGGTCTCCCGAGCGGGGACCCTGGCGCCACGCGACCGAGGCCGACCTGACCACGACACCACCATCGACTTCGGCGGACACGCAGCTGGGCCCGTCCCGTTGCTGTCCCTCGGGCTCCGTTGGGCCCGGTGTGTGTCGATGTGTCGATGTGTCGATGTGTCGATGTGTCGATGTGTCGATGTGTCGATGTGTCGATGTGTCGATGTGTCGATGTGTCGATGTGTCGATGTGTCGATGTGTCGATGTGCGGCGCTCGGAGCCGTGCCCCTGCTGCGTCCGGAGTGGCTGGCCTTCGGGTAGCTCGGTCACTGGTGGCGGCGCGGCGCGTAGAGGTTCAACTGCGCCATGGTCATGACCGGCTCGCCAGCCGTCCGACTGACCACCGCGGGGGGAGCAGCGGGCACACCCTCCCGATCCGTCAGGAACACCGCCTCGCCGCCCACGACGATGTCGCCGCTCGACACCACCGCGTCCTTGTCGGCGCCCGCGAGCTCGAGGTCGCCGTCCCCATCACGCGAGAACGTGCCGTAGAACTTGCCCTTCGCGAGCGTCTCCTGCTTCCCGCGGCGGTTGGGCTCACCGAGGAGCTTCACCTTGCCCGACAGGCCGAGGCCGGCGGGATCCCCCGCGAGGCTCAGCTCGTTGGCGAACACGGCGGTGATCTCGTCGTCGAATTCGACGGACACCCACTCCGAGGCGAGCGTCTCGCCGGCGGCATCGAACGCCGTGAGCTCGACCTCGACCGTGTCGGGGAGGTCCGTGGCGATCGGCCCATACGCGCTCACCGAGAGGGCGTAGGCGCCGCGCTCGGTCTCCGACACGACGACACAGAAGCCCTCGGAGCACAACGGCACGCTCAGCTCCTCCAGGCTCTCGACGTCGAAGGCCACGTCGCCACCCTCGCCGTCGTCGATGACGATGCGCCCCGCCGTATCGAGGAGGCTGAACAGGAGGCTCGCCTCCGATTGGGTCGGGGTGTGGCCCGGCCGCTGGTAGCTGTTCACCGGGATGGTGATCGTCTCGCCGTTGGTCAGCTCCAGCTCGGCGTCGACCGGCAGCGAGTCGCCGGCGGTCCAACCTTCGGAGACGATGGTGAGCCTGCTGGTCTGGACTACCCGCAGCTCGATGCCGGCCTTGAACTCCCGCCGACGAACCAGCCCCACCCTGGTCAACGGATCCTCGTCCGTCGCGAGCGTGTTGACCCCCTCGCCGCCATCCAGCCACGGCGCCCCCAGCCTGGCCTTGGCCGTCTCGAGCTTCTCGCCCTCGGCGTCGTAGGTCTTGACCTTCACCTGGACGAGCCCCTCGTGCGCGAGGGTGGCCTCGGCCTCCCAGACCGAGCCGATGTCGTGCCAGTACACCTCGGTGCGGGTGCTCGCCGCCTCGTTGCTCTGCCAGCGGAGGCAGTTGCCGTCGGCGTCCTCCGCGACGCACACCTCTTCCCCGGGCTCGGTGACGGTGACGGTGGCGTACGCCACGCCGTAGGTGTCCGCGCCGGCGAGGTCGACGGTCAGGTCGTAGCCCCTCTCCGCCGCGAAGAGCTCGGCGGCGAGGAGCTCGATGTCCCGAGCGTCCGCGCGCGTGGGCTCCTCCGCGCAGCCCGACCGCGACGCACAGGCCGCGCTGTCGGCGGAGGTGGTCTCGTCGGCCGTCAAGGTGATGGACCCGTCCGCCCCGAGCGTCCCGGAGAACGAGATCAGCGAGGCGCTGCCGCTGTCGTAGAGGGTCAACGTGAGATCGGCGTCGGCGGCGGGCAGCGCGGCGATCGTGGCGGCGCCATGCAGCCAGGCGTCGGTCTCGACGAGCAGGAGATCTTCATCACCGACGTCGGACTCGAGCTCGGCGGTGACCGCGGCGGTCCCGCTGGTGTCGGGTACGGAGAAGACGATCCGTCCGATGCCCTCGTGGCCCGCGTCCTTGCCCCCGACGCTCCGGATGCTCGGCTGGATGTCCCATGCCATCGCCTGCGGCGCGAACGCGGGCAGACCAACGAGGAGAACCAGGGCAGTCAGGACGGGGCGATGGAGCTTCACGGAGGCCTCTCGAGGTGGCCGCCACGGTAGCCGCGAGAACGCCGAGCGTGACCTCTCAGCGATCTCTCAAGGCCCGCTGGGATCTCGATGGGGATGGTGACCTGCCGCACGGACGGCGCGGGGGCGCGTGAGGTGTGCGGAGGGCGCCGCCTCGGGCGGCGGTCCGGCCGGACGCGCTCGGGCGGCCGGCCGACCGAGCCCACCGGGCGAGCCCGCAGCGGACCGACCCCGCCGTCCCCGGCGGGGGCACGCCCGATCGCGCACCGCTCAGAACACGCCGATCTGCGCCTCGTCCTCGCGGCCGAGCACCTTGCGCTGCTCGTCCTGGATCCAGATGATCTCCTCGAACGCGGCCGACAGCTCGCCGTGCTTGACCGCCGGGCGGATGGCGAACATGCCCTTCATGCGGACGGGCTGGAGCATCGAGATGCGGTTTTTCGGGAGGAAGGTGGCCAGGTGGGCGCTGCGGGGGAAGCCGGTGGCGAGGAGCCCCTCCTTCGGCAGGATGCGGTGGCCCACGGCGCCCTCGCTCACGAGCGTCATGCGGTTGTTGACCGCCCAGGCGCGCGCGAACACGAAGATCTCGCCGACGGTCTTCCACCGGCTGGCGTAGCCGCAGCACGCCCGCAGGTCGTCCCGCGCGACCTTGACGACCTTGGGCTCGTCCCCCCCGAAGCAGAGGGTGAACCCGATGTCCCCGTAGGCCTCCGCCGTGGCGGGGCCGATGTCGATGCCGATGAGGCCGCCGGGCTCGAGCTTTTTCTTGGTGGAGGGGCGGTAGAGCAGGCTGCCGCCGCCCGCATCGGGCCCGATGCGGACCTCGGGCGGGTGGTACCAGCGGTCGAACCCGTGGGCGTCCAGCCGGGTCTCGGCGAGCTCGACCACGTCGCGCTCGGACATGCCGGCCTCGAGCCGCCCCCGAACGTCCTTGAGCATGGCGATGGCGCGGCGTTGGGCGTCGTCGAAGCCGCGAATCGGGTCGGGTAGTTCGGTGGTCACGGCGCCGAAGCTACCACGATCACGGTACCGCGTCGTGGACGAAGGGCCTCGCGTCCGCATAGACCGGACCGTCGCCATAGAGCATACGGTAGGTCAGCCACGTGGACATGACGCGCTTGACGTAGTGCCTCGTCTCCCGGAAGGAGATGGTCTCCACGATGAGATCCGTGGGGGCGTCGGGACGCGCGGCCAGCCAACGGTCGGAATTGCCCTCGCCCGCGTTGTAGCCGGCCAACGCGAGCGCGCTGTTGCCCTTGTAGCGGGTATGCAGGGTGTCGAGGTACCAGGCGCCGATCTTGAGGTTGGTCTGCACGTCCCAGATGTTGGTCGAGCTGTAGGAGACCCCCATCCGCTTGGCGCAGCCGGAGGCGGTGCCGGGCATGAGCTGGGAGAGGCCGCACGCGCCGGCGTGGCTCTTGATCTTGGGGTTGAAGTTCGACTCTTCGCGCACGAGCGCGTGGAACACCCGGGCGTCCCACGAATAGGCGCCGGCGACGGCCTGCACGTCGTCCCAATAGCGGTTGGGGTAGGCCTGCCGCAGCACCTTGTAGGGGTTGGGCCCGAGCACGTCCGGCGGGTGGTTCTTGAGATAGGCGCGGAGCCGATCGTGGGCGTACAGGAAGCTGCCCGAGTCGGTCATCAGGCCGGTCACGATGGCCATCTCGGCGCCGGTCAGCTCCTCGTCGTCGAGGGTGTTCAGCTCGGTCAGCGCGTCCGTGAGGAGGCCGACGCGCGCGAGCCCCATCGCGTTCTGGACGGCGGGGCGCGCCCGGAATTGGTCGCGCACCTGCCAGGGGGCGTCATCGGGGTCCATGATCGGGCGGGTGAGCGCAGCGGCGCGCTCGGGCGCGAGCTCGGCCAGGCGCGCGGAGGCGAGCAGGCCGTAGTAGTGCCACGGCGCGTCCCGCGCGACGCGCTCGAGGCCGTCGACGGCGGTGGCCAGGGACGCGGCGTCGGTCGTGAGTTTTCGGGTGTCGGTGATGGAGGGCCACGCGCGCCAGCGGGCGCCCCAGTAGCGGGCGGCGAGCACGTCGGTGGGGGACGACGAGAGCGCGAGCTCGGCCGAGGCGCGGTCGGCCCACCGGATGGCCTCGGGGGTGTCTCCGTCGAGGAAGGCCCCGAACGCGAGGCGCCAGGCGCTCTCCGCGGCGAGATCGCCCTCGGGACGGGCCTCGTAGCCCTTGGCCCACAGGCTGCGGGCCCCCGCGAGGTCGCCCCCCTCCTGCATGGCGACGCCGCCGAGGGCGTACCCATCGTCCGCCATGGAGTGCGCGGGGTAGCGCGCCGGGATCTGGGCGTACATGCTCGCGGCGGCCGACCACTCCTTCTTCCTCTCCAGCGACTTGCCGGCGATGTAGAGCGCCTTCGCGCCACGATCGTCGTCCTTGCCGACACAACCGGCGCCGAGCGGCCCGAGCACTTCCGCGGCGCTGGTGATGTTGGAGAGCTTGTTCTGGGCGCGCCCGTAGGCGTAGCGGTAGCGACACCCGATGGCGTCCTTCGTGCCGACCTCGCCGAGGCGGGGGGCGAGCAGCGCGACGGCGCCGCTGTAGTTGCCGGCCTCCTGGAGGCGATCGCCCCGGTACGAGATGTCCTCGAGCGAGGGCGCCGGCATCGAGGCGGCCGCGGCCTTGTCCTCCGCGCTGCCGGGGTACGAACGGTAGAGCCGGCGCAGGTACTCGAGCCCATCGGGCGAGGTGAGGCCGACCTTCTGGGCGAGGGCCCAGAGCGCGATAGAGGAGCCGGGCGCGGGGTCCGGACGCATCGCGAGGGAGAGGTACACGGCGCGCGACTCGGCGGTGCGCTCGGCCTTGCGGTAGGCCTCCGCGAGGGCGAGGGCGGCGCGCACCTGGATCGGACCGTCCTCCGGGAGCTTCTCGAGCGCGGTGATCGCGTCGACCGGCTTTCCGTCCGCGAGGAGGAGCTCTCCGACCATGAGCTGCACGTAGGCGGACGGCGCGTTCACCGCGGCGCGGACGGGCTCGAGGAGGGTCACGGCCTCCTTCGCGCGGTCGAGGCGGTCGAGCGTCCAGGCGAGGACGAACGCGTGGTCCCCCGTGAGGTTGCCGGGGAGCGTGCCGCGGTCGATCTTCTGGAGGAGCGGCAGCGCGGTGGCCCAGTCGCGCGAGGCGAGCGCGGTGGCCAGCTCCGGCCCGTACGGCAGCGCCGACTTGAACGCCGTGGGCGCGAGCGTGGTGAACGGGCCGACGGGGGCCTTGTTGACCGCGACGGCCGGGAGCGACGCGGCGGCGCCGTGCGTCGGGGGCGCCGTGGCGGGGACCTGTGCCTGGATGCTGGGCAGGAGGGCGAGGAGCAGCAGCACGGGGAGGTCCTGGGCAAGCAGGGGGGAGGCCTCGTGCTTAACGTGCGACGCGCTGGACTCTTCCTCGGGTGTCGATCTTGACGCAACAAGAGAACCGCGAGCGGGAGCGTGGGGTGTGGGACGCCCTGGAGCCCGTCAGCGGACGGCGGCCCCTGCTCCTTCCGTCGGGCGAGACCGCGGCACGATCCAGCATTCGTCGGTCAGGGCGCCGGCACAACCGCCGACGCACCCGCCACCCAAGGCTTCGCCCCCGCCATCGGGTTCGCCGGGTCCGTCGCCGCCACCTCGACCACCGCGCCGAGCAGCACCCGCAGGCCGTTGCGGAGGTTCTCGACGGACACGTGCTCGCCGTGCCCGTGCTGGGTCTCCGCCTGCGCCACGGTGACCTCGAACGGCGCGAGGCCGTAGGCGTGCACGCCGAGCGGCCGCAGGACCAGGGAGTCGGTGAAGCCGATCGAGAGCGCGGGCCCGGCCACCGCGTCCGTCCGCCCGGCGACGACGTGGCGGGCGAGGGCCCGGTAGAACGGGTCGTCGGTGGGGCTCTCGTTGGCCTCGGCCTGCTGGATCACGTCGAAGCGCACGAGCGGATCGGGGACCAGCTCCCGGAGGCGCGCGAGCATGGCGGCGGGGGTGGTGCCGGGGAGCAGCCGGCAGTCGAGGTTGGCCGACACCTCCGAGGGCACGACGTTCGGGGCGAGGCCGCCGTTGAAGCCGGTCACGTTGATCGTGTCGGTCAGCAGGGCGCGGCCGGCGTTCTGGGCGAGGAGCCTCCCGAAGATCAGGCGCGGGTGGCGCAGCGCGTAGCGGTACAGCCCCTTGCGCGTGCCCCCGACGTTCCAGAACAGCTCGCGCAGGGCGCCGTGCATCTTCGGCTTCGGCTCGTACGCCTCGAGCGCCTCGACGGCGCGCCCGAGCCGCGCGGGGGCGGACTCCGGGTTGGGGTTCGAGCCGTGGCCCGCCGGCCCGGTGGCGACCATGCGCACCCAGAGCAGGCCCTTCTCGGCGACGGAGATGCCGAACACCGTCTGCCCTTCGAAGAGCAGATCCTTGATCCCGAGGCCGCCCTCGTTGATCACCTGGGAGCACCCGATGCTCGACCAGTGCTTCTCCGCGATCTCGATCATGCCGGTGTTGTCGACCTCCTCGTCCGCGACGGCGAGCAGGATCACATCGCGACGGAGCGGCACGCCGAGCCGCGCGAGCTCGATCATCGTCATCGTCTGCACGGCGCCGAGCCCCTTCATGTCCAGGGCGCCGCGGCCCCACACGACGCCGTCCTCGATCGTGCCCGAGAGCGGTCCTTTGCCCTCGGGCCAGCGCTCGGGCTCGGCGCTCGCCACGTCGATGTGGGAGAGCAGGCAGAGGGGCGGCTCCAGGTCGGCGCCGTCGATCCGACCCACGAGCGAGGTGCGGCCGGGCGCGTGCTGGATCTGCACCGACGGGATGCCCACCGCGGCGAGGCGCGCCGCGAGGAAGTCGGCCCCGCGCTGCTCGTTGCCGGGCGGGTTCGTGGTGTCGACGCGGATGTACTCGGAGAGGAGGCGCGCGGTCTCGTCACCGGCGGCGGCCCAGTCGACCGGGAGGGTGGGGAGCGGGGCTTCGGCGGGCGCCGGCCCCCGAGCGGCACCGGGGGCGGCGGCGGCTCCGGGCGACAGGGCGAGGGCGAGCGAGAGGGCGACGAGCGTACGGGCGAGCATCCGGCGCGTCTATCGCGAGGGGCGGGGCTTCGGGGGGGCGGTCAGCCGCGCGCGTCGATCCCGGCGAGGATCCAGGCCGCGAGCAGGACCGCTACCGTGACTACGCTCACGACGTAGCCGCGCACGGCCAGCGGCCCGTCCTGCAAGCCATAGCGCATGACGACGAAGCACCCCAGGATCCCGAGCACCGGCGCGGCCGTGGACTCGACGGCCCACCACGCCCGCCAGTCCTCGGAGGTCCGCAGCGCGCCGGCGAGGACGGACACGACGCACAGGGCGACGGCCGCGAGGGAGAGAGGTATCCCCACGTCGTCCACCCTCGCAGGCCCCAGCAGGCGGTCCGGCAGGCGGGGGTCGCCGACGGCGTGGGAAAGCTCCTCGATCGCGGCGTGGAGCGGATCCAGGAGGCCGAACGCTTCGGCGCGGGACCCGACGGGCAGGCGCATGATCATCCGGCGGGCTCCGTCGGCCGCGGCGAATACGGACGTGCGAGCCGACGCCACGTCCCCCGTGCGCAGGTACAGCCGCGCGAGGGCCAGCTCGCCGCTCCAGGAGAGCGCCCCGATGGCGGCCGCGCCGCGTCGGGCCCGCGCCACGTCGTCGGTGCGGCAGCCGTGGAAGAGGTCGGCGATTCCCGTGAGGCGGCCCCGCTCCTCCTCGGGCGCGTCGGGGAAGCAGGGAACATCGGGGTCCCCGACCTCCAGGCGCGCCCCGGCGATCCCCATCCGCGCCGAGGCGCGCACCCACGCGGCGTCAGCGTCGAGCACCGCCCGCAGCGTGGTCTCCGCATCCGCCCACCGATCTTCGGTGTAGGCGATCCAACCGCGGACGAGCGCGAGCCGGTCGGCCCACGCGGCGTCGTCCCCGACATCCGTCTCGAGCGCGGCGAGGTGGCCGCCGGCCGCGAGCGGGAGTCCCTGGTGCGCGAGCGTGATCCCGAGCCGAACCTGGAGCGCCCGGGCCTGCTCCCGGAGCTCCAACGCTTCGTACAATTCCACCTCCGCCACGTCGCTTGCGGTCGAGGTTTGGAGCCAGCCAGCCTGCGACAGGTGCTTCGCGATGTGCTCGCCGTCGTTCCCTCCGGTCTCGTGGTGGCCCGGCATCACATTTTCGAGGAACGACAGCACGTTCCACGCCGCGAGCAGGTACCGGACGATCGGGGAGGCGTCCGTCGGCCACACCAGGAGCAGGCACGCGATCGCGAGGGTGGTGGTCGGCCCGGCCGCGGAAACGAAGGCGTTCTGGGCCCGCGAGAGCGTGTGATCCCCGGGGATCGTCATCCCGGTGAGCGGCGCCGTGCTCCCGAAGAACAGCAGGGTTCCCCCCACGCGCCACCGCGCCCGGATCGGCGGCCACCCGGTCCCGACGGCGAGCACACGCCCGCCCACGACGCGGAACGCGACGAGATGGGCGAGCTCGTGGAGCGCCGTGGAGAGCCAGGCGCCGAGCGGGAGGAGGAGGAAGGAAAGGAACATCGGGGGGTGGAGGCGACGGTTCACGCGACGATCAGGGCTCGACCACCGTACTCCATGGCGCGGGTTCATCGAGCGCTTCGGCACAGGTGGGGCCGAAGAGCGCGTGGGCCGCGGTGCCCGGCGCCATCCACGTCCCCGCGATCGCGGAAGCTGGCCATGGCGCCGACCGCGGCCCGACTGACTGTGTCACTGCTGAATTCACGGGGATGGCGGTCGGGTTGGCCTCGGGCGCGGGGACGGGCCGAACTCGTCGGATGACGATGCATCCCCCGAGTTCAGCCCGCTGGGCGGGCCGAACTCGCCGGATGAGAGCGCATCCCCGGAGTTCAGCCCGCTGGGCGGGCCGGGTCCCGCCTCGATCGCCGACGGAAGTGAATCACGTTCCCCCGGGTTGCTGCCCCCCCGCGCCAGCCGGACGCAGGGCGGCCGCGCGAGCGGCCGGTCCCGACGCGTCAGCGGCGGACCGAGGCGCTTCGCGCCGCAGCCCGGAGGAGGGCGCCGGCGGCAGCCGGGGCGCCCAGCGCCTGCCTCACGGGGACACCCGGAGTCAGAACATGTGGTCGAACATCAGGTACAACCCCCACTGCAGCGCCGGCCCCTCGTCCGTGAGGTCTGGGCTCACGCCCGCGTCCACGCGGCCGACGATGCTCTCGCCCCAGATCGCCCGGATGCCGCCGCCGACGGCGGGGTGGACGGGGAGCGCCGGATCGGGGGCGGTCGCGGTGTCACCGGAGCCCCACACGGTGCCGAGGTCGACGAAGGGGACGAGCTGCCAGCGGAGCTCCTGCTTGAGCGCGCGGTGACGCAGGACGTCGAGGCGCAGCTCGGTGTTGGACACCGCCTTTCCCGGGCCGCGCCAGCGCCCGAAGGCCACGCCGCGGATGGTGTCGGAGCCGCCCATGCCCGGGATGGGCACGACGCCGCCCCAGAACACCATCTCGTAGAAGGGGACCTCGCCGAACAGCCACTCGCCCATGACGCGCTGTGCGACGACGACGCCCGGAGCGATGCGCCCCCAGGCGCGGGCGGAGACGAACGGCCCGCCGAACGTGTACATGCCGGTCACGCCGCGACCGGCCACCTCGAGGAGCCAGCCCTCGTCGGGAGTGACCTCGGGCTCGCGCGTGTCCCACAAGGCGCCGGCGATGAGCTGGACGCCGAGGCCGCCGTCCATCCCGAGCGGCTGCTGCTCGAGGAGGAGCGAGCCCGCGGAGGCGTCCACCACCGTGTACCGGACGTTGACCGAGCCGTACAGGGAGAGGGGGCTCGCCACATCGCCGGAAGAAACGGCGTGACGCAGCGCCACTTGCCCGAAGGGCTGGATGAGGGAATAACGATAACGCTTGCGGTCGGGATCGTCGGCAGCGGCGTCCTCGTACGAGACCTCGCGCTCCGTGCCGTTGCCGATGCCCCAGTAGCCGTCGTTCAGCCAGGCCCGGAACGCGAAGTGGCCGGTGACGCGCATCCGCTCCTTCGGGCCGAGGCCGACCAGATCGAAGCGGAAGCGGTGGTGGTGGTAGCCGTTGGTGGTGGCGAACCCGTGCAGCACGAACGAGCTTCGGTACGGATCGAGGCCGGCGCGCGGCTGGATGACCTCCGCGCGGGCGCCGAACCCGAGCTTGTCGTCGCTGTCGTAGGACAGGTTGGGGAGGATGAGCCACTTGAGCTTTTCGCGGGCGGGCGCCGCGATCGGCGGCTCCTCGGGGACGGGCACCGGGGCCGGATCCTCGGCGCGGGCGGAGGCGAGCAGGGCGAGGGCGGCGAGGGCGGCGTACGGAAGCACAACCCCCGCTAACGTCCCGACCGTGCCAATCCGTCGACAATCGACGGTCCGCCCTGGCGTGGCAACGGCCCCCGGTTAGTCGCGCACCCGCTCCAGGTTCACCGATGCGCACGTCCGCCTTCCTCCTCCTCTTCCTGGCCGCCTGCGCCGCCGACGAGCGCGCTCCCCGGGAGCTCGGGGGCGCCTCCTCGTCCCGCGTGATGGAGGAGGGGTCCCGCGACGCGATGGGCGTGCTCTCCCTCTTGAACGACCCGTCGACCACGCTCACGATCCTCGACATCGACGCCGGGCTCGACCGCCGCGCCGCGACCAACCTCATCGTGCATCGCGACGGCGCGGACCTTCGCAGCGGGACGCGGGACGACAATCCGTTCGGCACGATCGCCGAGGTGGACGCGGTGTCCTACGTCGGGGACAGCGCGCTCGCCTCGCTGCTCGACTACGCCACGGCGCACGGCTGGGTGCCGGCCGGGGAGGACTACTACGGCACGGTCGAGGGCATCGGCTTCACGTGGGACGAGGCCATCGCCACCGTCGCCCTCGTGAACACCGCCACGCTCGACGTGCTCGACGTCGACGTGGCGCTCGACAGCCGCGCCGCCGCCGCGATCGTCGCGCAGCGCCCGTTCGTCGATGTGCAGGCCCTCGCGGCGGCCTCCTACGTGGGCGGCTCGGCGCTCGACAAGCTGCGCGTGTGGTCCGCGGCCCCCGCGCTCGACGGGTATGGCACCCCGGAGGCGGTCGCCGCGCTGACCTCGGCGTCCAACGGGCTCTGGTACACGAGCGAGTCCGACTACGTGCTCACCGTGTTCACGGTCGGGGGCGCGGGCGACACCGCGGTGACCCTCGCGAACGCCAAGGAAAAACTGGGCAGCGTCTACGTCGCCCACGAGGGCCAGGAGACGCTGGCCGAGCGCGCGGTTCAGGAGCGTACGATCGCGCAGGTGTTCGACCGCTACACGGTGCCCGAAGACTGGTGGGAGGAGTACGACCACCAGCAGGCCGCGCAATGGCAGGCGTTGCGCGCCATCTTCGACGAGGAGCTGTCCGCCGTGACGGTCATCCGCTTCGGCCCGACGGACGGGTCGGGCAACCTCGTGGGCGCGATCGACGTGTTCGTGGTGGGCGCGACGACCGACGGCGACCTCGTCGGCTTCTGGACGGTCGCGGTCGAGACCTGACAGCGCGGGCGCCGCGGCGGATGCCCCCGACGCCCCCACCCCGCCCGGCATATACGCGCGCCCATGTCCCTCCCCGTGCGTACGCCGCTCGTCACGCTCCTCCTGCTCGCCGCCTGCGCTCCCGCCGCGCCGCCCCCGAACGTGCTCCTGATCACGCTCGACACGACGCGCTCGGACGCGCTCGGCAGCTACGGCTCCACCACCGGCGCCACGCCGCACCTCGATCGGATGGCCGCCGAGGGCGTGCGCTTCGACCGCGCCTACACCGTGACGCCGCTCACGATCCCGGCGCACTCGTCGATCCACACGGGGCTCTACCCCCCGCGCCACGGGGTCCGCGACAACGGCGACTTCTTCCTCGGGGATGACGCGACGACGCTCGCCGAGCGCCTGTCCGGGGCGGGCTACGCGACGATGGCGTCGGTCGGCGCCGAGGTGACCTCCCACCACTGGGGCTTCGCGCAGGGCTTCGGCACCTTCTACGACGACATGGGGCCCGCCTCGGCGGCGCCGGACGGCGGGGCGAACCGTTGGCGCGTGGAGCGCGCGGGCGAGAAGGTGGTGGACGACGCCCTCTCCTGGCTCGACGCCAACGGAAAGGGAGACAAGCCCTGGTTCGCGTGGGTGCACATGTTCGACGTGCACCACCCCTACGAGCCGGTAGAGCCCTACGCCACGATGTTCGACGGGCGGCCGTACGTGGGCGAGGTCGCGTCGGTCGATGCCCAGTTCGCCCGCTTGCGGAAGTGGCTGGCCGAGAACGAGCAGCTCGACGACACCTGGATCTTCGTCGTCGCGGACCACGGCGAGGGCATGGGCTCGCACGGGGAGACCCTCCACGGCGTGCTCCTGTACGACGCGACCACCCACATCCCGTTCCTGGTGCGCCCTCCGAGGGCGGCCGGTTCGAAGGCGGCCGACTCGTCCGCGCCCGGCGCCGGGCGGGTGGTGAGCACGCCGGTGAGCCTCGTGGATCTGGCCCCCACGATCCTCGCCGCGGTCGGGCTCCCGGTGCCGGCGGGCCTCGACGGCATCGATCTCGGGCCGGGCCTCGTCGGGGACCTGCCCGGGGGCGCCGAACGCGCGGTGTACGCCGAGAGCCAGTACGCGTGGCATCACTACGGGTGGGCGCCGCAAAAGGTGCTGGTCACGAACGACCACAAGCTCCTCGAGTCGACCACGCCGGAGCTCTACGCGCGGGAGGACGTGCGGGAGAAGGCGGATCTCGCGGCTTCCGAGCCTGCCCTGCTCACGACGATCCGCGACCGGCTCGGCGGGATGGTGGCCGCGATGGAGCCCGCCGCCGGCGCGACGCGCGCGGACATGAGCCCCGAGCGCGTCGCCCAGCTCGAGGCCCTGGGCTACCTCACCACCACCACGGCGGAGGGGCCCGTCACCGACGGGCTGCCCGATCCGGTGAAGCAGCTCCCGGTGCTGGCGAAGCTGGAGAAGGCGCGGCGGGCCTTCCGCGAGGGGGACGTGGCGGTGGCGCGTGTCGCCGTCGAAGAGGCGCTCGCGGCCGATCCGGGGCTGGTCGAGACGCGCATCCTCTCGGCCAACCTCTTGTGGCGCGAGGGCAAGCTGGACGAGGCCTACGCGGCGATGGCCGCGCTCGAGGCCGAGCGGCCCTCCTCCCAGAGCAAGGCGATGATGGGCTCGATCAAGCTGCAGCTGGGCGCGCCGGCCGAGGCCGCCAACCTCCTGCGCGAGGCGCTCGCCATCGACCCGTACCTGGCCAACGCCTGGACGGCGTACCTCCATGCGCTCGTGCTCTCCAACGATCCGAGCTTGAGCGCCGAGGCGGCGCGCGCGCGGAGCCACCTCCCCGACTCCGCCGTCGCCATCGGCATCACCGGGGTCGCGCACGCGATGCAGGGGCGGTTCGGCCCGGCCGAGCTGCTCCTGAACGACGCGCTCCAGCGCGATCCGAACCAGCCGTTCGTGAACCATGCCCTCGGCCTCACCCTCCGGGCGAAGGGCGAGCCCCTCCAGGCCGAGGCCTTCTTCGAGGAGGAGGTCCGGCTGTTTCCGCCAGCGGTCGCGTCGCGCCGGATCCTGGTCGAGATCTACGCGAGCCAGAAGCGGTACGAGGAGCAGCTCGCCCAGCTCACCACCCTCCGCGACCGCGAGGCGCCCAACCCGGAGACCCTGCACTCCATCGCCCAGGCGCTGTTCAACCTCAAGCGCTACCCGGAGTCGGTGGCGGTGGTGGACGAGTGCCGCCTGCTCGCGCCCCGCTACGCGGGCTGCGCGCTGCTCGAGGCGAACGTGCTCAAGAAGCTCGGGCGCGACGCGGAGGCGCAGGTCGCGTACGACCTGGCCGTGGACCTGGCGAAAAACCCGTAGCGAGCGGCCGGGCGCGAGGCTTCGCCCGCGGCCCGAATCGAATGGCCCGGGGGGACGCGGTCGCTCCCAAAAACAAGAACGCCCGGGGAAGGCCCCGGGCGCTCGACGTTCCCGGAGGAACCTACTCGGCGGTGAGCGTGCCGGTGCCGACGATCTCAACGCTGTACTCGTAGCCGGCGACCACGTCGTCCATCGCGAGCTGGACGTCGCTCGCGCCCGCGACGCTGAGCTGGTACTCGACGAGCTCGGCGGTGCAGTCCCCGTAGGAGGCCACGACGATCTCGTAGGTGTCACCCGCGGTGAGATCCTCGAGCTCGGCGGACGGGCACATGTAGGTCGGCGGGGGGAACGTGCAGTCGAAGTTGTCGTCGGTGAGGAGCACCGCGCACTCGTCCGAGCCGTTGATCCACATCCAGGGGTCGAACGCGGTCTCGGCGGAGACGGTGTCGACCGTGACGGACACGGCGCCGTTTCCGGCGACGAACGTCCAGATGTCGGTGGTGCTCGCGTCGCACGCGATCGACGAGGTGGCGGACTCGCCGCCGAAGCTCGTGGTGGCCGCGGACTCGCCGGCCGTGTAGCAGTACTCGTAGCCGTACAGGTACGTGCTCACGCCGGAGCTGGAGAGGCCCCAGGTCACGTCGTCACCCGTGCGAGCGAACGTGCCCGAGCCGTACGGGGTGCCCGCGTAGGTGTAGCTGACGAGGCCGTAGTACCCGTCGTAGCCGTAGTAGCTGTAGCGGGACATGAACACGTCGTTCAGGTAGTACGCGCCGTAGTAGCCGTAGACCACGTACTCGTCCGCGTGGGCCATGACGAAGTCGGTGTAGTCACCTTCTTCGATGAACGAGTAGGTGCTGTAGGTGCTGGTGCAGTCGGCGCTGCCGTCGTCACGGGTGACCTCGGACGCGATCGCCACGGCGAAGTCACAGCCTTCGCAGTCGCCCGTGTACGGGGTGCCGGTGAGCGTGGCTTCGAGGTCACACACCACGTCGCCGTTGCGGGTGGTGCTGACGCTGACGTTGCCCGCGAAGCTGTACGGGGTGGTGACGTCGGTGTCCGTGTCGGCGTCGGTGTCGGCGTCCGTGTCGGAGTCCGTGTCCGTGTCCGCGTCGGCGGGGCCGGTGTCGTCCACCTTCTCGTCCGTGGTGGGGCAGCCGAGCAACGGCAAGATGAGCAACAAGCTCGACAGGGTGGTGATCGAAAGGCGCATGGTCTCCTCGAGTGCGCGCGCATTCTATCAAGTTTTGACACCCAAGGGAACGGTGACGGCCGTGAAACGTCCGTGACGCCGATTCGCCGCGTGGCAAGATGGGTCTCCAGATGGGTCGACCGATGGATTTCCAGGAGCGCGCCGTGCACGTGTCGCCGAACGTCAGCCTGAATCTCGACGTTGGGGAGCTGCCCGACGAGCCCGACTCCCTCGTCGGGGCGGCCGATCGCGTGAACGTGGCGTGTGGCGGCCACGCGGGGGACGACCACACCATGCGGACCACGCTCGAGCGGGCACGCGAGGCGGGGACGAAGGCCGGGGCGCATCCGTCGTTTCCGGATCGCGCCGGGTTCGGACGCGTCGCGATGGATCTGCCGCCGGCGCAGCTCGCGGTGGAGGTGCGGGACCAGTGCGCGCGGCTCGCGGCCCACGCGCACGCCGTCGGGATCGCGCTCGAACACGTGAAGCCGCACGGCGCGCTCTACCATCGGGCGGCGGCCGATCCCGCCGTGGCGTCGGCCCTCCTCGACGGCGCCCTCGAAGCGCTCGGTCCGGTGGCCGTGGTGGGCCCGCCCTCCGGCGCGCTGCGGGACGAGGCGGCGCGGCGCGGCCTCCCGTACCTGCGCGAGGGCTTCGCCGACCGGGGGATGGCGCCCGACGGCTCCTTGATCCCCCGCGGCGCCCCCGGCGCGCTGATCGACGATCCGGTCGCGGCGGCGGCGCAGGCGCTCCGGCTGGCCGCGACGGGGGACTACGACACGCTCTGTGTACACGGGGACGGTCCGAACGCCCTGGCCGTGGCCGAGGCGGTGCGCGTCGTGCTGGGGGGCCGCGCGTGACCGATCGCGGCGGGCCGCGGGTCGAGCTGCTCGGGGTCGAGGCGCTCGGGGTCGAGCCGCTCGGGGAGGGCGCCCTGCGCGTCACGCTCCCGGCGGACGTCGACCGCGCCGCCACCCTCGCGCGCCTCGCGGCCCTCGACGGAGTTCGGGATGTCGTCCTCGCCGAGGCCCACTGCGCCGTGTACTTCGACGGGGCCCCGCCCGCCGACCCCGCCGCCGCCGTCGTGCGGGGAGCGGCGGGGCCGACCGGGCGCCTGACGACGATCCACGCGCGGTATGACGGGCCGGACCTCGAGCGGGTCGCGGCCTGGGCGGGGGTGACGGTGGACGAGGTGATCCTGCGCCATTCGGGGCGGGTCTACGAGGTGCGGTACCTCGGGTTCGTGCCCGGCTTCGCCTACCTCGCGGACGTGTGCCCCTCCATCGCGGCCCCGCGCCTGCCGTCGCCGCGCCCACGCGTACCCGCCGGCGCCATCGGCATCGCCGCCTCGCGAACGGGCGTCTACCCGTTCGCCTCGCCGGGCGGCTGGAACCTCGTGGCCAACGCCATCGATTTTCACGCCTTCGACCCGGCGCGCGGCGCGGCCTTGCGCCCGGGGGACCGCGTCCGCTTCGAGCCGCGATGACGATCGAGCTCGAGATCGTCGCGACCCCGGGCCTCGCGTGGATCCAGGACGCGGGCCGCCCCGGGCAGATGGTGCACGGGGTTCCGCCCGGCGGCGCGCTGGTTCCGGAGCGGTTGGCCGTCGCGAACGGCGCGGTGGGCAACGGGAGGGGCGCCGCGGCGGTCGAAGCGTTCGGCGGGCTCGTGGTGGCCGCGCGCGGGGGGGACCTGCGGGTGGCCTGGGGCGGGGAGGGCGACTGGCTCCTTCGGGACCACGTCCGCGTGCTCGCGGCCGCGCCGGGGGACCGCGTCGCCTACCTCGCGGTGGCCGGCGGGCTCGACGTGCCCGTGGTGCTCGGCGGGCGGGGCCTGCTCCCCGTGGCGGGGCTCGGCGGCGGGGTCGGCCGCCCCTTGCGCGCGGGCGACCGGATCGGCGTCGGGGAGGGAGGAGGGCTCGGGATCGCCACGGGAGCGTTCTCCCCGGGCCTCGACGCGCCGATCCGCGTGGTCGCCGGGCCCGACCTCGACCGCTTCTCGTCCGGGGCGTGGGGCACGCTCCTCGGCACGGCGTGGCGCATCGGCGCCGCCTCGGATCGCGTGGGGATGCGGCTCGCGGGCCCGGCCATCCCCCGGACGGACGGCGACGCCGCGCTCTCCACGCCCATGGTCCAGGGCGCGCTCCAGGTGCCCGCGGGCGGCGCCCCCATCGTGCTCGGTCCGGACCACCCCACCACCGGCGGCTACCCGGTGATCGCCGTGGTCATCCGCGCGGACCTGGGCGCGCTGCTTCTCCGGGAGCCCGGCGCGCGGGTCGTCTTCGAGGCGATCGGGGTCGCGGAGGCGCGGGAGGCGCGGGCGCGCTGGGTGGCCGCCTGGCGAACGCCTGGGTTGGCGGGTTGAAGATGCGTTATCTGGCGCGGGCGGCGAGTAGCCCGGCGGGGCGGACCCGGGCCGGCGCCTCCCCGGTGGAGGTCCCGTGTCGCGCCTGTCCCTGCTCGTGTCCGTCCTCTCGCTCGGGGGTGTCCTCGCCTGCAGGAGCCCCAAGGGGAACGACTCCGGCTTCGTCGACGATGGGCAGCCCCACGTGTTCGTCGCCTCTCCCGCCGTCGGCGCGTCCGTCGGCGGTTGTTTCGTGCTCGAGGTCGAGGTGTACAACTTCGCGTTCGCGAGCCCGGTGGACGAGCCCGAGCCCGCCGCGGGGCGCGGCCACTTCCACGCGGTGTTCGGGCCGCGCTTCTTCGATTGTGAGGGCCTCACGTGCGACATCGCCCTCACCGAGGCCACCGCGGCGGAGGTGACCGTGGTCGCCCAGCTCGTCGGAAACGACCACAACGCGATCGACAATGCCGACGGGGACACGGTCACGGACGAGAGGACCTTCGCCTACACCGGCGAACCCTGCCCCGTGGGCGGGTGACGCTCCGAGCGCCCGGCCCAACCCTTGCATCCTCCGCTGGCACCTCCGGAGGGGCCGAATGAGAACGAGCGTACGGACAGGGATGGGCCTGATGTGGGTCCTGGCCGGTTGCGGGCCGACGATCATCGCGTACCCACCCCCGTCGATGTTGCCGGGGGCCATCGAGCCGCTCGGAGGCGGAGAGGTCGACCTGGGCGTCGGCGCCAGCGCGTTGGTGTGGGGAAGCGCCGCGGCGCACGGAGCCTTCTTCAACGAGCTGGGGGGCCCGCTCTCCTTTGGCGGCGGGGTCGGGCTCGGCCATGGCGTGGATGTCTCGATCGTCGCGAGCCAACACTTGCAGGGGCCGACCGGGGGGCTCAGCGCCGGGCTGTGGCTGCTCGACCAGCCGATGCTCCAGGCGGGCCCGATCATCGGCATCGCAGGCTCGCTCGCCGAGGACACGAGCGTGTTCACGCTCCCGGTGGTCGGGCCGGACGGGCCGATCCTGACCGAGGACGGCGAGCCCCTCACGACCGGGATCGAGCGTGACTACGCGTACACGACGATCGCCCCGAGCGTCGGCGGGCGGCTGGTCTGGCGCCCGGCGGACCAGTGGAGCGTGCCGGTGATGCTCCGCGGGAGCTACAGCGTGTCCATCGCGCGGAAGGGGCTCGAGGACTGGGACATGCCCCGCACGGCCTGGATCGAGGGCCTCGCGGGCATCGGCTGGTCCCCCTCGGATCACTTCACGCTCGCGCTCGGGACCGGCGTGCTCGCGCCGGTGGGCGCCGACGCGCCGTTCACCCCCTCCGTCGTCGTGAACGCATCGGCGCACATCCGCTTCGACACGGCGCCCGATCCCTGACGACGATCGCCGGTTCGCGCGAGGACTGGCTACGGCACCCGCGCGAGGTCGAACACCATCACGTCCGGGCTGTTCGCCGCCCGCCCGGACAGCGTGATGACCAGGCGATCGGGCCCGACGCGCGCGTAGGTGAGCTCGGTCGGGAAGTCGTGCGTCGGGTTGGCGAAGACGGCCTTCTCCGGGCCGCTCTCGCGCGCGACGTAGGCGAAGGACACGGCCTCCTTCCCGTTGGGGTAGGGCGTCAGCGTCACGACGCCGTCCGCGATCGCGAAGCGCTCGAACTCGATGCTCGTGGCGCGGCCCGCCTCGAGGGTGCGGCTCGCGGAGAGCACGACCCCGCCTTCGCTGGTGGTGTAGGTGGCATCGAAGGTGGCCTCGAAGGGGGCGCCGCCGAGCGGGCCGCGCCAGTGCCCGGTGAGGAACGCGAGGCTGGCGAGGACGGCCTCCGGGGCGGCGACGACCGCGGGGGCGGCGACGACCGCGGGGGCGACCGGCGGGGCGGCCGGCGCGGGCTTTCGGGCGTGCGCGGGCGCGATCAGCAGGGCGAGGGCGAGGGCGACGTAGGGCAAGGAGCCTCCGGTGCGACGGTTGCCTGCGCGAAGACCTCTTCCGGCTCGGCCACTCCCTTGATGGAGTACCGGCCGAGGGACACCATCGGCTCGCCGCAGAGCGCGGCGAAGGTCGACGACGCGATGATCGTGTGGCCGAGGCCCTCCGTGAGGTTCTGGAGCCGCGAGGCGCGGTTGACGGCCGGGCCGATCACGGTGAAGTCGAGGCGCGCGGGCGCGCCGATGTTGCCGTACACCACGTCCCCGAAGTGCAGCGCGAGGCCGAAGCGGAGGGGGTCCTCGCGCCCGATGTTCGCGGTGCCGATGTGGGTCTCGGCGGCACGGGCGGCGCGGAGGGCGGCGCTGCATGCGTTCGCGGGATCGGGGTGGGTGAAGGCGGCGAGCATGCCGTCTCCGATGAACTTGAGGACCTCTCCCCCCTCCTCGTCCACCGCCTTGACCATCGCCTCGAACCAGTCGTTCAGCCGCGCGATCAGGGCCGGCATCGCCAGGGTTTCGGTCGAGGCGGTGAAGCCGCGGAGGTCGCAGAACCACGTGGCCGCGCGCAGCGTGACGCCGTCCCCGCGGTGGATCTGCCCGTCCAACACCCGCCGTGCCGGCCCCTCGCCGAGGTACGTCGTGAGCAGCGTCGCGGCGAGATCATCGAGGTGGAAGGGCTGAAAGGCGAGCGACGCGTACGCGGTCACGCGCTCGAGCCGCGCGAGTTGGGCATCGTCGAAGCCGCCCGGCGCGTCCGTCGCGAACGACAACGCCGCGCGGAGCCGGCGCCCGCGGACGTTGAAGATGACGTAGTCGGTCGAGCCGGCCTCCTTCATGCGCCGAAGCAGCAGGTACCCCGGGTCTTCCGGGCCATCGAGCCGGGTCCGGACGACCAGCTCCCCGTCGCGAATCCGGTGCACCGGGCTCCACTGTTCCAGCGGCACGTCGGCGCGTTGCTCGTGGGCAATCGTGTCGTGTTCTCCCGTCGCGCCGCGGTCCCACATCCATCCGCGCGCGAACACCTGCGGGTGCAGCGGCATCGTGCCGTGCCAGGTCCGCAGCAGCGGGATCCCGTCGGCGAGCAGCCGCTCGGAGAGGCCCGTCAGCACCTCCGCGACGCCCGGCAGCCCCGGGGCCTCGCGCGCGAGCCAATCCAAGGTGGCATCGGGGGTGTCGGCGGTCATTCGGGCTCCGGGGCGGGCGGCAGGGTATCCGAATGCCTGCCGAGATGCTCGACACCGCGCGCCCGAGCGTCCTCGAAGCACGGGGGGCGCGCCCCCCGCGCGGGTCGGCCCGCTGCGCGCGGGCCGACCGGCGCGGGGGTCCGGTGCCCTCCGGGGTCGGGCTCCGCCCTCCGTCGTCCCGCTGCCGGCGGGCCGACCCGCGCGGGCGTTGCATTCCGACGGGGTGCTCCGCCATGGGTGCGCCCGCGCGGCCCTCCGGCCCCCGTCGCGCGGGGGAGGGGCCGCCTCGGGGGTCCCTGATCTTCCCGCCTCACTGGCGGCGGGCGCGCTCCGGGGGCGCGCGGCGCCCGAGTGCCACATCGGGGGGGGCCTGCGGCAGGCCCCCCCCGATGTGGCAGGCAGCAGGGGGTGAAGGGTGCCACAAGCAGGGGGGCCTGGGCGCAGGCCCCCCCTCTTGTGGCAGGCAAAGGGCCGGATCACCTGCCACAAGTGGGGGGGCCTGGCGCGGGTCCCCCCACTTGTGGCAGGTGGCGTCGATCGTCGACGACGGGCACCGCACCGCCGCTTCACACCCGTCCGCGGCCGACCGCGGTGCCGGCGCGGCCGACCGCGGTGCCGGCGCGGCGGTCGCGGGCGGCGGCCCGATCGCGGGCTTCGGCCCCGGGCGGGCGACCCCTCGCACCGACCTCAACGTCGCGAAGACGACGGCCGACGTGCCAGGCGGCGTCCCCGCCGCGGGTGCCCGCCGCTCGCGGCGGGCTGGCATGTGTCCGGCGTCCCCGCCGCACAGGGCCGCGTTCACGCGGCCAAACGGTATGTCGGTCCGTGCCACACCGACGAACGAAGGTGCGGCGAGTCGGGTCTCGGTGTGCGGAATCGAGAGCGCCCACGCGCCGTCGGCGGCGGGGTAGCGGTGGTGCGAGAGCGGCTCGGTGCACCACCACCGCTACGCTCCCGCATGGCTTCTGACAGGGACTCCGGCGGCGCGACCTGAAACGATCGGGGGAGCTTGACCACGGCGTCGCCGCGGCCGCGTTCGCGCGCGACCAAGGTCGGGGCGACCTCGCCCACTGGATCCGCATCCATCAACGGCAGGTGGAACGCTCCCTTCGAGGGCGTGGCCGTGGCGCCGCGAGCAGAGCGGGGTCCAAAACGGGTTCGACGCAGCAGAGTCCCCTCCAAAGCACGCGGCGGGGCCTCCTTCGTCGGGTCCGAACCAACAAGCGCCAGCTTTTCGTGGGCCGGCACGCGGTGGGGGCCGAGCTCCCTCCGCGGGAGGCGCCTCGCGGGCCGGAACCGTGTTTTCAACCCGACTGCGCCCCAGAAAACGTGTTTTGGAGGGGGCTGTACTCGCGACGTTCTCGGATGCCCAGAACCCGGATCCGCATCCAGTGGGAGCTCGGCGTCCCCCCCCGAGTTCGGTCGCGGTTCGGCTCCAGATTGCGACCAAGGTCGGGGGGACCTCGGCGTCCCCCCGGAGTTCGGTCGCGGTTCGGCTCCAGATTGCGACCAAGGTCGGGGGGGACCTCGGCGTCCCCCCCGAGTTCGGTCGCGGTTCGGGTCCAGATTGCGACCAAGGTCGGGGGGGACCTCGGCGTCCCCCCGCGTTCGGTCGCGCTTCTGTCGCTGCCAAGCGAGCAGGCGTCAGTCTTCGCGAGCTCGAGCGGGGTCCGAGGCGCGGCCTCTGCGTCCTCCTCCTCGGTGTACCTCGAACGCAGCGCCTCGAACTTGGCGCGCTGCTGCGCAACGAGGTCGAGCTCAGCTACTTGCGTGAGCGCGAACACCAGGAACTCGTTCGCTACCTCGTGCGAGGAGGGTGGCGACTCTCCTCGTGTCGGTGCCCACTCCCGCCGAGGCGGCGCCGGAACCCGACGCCTGGCGACGGATGTCCGGAAGCGCTCGGTAGAGGCAGGGGGCGGCCCAGCTCTTCGTTTGGTTGTTTGGCATTGCCGCCCGCCCGCGCGCGGCAGGCGACCGCAGGGCGGCCGGCTGCGCCGGCCGGTTCGGCGCCTCGCCGCCGGCGGGCGGCGACCGCGCCAACCGAGCGCGGAGCGCGAGTCCGAAGGGTGCCGACGGCGGCTCCGCCGCCGGGCCGCCCCCGAACCGCCGCATGGACCCGTCCATCAATTACCCCGGCATGCGGACGCGCCGCAGCCTACCCCCGATACGGCCAGCGCTCGGGGCCCAGGAACACACCCCATACCAGCCTCCGGAAGTAGTACGCGCTCGTGCTGCGCTCTCCGGGCGTCCGCAGGAGCACCTTCGGCCCGTCGGGGTACTCGGGTCCGTAGCCGTCGCCGGCGCGATCCACGGACACGACGACGACTTGTCCCGCGTAGGACACGAGCTTGCCGAACGCGAGCGGCCCATGGAGCAGGCACAGCGCCATGCCAGCCGCGACCAGTCGCAACGGGAGACGTGCGCGCCAACGGACGACCAACTGGCCTGCCAGCCAACCCGTCGAGACCAGCCAGTGGACGCCGAACGCGGCGATGTGGGCACACACGGCCACATCCAACGTCGGCAGCACCTCGAGCACGGAGAGCAGTCCCGCCGATACGACCAGGAGGACGCCGAACGCTACTTGCATCGCAGGTACGCCGAGCCGGAGAGCCAACGCTCGTCGGGGTACCAGGCGAACACCGCGCCCCCACCTTCGAGCGCATCGATGAGGCGGTCGCTCACGTCCGGCGCGACGGCCGGGCAGCCCCAGCTCCGCCCAAGGTGGCCGTGCAGCAGCGCATACCGCAAGGTCGCGTACTCGGCGGCGTGGATCACGATGGAGCGGTCACGCGCCCGATCGTTCACCGGCTCCAGCCCGTCGAGCCGCAGGGAACGTCCGTGCTCACCCACGTAGGCCTCGGCCGCGCGGTACAGGCCCAGGCTCGACTGGCGGGAGCCGGACTCGTTGGAGAACGCGGTCGCCCAGAGCCCGCCCGAGCCCTGGCCGTGCGTGACCCGCATGCGGACCACCTCTGCGGTGTCGACATCGATCAGCCACAGGCGCTCCGCGAGGGAAGACCGGGAGAAGTCGATCACCGCCAGCGTGGGTCGCTCGAGCTCGCCACGCCGCGTGGCGCAGTCGAACGCGTCCAACGCCTGCTCCAGCACGGGACCGGACAGCGACGAGGCCGCGCGGGCGATCCGGTCGCGGGGAGCCTCGCGCCCGGGCTCATCGGCGCAGGCCGCGCACAACATCAGCGCCGCGAACGTGAGGAGGGGGGCGGGCTCGGAGCGCGGGGGGAGGGGGCGCATGGTTCGTGCGCGGAGAGACATAGTCGAAAAGGGGCTCCCGCGCTCAGCCTCGTCGGTTGAGGCGAGGCCGGGGGAGCGGTAGGCATGGCGGTATGCCCTTCCCCCTCGCGCTGGCGCTCGCGTGCGCTCCCGAGGCCGAGCCGACGGACCTGCCGCCCGATCTGCGGGCCGAGGTCTCGATCCGCGGACACACCTGGGGCGAGGACCCGGGCACGGTCCAGGTGTATTTCTCCGCCCACGTCGAGCACCCCAGCACGGGCGGAATCATCCCCGACGCGACGGTGCAATGGGTCTCCGACCGACCGGGGCTCCGTGACCGGGGGCCCATCCCAGGGGCGAGCCGGGCTCGGCCAACACCCTGACGCTCGGCAAGAGGTTCGAGACTCCACCGAACCCTACACCCTCAGCCCCCGCACCCGGCTCCCCGCCTGGAGCTCGTAGATCTCGACCCGCCCGAGGTCGTCCGCGAGCGCGAGGTGCTCGGGGCCGAGGCGCGCGACGATCTGGCGGGCGCCGCGGAGCTCGACGGTGAGGAGCAGCTTCATGTCGTTGTAGAGCAGCGCGACGGCGCGATCGGCGGTCACGCCGGCGATCAGCGTGGACGCGGGGCCGCCGCCCGTGATCAGCTGGGGGCGGAAGGTGTCGAGGCCCGCGGGCAGCGGCAGGAGCAGGCTCTTGGGGGTGCCCTGGCCCTTGTCCTGGCGCCGCATGGGCAGCACCGGCTCGGCGGACGTGCCGCGGGCTGCCTGGACCTCGAGCCGCGCGCCGTGGCGGCTCAGATCGCTCACCGCCCAGTCATCCTCGGGGACGACGGCCCGCTCGTCGAGGCGCAGGTTCGGGTGGGCGTAGCGCCACCCCTGCCGCACGGTCCCACCCACGTGCACGGCCACGCCGTGCTCGCCGCGCGTCAGCCGTTCGATGGGGCCGCCCGTCGTGACGCGCCAGAGCGCGGAGGCGCGGTCGGCCAGCGGGTCGAGGGCGATGAGGGCGTCTCCCTCGGCCACGAACCAGAAGCTGCCGTCGTAGGTGTGGGCGAAGGGGCCCATCGGCACGTCGATCCAGCGGGCGGCGGTGCCGGCGACCAGATCGAGGCGCGCGAGGCGGCACAGGCCGGGGCGGCGGGCCACGGCGATGGCGCGGGTGCCGGCGTCGTGGACGGCCAGCGCGTCGCAGGGCTCGTCGAAGAGGGCGACCACGCGCCCCTTGCGGTCGAGCACGCGGGCGCCGGCCTCGCCGAGCGCGACGAGCACCCGGCCGCGCGGGAGGAGCACCAGGTCGCGGACGTGCGTGGCGCCGCGATCGGTGGCGTCGACCGTCCACCGCAGGGGCTCGACGCGGCCCCAGAGCGTGGTGGCCGCGGCGTGGGCGGGAAGGTCGGCCGTCAGGGCGGCGTCCGCCGCGAGGTCGCGGAGGAGGTTCATCACGCGGACCTCGACGTGAGCCGGGCTGCGGGCCTGGTCGGCCACGAGGTGGCGGAGGAGCGGGCGCGCGAGCGTGCGGGCGCCGGGCGAGTCGGCGGCCAGGAGGCCCTCCGCGAGGGCGCCGCGCAGGGTCACGTCCTCGGGGGCGTCCCCCTCGAGCAGCTCGCGCACCTGCGCGTAGACCTCGTCGAAGCGCTTCGGGTCGACCAGGAGGCGACGGGGCAGGAGCCGCACGCCCGCGGCGCCCCCGGCGGCCAGCGCGTCGTCGAGCCAGCGCATCGCGAGCGGCCGCAACGTGGGCGCGTTCCAGCAGATGCCGACGGCGCCCGCCGGGTCACCCGCGGCCGCGAGGTGCGCGGCGTACGCGGCACGGAAGGCGAGGCCGCGATCCGCGTCGGCGGTCTCGATGACGGCCAGGCAGGCCGCGAAGGACCCGGTGCGCCGGGCCAGGGAGACGGCGCGATCGAGCTTCCCCGCCCGCACCCAGAGCCGCGCCGCCACCTCCGGCCCGAGCTGCGCGGCCTCGGCGATCTCGGCGGCGACGGCCCACTTCTCGTGCTTCTCCAGCAGATCGATGGCGCGCCGGTGATCGCGCAGCAGCTCGACGAGCACGAAGGCGGCCTCCTCGATGCGGCCCTCGGCGACGAGCTTGTCCAGCGCGCGCTGGTACATGTCGCGGAGCAGCTTCAGCACGTGGTCGTCCACGCTGATGGAGGAGGTGCTGCCGCCGTGCGTGAGGCGCAGGCCGAGGTCGGCGCGGGGGGTGGGGAGGCCGAGCGCGGGCGGGAGGGAGGGGCCGAGGCCGCCGCCGAGCGGGATCGCGCGGCGGAGGGCGGCGTCGAGGTCGCCCTTCTCGAACAGATCGACGAGCTCGTTCAGGAAGCGCCCGTGCTGCCGCCCCAACAGCGGGCCGAGGAGGGGGGCGGCGAACTTCCGCGCCATGCGCTCGAGCCAGGAGGGCACCGGAGGGCCGGCCGACCGCGCGATCCCCATACCCGCGCCCTCGCCGCCCCCTCCCGAACCCGAACCCGCCGCCTTGCGCGCCTCCATCAAGGCGAGGAGGCCCCCCGCGAGCGTCGCGAGCCAGCCCGGCTGCGGAGGCGCGCCCCCCGTCGCGAGGCGCGCGAGCTCCTGCTGGAGGGCGACGGCGGCGGGATCCATCGCGGGGTGCCCCAACCGGGCCCGGACGTCCTTGCTGGCCGGCGCCAGGATCGCGGCGGGCGGCGGGCCGAGCGCCCAGGTCTCGGCGAGCGGCCCCGCCACGTCGAACCATGTCCATGGGGCTGCGTCGCGGAGCGTGCCGAGCGCGATCGCTTCGCGACGCCCCTCGCGGAGGCGGTGCAGGCGCGGGTCGCCTGGAAACGCGGCGGTGGCGGCCGACAGATCCGTGGGGGAGGGCGCCCACGCCCAGAGGCTGTCTCCCACCTCGACGAAGGGCAGGCCCGGGGCGGTGCCGCAGTCGATCCGGCGGGGTGCCTCGAACCGTACGAGCAGGCCACCGTCGAGCTCGTAGACGGTGGCGCCGGGGCGCCAGAGCGTCAGCGCGAGCCGACGGATCGCCGCGGGCGGGTGCCAGCGCGCGTCCAGCCAGACGGCGCGCACGAGCACCGAGCCGCGGAGGAGGGGAGGGATCATGCGCCGTGCCGCTGGAGCACGGGGCCCCCGGTGACGAAGGACCACGCCTCGACGAACCCCTCCTCCGTGCGCCAGGCGACGACCGAGCCATCCTGCGAGAGGGTCAGGTCGATCGGGGTGCGCGGCGGCGTGATCGTGACGTTGGTGCCCGCGTGGTACAGCGTGCCGAGCGCCGGATCGTGCACGACCGGGCGGATGTCGTTGTGGGTGATGCTGCCCGCGCCGAGGAGCGTCTCGGACCGCGAGCGCAGCGCCGGGACGGCGAGCGGATGCAGGGCCGGCTGGCCGTACGGGCCCAGGAGCGGCACGATCCAGGCGCGGGGGCCGTCGGCGGTGCGCGTCACGAGCAGCTCCCCGCCCCGTCCGACCCAGATCGTGTCTCCTTCGACCTCGCCGACGACGTGGAGCGGATCGCGCTGCCACTGCTTCACGACGAGCCGGCCCTCGCTCCGGACGACGTAGACCACGTGCTGGTGCCGCGAGAACAGGGCGACGACGTTCGTGGCCTGGGCCCGGATCACCTTCTCCTCGGCCACCGCGCCGTCGACGGAGTAGAGCGTGCCCGCCGTGTCGACGAACAGGATCGCCGTGTCGACGATCACGATCGTTCCGGCGCCGAGCACCGGGGTCGGGCCGACCACCCGGGCGGGCGGGAACGCGGAGCCGTACCAGGACGGCCGGAGCTCTCCCTCCCGGGTCTTCGTGATCCCGATCGCGCGCTGATGGTGGTACCCGACCGCCACGAGCGGCTCGTCCGGGATGAAGTGCTGCTTGGGCTTCGGAGACCTGAGGGTGGGGTCGAAGCCCCACGAGAACGTGAGCCCTCCCTTCAACAGGACGACGAGCTGCTGCGTCCCTGGGACGAAGCGGACGAGCGAGGGCTCGCGCCCGCCGCGCGGAAACGGGCGCCACACCTTCTCCGGCGGCGGGGGCACGACGGGCCGTACCCGGGGGGGCGGGGCCACCTCCTGGAACGGATCGACGAGCAGGCGGCGCGCGATCGCCGGGGCGGGGAGGTCGAGGCGGGCCTCACCGAGCGGGGCGCCGCCGCGGGTCAGGCGCACGTCCACCGCGTTCACGTCGGGCGCGACGACCTCCTGGAGCGCGAGCAGGAGCGGGGCCGGCTGGCCGAGGCGCGGCGCCAGGGCGACGAGCGCGTCCGGGACCGGCGCTCCGATGAGCCAGAGCTCGTCGACGTTTCCGACGTAGGCGCGCGCGGCGAGCAGCTCCGCGGAGGTGGTGGGACGGCCGCTCCGCCCCCCGAGGAAGGCCTGGATGGTCGCGCGGTCCACCCGGTCCTGAAGCACCGGCCCCGACACGGTCCCCGTGAGCGTTCCCCACGAGAAGTCGGCGCCCGCCGCGAGCGCGCGCCGCCACAAAACCACGAGCGCCGCGAGCTGCACGACGCGAGGCCCGCCGAGCTGGGAGGGGCCGCCGTCGAACAGCGCGACGCAGCGCACCCCCTTCGAGCGGTCGCGCCGGTCGAGACGCAAGAAGGACTGCTCCCCCGACGCCGCGCGGCGGTCGAACTCCTCGGGCACCGCGTCGGCGAGCGCCCACTCGGAGAGCACGAGGCGGTCGTAGGGGCCGCGACGGTCCAGGCCGTCGTAGCCGTCCGGATCGTCGCCCAGGGGGCGGGGCCGCGCCCGGACGCGGCCGATCACCAGCTCGAGCCGCCGCGCGAGCACGCCGAGGGGCTCCGCGAGGTCGGGCACGAACCCGGCCAGGACAGCGCTCCAGGCCGCGAGCTCGGGGGGCAGGCTGCTCATCGGGGCGCCGCGCGGGAGGGGGGCGCGGCGCTCGACGAGGCCGCCGACGGCGCGTCGAGCCAGCGCCGCACGAACGAGAGGTCCACGGGCCGCGCGGCGCCGAGCGGCACGCGGAGGTCGGGGGCACGCAGGAGCGCCACGGGTGCGCCGTCGGCGGGAGACGCGGCGAGCACGGCGCGGGCGTAGAGCGCGAGCGGCGCGTCGGGGAGCCACACGGTGGGGAAGAGGAGGCCGGGCGCGTCGGGGTGGCGGCCCAGGTAGACGCAGCCGTCGGCCCAGGGCAACACGTCCGCGCTCCCGATGATCACGATCAGGTCGGGCCCGGCCACGCCGCGCAGCCCGGCGCGCTCGGTCGCGCCGGAGAGGAGCACGCGCGCGAGCGCACCCGCCGCGGCCCCACGCGCGGCCACCGCCACCGGCGCGAGCGGCGGCTCCGCGCTGCGCCAGCCGACGGCGAGCGCGGCGGGGATCACGGCGTTGTCGGCGGGCCGAGCGCGGCCACCACGTCCCGCCGCAGGTCCGCGAGCGCGGGCGGGTGGGCGTTCGTGGGGAACCCCGCGTCGATGTCGCGGGCGATGCCCTCGACCCTGCGCCGCCAGGCGCCCAAGGCCTCGGGATCGGCTGCCCCGACCTCCGCGCCCCCGCCGCCCTCCGGACGCGCCGCGAGCACCGCGCGCCCGATCTCCACGATCCGCGCCGCCCGCGCCAACGGCCCCGACGAGGCCTCGGCCGCGGCGGCGATCAGGGTCTGGTTCGAGGTTGCGGCGAGCAGCTCCCCGAGGGCCTCGCGCGCGAGCGACTGCCCCTCTGGCGTCTGCACCGCGAGCACGATCGGCCAGAGGTCGGCGCTGGTGGCGGTCATCCGCCCGTCGAGCACGGCCGCCGCGGCCACGAGCCGCTGAACGCGCACGATGCGACGGTCGGGGAGGGTCACGCCGGCCTGCCGCAGGCGGCGCACCGCGTGGGCGAGCGCCGGCCGGGCCGGGCCGAGGTCGACGGCGCGCGCGGCCCTCGCGAGCTCGTCCAGCGGGAGCATCCCCACGGCCTCGATGGCGGCGGCGCGCTCGATGGCCCAGCCCCCCTCGAGCAGCGCCTCGAGGAAGGCGTCCCCCACGGGCTCCACGAACACCCGCACGAGGAAACGATCCGCGAAGGCCGCGAGCGACTCGTCCTCGGGCAGGGCGTTGGACGCGCCCACGCAGACACGCAGCGGGCAGCGTACGACGGTGCTGCCGCGCCGGAACGTCCGCTCGTTCAGGATGCCGAGCAGGGTGTTGAGGATCGCGGTCGATCCGAGGAACACCTCGTCCAGAAAGGCGAGCTCGGCCTCCGGGAGCATGCCCGTCGTCACGGTCTCGACCACGCCGTCCCGCAGGCGACGCAGGTCGATGGGGCCGAAGATCTCGTTGGGCTCGGTGAACCGGCCCAGGAGGTACTCGAAGTAGGCGCCCCCGAGGCCACGCGCGACGCGCCTCACGGCCTCGCTCTTGGCGGTGCCGGGCGGGCCGATGACGAGCACGTGCTCCCCGGCGACCGCGGCCAGGACGATGGCCTCGACGAGGCTCTCCCGCTCCACGAGGCCGGCGCGCGCGAGGTCGACCACGCGTCGCAAGGCCGCGACGGACGGTTCGAGGGAGGACGGCTCGAGCGCCATGGTCAGAACGGCTTCGTCAGCGCGAGCCACGCGCCGAGCGCGGCGAAGAACGGCATCGCGAACCAGAGGGGCCGCGCGAGCGCCGGGATGCGCAACGGCACCGCGAGCAGCCCACCGACCACGAGCCAGAGCACGATCTTGGCCATGACCCAGCCGGGCATGTCGCTGGTGAGGCCGAGCCGCGCCAGCATCCCGAAGCCGCCGACCAGCATCAGCATCAGGCCGACGCCGTGCGTGGCGGACACCAGCGTGCGCACCTTGTTGGTGGCGCGCGTGCCGCCGTTGAGCACGTGGACCTCGGTGCCGCCGAGGGACGCCCAGATCGCCACGAGGCCGATGATGTGGAGGATCTTGTAGACTTCGTAGGGCACGAGGGCGTCCTTGGGGAGGCGGGACTAACGCGACGTTGCGGGAACGTCAGGCGCCGCGCTCCCGCGTGATTTGCTACCCTGCCCGCGACGGGAGGACACATGGTGAGCGGACGCGCGCCCGAGGTCGGTGGCGCCCTGCGCATCGTCGGTCACGCCATCGCGTTCGGCCGCGACCCCGACGGTTTTCTCGCGCGCTGCCGCCACGAGCACGGTGACACGTTTCGCCTGCGCCTCCCGACCGAGCGGACGTTCGTCCTCGATCCCCTCGATCACCCCGCTGTTTTCCAGAGTCGGACCCTGTCGTTCTCGGCCCCCGCGCTCGAGATGGCCGGCCGGGTCTTCGGTTTTGACGGCGAGGCCGCGAAGCGCTGGCACTTCGACGACGCGGACCTGTCCGACCCTCTGAAGGGCCCCGAGCTCGCCCTCTTGAGCGAGCGCGTCCACACCCGTCTCGCGGCGAGGCTGGCCGACGCCATCGGCGAGGGGGCCTCCGGAGACGGCCTGTACGAATTCCTGGCACGCCCGGCGTTCGCCGCCGGCGTGGACACGCTCTTCGGGGACGGCTTCGACTCCGATTCCGTGTACCGCCACTACGTCCACCTCGACCGGTTCTTTCCCCTGGTCGCCGCGGGGCTGCCGCCCGCGCTGATCCCCGGCTTCCGCGCGGCCCAACGCGCCCTCGCCGCCGCCAGCGCTCCGGCGCGCCCCGGCCGCGCCCGGGTGTTCGAGGCCCGCGCCGCGCACTTCGAGCGCGAGGCGATCCCCGAGCGGGTGCGCCCCGCGCTCGACGCCGCGATCGTCTGGGCGTCGCAGGGGAACACCCTCCCCACCGTCTTCTGGAGCGTGCTGTTCGCGTTCCGCGATCCGGCCCTGCTCGCCCTCCTGCGGGCCGAGGTCGCCGAACATGCCGCCGACGGGCCCCTGGTCGACGCCGTGAAGAAGATGGTGCACCTCGACAGCGCGCTCTCGGAGATCCTGCGCTGGGCGAACCTCTCCATGGTGATCCGCCGCGCCACCGCGCCCACCACGCTCCCGCTCACGGCCGGAGGGGCGCTCGAGCTCGGCACCGGCGAGGAGATCTGCCTCTACGCCCGCGCCACTCACATGGACCCCGAGATCTACCCGGAGCCGCAGACGCTCCGGTTCGACCGCTTCCTCGGCTCCCCCTCGTTCACCCGCCGCGGTCAGCGGGTCGTCTTCCCGCTGCTCCCCTTCGGCGGCGGCGCACACGCCTGCCCCGGCCGCTTCCTGGCGCGCTCCGAGCTCAAGCTGATCGTGGCGCTGTTGGTGCGCGGCTACGACATCGCGCTCGACGCACCCACGATCCCGGAGATCGACTTCGCGCGGGTCGGCTTCGGCATGCCGCCCCCGAAAAAGGACATCGCCTTCCGCATCACGCGGCGGGCGTGACACCCTACTCCTCGCAGTCCGCCTCGATGTCGTACCAGGCCTGCACCTGCACCCCCGGCTCGGGGACCGACAGCGGCTCGAAGCGGATGGCGTTCCACGTCGCGTCGAACGCCCAGCCCGTCGTGACCGGCGCGCCGTCGACATGCACCACGAGCGTGGTGGGATCGGGCTCGGAGGTGAGCACGAAGGTGTCGGTCTGGCCGAGCGCGGAGAGCGACGCGATGGTCTCGAAGTAGCTCGACCAGTCCTCGTTGCAGATGGACAGGAACGCGCCGCCGGTGGCCAGGGTCGCCTCGACGTAGCCGGTGCCCGGATCCGCGGTGGCGCAACCCGACGGCACGTCCCCCACGATCGAGGTGATGCCGATCGACGGCGCGTACCCGCGCATGCGGGCCACGTACACGTCCCAGCTCTGGCGGGACTGCTCGACCTCGTCCGAGACCATGACCGCGGTGGTCTTGGCGTCGTCGCGCAGGAACCCCTCGTTGCAGCCGCCGGCCTCGGTGTTCTCGAGCGCCTGGGTCACGAGCGACAAGCCGGCCTCGGTCCAGCGGCCGTACGGCCCCTCGACGGCGCGCGAGAAGACGCCCGAAGCGTCCGCCGTGTCGGCGTCGATGATGGCCTCGTTGTGGCAGCCGTCCTCGTCGGTGACGACCATGATCTGGTAGTCGAGGTCGAGCTCTTCGAGGATGCTGATGAACCGCGTGAAGTTCGCGCGGAGGCGCTCCTGGTCGTCCAGCATCGAGCCCGACTGGTCGACGTAGAACACGATGTCGGTCTGGGCCCACGGGCCGTTGCCCTGCCACCACTCGTCGGCGACCGTCGAGTCGGTCGTGCCGCTGCCGCGCTGCCGCGCGATGGTCAGGCCCACGATCGCGTCGCTCGTGATCCAGACCTCGCCGTCGTCCGGCAGCAGATCGTCCGGGTAGTAGGTGAGCGGCACGTCCAGCTGCTCGCCCGGGGCCAGCACGAGGGGCAGCGTGAAGTCCCACGTGGCGCCGAAGTCGTCACCCAGCGGCACGATGGTGTCGATCGTGAGGGAGACCTCGCCCACGTTCTGCACGTGCACCGACTTGCTCTGCGAGCAGCCCAGCGGGACCTCGCCAAAATCGAGCGGGTTCGGCAACACGATGAGCTCGCCGACGAGCGCCCCGCCCGTGAGGGGCACCCCCGTGGTCGGCGCCGTGGGGTCGTCCGAGAGGATCGAGAGGCTCCCCGCGTCCTCCGGGTTGACGGGGCTGAACGCCACGTCCAGATCGATCTCCGTACCGGGCTCGAGCACCACGTCGGGCTCGACCGGGAGGGTGAACGCGCTGGTTCCCGAGATCTGCGCGCCCGCCACCGTGAGCGGGGCGAGGCCGATGTTGCGGATCGTGAGCGGCAAGACGCTGCTCTCCCCGAGGGCGAGCGACGTGAAGTCGAGCGCCGTCGGAAACACCTCGATCATGGGCTTGTCGTCTTCGGGCTTGCCTCCGCCGGGCGGCGTGAAGCCGTTCTCGATGCAGCCGGCGACGGCGGCGGGGAGGAGCAGCAACCAGGGTAGCTGGCGCGGGCGGGAGCGCATCGGACACCGGGGACGGAGCAACCTACCTGCGAGATCGGCCCGCTGCCAACCCGCACGGGGATGTCCTCGCCCGGAAGGGCGGCGGCCGATCGTGGCGACGAGGGCCCGTTCTGTGTCATCCTCGTGCCGGAGCGGCGTCGTCCATGCGGATCCTTCCCTTCCTGCTGCTCTTGCCGTGGCTCGCCGGCTGCGTACCCCTGGGCGACAAGCCCGGGGACTCCGGTGCCCCGGTCGACGCCGACGGGGACGGCTTCCTCTCCGACGCCGAGTGCGACGACACGGATGCCAGCGTGTTCCCCGGCGCGTCCGAGGTGTGTGACGGTCACGACGATGACTGTGACGGCGAGGTGGACGAGGGGGTCATCCAGACCTTCTGGGTCGACGCCGACGCGGACGGGTACGGCGCGGGCGCGGACACCGTGCTCGCGTGCGAGGCGCCGCCGGGCCAGGCGGCGAACGGGGATGACTGTGACGACGCGAACGCCGCGATCCACCCCGCGGCCACCGAGGCCTGCGACGGGGTCGACGAGAACTGCGACGGCGTGCCCGACACCGACTACAACGCCTGGTACACCGACGCGGACGCCGATGGCTACGGCGATCCGCTCACCGCGGTGGAGACGTGTACCCCCGAGGCGGGCCTCGTCCCCGACGGGACCGACTGCGATGACGCGGACGCGGGCGTGAATCCCGGCGCCGCCGAGGTCTGCGATCGGGACGACGACAACTGCGACGGCCGCGCCGACCTGGGCGAGGTCTCCGTCTGGCACACCGACACCGACGGCGACGGCTACGGCCACATCTACACCTTCGAGTCCACCTGCGACCCCGATCCGAGCTGGGTCCTCGACGGGAGTGACTGCCGCCCCGGCGATCCGGAGGCGTTCCCGGGCGCCCCCGAGCGTTGCAACGATGACGACGACGACTGCGACATGGAGGTCGACGAGGACTTCGAGCTCGACGCGGACGGGCACCTCAGCACCGCGTGCGGCGGAGACGATTGCGACGACACGGACGCGGCCACGTTTCCGGGCGCGGTCGAGGTGTGTGATGACGGCCGCGACAACGACTGCGACGGGGCCGACAGCCGGTGCGGATACGGCGGCACCGAGGAGCTCGCCTCGGCGGACGCGAAGATCTACTCCGACGCCGCGAACTTCGACGCCGGCCGGGTGGTCGACGTGGGCGACATCGACGCCGACGGCTTCGACGACCTGGTGGTCGCGACGATGTACGCCGACGGCTACAACGGCGGCGCCTACGTGCTCTACGGCCCCATCCACGGCGACCGTTCGCTCGACGACGCCGGCTACCGCATCAGCGGCTCGCGGCGGACGTACGCGGCGGGGCGCTCGATCGGCGTGGGTGACGTGAACGGAGACGGTTTTGACGACGTGGCGGTCGGCGCGCCCGACGGCACCGACAAGGAGTGGATCATGTTCGGCCCGATCACGGGCAACGTCGAGCTGCTCGCCTCCGAGATCGTCTACGAGGGCGTGACCAACTCCGAGGCGGGGCACGGCTCGGACCTCGCGGACGTGAACGGCGACGGCGTGGACGACGCGATCATCGGCGCCTACGAGGACGCCACCGGCGGCTACGCGGCCGGGAGCATCTTCATCGACTACGGCCCGATCTCGGCCGGCACCTACGATTTGAGGGCCGACACGGACGCCCAGCTCATCGGCGACATCCCGAGCGCCTACGCCGGTCGCTACATCCGCGCGGGGGAGGACGTCGATGGGGACGGGCTCGGGGACATCCTCGCGGCGGCCCCCTACGCGAGCCTCGCGGGCCCGTACTCCGGCGCCGCATACGTCGTCTATGGTGGAGTGACCGGCGACCTCGACCTCGCCTCCGCGGACGGCATCCTCCACGGCGAGGGGCCGGGCGACTACGCGGGCGAGGAGCTCGCCCTCGGCGATGTCGACGGGGACGGCCTCGCCGACGTGATCCTCGGCTCCTACAACGCCCGTGGCGGCAGCTACGCGGGGGCGGCCTACGTGGTCCTCGGCCCCGCGTCCGGCACCACGGAGCTGAGCGGCGCCGACGTGATCATCCGGGGTGACAGCGCCGGCCAGTACGTCGGGCTGGGGCTGGCGGTCTCCGACCTCGACGACGACGGCGCGGGGGACCTGCTCCTCGCCGCCACCGGCGACGCGACCTCGGGCTCCGCGTCCGGCAGCGTCTACCTCTTCTATGGCGCGCTCTCCGGAACGGTCACGCTCGCGGACGCCGGGGCGCTCTACCTCGGAGAGGCCGCCGCGGACGACGTGGGCCAGGGGCTCGTCATCGGAGACTTCGACGGGGACGGCGCCGGTGACCTCGCCATCGGCGCCCCCGGCGAGCGCACGGGCGGCTCGCAGGGCGGGGCCGTGTACGTGAAGTACCCCAACGAGTGACACGGGTCGCGGTTACCGTGAGGGCGCTCATGTCCCCTTCCTTGCTGCTGGTCCTCCTCGGCGTCGCCTGCGATCCCGAGCCCGCCGACACCGCCCCGCCGGTGGTCGACCCGATCCCCGAGGACGAGCCCGCGTGCGCCGACGCCGAGGCCCGGCTCGGCTACCGCGCTTGTGTGCCGCGCATCCCGGACGACGAGACGTTCAACGGCGTCACCGTGCCCGCCGGCAGCGTCGACCAGCTCCGTGTCGGCAAGTACCTCGTGCCCGCGCATGACGACGCGCGCGTGCCGCCGGTGTTCCTCGACGTCAACGCCTTCACGCTCCACTACGATTTCCTGGTCGCGGCGTTTCCCGACGACTTCTCGGGCCTCACCACGGGCGAGTACCAGGAGCTCGTGCTCCACCCGGACACCCGCGAGTTCTACGCCGGCACCTACTCGCTCTACCTCGAGGGGGACGGCTTCTACTACGGGTTCACCGTGTGGGACGACCCGACGGACCCGACCAGCACCGTGACGCTCGCCGAGGTCACCGCCGCGTGGCAGTCCCTGCGGGAGCGCTTCGATCTCGGGCCGCTCGCCTGGGTCCCGAATTCCTCCGCCCAGCAGGAGGCGGCGCTGGGGTGGGACGCTCCGTTCGACATCCACAATCCCGCGCAGATCGACTACGAGGCCTACAATCCGGGCGAGGCCTACGGCTACTTGCGCCTCTACACCCTGGAGGAGTTCTCCGCCGCGACGGAGGCCTCGGCGTTCGGCTACCAGGACATCGTCGTCATCGACGAGGCCCCGGAGGATCTCGAGCGCGTCGTGAGCGGCATCGTGACCGGCACGCGCCAGGGAGGGCTGTCGCACCTCAGCGTGCGGAGCGCCGCGCGCGGGACGCCCAATTGTTACATCCGCGCGCCGCTCGACGCGCTGAGCGCGTGGCAGGATCAGCTCGTGAACTTCGAGTGTGGCGCGTCCACCTTCGAGGTGTCGGCCGCCACCCCTGGGGACGCGGAGGCGTGGTGGTCGGAGATCCGCCCGGATCCCGTCTCCATCTGCGCTCCCGACCTGTCGGAGCGCGCGATGCCGGGGCTCCTCGAGCTCCCCACCGACTCGGCCGCGCAACGGGACGCGAACGTGTGTGGGTACGGCGCGAAGGGCTCCAACCTCGCGACGTTGTACCAGCGGATCGATCCGGTCTACCAGCTCGACGGCTTCCTCATCCCGTTCGCCTACTACGATGACTTCGTCGGGACCGGCACCTGGTCCGTCGACCTCGGGGAAGGGGAGGGGACCTACACCTTCGCGGAGACGATCGCCGCGTGGCACGCCGACTCCACCTTCCTCACCGACGCCGCGGTCCGTCGTGACCGCCTCCTCGCGCTCCGCACCGCGATGGGCGAGGCCCCCGTAGACCCCGCGCTGCTCTCCCAGCTCGCCGACCAGATCGTCGCCACGTTCGGGAACGACACCACGATGGTGCGCTTCCGCAGCTCTTCCAACGCGGAGGACGGCCTCGATTTCAGCGGCGCGGGGCTCTACAACTCCGACAGCGCCTGCCTCGCGGACGAGCTCGACGCCGACCAGGTCGGCCCCAGCCGCTGCGATCCGGACAAGGAGGACGAGGAGACCCTGACCGACTCGCTGCAGGAGGTCTGGGCGTCCACCTGGAACCTCGCGGCGTGGGAGGAGCGGGACTGGTACGGCATCGAGCACGAGCGCGTCGCCATGGGCGTCCTGTGCGACACGCGATCGGCCGACGAGCTCGCCAACATCGTGGCCTTCGCGGGCAATCCCACCAGCGACGCGGACGATCGTTACCTCGTGAACGCGCAGCTCGGGGAGCTCGAGGTCGTCTCGGCCGAGTCGGGGGTGTACCCCGAGAAGACGCTGCTGACGCTGGACGACGGCGTCGTCTCCCTGGTTTCGCGGGTCTCCGCGAGCTCGGAGGCCGAGATCGTCCTGACCGACGCCGAGCTCGGGGAGCTGGGCGCCGTGCTCTGGGACATCGCCCAGCTCTACCCGAACGACGATGTCGTGCCCGAGGGGCACACCCTGATCTGGGACACCGAGTGGAAGATCCGCTCCGACGGTCAGCTCGTGATCAAGCAGATCCGTCCGTTCCTGCGTTGAAACTGGAGTTCGTCTTGAGATTTCTGGTGCTCGTTCCGTGCTTGTTCGCCTGTGACGCCGGTCCTGACAAGGACACGGCGTCCGACACCGACGTCGATACCGATACGGACACCGATACCGATACGGACACCGATACCGATACCGATACGGACACCGACCCTACCTGGGCACACTGCCCGGACGCGAGCGCCTACGTCGGAGACACGAGCTGGCAGGCCTCGCTCAACACCACGACGAACGCGACGTATTGCAGCGTGTCCAACGAGGAGCGCACGCTCGAGCAAGAGGTTGCCGCGAAGGCGATGCTGAAGGTGAGCGCCGGCGTCTATCCGATGCCGCACCTCGCGGGGACCTACACCCTGGCGTTCCCCGTGTGCACCCTCTTTGCCGACGCGCTCGCGCAGCCGGACATGAGCGGGCCGGGTGCGACCGAGGCCTCCCCCAACACCTTCGGCACCACGACGTACACCTACCTGTCCGGCTCCCAGCCCCTCGCCACGGAGGGCGGCGCCCCGTTCACGCTCGACCACACGATCGTCTTCGTGGGGCCCTCGGGAGAGGTGCCCGCGCCGCTGACCTTGGACGGGGCCTCGAATGACCCGAGCACCGGCGCCGGCGCGTCGTTCGTGCTCTACGAGGAGGGCACCTCGTCCCACGACGTGACCGCGCGTACGTTCGTGCCCTGTGGCGAGCCGGATTGGATCCGCAATCTCCACACCGTCACGTTCGAGGGGGGCGAGATCGCCCTCGATCTAAACCTGGGCAACGACATCGTGCTCACCGCGCCGAGCGACTTCGCGCGGGCATCCGGCACGTTCGACGGCGTGGCCTTCGACGTGACCGACTACTTCCGGCTCGCCTATCGGCCCGACCATCACCACTTCGGGCGCCACTTCGCCGTCATGTTCGACGAGCCGATCGGCGGCGTATGCGCGCTTCGCATCGAGTATGTCGACGGGCAGGAGGGCACGACCACGGCGTCGGTGAGCACGGCCGCGTGCGATCTTTCGGTGCTGGGGACCCGCGCGGTGACAGCCGAGGACTGGGAGTTGGGAGGCTAGTGACGGCCGACGATCCCACGGCCGCGGGCCTCGCGGATTGGATCCGGAGCATGGGCGGCTTTGTCGGCGCGCTCGAGGTCCGACGCCCGCCGGGGGGCGTGCGCGGCCTCTACGCCGGCGCCGACATCGCCGCGGGGGACGTGCTGCTCGAGGTGCCGCGCCGGTGCCAACTGACGCCGGAGGACGCGCTCGGGTGTGTCCCGGTCGAGGCCGTGCGCGCTCTCGCCGGGGGGATGGCGGACCACGTGCTCCTCGCGCTCCTGCTGCTCCGCACCGCGGACGACCCGGCCTGGCGCCCCTTCCACGATGGGCTCCCCGCCTCGCTCCCCGGGCACCCCCTGTTCTGGAGCGACGCCGACCTCGCCTGGCTCGACGGCACCTCGCTCCGGCGGCTCGTGGAGGACCGCCGCTCGCTGCTCGAAGAGGAGCTTCGGGGGCTCCGTGCTTTGGGTGTGGCGGTGGTGGGAGATTGGCAGCGGGCGCGCACGCTGGTGAGCTCGCGGGTGTTCTCGGGCGAGGGCGCCGGCGTGGCGCTGGTGCCGTTCGCGGACCTCATGAACCACGCGTTCGTGTCCCAGGTGACCTGGGGGTTCGAGGCGGAGCGCTTCGTCCTGCGCGCGCGGGTGCCGATCCGGGCGGGGGACGAGGTGTGCGACGACTACGGCCAGAAGAGCAACGGCCGGCTGCTCCTCCATTACGGCTTCACGATGCCGGACAACCCGGAGGCCGAGTGTGTGGTGTACCCCTGGGTGCTCGGTCCGTTCCGGGTGCGGGCGCGCCACGACGAGGGCAGCGCCGAGCTGTTCGCGGCGCTCCAGGCGGCGCCGGGGCTGTTGGAGGAGACGTGTGTCGCGGCGTTGGCGCGGCTGCGGGTGGATGGCGGAGTGGCGGTGACCGAGAACGAGCGGAGCGCGGTTCGGGTGCGGGGGGATGAGCGGCGGGTGTTGGAGTGGCTGGCGCGGGAAGCGTGCTTCACCGCGCGCTCTGGGCCTCGAGGCGAGGCAGGTCCGTGAGCCCGCCCAGCAGCATCTCCATCTCGGCCCAGGTCTGGTCCCAGGTGGCGGCGGTCGATGGGAACAGGTGCACGCTCGGGTGACGCCGGCGCAAGGCCTCGTGGAGGCTGGCGTCCCCGGTGAACACGAGCGAAGCCACCGCCAGCAGCGCGTGATCCGGCAGCCCCGGCGGGGGAGGATGCATGCAGTCGTACACGATGGCCCTGGGCGCCAGCGTGTTCACGATGGGGAGCATCCGGGGGGTGTAGAGCCAGGCGACGGGCGCATCGATGCCCTCCACCATCACGAGCTGCTCGACCAGCGCCATCGACGCCTGCGCGCTCGCCTCGGGGGAGAGGCCGTGCGGGAGCTGCGGCACGCACACGTCGACATACTCGGCCGTGCGCGTGCGGTGGAGGCGCGGAGCGGCGGCGCCCAGGACCGGCTCTTCGATGAACCACACGCGGCGATCCCGCGCGGCGCGGCTCATGAGGTGCTGCGGCCGCTGGAGTCCGGTGCCCCAACGGAGGGGTGAGAAACAGATGAGATCGTGCACGCCCACCTCCCTGCGACCATGCAGAGAACGTAGGGACCGGAGGCGTGCGTGTAGCGAGGGGCCGAGCCGCGGGCGTCACTTCTGGTCCCTGTCGCGCGGCCCCCACGCTCACCGGCGGGGCTCGCGGGTACTTCCTTCTCCCGCTTCGCTTTCTGACCCCGCCCGGTCCGCGGAATGGGTAGACTCCGCGCCGAACGGGACCCCCGCATGCCCCCCGCCCAGACGCTCAGCCCGGCCCCCGTCCAGAGCTCCGCTCCCGCGCAGGCTGTGCAAGGGCCGGCCTCGTCGGGGCCCGGCTCCAGCGGCACCGCCGGCGTGGGCAACCAGGCCCGCCTCGACCGGCTGCGCACGTCCGGCGGCGCCAGCCCGACCGCGGGGGGTGCCGGGGGCGCGTCGGGGGGCTCCGCGGGCGGCACCGGCGCCAGCCACCCCGGCGGCAGCATCGGCGGTTCGGTGTGCGGGGACGACGATCTGACCCACACCCCCATGGATCGCCTCCGCACCGCCGTGATCTGCGGCGACGCCTCGACCGCCCTCGTCGCGTTCGACGCGTTCTTGTCCCCGGACATGGTGCGCCTCGGCGCCGACACCGCCCTGCTCGGCCAGTTCGTCGCGTTGGAGGAGGATCAGCTCGGCCCTGGCATCCTTCGGCGCGTCGCCCCCGCGGTGGACGCGTGGCTCGACATCGCCAACAGCGCCCTCGGCACCTCCCCCGCGACCGAGCAGGAGGTGCTCTGGGACATCGGCGTGCGCAACCCCTCGGGCCTCGTCGCGTTCGTGGCCCAGCTCCAGGCCCTCCCCGCCATCGGGAACGCCGCGGTGCTCGGTCCCATCCTCGCCCAAGGAGACGCCGCCGACGCGCTGGTCGCCTTCGACGACGACGCGACCGCCACCGCCTTGCGGGGCTGGTTCCCCGGTCTCTCCCCCTTCGTGGTGCTCCCCCAGCTCGCCCAGGACAGCGCCGGCGTGCTCGCGGCGTTCCGGGCGGCGCCGGTCGCCCAGGCCTGGCTCGGGGCCGATCTGCCCGGGCTCTCCCAGCAGGTGCCGCTCTGGGGAGCGGTCGGCCCCTGGTACACCACGCTCGTCGCGCTCAACCGGCTGGACATCCTCCCCGCCCTCATCCTCCTCAACCCGGCGGGGTGGGGGCCCGGCCTGCGGGATCTCCTCGTCGTGACCGGCCCCCCCACGGTGTCGGCGCCCGTGGAAGGCTCGGCGCTCGGGTTCACGGTCCTCTCCGCCATCGGCGCGGTGGACAAGGGCGCCGCGGGCAGGCTCGTCGGGATCTGGGGTTGGTCCCTCGCGTTGTCGCTGCCCTTCGCGCTCGCCGGCGGCTGGCTCGACGTGGCGGCCGCCACCGCGATGGTCAACGGGCCCGGGAGCACGGTCGAAACCCAGGCGCTCGCGGCGGTCAACCCCTTCGTGATCACGCTCGTGCGCACGACCGGCGCCGATCCGTTCGCCCTCTTCCCGCTCCTCGTGCTCGACTCGGCGCGCCTCGCCCAGGCCGCGGAGGCCAACCCGCTCCTGATGGCGTGGCTCGCGGTCGATCCGATCAAGCTGAAGCAGCGGATCGAGCAGGGCGCGCAGTGGCAGGCCTGGGCGGGGGCGTTGGTGCGCGGCGCCCAGACCCCGCTGTTGTTGAAGTTCGCCAAGGATCATGGGGCGGACTGGCGCGCCGGCGTGGACGGCGCGGCGGTGTTCCAGGCGGTCCTCGACAGCCTCCCCGCGCGCATGCCGGACGAGGAGAGCTTCCGCGGCTTCTTCAACCTCTGGGGGGACGGCACGGGGCGCACCGGCGCGCAGGCGGTCACCGCCTTCACCCACCTCGCGGCGGCGCGCATCATGCCCGCGGGCGAGGAGACCATCTTCGACGACGAGTTCGGTATCGTCGATCCCAACGCGCCCGCCGGGAGCACGAACACGTACGATCTGCGCGCGGTCTGGATGCCCGTGAGCGCCACGGACGATGGCATGCTCGAGATGATGAAGATGCTGGCGCCGATGTCGTTGAACGAAGTCGCGACCACGCGCACGCTCGGGTTCGTGCCGGCAAAGGTCTGGCGATGGAAGCAGACCGCGCCCGTCGCCTCGACCGACTGGCACGCGTTCACCCCGAGGGGCGCCGGCAACCGCGACCTCGGCACGTCCTACGCGTGGAGCGGCAACGTGATCATGTACGCGCCGAAGGCTCTGAACGGCGTGGCCAACCCGGGCCGGATGGACACCACCGCCTCCGATTCGGACTCCCTCGGCGTGGCGGGGATGGTGGGCGGCGGCCAGCAGGTCGGGCGTCAGGACAACCGCACGCTGGGCGCCGAGTCGCTCACCTACTTCCAGAACCACGCGCGGCACGAATTCGGCCACTCCGTCGGAGACTCGCAGTACGCCGGCATGCAGATGGGAAACGACGCCGTCGTGACCTACGCCGGCTGGGCCGCGGTGACGGACCTCGAGTTCCAGGGCGCCATGTGGTCGGCCAGCGGTTCGGTCCGGATGCAGGTCGGCAGCCCCCCCACCCGGGTGAGCGTGCCGACGGCCGACATCGCCGCGTGGGTCGTCTCCCTCCTCAAGACCGGGGCCGAGCCGGGCACGGGCAACGTCCTGATCGACGATGCCGCGTTCGCCGGCGTGGCGATGGCCGACAAGCTCGCCCTCATCCGGAGCAGCCGCGTCGGCCGGCAGGCGATGGTCCGGTACCTCGACGCGGTGCTCGGCGGCTCCACCGACCCGAGCGGCGTGCCGGAGAACGCCTACAAGTTCACCGGGTTCAACCCGCCGGGGCAGGACGTGTACCTCTACTCGTCCCGGTATCAGGACAGCTTCGCGAAGTACTCGAAGGCCGCCTACACCGCGCTCCACCGCAGCCACGGCTGGTACTGCCTGTCGAGCCCCGCCGAGATGTTCGCCGAGATCTACACGAAGCGGTACTCCGGCGGGACGAAGGCGCGCGCGCTCAACGGCGTCGACTGGGATGCGTGGTTCAACACGCTCGAGGCGGCCGGCCCGTCCACCACCCCGACCGGCCCGGGCGCGCAGGCTTCCGACCCGCTCGCTGGCGCCCCGACCGCCCCCGGCGCCACCGAGGTGGCGCCCTCGGCCGACATCATCGACTCGGTGTAGGCCGTGTTCCCCCTGGTCTTCCTCGCCTGCGCGCTCGGCGGCGCCGCTCCCGCTCCGGAGCCGGCCCCTCAGCGAGCCGCACCGCTTCCCCCGGAGCCCGCGATGTCCGTGCCCTTCACCTGCGCCGCCGCCGCCGCCGCGCTCGGCTTTCCGGGCGCCACCGTCGCGTTGTGCCGCGAACAGGCGATCCTGACCGGGATCGTGCGCGTGCGCTTGGAGGGCACGCCCGCCGGCCGGCTCGACCGGGTGGTCGCGGTCGAGGGCGGTGTCGTCTCGACCGAACGGGGTGGCGAAGCGATGGTCGCCTTCCTCCGGCGGTCGAAGCTGTGGGAACAGCCGCGGATCGCGGCGCAGGAGCTGAGCGAGGCGCTCACCGCGTTCGAGGCCCGGCCGCCCGGCTTCGACGCGAACAGCGGCCCGCGCACGGTGGACGAGAAGGGGAAGCCCGCGTGGCTCGCCCTGCCCGACCTCGTCGTGACGCTCGAGGCCTCGGGTGCGACGGGGGAGGGGAGGGCGCCCGGCGTGCGTCATCCGCCCATGAAGCGGCGCGCGGTGCTCCGGGGGGGACCGACCACCCCGTTCTCCTGGACGATCGAGGAGCAGCGTGGCGCCCAGTGGAGCGTCGTGCAGACGATCCCCTTGGAGCCTGGCGTGGAGCCGTAGATGTCTACCTTCGCCAAGGTCTCGGTCCCTTGCCCGGCCTGCGGCGTCACCACGCCCGCGCGCCTCGCCGAGAGCGCCAACGCCGGCCGCCACCCCGCGTTTCGCGCCCAGGTGCTCGACGGCACGTTCATGCGGGTGCGCTGCGGCGGGTGCGGCGCGCACACGGTGGTCGAGCGCGAGCTCCTCTACACGGATCTGCGTCGCGGCCAGCTCATCGGGGTCTTTTCCACCGAGCTGCGCGCCGACGGCGCCTCGATCGACGCGGGGTTCCGCACGGTCATGGAGGCGCTGGCGGCCGAGCCGGGCCTTGCCGGGAGCACCATCACGTTGCGACGGGTCGTGTTCGGCTACGCCGAGCTGCGCGAGAAGCTGGTCGGGGCGGACGCGGGGCTGGATGACCGCGTGATCGAGGCGTTGAAGCTGGTCCTCCTCGCGCGCACCGGGTGGATGACGGCGGGGTCGCGGGGGCTGCTCCTCGTCGCGGCCGAGGCCGATACGCTCGTCTTCGAACAGTGCGGCGTCACCGGGCCCGAGGGCCGCGCCGTGGTCGCCCGGGTGCCGAGGGTCCTGGCCGATCGCCTCGCCGCCGATCTGCCGGCGCTCGCGACGTTCCTCCCCGTGCCCGCCGACGCCTCGTGGGTCAGCGTGCATCGCCTCGCGGCGATCGCCGTCCAGATCCCGCCGGCCTCCACCCACGCCTGAGCACCCCGCGCGGAGCCCGCGCCATCGGGATATGCGCGCGCATGTCGGATGCGCCGCAGCCTGTCCTCGCTCGCGTATGGGGTTCCCTCCGCGACGGGTTCCGCTGGTGGATGGTCCCCGTGCTGGTGCTCCTCTTCGGCGGCCTCCTCGCCCTCGTCGTGTTGACGGGCATGTCGACGATGTCCGCCGTGCGCTACACGGCGATCTGATGCCGGTCCCCGCGGCGCCTGCGCGGATGCCCGGCCCCGCGCCCCGACGTGGCTCGCCGGCGTTCACGTTCGCCGTGCTGCTGGCGCTCTGCGGTGCGCTCCTCGGGATCGCCGAGGGCGTCGCGCGCGCCCGGTGGGACGCCGACGAGCTCGACGCGATCCCGTCGATGCCATTCCTCGAGGATCATCCCGTTCTCCTGTGGAAGCAGCGCCCGGGGCTCGACACGCGCCTCCCCGAGGGGCCGCCGTTGCGCACCAACCGCGACGGGCTGCGGGCGGGGGAGCGGACGCCGAAGGCAGGGCGCGCCAGGGTGCTGTCGCTCGGGGAGTCCACCACGTGGGGCCACAGCCTGCCGGCAGAGCAGTCGTACACCTCCCTGCTCGCGACGAGGCTCGACGCGGCCGGCTTCGACGTGGATGTCGTGAACGCGGGGCAGCCGGCGTGGAGCGTGTGGCAGTCCTGGCGCTTCCTCGACACGGAGGGCGCCGCGTGGGAGCCGGACGTGGTCGTGCTGTACCACCTCCAGAACGACATCTCCTCGCGCGGCGCGTCCAACCGTGTCGACCCCTTCAGCGCCGCCCTCACCGACCGGGAGCTGACGGAGGCGCGCGCGCCGTTCGCGGCCGTCTCCACGGCGCTCGCGAAGAGCCGGCTCCGCGCTGCGGTGTGGAGGTTCGCGTTGGCGCCGCGCGTCTCGGCGCAGGCGCCGGGGGGCGTCTCCGACCGGGTGCGCGTCCCGACGGCGGATCGTACGGCGGCGCTCGACGCGATCGGCGCCTGGTGCGCCGCGCACCGCGCCCGCCTGCTGATCCTCCACCCCGTGTACGGGACGCCCCGGCCGACGTTCGACGCGCTCCTCCCGGCCTGGGCGGACGCGAACGACGCGGCGTTCGTCCACCTCCAGTCCCTCGCCGCGAAGGACGAGGCGCCCCCCTCCTTCCTGCTCGACGACACCCACCCCACCGCCGCCGGGCACGCCTGGATCGCGGCGCACGTCGCGCCCGCGCTCGAAGGGCTGCTCACGGCGATGGGGCGCGCGCCCGCGCCCGCCCCGGCGCTCGCCCCGTGACCGCGCGCCCGTCCGTCGCGACCCAGCTCCTGTACGCGGCGCTCTCCACCGGCGTGGCGATCGGGGTCTCGGAGGGGGTCGTGCGCGTCGCGGATCAGGGCGCGCTGCCCCAGCTCGACTGCTACGCGGACACGCCCGCGGCGGGGGCGGCGGGCGCGACGATCCTGCTGGTGCCTGGCTGCGCGCGTGTGCTCATCCTTCCGAACGGGGGCGTGTGGACCGCGGAGACGGACGGCGACGGCCTGCGCCGCCTCCCGGACGGCCCGCCGGGCGCGCCGTGGCTCGTGGTGGGCGACTCCCACGTGTTCGGGATGAACGCGGAGGGTGGCGAGACCTTCGTGGCCGGGCTCCGCGCCGCCGGCGTCCCCGCGCGCCCGGTGGGGGTCGCGGGACATGGGGTGGCCGATGCCCTCGACCACGCGCGGCGCCTCCGCGACGGTGCGCGCGGGGTGCTGGTCCTCGTCAACGGCGCGAACGATTGGGCGGAGGAGGGGCTTCCGGTGCGCGAGCGCTACCGCGTCGAGGGGGGGTGGCTGCTCTCGCCCGACGCGGCGGCCCGGTTCCCGGGGCGCTTCTTCGCGAGCCCGCTCGCCCGGAGCCACCTGCTCACCTACTCGATGGTGCTCGGCGCCCACGACTGGGGGGAGGACATCGCCGAGGGGCGCTGGCGGTCGAGCCCGTGGGGGCTCGCGCCGGACGAGCGCGCGGCGGCGACCGCGTCCATCGCGCGGGACATCCGGGCCTTCGCGTTGGAGAACCCGGACATCCCCACCCGCGTCGCGATCCTCCCGGTCGACTTCGCCCTGACCGAGGCGCGCGCGCGCGCCGTCCTGCCCACGGCGCGACTCGACGCGGCGCCGTGGGCCGTGCCGGGCCCCTGGAGCGATCTGCGCGCTGCGCTCGCGGACGTCCCGACGCTCGAGCTCACGCCGTTCTTCCGCGATCCGACTGACTTTCTGGAGGGTGACTTCCATCTGTCCCGCGCTGGGCATGCAAAGATGACGCGCGCGCTCCTCGAGTGGCTGCCGGCCCCCTCCGAATGACCCCCCTCCTGCTGCCACTGCCGCTCTTCCGCCTGATCAGCCGGGTGATCTGGCGGCTGCCGGGCACGCCCGCCCGCAAGATGGCCGAGTTCTCCCACGTCGAGTCAGGCAGCGGCCTCGACATGCTCGCCGCTACTGAGGCTGCGACCGATCCGCTCCTGCGTCGCAAGTACTTTCGCCACGCGCTCGACGAGCTCAAGCACGCGCGGATGTTCCGCGAGCGTGCGCGGATCCTGGCGGACTCGCACGGCCGCGCCCACGCCGTGCTGGAGGACACCGGCTTCATCGGGGATCACGGCATCCGGTCCGACCGATCCCTCGTCGAGCAGCTCGGCGAGACCGAATTCCTCGCGTTCGTCTGGCTCCACGAGCTGGCGGGCGCCGCGCAGTTCGAGGTGTACGCGGAGCTGCTGCGGCAGGACCCCGACTCCACCCGCATGTTCGAGGAGATCGCGCGCGACGAGCGGTTCCACATCGCCTATTCGCGGGCCGAGCTCGACCGCCTCGCGAAGGCGGGCGCGCCGGTGCGGCGTGTCGTCTGGACCACCCGCGGGCGCGACCTCTGGCAGAGCTGGGGGCGCTTCGCCGCCTCCTTCGGCGACCGCATGGCCGCGATCTGGCTGACGCTCCTCTACTTCGGGCTCGTGGCGCCCTTCGCGATGATCGCCCGCTCGCGCGAGCGCCTCCCCGGAGGCCTCCTGCCCGCGGAGGCGATCGATCCCCCGGGCGCCTACGCCCGCCGGCCCGGCTGACGATGCCCCGCTACGTCCTCGGCGTGAGCGCGCACTACCACGACGCCGCGGCCGCGCTGCTCGCGGACGGGCAGGTCGTGGCGGCCTCCTCCGAGGAGCGCTTCTCGCGGGTGAAGCACGACGCGAGCCTGCCCCTGCGCTCCGTCCGCTTCTGCCTCGCCCAGGCGGGGGTGCGCATCGAGGACGTCGAGGCGGTGGTGTACTACGAGAAGCCGATCCGGAAGTTCGAGCGCATCGTCGTCACGCAGATGGCTTCGTTCCCGCGGAGCCGTCGCTCGTTCACCCGTGCGATGCGTGTCTGGCTCGCCGATCGCCTGTGGCTCCCGGCAACCCTCCCCGCCGCCCTCGGGTGCCACCCGAGCCGCCTGTACTGGAGCGATCACCTCCTCTCGCACGCCGCGAGCGCGTTCTACACCTCGCCGTACGCCGAGGCCGCGGTGCTCGTGGCCGACGGGGTGGGGGAGTGGGCGACGACGAGCCTGTGGCGCGGGGGGCCGGGTGGGCTCGAGCGGATCGCGGAGATCCGCTTTCCGCACTCGATCGGTCTGCTGTATTCGGCGTTCACCGCCTGGCTCGGGTTCGCCGTGAACGACGGCGAGTACAAGGTCATGGGGATGGCCGCCTTCGGTGAGCCCACGCACGAGGACAAGGTGCGCCGCGTTCTCCGGAGCCTGCCCGGCGGCGGCTTCGAGATCGATCTGGCGTACGTGGCCTGGCACCACAGCGCGACCGACTCGATCTCCGCGCTGTTCGAAGGGCTGTTCGGCCCCTCGCGCGCGCCCGGCGCCGTGTTCGATCCGACCACCGCCGAGGGGAAGTACGCGGCGGACGTGGCGGCCTCCATCCAGAAGGTCACGGAGGACACCCTCGTCGAGCTGGCCAACGAGCTCCACCGTCGGACCGGGCTCGATCACTTGTGCTACGCGGGCGGGGTCGCGCTGAACAGCGTCGCGAACCAGAAGTTGCTCGCACGCACGCCGTTCCGATCGCTGTGGGTCCATCCGGCGGCGGGGGATGCCGGCGGGGCCGTCGGCGCGGCGCTGTGGGCGTGGCACGAGGTGGTCGGCGGAGCGCGGTCCCCACCGCTGACACGGCCGGATCTGGGCTGGGAGGCCGACGACGGCGCCACGCGCACGCTGCTCACCGACCTCGGGGTGTCGTTCGAGGAGGTGGATCCGGCGGTCCGGGCCGCGGAGGACATCGCGTCGGGGCGGATCGTGGGGTGGTGCCAGGGCCGCTCGGAGTGGGGCCCGCGCGCCCTCGGGTTCCGCTCGATCCTCGCGGATCCGGCGCGCCCCGGGATGCGGGAGGCGGTCAACACCCGCATCAAGTTCCGCGAGCTGTTCCGCCCGTTCGCGCCCTCGGTGCACGTGGCGCCCGCCGAGGATTGGTTCGAGCTCACCCCGGGCGCGGATCAGCCGCTGCGGTGGATGCTGCTCGTCGCGCCGGTGCGCGAGCCGGCGCTGGACTGGGCGACAACCCACGTCGACGGCTCGGCGCGGGTCCACCTCGTGGAGCCGGAGGTGAACCCGCTGTTCCACCGGCTGATCGGGGAGCTCGGCGCCCGCACCGGGCGCGCCGCGGTGCTCAACACCAGCTTCAACCTGAAGGGGGAGCCCATCGTCACCACTCCGCTGGACGCCCTCGCCACGTTCCGCCGCTCGGGGCTGGACGCGCTCTACGTCGGGCCGTTCCGCGTCGCGAAGGACGAGGCGTGAGCGCGCTCGATGGCGTCCGCGGCCGCCTCGGCGTGATCGGCCAGGTGATCCGCTCCTTCTCGCGCAGCGGACGGCTGTGGATGCTGCCGATGATCGGCGTGCTCGTGCTGCTCGGGCTCGTGCTCGCGGGGCTCTCGGCGGTGCATTACGTCGCGCCGTTCATCTACGCGGTGTTGTAGGCGGGTCATCGAGCACCGCGCGCCCGCCGCCATAGAGGTACGCGTGACCACCGCCCCCGCATCCCTCGGCCTCCTCACCGCCCCCACGCGGTTCGTCTTCTTCACGGGGAAGGGCGGCGTGGGGAAGACCTCCCTCTCCACCGCGTCGGCCATCGCGCTGGCGGACGCGGGCCGCCGCGTGCTCCTCGTGAGCACCGACGCGGCCTCCAACCTCGACGAGATGCTCGGCGTCCCGCTCTCCAACCAGCCCGTGCCCGTGCCCGGGGTGCCGGGCCTCTCCGTCCTGAACATCGACCCGGACAGGGCGGCCGAGGCCTACCGGCAGCGGGTCCTCGCGCAGCTCGAGCAGAGCGCCACCGCGGGCGAGCGCGCCGACGTGCGCGAGCAGCTGTCGGGGGCCTGCACGACCGAGATCGCCGCCTTCGACGAGTTCGCCGCGCTCCTGGCAACCGAGGGGCACGCCGGGGAGTCCGCGTGGGACCACGTGTTCTTCGACACCGCCCCCACCGGCCACACGCTGCGCCTGCTCAGCCTGCCCAGGGCCTGGAGCGGCTTTCTCGCCGGCAACGACCGCGGCGCCTCATGCCTCGGGCCCCACTCCGGGCTCAAGATGCAGGAGACACGCTTCAACGCCGCGCTCGCCGCGCTCGCCGACCCGGCGCTCACCACCGTCGTGCTCGTCACGCGGCCCGACGCGTCCCCCATGCAGGAGGCCGCGCGCACGGCGGGCGAGCTGCGCGAGCTCGGCCTCCTGAACCAGCGCCTCGCGATCAACGGGGTGTTTCGGGCGGCCCGACCCGACGATCCCGTGGCCGCGGCGATCGAGCGCGTCGGCCGCGAGGCCATCGCGCGTATGCCCGACGCGTTGGCGCGCCTTCCCCGGGACGAGGTGCCCCTCCGCGCGTTCGACACCGTGGGCCTGCCGGCGCTGCGCGCGTTGCTCGTCGACGGGGCCGCGCCGCCCATGCCGCCGGACGTGGCCGCTGCCGCGGTCGTGCCCCCGGGTGAGCCGCTCGACCGGCTCGTGGACGAGCTGGCCCAGATGGGCCACGGCCTCCTCATGGTCATGGGCAAGGGCGGGGTGGGCAAGACGACGATCGCCGCGGCGCTCGCGGTCGGCCTCGTGCAGCGTGGCCACAGCGTGCACCTGACCACCACAGACCCCGCCGCCCACCTCGCCGGCACGCTCGACGGGCAGCTGGCGGGGCTCGAGGTCGGGCGCATCGATCCGGCGGCCGAGACGCGCGCGTACGTCGACCGCATGATGGCCACCCGCGGCAAGGATCTCGACGAGGCCGGCCGCGCGCTCCTCCTGGAAGACCTCCAGTCGCCGTGCACCGAAGAGGTCGCCGTGTTCCACGCCTTCAGCCGGGTGGTCAACCAGGCGCGGAGCGCCTTCGTCGTGCTGGACACGGCGCCGACCGGGCACTCGCTGCTCCTGATGGACGCGACGGGCGCCTACCACCGGCAGATGACGCGCCCCTCCGGCGGCGGCGCCAAGGTCGCCGGCGTGGGAAAAATCGTCACTCCGCTCATGCGCCTGCAGGACCCGACGTTGACGCGCGTGCTCATCGTGACCCTGCCCGAGGCCACCCCGGTGAGCCAGGCGGCCGCGTTGCAGGACGACTTGCGCCGTGCCCGCATCGAGCCCTGGGCCTGGGTCATCAACAAGAGCGTGGCCGCGTCCGGGACCACGGACCCCCTGCTCAAGGCCCGCCTTGCGGGCGAGACGCGTCAGACCGCGCGCATCGCCGACGGGCTCGCCCGGCGCACCTTCGTGCTCCCGTGGCTGCCCGATCCGCCGGTTGGGGTGCAGGCGCTGGGCGCGTTGGTCGCCCGGAGGCCGTCGGGGGTGTAGGGCCTGGCGGGAGGTCTCCGCGCGCCTCGTCGGCGTCCCGCCGCTGGCATGGCGCTTGCTATCCGGGTCCGCGAGGCCCCCTGCCATGCGAACGAAGACGGTCCGAATGCGTCGATGTGGACGTACTCGCTGGCCCTCGACGACGCGACGTGCCTCGCATGCGCGACCTGAGCTGTTCGAAATGACACCGTCGGTGGGCAGCCTGACACGACGGGCGCTGGCTCGGGGATCCCGACCGGAGCGTCCTCAGAGGGCGGGCACGGTCGCGTCCGCGTTCGATTCACGCTTGGTGTCACGCGTAGATGGGAGAGGGGATCCGCAAGCCAATCGTGTGGCTGACCTGGGTAAACGTCATGGAGCGGGACGGTTGACGACGAAAAGTTACGTCGATGACGCCCAGGACGGGCGGCGCGAGCCCGTGCGCGTCGAGCGATTGCCTTCCGCTGCGGAGTCCGGGAGCGCCGTCGGCCTCGCCGGCGCCGACGCCCTGGCGACCGGCCGCTGGGCTTCAGCAGCGAGTGTTACGGCGGCGGTGTCCTTCCAGCGGGGGGCCCATTGAAGCCCGGTCCCTCCCAAGATTCACTCCGCACGGGGCCCCTGGCGCTCCTGTGGGTCGCGATGTCGGCCTCCTGCCTCGTGCAGGAGGAGTGGCCCGGCGCGGACGACCGCCCGGTCACGGCGGGGGCGACGGCGGCCGGAGGGCTCGCGGGAACGGTCACGGACACGGACGGGGCACCGGTGGCCGGCGCGCTGGTCACGACGGACCCGCGCGGCATGGAGGCCACCGCCGCTGCCGATGGCACCTACGCGATCGATCGCCTCCTGCCCGGCAGCTACCAGGTCGTCGCGAACGCCCCGGGCTTCGCGCCCGCCACCTCGGCCGAGGTGACCGTGGTCGTCGGCGCGATCGCCACGTCGGACGTGCAGCTCGGCCCGGCCGAGGAGGTCGACGGCGTCCTCCGACTGCGGGTGAACGGGCCGGAGGACACCCCCTGGCCCGGCGCCGTCGTCACCGCCGTCGCGGAGACGGTCACGGTCAGCGGCACCACCGACGCCGCCGGCGAGCTGGCCCTGTACGGCCTCGGGGGGCTGGCGGTCGACATCACGGTGGCCGAGCCGGCGGACCGCCTGTGGCCGCGCCACACACCCGACGTGACCGTCCCGCTGCTCGGCGGGGTGGAGGTGGCGTTCACCCTGTCGGGCCGCGCCGCCGACGGCACCCGCCAGGTCGGCACCCGGCTCTGCGCGATGTGTCACGCCGACATCGCCACGAGCCTCGGCGCCTCCGCGCACGGGCACGCTCTGTCCGAGGACGTGGAGGGCCCCCCGGCGGCCGGCTTCGACGCGGGCACGACGGTCGACCTCGATGGCGCGACCGCCACGCTCGCCTGGGTGGAGGGCGCGCCCGTCGTCCGCCTCGACGCAGCCGACGGTGAGAGCGGCTCGTGGACGGTCCTCGGCCTCATCGGCGGCGCGGAGCGCGGCGCGGTGCCGTGGACCGAGCGGGACGGCCTCGCCTGGCCGCTCCCGGTCGCTTGGGTGGCGGCCGATCCCACCCGCCCCGGCTGGTCCGACGGCGGCTGGATCGCGGGCGACACCCGCGCCTGGTTCGCCGCGGATGGCAGCTTCGAGCTCGCGCCCGACCCCGCCACGTCGGCGGAGGCCGCCTGCTTCGGCTGCCACGTCAGCGGCTTCACGCTCGTCGCCGCCGAGCCGGCGGTGTCGCTGCGCGCGGTGTCCGGCGCCGACGCGCGGTGGGACGAGCCGGGCGTCGGGTGCGAGCGCTGCCACGGCCCCGGCGAGGACCACACGAGCGGTCCGCTCGCCGAGAAGTCCCTCCGCATCACCAACCCCGCCGACCTCGACGTCGACCGCGCCAACGACGTGTGTGGCCAGTGCCACGCCGCGCTCGACGGCGCCGAGGGCACCGCCTACGCCTGGGATGACACCCACGCCCTGTTCCTGCCGGGCGAGGCCCTCGACCTGCCCTCCGCCTACACCGCGTGGCCCTCCGGCGCCGCCCAGGTCCCCGGCGCCCAGTCCGACGAGCTCGCCCGCTCGGGCCATGGCACCGGCGCCTGGTCCGCGCGGTGCACCGACTGCCACGATCCGCACGGATCCACGATCGCCGCGGACCTGCGGCAGGAGCACGAGGACAACACCCTCTGCCTCTCCTGTCACAGCGCGCTGAGCTTCGAGGGCTCCGAGGCGGCCACCGCCGAACACGGCGGCCACGCCCTCTACGACCCCGGCGGGCTCCCGGGCGCCGGCCGGTGCACCGGATGTCACATGCCGCTCACCGCCGCGCGATCGGCCTGGTCCGAGGCCTCCGGCGCGGGTGACCTCGCCAGCCACCGGTTCGTCGCGATCCCCCCGGCGGACTCCCTCGCCGGCTTCGACGCCGCCGGCGTGGGACACCTGGCACCGGGCGCGTTTTCGCCCAACGCCTGCCAGGAGTGCCACGCATGGAACGACGCGCTGCTGGGCGGCGACTTCGCGGGGCCGTCCGGGGACATGACCGAGAGCGCCACGCACGAAGCGCTCCAGTCGGCGTTCGAGGAGCTGTATCCATGACGGGGCTGCTCCTGTTCCTCGCGGCCTGCGGGCTCGCTACCCCCGCGGCCCCCACGGGCGCGGTGCAATTTCCGCACGCGGAGGGGTATGACGCGGGCATCGCGCACGGCCCCGAGGCGCGGGCCGCGGGCGCGGACACCTGCCTGGGCTGCCACCGGGAGGACAGCGCCAGCGGAGACCAGGGCGCGCCCACCTGCGCGAGCTGCCATGCGGGCTATCCGCACGCGGAGGGCTGGCTCGCCGGGGCCACCCACCGCGGCGCGGGCGATCCCACCTGCCTGACCTGCCACGGCGTCTCCGGGCTGTCCGCCCCCGCCTGCACCACCTGCCACGGCAGCTACCCCCACCCGCCGAGCTGGGCAGACGCGGGCCAGCACGGCGCGTGGACGATCGCGCGCGGCTCGGCGACAGCGTCCTGTGGCGCGTGCCACGGTGCCGACCTCACCGGCGGCACCGCCGCTGTAGAAGGTGCGCCGGTCGCCCCGGCATGCACGTCCTGCCATGCGACCTGGCCGCACCCGCCGGGCTGGGCCGAGGCGCATGCCCCGCCGCCGAGCGGCACGGCCGATCTCGCCACATGCGCCGCCTGTCACGGCGAGGCCGGCACGGGCGGCACGAGCGGCGTCGCCTGCGCTCGCTGCCACGCCACCTACCCGCACGCGGAGGGCTGGATCGCCGGGCACATCCCCGTGGCCGGCACGGTCGGCGAAGCGGTGTGCCTCGATTGCCACGCGGCGGGCGAGGGTTCGGCGGCGATGCCCGCCGCGTGCGGCGCGAGCTGCCACGGCGGGACGCCATGATGTTCGTCCCGCTCTCCCCGTCCGCCTGGGCCGCCGCGCCGGAAGGCGTCACCACCACCGTCGTGCAGGCCCGCCCGGACATGCTCGGGAACGCGTTCGTCTCGGGGTGGCAGTCCGCGTCCGGCACCTGGAACCTCGGCCCCGCGCGCCTGGAGGGCTACGGCGAGGTCGGTTGGCCCGCCGGAGTGGACTCGCCGGTCGTTCCGGAGATCTACGTGCTCACCGCCGACGGCGGCTCGGGACGCGTCGATTGGACGCTGGGGCGCCAGCGCATGGAGCTGCCCACCTGGGGCCGGCTGCTCGACGGCGGCCGGCTGGCCTGGTCCCCGTTCGCCGCCCTGCGGATCGAGGCGTGGGCCGGCCAGGCCCGCCAGGTCGGCCTCCTCACCGTGGAGGACGGTCTCGCCTCCGGGGCGCCCGTCGCACGGCTCGCGGCCACCTTCACCAGCGCGGAGGGGGCCGCCGGCGCCTGGCTCGCGATCGCGGGTGTGTGGGGCGAGGCGGGGCCGATCCCTGCGCTCCACCCCGATCTGCGGCTGCGCTGGAGCGGCGCGGACGCGCCCGGAAAGCCCGACATCAGCGCGCTCGTGGCGGTCGGCATCGCGGGGGAGGCCCCGGTGCTCGAGCGCGGCCGCGTCGAGGCGATCTTCCGCCCGGCGGCCGGCGTACGCGCGCTCGTGTACGGCGAGCACCGGGAGGCGCTCGCGACCCTCGGCGAGGCCGGCGCCGCCCCGCTCGGCCCCGCGATCCTCGCGACGTTCGCGCCCGAGGGCGCGGAGGAGATCGGTGTCGGCCTCGGTCGCAGCGACGCCCGTCGGGCCGAGATCTGGGGGTCGGCGGCGGTCCAGACCTGGGACTCCGGGCCGGATCGCCAGTTGGGGGCCCGCGCCGAGCTGGCGTGGCGCCCGACCTGTCCGCCCGAGTCCTGGTGTTTCGCGCCCGCGTGGCATGGCGCCACCGGCCCCGGCGGCGTCTACCAGTCGTTCGGCACGTCCGCCGCGCTCCCGGTGCCCCAGCCGCTGTTCCTGACGGTGAACGCGGCGGTGGTGCCCTACCGCAAGCCGCACGCGCCGTGGGACACAGCGCTCGTGCTCGGCGCCACCGCCGAGGTGCGGAGGTCCTTCTGGTCGCTCTCCGTCGGCGGCGAGATCGCCCACGACGCCATCGCCCCGCTGGATCCCCGCGCCTGGCTCGCGCTCCGGTTGGAGACCCCATGACGCGGCTCCTGCTCCTCCTGCTCGTGCTCGTCCTGGTCCTGCCGGCGTTCGCCGGAGAGGCCGATCGCGCCGCCCTCTTCGCGCGGTTCGACCACGCCCGGCACACCAAGCCCCTTCAGCGCGCCGGGGTCACCTGCACCGCGTGTCACCAGGTGGGCGCGACCGGCGATGCGAGCGCCACCTCGACCCAGCTGCGGGACACCTGGCTCATCCCGCGCAACGACACGTGTCACACCTGCCACGCGGCGGGGGAGGGTGGCTTGGGTGCGGGGGAGGGGATGACCGGCGCGCCGCGCGCCTGCGCCACCTGCCACACCGACGTGCGGCCTCCGGAGTCCCACGCGGTCGGCTGGCTGGCGCTGCACGGGGGTGAAGCCGCGGTGAGCGCGGTGACGTGCCGCGACTGCCACACCCGCACCACGTGCGCCGAGTGCCACGATCGGAGCGCGGGCGCGACCTCCAAGGTCCACGACCGCTCCTGGCTCACCGTGCACGGCGTCGCGGCGCGCGCCGCGCCCGCGGGTTGTGACAGTTGCCACATCCAGAACGAGTGCACCAGCTGCCACGCGGCCGGCGCGGGCTTCGGGAGGTCGCCGTGATCTCCCTCCTCCTGCTGTCCGTCCTGCACCTCGCCTGCGCGGTGCCCGATCCGTGCGCGGGGACGCGCGATCTCGCCAACTCCCCCGCGGGGCTGGCGCTCACCGAGCCCGAGCACCCCTCGGGCTGGGGCAGCGGCGAGTGCTTCCAGTGCCATCAGCGCTGGAGCGTGCACCGCGAAGACTGCATCGACGACGTGGCCGTGGGGACCATCGAGGCCGGCGGCCTCGAGACCTGCGCGGCGTGCCACGGCGCGAACGGCGCGCAGAGCGACACGGGGGGCGCTCGATGAGGGCCATGTTCTGCCTGCTCGTGGCGCTCGTGGTGCTGGCTTCGCCCGCGCTCTTCGCCGCTCCGCCCGCTCCTTCGTCCGGAGGCCCGACGGCCCGGCTCGGCGTGAGCCCGCACGGCCAACCCGGCGCGTGTGCCGCGTGCCACGACCCCACCGCCGGCGCCGCCCCCGGCGCCGTGCGCCCGGTGGACGCGACGTGCCGGAGCTGCCACCCCGACGCCGACATGCACCCCGTCGGCATGGAGCCCCAGGCCATCGCCATCGCCCCCGGCTTTCCGCTGGAGGCCGGCGTGATGACCTGCGCCACCTGTCACGCCGAGCCTTCGTGTGACCGCGCCCGCGAAGGCATCGCGCCCTTCCTGCGCGGGGGCAACCCCGATCGGAAGGTCGACTTCTGCAACCGGTGCCACGAACCGGCCCGGCTCGAGCGGACGGACCCCCACCACCCCGGCGAAGCCTCGGCGGATGACCCCACGTGCGCCGCCTGCCACAACGGCGCGCCGGCGCCCGCCGCGCCCCCGGCGCTCGCGCGCCTGATGCTCTCCCCCGCGGATGCCTGTGTCACCTGTCACCCCGGTCCGGTGCACGCGGGCGCGGCCGAGCACGTCGGCGCGGTTCAGCCCGCGCTCGCCGGAGAGCTGGCCGAAGCGCTGCCGCTCGACGCCGGCAACCGCATCGCCTGCTGGACCTGTCACGACGTGCACGCCCACGACCCCACCGCGCCCGTCCCTCCCAGCCGCCTCACCGTGGCGTTGCGCCGCGCCGCGCCCCCCCCGACGACCGATCACCCCTCGCTGCTGGCCCTGCCGGCCGCGGACGGCACCCTCTGCCGCGCCTGCCACGGAAAGGGACCATGATCGCGCTCGCTTTGCTCCTCACGGCCTGCAACGGCCCCGACACGTCGCTGGAAGCCGCCGCCCACACCGCCGCGCTGGTCCCGGTCGTCGAGGTGGCGACGGTGGATCTGGACTCGGTGTTGCCCTCGGATGTGCTCTGGCGTCCCGACGGCGACCTGCTCGTGCTCGACGGCCATCAGGGCCGCATCCTGCGGTACGGCCCTGACGGCGCCGCGCGCGGGTCCTGGGCCGAGGGCATCGGGCGGGCCGTCCGCCTCTCCCCGGCCGCGGACGGCGGCGTGTGGGCGGTGGTCCCCGGGGACGGGGCGGAGGCCGGGGGGCTCCTTCACCTCTCCGCGAGCGGGGCCGTCGACGCCGTGCGGGCGCCGCAGGCCGCCGACGGGACGGCGCTGCACCCGGTAGACGTCGTCGACCTCGGCGGGGCCTTGCTCGTCGCCGAGCGCAGCGGCGCGCTCTCCTGGCTGGATCCGGGTACCGGCGCGGCGACCCGCACCGTCACCGAGGGCCCCGATCACGCCCCGTTGAGGCGCATCGTGGACCTCGAGCCCGACGGCGACGTCGTCGTGGCGGTCGACACGCTCGTCCCGCGCGTGCTGCGCATCGGCGCCGACGGCACTCCCGACGCGGGCTTCGGCCGGCGCGGGCTCTCGGACGGCCACCTGTTCCGTCCCACGTCCGCCGCGGTCGTGCCCGGCGGCCTGCTCGTCGCCGACTCGGTGCTCGGCGCCGTGCAGGCCTTCGAGGCCGACGGTGACCCGATCGGCCTCCTCGCCGTCGCCGGAGCCCCGATCGCCTTTGGACACCCCGTCGCTGTGCGGATCCAGGAGAGCTCGCTCGTCGCGGTGCTCGCCGCGAAGCCGGCGCGGCTGCACCTCCTGCGGCTCCCGGGCCCCCTGCCCGAGGCGCCGCCCCCGTCGCTGTTGCGCACCACGCTGGTCGAGGCCGACGCCGATCCGGCCGGCACCGACGGCACCGCGTGCGTCCAGTGTCACGACGGCCTGGTGCTCGACGGCCGCGAGGTCTGGGATCCGGGCCTGGGCCACCACCCGCGGGACATGGTGCCCGTCGCGGCGATCCCCGCCTTCTTTCCGCTCGAAGACGGAAAGATCGTCTGCACCACCTGCCACTCCCCGCACGGCGTGGTCGATCCGGAGGACGTCGCCACCGGCTCCGCCGTGCCGCTCCTCCGCCACCAGGGCAGCTCGTCGTTCCTCCGGCTCGACGCCGAGGCCGACGCCCTCTGCCTCGCGTGCCACACCGAGAACGAACACGCCGGCGCGGGGAGCGGCACCCTCGGCGATAGCCCCGCGAGCGCGGGCCACCCCACCGGCGCGGCGCTGGTCGCCGCCCTCACGGCCCGAACCGACGGATCCTCGACCGATCCCACCCAGGCGAGCTGCCTCTCCTGCCACGCCATGCACGGCGCCACCGGCGACGCGATCACCCGCGATCCGAACGACGGGGCCACCTGCCTCGGCTGTCACCCCGCGATGGCCGAGAAGGCGACGAACCACCCGCTCGGCAACGTGCCCGGGCGCGATCTGGGCGGGAAGCGCGGCGGCCACGTGGTGCTCTCGGCGGCGGGCGGCATCGGCTGCCTGAGCTGCCACGACCTCGGCACCGGCGCGCTGACGGGGCTGCTCCGCGCCCTCCCGAGCGGCCGTGCCGTGTGCCTTGACTGTCACGACGAGCGCACCGACCTCCAGGGGAGCGCCCACGCCCACCTCGCCCGGGGTGGCTCGCCCACGTGCACGTCCTGCCACGACGTGCACGGCGGCCAGCGCGACGCGCGCTTCCTCACCGCGGCCCCGGTCACCGAGGGGGATCCGACCGGATGCCTCTCCTGCCACGGCCCCGGGAAGCGGGGCGCCTCGGCCGGCGCCGCCCCGGGGCGCGCCGGACACCCGGTGACGGGGCAGGCCCTCGAGGGCGGCGGCGCCCTCACGTGCCTCACCTGTCACGACGCCCACGCCGCGGACGTGCCCAAGGTGGCGAGCTGTGACACGTGCCACGCCCCAGAGGCCGCCGCGGCGGACCGGGGCGGTCACGGCGCGGCGACCTGCCTCGACTGCCACCCCGCGCACGGAGAGGCGCCCGCCGCGCCCGCCGCGCTCGCGCGGGCCACCAACCCGGCGAGCAGCGGCTGCCTCGGGTGTCACGCCCCCGGCACCTCCGCGGCCGACGCCCCGAAGCTCGCCAGTTGGGAGCACCCCGTTCCCACCTTCCTCCCGGACGGCACCCGGTGGACCCCCCTGGCCGGCCTCACCCTCTACACCGCCGCCGGCATCCCGGCGGCGACGGGCGCCAACGGGGATCTCGCCTGCCAGAGCTGCCACGTCGTGCACGGACCGGAGCCGACGGGCGAGGACCACCTGCGCAAGGCCGGCGGCTGGAAGGAGGCCTGCGCCGCCTGCCACGGTGACGAGGCGCTCGTGGTGTATCGCTACTTCCACCAGCCCGATCGCCGCGGCGATCTCCGAGGGACGAGCCCATGACCTCCTCCGTGTGGCCCCGCACCCTCCGGCTCGCCCTCGCGGCGTTCGTGATCGGCTTTCTCCTCTTCGGTCCGGGCCTCGGCCAGGTGCGCTTCCTCCTGTCCGCCTACCACCACGGGGGGTTGTAGATGCGCGCGCGCCTGCGGGCGGTCTTCGCGTGGATGCGGTCCACCCGGGCCTGGCTGGTCCTCAACCCGCTTTCCCTGGCGCTCGTCGCGTTCGCGCTCGCCGGTGGCGGCGCCGCCGGAGTTCCCGTCGGGGACGGGATGTACACCTACATGTGGCAGGACGCGCGGTTCTGCGACGACTGTCACGTTCACGATTACGCAAACGAGGCCTGGGAGCGCTCCGCCCATTCGCGCCTCACGACGTGCCACGACTGCCACCGCGTGCCCATCCGGCACTACCCCAGCAACCTCTACCTCGCGCTGTTCGATCGCCCCCAGGTGCCGGAGGACATTCCGCAGCCCGACGTGGGGGTGGTCATCTGCGAGCAGTGTCATTCGGACGCGGGGGACGAGGAGCCGCTCACCGGCCCCCTCCCGGAGGACCTGCGTGCCCTCGTCGTCAAGGTGGACGGCAGCCCGCTCCACCGTGTCCACCTCGACGCGAAGGCCGGCGAGTCCGGGCCGATCGAGTGCCTCGACTGCCACGGCGGGCGGCACCTCGAGGTGCATCGCTTCACCGCGACCTCCGAGGCGTGCGTGGCCTGCCACGACGGCGTCCGCCCCGAGGACGAGAGCGGCCGAACCCTTTCCTGTCTCGATTGCCACCAAACGGGGTTTCTCGGGCGGACCGGCACGGGCGTGCAGCAGTGAACTCCACAGTGAGCTCCACAGTGAACTTCAGAATCGATCTTTCCAATCAGAGGGACAAATGAGACTACTCAAACAGATGACGGGGGCGACCGGTTGGGCGCTCCTCGTGCTCGCCGGTTGCACCGGAGGGTCCGGGGCCGACGGCGCCAAGGGCGCGGACGGCGTGGCCGGCGCGGACGGAACCCCCGGGGCCGACGGGACGGACGGGGACGACGGGACGGACGGGACGGACGGTCACGACGGCCGGGACGGGCATGTGGGGGACGGCCCCTGGGGCGTGAACCTGGAGATCGTCGCGATCGCCGGGGCCAGCGGCTCGGGCGGCGCCTTCCAGGTCGGTGACTTCCCGGAGATCACCTTCTCCGTGACCGATGCCGACGGGCTCGAGTACGACATGACCGAGCTGGCGGGGCTGAACTTCAACCTCGCCGGGCCCACCAGCCACGTGCAGGTCGCGATCTACAGCTCCGACCTCGCTCGGCCGGCGGACAACGCCGTCTACAACTACGACGGCACCTGGACCTACGCGTTCGACCTCCCCATCCCCGCGGTGTACGACACCGTGCCGAACGACACGCCCGACCTCGGGGTGGATGACGGCGATTGGGGCGGCCTCGCGCTGGTGGACGGCACCTACCTCCTCGGCGCCTGGGCCTACCTCAACCAGGAGGACGAGGACGGCGCCTCCTACACCGAGACGGACAACGTCACGACGAACGTGCTCGTCGGCGCCGCCACGGTCCTCGAGCCGCGCCAGGTGGTGCTCGCGGAGAATTGCGCGAGCTGCCACGGGGAGGCGTTCGACGCCCACGGCGGCAGCCGGCGGGATCTCGACCTGTGCATCACCTGTCACGTGGACGGCGCGGAGGATCGCTACTCGGCGACCGACGCCACGACCACGCCGGGCGCGACCGTCGGCATGACGTCCATGATCCACAAGATCCACATGGGCGCCGATCTCACGAACGGCGCGCTCCTCAACGGCTACCCGGGCGACGCCGCCGCGGCCGGTTACCCCAACTACAACGAGCACGACTTCTCGGACGTGGTGTTCCCGAGCTGGCCGCTCGCGGCCTCGGACTGCGAGTCCTGCCACGAGGGCGCCACCGGTGGCGACGTCGCGGACAAGCCCACGCGGCTCGCCTGCGGCTCCTGCCACGACACGGTGGACTTCGAGACGGGCGGGAACCACGAGGGAGGCGTCCAGTTGGACGACTCCAACTGCGTCGTCTGCCACTCCTCGGGGTTCGTGCCCGAGCACGGCGACCCGCGGAGCCAGCTGGACGTGTGGGCGAGCAACGGCCACGCCGCCGACAAGTCCGGTGTCAACGTCACGGTGCTCAGCGTGACGAACGGGGACGGCGCGACGACGCTCCAGGCCGGTGACACCGTCACCATGACGTTCTCGGTGCTGTACGACGACGGGACGCCCATCCCGCAGTCGTTCTTCGCCTACAGCGCGTCGTCGTCCACCTGCCCGACGGTCTCCGGCTCCGGCACCGCCGTCCTGGTCGGCCCCAGCGACCAGATGCAGCGGATCCTGTCGTCGCCCTCGGCGAGCAGCACGACCGTGGTGGGCTCGGTCTTCGGCTCGTCCGTCGTGGACCCGACCACCGACATCTGGACCTACACGTTCCAGGACACCACCGGGACGGCGCAGGCCATCCCCGCGACGTACCCGCTCCAGGTCAACGCCACCGAGGCGGACGTGGGCTTGTTCGGTGACCTCTACGGGGAGGCGCTGCGGTCCGGCACCTACCGCGTGGAGGTGCTGATGTACACGGCGTTGTGGGAGGACACGACCTGCGCCAGCGGCAGTGACACCAGCGAGCGGTGGCGCAAGGCCGAGCCGGGCTTCCTGGACGTGCTCCTGGGCGATGCCACCGTCGTCGAGCCGCACGCGATCGTCGCGGACGCCGCCTGCGAGTCCTGCCACAGCGAGGTGCGGTTCCACGGCGGCTCCCGCAAGGGCGTCGACTACTGTGTGACGTGCCACGCCCCGGGCGCGACGGACGGCGAGGTTCCCGCGGTCAGCGTGGACTTCGTCGCGATCGCGCACGGCGCGCACGCGTCGGGTGCCGATCTCGGCACGCCCTACGCTCCCGGCGGGGCCGCGTACGCCATCACGTTCCCGCGCCTGGACGGCGGCGTGGCGGCCTGCGAGTCCTGTCACGGCGACAACCCCGCCTGGCAGAACCCGTCGACCCGCGGGTGCATGACGTGTCACACCAGCGACGACGACTACGCTCACGCCGCGCTCAACACGGACGACGTGTACGGCGAGAGCTGCGCGGTGTGTCACGGCGAGGGCAGCGACCACGCGGTGGAGACGGTGCACGCCTGGCTGAGGTAGGTTGACGGAGGGGGCCTGCCCCCTCCCATCGGCGCGGGGCCGGGGCGGAGACGCTTCGGTCCCGCTTTCGTTTTCGGCAGGGCGGATGCGACGAGGTCGCGGCGCGGGCTTGCCTCGTCGATTGTCGCGCGCACCCTGTGGGGGGAGGCCAGATGCCAGTCGACACGCTCGTGACCGTGAAGGATCCCGTATGTGACATGGATGTGGACCCCCGCAAGCCCGCAGCGCGTCGCGAGGTAGAGGGCCGCACCTACTACTTCTGCTCGACGGTGTGCGCCGCGAGCTTCGACGCGGATCCCAGCTACTACATCGACGAGCAGGCTCCGCCCCAGAAGGAGTGAGAGCCCCCCGCTCCTCGGCCTACGGCGCCGCCATCGACAAGAGGTACAGCTGGCCCGCGCCGGTGCCGTAGTAGAAGGCGCCCACCGCGAGGTCCCCGGCTCCGTCGGCGTCGATGTCGCCCGCCCGCGCGAGCTCGAAACCCGTCCGGCTCCCCGCCGTTCCCGTGAAGACGGCGTCGGCCGCGGAGAGGTCGACCGTGCCCGTCAGGCCTCCGTAGAGGAGGTAGACCGCGCCCGCGTTGGAGGCCCTGCCGCTCGCGCCGACAGCGAGCTCGTCCGCGCCGTCGAGGTCCACGTCCCGGAGGGTCGTGAGCGTCTGGCCCGCGTTGTCGCCCGCATCCTCGCCGATCAGGGTGAGGATGGCCGAGCTGGCCGAGATCGTCCCGGAGAGGGGCCCGGGCAGCACGTACACGGTGCCGGAGGCCGAACCTCCGGTGTCGGCGCCGTAGGCTCCCGCGACGAGGTCCGCGTAGCCGTCGCCGTCGAGGTCGCCGCGCAGATCCGAGACCCAGCCGAACGCATCGCCGTCGGCGAGGCCCTCGATCGCCGCGTCCGCGCCGCTACCGTCGAGCGTGTGGGCCCCCGTCGTCTCGCCGTCGTACACGTAGAGCTGGCCGCGGAGGGAGCCCGATGCGCCGCGGAACACGCTGAAGAGCAGGTCGGGGTCCCCGTCGCCGTCGGCGTCGCCCGACCGGCTGGTGCAGCGCCCCGCCCAGTCGTCGGTGGAGTCGCCGGTGAAGGTGGCGACCGCGTCCGTCAGGATCGACCGCGACCCCGCCGCGAAGGGCCCGGGCACGACGTAGTAGCGGCCGTAGTCCCGATCCGTCGTCGAGCTTCCCTGGTACTCGCTGTCGGCGAGGACGATGTCGGGAACACCGTCTCCGCTCAGGTCCCCGGGCCCGTCGAGGAGCGCGCCGAGCTCCCCGTCGTTCGCGTCGCCGCCGATCTCGCTGTCCCAGGTGGTCGTCGTGTACGCCGACACGTACGCCGTGGTCGTTCCGGACGTCGGGACGTTCTCGCCCTCGATCCAGTAGACCCGGCCGCGGTTGCTGCCGTAGCCGTTCACGAGCAGATCGTCGTAGCCGTCTCCGTCGGGGTCACCGATGGCGGCCACGTCGCGCCCGAGCCCCCCGTTCGCGAGGCCTGCGTCGAGCTGGAGCACGGTTTCGCCGCCGTCTTCGAGGAGCCCGCGTCGCACGTAGAGCCGCCCCTCGAGCGTCCCCACGACGGACGGGTCGTTGTGCGCGTAGGCACCCACGCCGAGGTCGTCGTACCCGTCCCCGTCGAGGTCCATCTCGCCGGCGATGGCGTAGCCGTAGCTCTCGACCGAGCCGTCGCCCGAGGTCGCGACCCCGGCCAGCTCGACGGACGAGGTGCCGCTCCAGCGTTCCGCAGGGCAGACGAAGTCGGCGCCGTCGCAGTCCTGGTCGACGCCGTCTCCGCAGACCTCCGTGCCGACAGGGGACGCGGTCGCGTCGGTGTCGTCGCAGTCCTCGTCGCCCGCGACGAAGCCAGCGGGCGCGTCGCAGGCGGCGAGCGGCTCTCCGGCGCCGTACCCGTCGTCGTCGTCGTCGGCGTACCAGCCCGACTCGCCGGCGGCGCCGGCCTCGTCGACGGCGCCGTCGCCGTCATTGTCGAGCCCGTCGCATTCCTCGCTGTCGAAGCAATCGGCGAGGGTGTCCGCGTCCGCGTCGAAGCCCTCGTCGACCTCCGCGTCACAGTCGTCGTCGACCGCGTTGCAGGTCTCGGTCGCGCCCGGGCCCACGGTCGCGTCGGTGTCGTCGCAGTCCTCGTCGTTCCCGACGAAGCCAGCGGGCGCGTCGCAGGCGGCCAGCGGCTCTCCTTCGCCGTACCCGTCCTCGTCGGCGTCGGCGTACCAGTCCGACTCGCCGGTGGCGCCGGCCTCGTCGACAACGCCGTCGCCGTCATTGTCGAGCCCGTCGCATTCCTCGCTGTCGAAGCAATCGGCGAGGCTGTCCGCGTCCGCGTCGAACCCCTCGTCGACCTCCGCGTCACAGTCGTCGTCGCGCCCGTCGCAGGTCTCGGTCGCGCCGGGCCCTACCGTCGCGTCGGCGTCGTCGCAGTCTTCGCAGGCGGGCGCGCCGTCCGCGTCCGCGTCCGCCCACATCACCGAGCCGTCGCAGTTGTAGTCCACCGGGTCGGCGCAGTCGGCCTCGGCCGCGCCGGGGTTCACGTCCGCGCGCGCGTCGTCGCAGTCCTCGTCGCCCGCGACGAAGCCGGCGGGCGGCTCGCAGGCGGCCAGCGGCTCCCCCGCGCCGTACCCGTCGTCGTCGGCGTCGGCGTACCAGGCCGGCTCGTCGGCGGCGCCCTCGTCCACGTCCCCGTCGCAGTCCTGGTCGACCTCGTCGCACGTCTCCACGCCCGCCGGATTCACGTCCGGGGCCGCGTCGTCGCAGTCATCCGCGTTGGCAACGTGCCCCAACGGCGCCTCGCACGCCGCGACGGCCTCGCCAGCGCCGAAGGTGTCCCCGTCATCGTCCGCGTACCAGGAGGCCGCATCGGTCGCGGCGTCATCCACCACGCCGTCGCAGTCGTTGTCGAGGCCGTCACACAGCTCGGGCGCGTCGGGGTTCACGGACGCGTGCGCGTCGTCGCAGTCGACCTCGGCGAGGTACCCGTCGCTGTCCGCGTCCGTGTCGTGCTTGGTGATGGCGATGTCTTGGGAGCACGCGAGGAACAGTAGGACGAGCGTGGGGTGCATGGCGCGCCGAGTGTAGCAGAGACCTCGGCGCGCCCGGAGCGGCGGGTGCGCCCCGACGGGTACGAACGAACTCGGAGAGGTGTCCACACCTGCGCGAGTTCGTTCGCCATCCGGGCCGCTGGCGACGATGATCGTGGCCCGCGCCCCACGTCGGCCGCGCTCGCCCCGTCCGACGTCCCCCGGATCCGTGCATAGCTTCCGGCACCACCCGGAGCCGAGTTGCCCTTGCTCGGAGCGCTTTTTCTCATGAACGGCTGTATGGCCCTCCGGCCCTCGAACGGGGGCGGGCAGGTCAAGGTGCCGGAGGCCCGGACGATCGACGTGGAGGACGTGGCCGTGCCGGTCGGCTACCGGGTCGAGGCCGTCGCGAGCGGACTTGTGTTCCCGACGGCCGTGACCTTTGATGACAGCGGCGGCGTCTATGTCGTGGAGGCCGGATATTCCTACGGCGAGGTCTTCACCGAGGCGAAGTTGCTGCGCGTCCGCACGAGAGGCGGGACGGAGACGATCGCGACCGGAGACAACCCACCCTGGACCGGTGCGACCTGGCACGACGGGGCGTTCTTCCTGGCCGAGGGCGGCCAGAGAGAGGGAGGGCGCATCCTGCGGGTGACGCCGGACGGCACCAAGACCGCCCTCGTCGAGAACCTCCCCGGACGCGGCGACCACCACACCAACGGGCCCGTGATCGGGCCGGACGGATGGCTCTACTTCGGACAGGGAACCGCGACCAACTCGGCGATCGTCGGGGAGGACAACCGCCACATCGGTTGGTTGGAGCGGTTCCCGGACTTCCACGACACACCGTGCGAGGACGTGACGCTACGCGGAGAGAACTTCGAAACCCGAGACCCCGTGAGCGGGAACAAGGTGAGCACCGGCGCCTACCAACCCTATGGCACCCCGACGGTCGCGGGGCAGGTGGTCCTGGGGCAGGTGCCGTGCAGCGGGGCGGTCATGCGCCTGCCGGTGACGGGCGGCCCTCTGGAGCTCGTCGCATGGGGGTTCCGCAACCCGTTCGGCCTGGCATTTTCCCCGGATGGGCGCCTTTTCGTCACGGACAACGGCTACGACGTGCGCGGGAGTCGACCCATTTTCGGAGACGGGGATTGGTTGTGGGAAGCGGTGCCGGGCGCGTGGTACGGCTGGCCCGATCACGCCGACGGTCGCCCCCTGGCCGCGCGGTATCGGCCGGCATCCAGGAAGGCGCCGGGGAGGCTCCTCGCCGAGTGGCCGGGGACACCCCCCGCGCCCGTCGCGATCTTCGGCGTGCACGGGAGCGCGGACGGCCTGGATTTTTCTCGTGACGCCCAATTCGGCCACGTCGGGGAGGCCTTTGTCGCGATTTTCGGCGACATGGCTCCCGCGACGGGCAAGGTGCTCCATCCAGTCGGCTTCAACGTGGTCCGGGTGGACGTGGAGACCGGGCGCATCGAGGAATTCGCCACGAACCGCGGCCGGATCCGGGGCCCCGCGTCATGGCAGGGGAGCGGCGGGATGGAGCGACCCGTGGCCGTCCGCTTCGACCCGACCGGCCGATCGCTCTACGTCGTCGACTTCGGCATCCTCGTCGTCGACGGCAAGCAGGTGACGCCGGTCCCCGGCACCGGGGTGTTGTGGCGGATCTGGCGGGAGGGCGCATGAAGCTCCTGGTCCTCCTCGCGCTCGCGGGTTGTGGTTCGGCGCGACGCACGGAGCCGATCGCCGGCCCCCTGGCGCTCGACGAGATGGCCGAGCGGGGCGAGCGGGTCTTTTTCCGGTACTGCCACCAATGCCACCCGTTCGGAGAGGGTGGGGTCGGTTGGTCGCTCAACGAGAAGCCGCTCCCGGGGTTCCTGATCCGGGCGCAGACCCGCGCGGGCGTCGGCGCGATGCCGGCGTTCGGGCGGGATCAGATCGGTCCGGACGAGCTGGACGCGCTGGTGCACTACCTGGTGACCCTACGGAAGACCCGCTGAATCGACCCGCTCGCGCTTTGGACTTGTCGGAGGGATTGGGGCGCGCACCCTGTGTGGACGGAGGGCAGATGTCCCGAGCGGCCGCTGGAGACGTGGATCCATGACGATTTTGCTCATTTCCGCCGCCCTCGCCGACGGCCTCGCCGCCCAGGCCGTCGCCCCGTCCCCGTTTTTCGGGCATCCGGTACTCGAGGTGCGGGGTGGCGTATCGGGGGATGCGACGGGCGCGCAGGCGTATCTGTGCGGCGGATTGTCTCCGCTGGCTTGGCTGTCCGTGGAGGGCTGCGGAAGCGGCGCCGGGTTCCTCTACCCGTCGAACGGCCCCGACCTGGCCCACCTGCGCGCGCGCGCCCGCGTCGCGAGCTTGCGGCGCGACAACGTCGATTTCGAGGGGTTCGTCGGGGCGGGAGTAGCCGAGGCGGAGCGGGCGAAGGATGCTCCTGGGCTCGTGTTCGGGCACCAGGGCGGCTCCCCAGTCGAAACGGCGGGCCCGGAGGCCACCGTGTCGGCATCCGCGCGGGCGTGGCTGCACCCACGTGCCTTCGTCGTGCTCGATGTGACCGGCGGAGCCGCTTGGATGGTGGAGGCCCCGGCCGTGCTCGGGGCGGCCAGCGAGGTCGTCCCGTTCATCACCCTCTCGGCGGGCGCGGGGTTCTAAGGGGGCCTGTAGTGGCCGCGTGCCCGAATCCGCGCCGGGGAACCGGTTGCCGAGCTCGAGCGTGTGCATCATCAGCCCTCGAGGTCTCATGCTGTTCCTCCTCGCTTGCAGTGCGCCGTCGGATGAAGCCATCATCAAGGGGCCGCAGGCCGACGAGGAGGAGGAGGACGCGGCCAACGATGGCGCCAACCGGGACCCGAACGACGACACCGACATCGATTCGGACACACAGACCGACACGGGAACGGACGTTCCCCAGATCGGCACGGACATCGACGTACCGGAGGAGCCTACGTATGAGGTCCACACCGGCGAGTCGGACACCCCGACATGGTGCCGCACCCTGATGGCCGGCCGCGGCGCGGTGTCCCTGATCGTGGTCGACATGTCCACGGGCAACTGGACCCAGGAGGCCCGCTGGACCGGGTTCGAGGGCGGCGACGGTGCGGGCGTCTTTCATACCGCGGGGCTCGCGACCGACGGGACGAGCTGGGTGTTCGCCGGCAAGGAAGGCGACACGAACACCTGGTACTCGGTGGACGCAGCCTCGGGGAGCGTGACTACCGGAGAGCGCGCTGAACCGCTCGCCGTGGGCTGGTCAGGCAGCGAGTGGGTGGCGATCGACTCCACCTCTCGTCTGATCGAGCGCTTCTCGACCTTCTCGGACCTGGGAGCGGGCGTCCCGGCCGCCGCGGTAGACGCGGAGCAGATCACGCGCCTGACGGTCGACGGGACGGACGTCTACGGCGCCTGGCACTCCGATCACGAGCTCCCCGTCCAGGATCTCCTGACCGGCGTCGTCACACGTTGGATCGTGCTGGAAGGCTGGGACACCTATGTGTGGGGCATGAGCGTGGCCGGAGGGAAGCTCCACCTCATCGACGCCGGGGGCCAGACCCCAGAGGGCGAGACCACGCAGTACCGCATCTCGTCCTTCGATCGGACCACGGGCGAATGGCGCGAGACGGTCCGGCTCGGGAACCTGACCGGCCGTCCGAGCGGCCTCTGGTGCACGACCGCGCCGTAGCGGTCGCCGTGGTTAGGGCGTCCCGATGAAGCCTGTCCTCGGGAAGCGTGTCCTCATCTTCGGTGCCACCTCCGCGATCGCGGCTGAGGTCGCCGTGCTCCACGCGCGCCGCGGCGATCGCCTCCACCTCGTCGGGCGCGATCCGACCCGGCTCGCCGCCGTCGCCGCCCGTTGCTCGGCGCTCGGCGCCACGGTGACGACCTCCGTCGCGGACTTCGACGCGCTCCAGGACAACGACGCCGTGGTCGCGCACGCGGTCACGACGCTCACCGCCGGCGAGCCGCTCGACACCGTGTTGATCGCCCACGGCGTCCTCGGTGACCAGCTCGAGACGGAGCGAGACTTCGGCGCGGCGGAGGCGAGCTTCCACACGAACTTCTCGAGCGTGGTCTCGCTCCTGGTGCCGCTCGTGAATCGGCTGGAACAGCAACGATCGGGTCGTATCGGGGTGATCACCTCCGTCGCCGGGGATCGGGGGCGGCCCCGGAACTACACCTACGGCGCCGCGAAAGGGGCGCTGGGGATCTACCTTCAAGGCGTACGGACACGCCTGCACACGGCCGGCGTGCGTGTCACCACCTTGAAGCTCGGCCCCGTCGATACTCCGATGACCCGGGACCACAAGAAGCACCTGCTCTTCGGGAAGCCGGGTCGCGTCGCCGCCGGCATCGTCGCGGCGATGGATGCGGGCGCCGCGGAGGTGTACGTGCCCGGCTTCTGGCGGCTCATCATGCCCGTGGTGCGGAACATGCCGGAGGCGCTGATCCAGAGGCTCGGGTTCTTGTCGGGACGTTGATGGGCGGGGCGGCCGCCATGTCCCGCTGTCGATTTCCCAACGTTGCGCAACCGTCACCGCGGCGCGTCCGCGCCGCCCTCGCGCTGGATTACCGAGGACGCGGAGGGAACGATGCTACCGCTCGCGCTGTTCATGGGGGGCTTCGGAGGGGGCGTGGCGTGCAGCTGGAAGGACGCCGCGGCCGGCGCCCCGATCCCGGCGGTACCGGCCCAGCACAACCTCGTGGTGACGCCCATCCCGCCCCACGGACCCGGCCAGCGCGAGGTCCGCGTCGCCACCGACGCCACGCTCGACGGCGAGCCGTTCGATCTCGGGTTCCATCCCATCGCCCGCACCGGCGATCGCATCGGGGACGGCGTGTTCGGCCTGCGAACGAGCCGCTCCGGTGCGCCCCTCCCGATGTGTGAGGGGCTCGACTACACCGGGCTCTGGAAGGCCTCGACCGGCCTCGCGATGGTGACCCACTTCGAGTGCCAGCCGGGCGCCATCTACCTCACCGACCTCTCGCCGCTCCCGGGGGGTCGCCTCCGTCCGACCTCCACGCGGGCGGTGGACACGCGCCCGATCGACGGCGGCAACTACTTCTGCGCGGGCGCGCCCACGCGGTGGGACAGCCACCTCGCGGCCGAGGAGTACGAGGGAGATGCGCGGAAGCTCCTGCCCGACGGCACCCTCTCCGACAACTTCGAGGACTACAACGACCTGGCCGCATGGTGGGATGGGGACCTCCGGGAAGCCCACCCGTGGCAGTACGGGTGGATGGTCGAGGTGTCCGCCACCGGCGTCCCCGCGCGTCGCTGGGCGATGGGGCGCTTCTCGCACGAGATCGCGATCGGAATGCCCGACGACCGGACCTTCTACTTGACCGACGACAGCGGGGACGCCGGCGCCTTCTTCCTCTTCCAAGCGGATCGCCCGCGAGACCTCTCCTCGGGTACCCTCTGGGCCGCGCGATGGACTCGGGGACGTGGGCCGCAGGAGTACGCGCTGGCTTGGGTGTCACTGGGCCACGTGGACGAGGCCGCGGTGGCGGACGCCGTCACCCGGCGGATTCGATTCGAGGACCTGTTCGCGACGGGGGTGCCAAGCGGGACGAGCTGCCCCGAGGGGCTGACGTTCGTGCGCACGAATTGGGGTCCGGAGTGCCTCGCCGTCCGACCCGGGATGGCCGCGGTCGCGAGCCGGCTGGAGTCGCGCCGCGCCGCCGCGCTCGCGGGCGCCACGCTCGAGCTCGTGAAGACCGAGGGGCTCGCGTTCGCTCCCGAGGAGCACAGCCTGTTCCTCGCGATGACCCGGTTCGAGACGGGCGCGACCGCCGCCGATCCCGCCTGGGATGCCGGCGGCCCGGATGACCTCCACCTGCCCCGCAATCGCTGTGGAGGGGTGTGGCGTCTCTCGCTCGGGGAGGGGACCGCCGAGGGGCCGAGCGGGCCCCATGTCGCGGGGGCCGCCACGCTGGCGCTCGCCGGGATCGAGCGCGACGAGGGGTGCGCCGACGAGGCGATCGCCAACCCGGACAACCTGGAGTGGATCGCGGGCGCGGGCACCCTCGCCATCGCCGAGGACACCGGGCACCATCTGAACAACGCGCTCTGGTTCTACGACGTTCGCGGGCGCGCCCTCGCCAAGGTGCTCGAGGCGCCGCCCGGCGCGGAGGTGAGCGGCCTGCGATGGACCGCGGGCGTGGCCGGTTGGAGCTACCTCTCGGTGTCCATCCAACACCCGTTCGGAGACGACCCGGACGCCACCGCGGAGGAGCGTCACAGCATTGCGGGCGTCCTCGGTCCATTTCCAGCTTGGGAGTGAGCTCGGCGGCGGAGGTGTCACCCAATCGGATCCAAACGGTTCGGCCTCAGCGGCGACACGCCTCGTTCAGCTCGCCCGGGGTGCCCTGATTGCCCTGGGACTCGCCCTCGGCGCCGTAGTCGCCGTCGCCTTCGCACCAGGCATCGGCGTCATCGTTGCCGTCCGCGCTGTACGCCGTCGGATCGAGCGAGAGGGACTTCCCTGCCTCATCGGGAAATGTGTCGTCGTACGCGACCTCGTCCACGACCTCGCCATCGGCGGTGGACAGGACGAGCTCGTCGTCTCCGTTCCCGAGCCGCAGGTCCGCGCTCGAGTACACGTAGTCGGGCGCGAGGCCGTCGTTGAGCGAGGGGTCCGAGGAGACGGCGAGCAGGTACACGGCGCCGGGCTCGAGGATACGGTCGGTGTCGAGCACGAAGCCGGTGCCGCCCTCATCGGTCACCGCGAGGCCCGCGAGCACGATCGGGACGCCGGCCACGTTGGTGATCTCGAACCACTCGCCGGTCTCGTCGGGAGTGGGGTCCGGATCCTTCATGATCTCGGTGAGCACGAGGTCCCCCTCGGTGGGTGCCCGCTCGTCCTCGTCGCCGTCGATGTCCTCTACGGTGCCACCGCAGGCATCGTTGCTCGCGCCGGGCGTCCCCCGGTCGCCGTCGCCATAGGGGGTCGTCCCGAGGCACCAGGCGTCGGGTACGTCGTTGGCGGACGCGTCCAGGGCATCCAGCGAGAGCGTGAGCGAGCGGCCCTCCTCGTCTGGAAACGTGGCGTCGTAGGCGACGGCGTCGAGCTCCGCGCCAGCGAGCAGGAGCGCGATGCGCCCCCCGTCGTTCCCGAGCTTGAACACCTCGACGTCATACGCCAGGTCGACCGGCACGCCGCCGTTCACCGCGGTGTCGGCCGACGCACCGAACACGAACGTGGCGCCGGGCGCGAGGGCGAGGGAGGAGACGGCGAAGCCGTCGTCGTCGTCGTCACGGACCTCCAGTCCGTCGAGCGTGAGGGTGACCTCGCCGACGTTGGTGATCTCGAACCACTCGCCGAAGTCGTCCTCGACCGCATCGGGGTTCTTCATGATCTCGGTGATCACGAGCCCCTCGACCGGTACATCGGTGTCGGTGTCGGTGTCGGTGTCGGTGTCGGTGTCGGTGTCGGTGTCGGTGTCCGGCGTCTCCGGCTTCGCCGTATCCGCGTCAAATTGCCCGGCCATCGAGCAGGCCAGCAGGAGCAGCGCGGGCGCGATCACTTGCACGCTCCGTTCGCGGCGCCGGGGGTGCCGAGATCGCCGCCGCCGTAGGCCGCCGTCGCGAGGCACCAGGCGCCGACTGCGTCGTTGTCGTCGGGGTCCGAGACCGTCGGCGAGAGCTGGAGCGCGGTCCCCTCCGCCACGGTGAACACCGTCGCGTCCCAGGTGAACGTGTCGAGCGTCACGCCGCCCGAGACGACCGTGAGGGTGTCGCCTTCGTTTCCGAGCTTCACCGCGTCGATGCTGTACGGATAGTCGATCGGGATGCCTCCGTTGACGGCGCTGTCCGCCGACGGGCCGAGCACGACCATGCCGCCCGGGGGCACCGGGAGCGAGCCCTCGATGAGGAAGCCCGCCGCGTCGTCGTCCTGGAGGATGACGCCCTCCAGATCGACCGCGTCGTCGCTCACGTTCCGGAGCTCGATCCACTCGCCGAAGTCGCCGTCGACGAGCGAGGGGTCGAACATCACCTCGTTCACCAGGATCGCCCCGAAGGGTACGGTCGCCACGGTCGCGCCGGTGTCGTCAGCGCTCGTGTCGAAGCCCGCGTCGGTCTGGGCGCAGGCGAAAAACAGGAGGATCACGGGAGCTCCAATCGGGCGGAGAGCTCGAGCCCGACATGCAGGTAGAGGGTGGTGGCGGCGGCGCCCGCTGGCGCCCCGGGAAACAACGACACGGCCTCGCCCCGCGCGGTGTGATCGGCGCCCGCGAGGGCGTAGAGCGTGCCGGCCCCGACGTCGACGGCGACTCCGGCGGCGCCGAGGGCGCGCCACGCGAAGGCATCGGGATCGCCGAAGTCCTCGGTCCACGTGTCTCCGCGCGCGGCGAGCAGCAGCGGGCCGAGCGGGCGGGCACGCACCCAGGCCGACCCGCCGATGGGGGCGCGCAGCGCGTCGTCGCCGATGCCCCACGCCAGGAGGGCCTCGCCCCCGTAGGCGAACCGGTCGAGCTCGCCGGCCACGCGTGCGCCGACGCGATGGGCCCGCACGTACCCGAGCCCCCGCGATCCGTTGCGCCCGTAGAGCGTCACCACCAGCGCCGACGAGGCGAGCGGCGCCACGCTCAGGGCGCCCGAGAGGTCCTTCCCCTCGTTGCGTTCGCGGTGGTTCGCGCCCTCTCCGCTCGAGAGGACGCCGACCACGTCTACGCGATCGCCCAGCCCGGTCCACCGAAGGGACAGGCCCGCGTCCGAAGGGGGCATCCAGGCGAGCGACTCGGCGAAGGTCGAGACGAGGGCGTCGAGGCCCCAGGCGCGGCTTCCCGCGGCGACCCACGGGTCGGGGACGATCCCCACCTCGCCCGAGAACCCGGCGAACGTCGCGCCGACCACGGCCCCGTCGAGCGCGGGCACCCACGCCTCTCCGGCGACGCCGATGTAGCTGTCGTCGTCGGCCGAGCGCGTGGCGCTCGTCCGGATGCGAACCCACGCGGGCCCCGAGGCGACGCCCAACCCGATCCGGGCGCGGGACAGGTCCAGGGTCTGGGAGAGGGCCTCGTCGGGCACGACCACCGCGCCGCGGCCCGCCACCTCGATCGAGGCGCCGGCGCACACGCGATTCCCGGAGGTCGCCGCGAGCGCGGGGTCGAAGGCGTAGACGGCCGCCTCGGGGATGGACGCCACACAGCTCATGGGTACAGGACCTCGGCGCCGAGCAACGGGCCCGACCCATCGAGCAGCGCGAGGAAGAGCGCGTGATCCGCGTGGAGCGTCGCGAGGTCTGCTGTGGCGTCGCGCAGGCGCTCGTCCGTGAACGCGTCTGCGCCGCCCCCGGCGGCGAGATCCTCCGCGATGACCGGGAGCGCGGGCGCCCCGTCGAGGGTGGTGCCGCGGGCGTGTGCGCTCGCCAGCGCCCGACCGACCGTGGCGGCGAGCGCCTCGAGGTCCGCGGGGGTCGCCGCCTGGAGCGTGAACGCGCGGTCGATGTCCTCGTGGTCGAACGTCTGGAACCAGCCGGAGAAACTCGTGGTCTTGAACGCCGCCGCGCCGTCCGCCACGGCGCCCACGCGCACGTCCGCATCGGGGCGCGACGCGAAGAGCGCAGACACGGTCACGATGCGGTCGCGGTTGTCGGCGAAGACCGAGCCGAGCCCCGGGTAGAGCCCATCGAGGCTCGGCGGGTCCAGCACCTCGCGCACGTTGAGGAGTCGGTCGTCGTCGAGGCCGTCCTCGCCCCGGTCCCAGAGCACGAGGAAGCGGGTCGCCGGAAGCGAGGCGATGCCCTTGCCGTAGTAGCGGGCGGCGTCGATCCGCCGGAAGTCCGCGGGCCGTCCACCTGTCCACCCCGCGAGGACGCGGTCCAGTTGGGCCGCGTCGCGCAGCCCCAACTCGAGCACACCGTCCCCCTGCGCGTCGCGACCCTCGTCACGCGCGATCCGGCGGTGGCCGATGCCCCGGTCGTCCGCCTCGACGACCGTGAACGTGTCGTGCGCGGCGCTCGAGAGGCCCTCTCCGAGCGCGAGCGCGCGGAGGGCGACCACCAGCGCGCCCTCGCCGAGGCCCTCCGCGTCGGCCGCCCACCCGCGCTCGCCCCGGCTTTGGGCGGTGATCTCGTCGGCGTAGGCGGCGGCGAACGCGGCGACCACCGGGACGACGCACGCCTCGCACTCCTCGGCGGCGTCCGCGACGAGGGCGAGCGCGAGGGCGGATCGGCGCGTATCGAAGGTCCACGGACCGAAGGCCGCGGCGTCGAGGTCGACCCATTCGAGCGGGAGCGGCGCGGTTCCGTCTCCGTACAGCCGGGTAGCGTCGTTCGGGTCCGGCTCTTCTCCCGGCAGGCACGTCCCGAGGTTCTCGAGGTGCGGATCCCCGATGAGGAGCACCGACGCGGCGTCTTCCCGGGAGAGGAAGCGGGTGAGCGGCCGATCGGGGTCCGGGCGCACTTGGTCGGAGAGGAACAGCGCGTTGCTGCCCCGCATCCAATCGTACGGGTCCGCCGCCATGCTGGCGTACTTGGTCTCCACGAGCCCGGGCGAGCGGGTGAGCCAGTACGCGTTGTCCGCAGTGAGCCCCTCCTGGAGCCAGGCTGCGCGCGCGGCGAGCGGACCGGGCTCGGCGCAGGAGGCGAGGAGGATGAGCCACATTCGCCGCTCCATTTAGGCGACCCATGCAAACACTCCGCGTCGCCCGAGGGACGTTCGTGTGTCGCGTGCCACGCCCGAGGAGCCAGGACGACTGCGAGAAGTCCGGGTGCCACGAGGGCGTCCACCACTGCGGGTGCTGCGCGCCGGCCCCCCGGATGGCTTCGCAGGTCGAGCGCCCGCTCGCCATCGTGATGACGGGGGGGCTCGTGACCTCCACGGCGTTCACCCTGATCGCGCTGCCGGCGGTGTACGCGGTGGCCGAGCGGTGGTTCGGGTCAAGGCCCCGGCCTCACCCCCTGCCGCGGAACTGACCCCACTCGATCCCGAGCCGCCGCATGCGCGACCGGAGCGTGTGCGGGTTGATCCCGAGGATCGCGGCGGCGCCGAACGGGCCCTCGATCCGCCCGTGGGTGGACGTGAGCGCCGTCTCGATGGAGGCGCGGTCCCGGGAGGACGGGGCCTCGACCGTGCGCACCCCGACCGTCGGCGCCAGCCCCAGCGCCGGCACGATCTGCAGGCCGTGTCCGCCGCCGAGGATCGCGGCCCGCTCGATCACCGACGCGAGCTCGCGCACGTTTCCCGGCCAGTCGTACGCGGTGAGGCGAAGCACGTCCTCGGCGCTCGGGGCGAGCGGGCGGCCGAAGAGCCGGACCCCGGCGCGCTGGGCGAAGTGGAGCGCGAGGGCCGGAATGTCGCCCGGCCGCTCTCGGAGGGCCGGGAGGAGCAGGGGAAACACGCTGATCCGGTACCAGAGGTCCTGGCGAAAGCCCCCGTCGCGCACCATGCGGGCCATGTCCCGGTGGGTAGCCGCGACGATGCGCACGTCTGCCGTGTGGGTCTGCTGCCCCCCCACGCGTTCGAACGAGCCGTCCTGGAGCACGCGGAGGAGGCGAACCTGCGCGGCGGAGGGGAGCTCCGCCACCTCGTCGAGGAAGAGGGTCCCGCCGTCCGCCCGCTCGAACCAGCCCTTCCGCTGGGCGATCGCGCCGGTGAAGCTCCCCTTCTCATGGCCGAACAGCTCGGAGTCGACCAGCTCCGTCGGGATGGCGCCGCAGTTGACGCGCAGGAACGGCCCGCCGTGCCTCCGCGACTGACCGTGGATGGCGCGCGCGACGACCTCCTTGCCCGCGCCCGTCTCGCCGAGGATCAGCACGGGGGCATCGGTGGGCGCCACCTGGGCAACCCGGGCCATCACCTCGCGGAGGCCGCGCTCGGCGCCGATGATGGCGTCGCTCACGTCCTGGCGCGCGAGGCGCGCGAGCAGGGCGCTACGGTCCTGCTCGGCGGCCTCCCGTAGCCGCGCCAGCTCGTGGAGACGCGTGTCGTTCTCGATCGCCACCGCGAACGGCTCGAGCGCATCCCGCACCGCGCCCACGGCCGCGGCGGAGCCGGTCCCCACCAGGAGCACGCCGACCACGCGGCCCTCGACACGAAGGGGCCCGGCGACCACCGCGCCGCCCACGCCTTCGGGCACGCACATCCGCGCGACGCTCGTGAACTCGCGGTTGGCCCACCCCTCGGCGGTGCCGCGGGCCGCCCAGGCCAGGAACACGTCCCGGCGGGGCGTCGGCATCGGCGTCCGGGCCTCGTGCTCGACCGGGACGCCCGCGCGCGCGACCGTCTCGAGCCGCGCACGCTCGGCATCCCACCGGCGCACCAGCAGCCATTCGAAGGGGGCGGCCGAGCGGAGCAGCCGGGCGAGCGCCACCGTCGACCCTTCGATGTCCTCGTGGCGCGCCACCTCTCGCCAGAGGGCTCCGACCAGGGGGGGCATGGACATCATCGCGAAACCAGCTCCACGGGCCACGCCCGCGCCTGGGTGATCTCCACCGCGATCCGCCGCCCCGCCTCGACCCCGGCGAGCAACGAGGAGCGGCGGGGGAACTGCGCGAAGATCGGGGCGCCCACGTCGTCGAGCCACGCCTCCACGCGCACGCGATCGCCGAGCGTCGTCATGCGGCGAACCGTCGCCACGCCCTCGTCGTCCCGCCAGAACTTCAGATCGTAGGAGCGCACGACCATGTGTACCTCGGCGCCCTCGCGGAGGGTTCCCGCATCCGCCGAGAGCGCCCCGACGTGAACGCGCCCGCCGCGCACGACTCCGGTCAGCACGTTCACGTCCCCGACGAACCGGGCCACGAACTCGCTGGCGGGCTGGTCGAGGATGTCGACGGGCGCCCCCTGCTGCTCGAGCCGGCCGCCCGAGATGATGAGCACGCGATCCGCGATGGCAAAGGCCTCCTCCTGGTCGTGGGTCACGAAGATGGACGTGGTGTGCACCTCGTCGTGGAGCTTCCGGAGCCAGCGTCGGAGCTCCTCCCGCACCTTCGCGTCGACCGCCCCGAACGGCTCGTCGAGGAGCAGGAGCTTCGGTCGCGGCGCGAGCGCGCGCGCCAGCGCAACCCGCTGCCGCTGCCCACCGGAGAGCTGGGACGGCATCCGGTCGCCGAGCCCGCGGAGCCCCATCACCTCGAGCAGGGTGGCCACGCGCTCCGTCTGCTCGGCGGCCGACACGCTGCGCACCGACAGCCCGAAGGCCACGTTCTCGGCGACGGTCATGTGGCGGAACAGCGCGTAGTGCTGGAACACGAAGCCGACCTGGCGATCGCGCGCGTGCAGGTGATCCACGCGCTCGCCGTCCAGCCAGACCTCGCCACGGTCGGCGGTCTCGAGGCCCGCGATCATGCGCAGGACGGTGCTCTTCCCCCCTCCGGAAGGCCCGAGCAACGCCACGAGCTCCCCTGGCCGCACCTCGAAGCTCACATCGTCGACGACCCGCGTCGTCCCGAACCTCTTCACGAGGTGCTCGACACGAATTCCCATGTGCTACTCCCGGTCCCGCTGCAAGATGAAGAGGAGCGCGATCGCGGCGGCGGCCAAGAGGAGCGCCATCCCGTACGCGGCCGGCTCCTGGCGCTCCTCGATCGCGCCGTGGATGAAGGTGGTGGCGGTCTCGGTGCGATTGGCGATCGCCCCCCCCACGACGAGCACGGCGCCGAACTCTCCGAGCGCCCGCGCCGCGGTGAGCGTCGTGCCGATGACGAGCCCGCCCCGCACGTTCGGGAGCGTCACCCGCCGGAACGTCTGCCACGCGGACGCCCCGAGCGTCGCGGCGGCCTGCTCCTCGGAGTCGCCCACCTCCTCCAGCACCAGCGCGACCTCGCGCAGCGCGAACGGGAGGGTGACGAAGAGCGTCGCGAGCAGCACCGAGGGCCACGCGAAGACGATCTGTACGCCGAGCCCCTCGAGCACCGGCCGTAGAACGCCCGTGCGGCCGAACACGAGGAGGAACCCGAGCCCGGTCATCACGGGGGAGAGCGCGAGCGGGAGGTCGACGAAGGCGTCGAGGACGCGGCGCCCGACGAACCGATGGCGGACGATCACCACGGCGCCCGCGACCCCGAAGATCCCGTTCAGGACGATGCAAGCCAGGGCGATGACGAGCGAGAGGGCGAGGGCACGGAGCGCCGCGGGCGTCGTCAGCGCGACGACCACGTCCCCGAACGAACCGGCGACGTTCCAGACGAGCGCGGCCAGCGGCACCACGAGCAGCACCGCGAGCCACGCGCACACGCCGAGGAACACGACGCGCGCGGCGCCTCGAGGGACTCTACGCGCGCTACGCACGACGCGCTCCGGCACGCCGCGCCAGGGCGGCGGAGACGGGCTGCAGTCCGAGCGCGACGAGCAGGAGCACGAGGCTGACCGACGCGGCCCCACCCGGGTTGCCGGCCTCCACCTCGCCCAGGATGTAGACGGGGGCCACCAGGGTGCGGTGCGGGATGTTCCCCGACACCGCCGCCAGCGAGCCGAACTCCGCCACGGAGCGGGCGAAGGTCTGGACGGCGCCGGCGGCCACGGCGGGGAGGACCGGCGGGAGGAGGACGCGCCGGAACGTCAGGAACGGGCTGGCGCCGAGGGTGTAGGAGGCTTCCTCCTCGGCGGCGTCGAGCTCCTCGAGGACAGGCTCCACCGCGCGCACGACGAAGGGCAGGGTGACGAACAGCAGCGCGAGCACGATCCCGGCCTTCGAGAAGGCCACGGGGAGGCCGGCCGCGATCAGCATCCGTCCGACCGCTGTTTGCGGGCCGAACAGCGCGACGATCAGGACGCCGGCCACGAGCGTGGGGATGGCGAGGGGGAGGTCTACCAGGGCGGCGAGGAGGCGCCGACCGGGGACGTCCCAACGCACGAGCGTCCAGGCGATGGCCGTCCCCACCACCGCGTTCACGCAGGCGGCGATCGCCGCGGTCCACGCCGAGAGCCACAACGCGTCGACCGCCGCGGGGTCGGAGATCGCGCTGAGGAACGCCGCGGGGCCGTCGGCCACGCCACGGAGCACGAGCACGGCCACGGGCAGCGCGACCAGGGCGGTCACCCAGCCGACGACGCCCGTCCGGACGAGCAGACCGGCCCCCTTCACGCTGGCCCCCATCAGCGCGGCGCGGTCGCGGCCTGGTCGTAGGCCCCGCCCTTCTCGAACACCTTGGGCTTCACCGCGTCCCACCCGCCGAGATCCGCGACCGTGAACAGGTCGGCGGGCTGGGGGAGCCCAGCGGGGGCCAGGGCGGGATCGACGGGGCGCAGCCCGTACTCGGCGAAAGCGCGCTGCGACTCGGGGGTGTGGAGGAACGCGACGAACGCGGCGGCGAGCTCCTCGTTGCCGTGCTTCTTCGCGTAGGCGTCCACGACGGCCACCGGGTTCTCGATGAGGATGGTGGAGGGCGGCGCGACGTAGTCCATCTGCTTCCCCTCCTTCTTCGCCACGAGCACCTCGTTCTCGTAGGTGATGGCGGCGTCGCCCACGCCCTTCTCGAAGTTCACGATCGACTCGCGCGCGCCCTTGTCCATGACGCTCACGCGCCCGAGGACGCCGCGCAGGAGCCCGGTCGCGCCGGCCTCGTCGCCCGCGGCGACCCCGGCGTGGCCCCGGAGCCCCGCGCCCCAGATCGCCAGCACGTTCCACATCGCGCCGCCGCTGGTGCGGACGTTGGGCGTGAGCACGTCCACGTCGGGGCGCGCGAGGTCGGTCCAGTCGGCGATGTTCTTCGGGTTGCCCGGCCGCACGGCGATCACCGCGATCGAGCGGGTGACGATGCCGCCCTGCGCCCCGGCGCGCCAGTCGTGCGTGATGAGCCCCGCGTCCTCGATGACCTTCACGTCCGGGTCGAGCGAGAGCGCGACCACATCGGCCTCGAAGCCCTCCTTGACCGCGCGGGCCTGCGCGCCGGACCCCTGGTACGACTCCTCGAACGTCACGTCCTCGCCCGTCCGCGCCTTCCACTCCTTCGCGAAGGCGGGGAGGATGGCTGTGCCGTACGCCTCCCGCGGCGTCGTGTAGGCCGCGATCGTGAGCGTGCGGGTGCGGGCGGCGGCGGGGGCCGTCGCGCCGTCGGACGCAGATCCGTCGGCACCGGAGGAGCCGCACGCGGCGAGGAGGAGGAGGGCGGAGAACATTCGGCGGGCCTCGACAGACCCGACCCGAGAGCAATGCGCGTGCCAGGGCGGGCTCGGCGAATTCGCCCCGGACGCTCGTGCCGGGCCGCGCCTCCACCGGACGGATTCACGGAAAAACCGTGACGGATCACGGGCTCGGAGGGCCCCCCCGAGCGGGGGTCCGGGGTTCGAGCGCGATCGGTTGGCCGGCACGCCTCTTGCTGCTGGCTCCCGCATGGAACTCGCCGCCGCCTCTCCGATGCCCGCCTCTCCGACGCTCGCCTCTCCGACCGTACGCCGCCCGCGCGTGGCGGTGTTGGGAGGAGGCTTCTGCGCCGCCAACCTGGCGACGCTGCTCGCCCGCAAAGGCCTGCTCGACACAATCGACCTGACGATCGTCGACCCCTCCCCGCGGATCGGTCGCGGCGTTGCCTACGACGCGCACCCCGTCCACCGTCTGAACGTGCCCGCCGGCAAGATGAGCATGTTCCCGGACGATCCGGACCACTTCCTGCGATGGGCGCGGGAGCGGCGGCCCGAAACGGCCCCTTCGGACTTCCTCTCGCGGAACCTCTATGGCGACTACGTCGAGGAGGTCTATGGACGCGAGGCTGCCCCGCGGGTCGAGCACCTCGTGGCGCGCGCCGACGATCTCCACCGCCGGGATGGGGGGTGGGTGATCGCGCTCGCGGGGGGCGGGGCGATCACCGCCGACCTCGTGGTCCTCGCGACCGGCAACGCGCCGCCGGCTCACCCGGCGAACATCTCCGTGGGCGTCCGTGGCGATCCCCGGTACGTCGCGGCCCCGTGGCGGGGCGACGCGCTCCGGGGGATTGGGACCACGGATACGGTCCTCGTCGTCGGGGCGAGCCTCACGGCGCTCGATGTGCTGCTCACGCTCCGGGAACAGGGGCACACCGCGAAGGTCACGCTGCTCTCTCGGCGCGGGGTCCTACCCGGCCCGCACCACGAGGGCCCGGCCGCGCCCGTCCTCCTCCCGGAGGTCCCCGCTGGCGCCGATCTCCGCACGTGGATGCGCGTCGTCCGCACCGCGGCCCACGCCGCCGTCGCGCACGGCCTCCCCTGGCAGTCGGTCATCGACGCCCTCCGTCCCGTGACCTCGGACATCTGGGCCGGGCTCGGCGCCGACGACCGGCGCCGCTTCCTCGTCCACGTGCGGCCCTGGTGGGATGCCCACCGCCACCGGGCGCCCTCGGACGTGCTCCGGTACGCCGCGCAGCTCCAGGCGGCCGGCGCGCTGGATGTCCGGGCGGGGACCATCGCCAGCGCCGTGGCGGATCCGCACGGAATCCACGTTCGCGTCCGCCGCCGTGGGCGCTCGTTCGCCGAGACCTGGCGGGTCGATCACGTCATCAACGCGACGGGGCCGGACCTCGATCTGGCCCGTACCGGCGGGCCGCTCTACCGCAACCTCTTCGTTCGCGGCCACGTGGCCCAGGATCCCGACCGGCTGGGGCTGGAGGCCGAGGCCTCCGGTGCTGCGATCGGCGGGTTCGGGCAGGTGACGCCTGGCCTCTTCGTCCTTGGAGGTGCACGACGGGCGCAGCGCTGGGAGAACAACGCGGTCCCGGATCTGCGTGCGCAGGCGGACGCGCTGGCGGCGTTGCTCGGAGTCGACCACCTCAGGCGGGACCTGGGCGATTCGGTGACGCCGGACTCATCGGCACCACCTGCACGTCGATGTCATCCGCGGCTCGGATGAGGCGGATCAGCGGTCCTTCCCGCCAGACCTCCTGCCAGCGGCTCCGCAGGCTGCGGCCCATCAGGATGTGCTCGACGCCGTGCCCGCGGGCGAAGGCGAGCAGCGAAGCCACGACGTCCGCGCCCTCCAGCTTGACGACCTCTGCGCCCATCCGCTGCGCCATCTCCAATACGTCGTGGAGCTTGCGTTCGGCCTCGCTGTCCAGGCGGTATCCGGATTCTTGGGGCGTTTTCACGTGCACGACGTACCAATGTGTGTTCAGGCGGCCAGCGATTCGTGACGCACGTTCCACGATGCGTCCGGGGTTCGGGCTCCGCGATGCGACGCAGGCCATGACCTTCCCAATGCCCTGCGGTTCGTGACGGGAAACCTGACGCCGGTCGATCGACTCGGCCACCTCGCGCAGGGCCAGCTCACGCAGCGTCTCCAGGTTTTCCGGGCGGAAGAACGACGACAGGGCCTGCTCTACCCGCTCCTGGGGGTAGATTTTTCCGGCTCGGAGCCGCTCGATGAGATCCTCGGCGCTGATGTCGAGGTTGACCACCTGGTCGGCATCACGGAGGAACGCGTCGGGCACGGTTTCGTGGACGCGTACCCCGGTCGCGCGGAACACCAGCTCCCCGAGTGAGCCGAGGTGCTGCACGTTCATGGCGCAGATGACGTGGATGCCCGCGTCCGCCAGCTCCTCGACGTCTTCGTAGCGCCAACGGTGTCGGAAGCCGGGTGGGTTGGTGTGCGGCAGCTCGTCCACGATCACGACGGCGGGTTTGCGCGCGAGGACGGCATCGACGTCCAGCTCCTCGATGTCGATGTCGTGGTAGCGGACCTTCTTCGGGGGGATGACCTCGAGCCCTTCCACCAGCTCGGCGGTCTCGGGCCGGCCGTGTGTCTCCACGAAGCCGATGACCACGTCGACGCCGCGTGCCACGAGCTGGTGGGCCTCCTGGAGCATACGGAAGGTCTTCCCGACGCCCGCGGACGAGCCGATGTAGACCTTGATCCGCCCGCGCTGCGCGCGCCGGACGAGCGTCAGGAAGTCGTCCGCGCGCGCATGGTTCGGGGCGTCGTGGCTCATCGGCGACTCATCGTCTGAGATCATCAGCGGGCAGCGGGGAAGCGTCGGTCGAGGGCGAGGTTGAAGGCGAGCACGTTCACGCGTGGCTCACCAAGGATACCCATGTCGCGGCCGACGATCTGCTCGTCGAGCATGGCTTCCACCCTCGAGGCTTCGACCCCGCGCGCCTTGGCGATCCGGGGAATCTGCCAGCGCGCGGCTTCGGGCGGCACCTCGGGGTCGAGGCCAGAGCCCGACGCGGCCAGCAGGGGCTCGGGGACGGGGCCCGTCGCGTCGGGGTTCTCGGCGCGGAGCCGCGTCAGGTCGGCGGCGCGGCGGTCGGCCAGCTTCCGGCTGGTCACCCCGAGGTTGGAGCCGGAGGAGGCGCCCGCGTCGTACCCGGCGCCCGCCGCCGACGGTCGGCCCTGGAGGTAGCCGGACGACGTGAAGGACTGGCCGATGAGGGAGGAGCCGATGACGGTCCCGTCGTCCGCGCGGAGGAGCGAGCCGTTGGCAGCGGAGGGCGCAGCCACCTGTGCGAGCGCGGTCACGACGGCGGGGTAGACCGCGCAGGTGAGGAAGAGCAGCACCGCGGTGGCACGAATGGAGGAGAGGAGCATCGGCGTTACACCAGGTTGAGGGTGACGAGGATCAGATCGATGGCCTTGATCCCGATGAAGGGGGCGATGAGCCCGCCGAGGCCGTAGAGGAGGACGTTCCGCCGGAGGAGCGCCGAGGCCCCGACGGGGCGGTAGGTCACGCCGCGGAGCGCGAGCGGGATGAGCGCCACGATGATGAGCGCGTTGAAGATCACGGCGGACAGGATTGCGCTCTGGGGCGTCGCGAGGCCCATGATGTTGAGCACCGCGAGCCCCGGGAAGGTGACGATGAACAGCGCGGGGAGGATGGCGAAGTACTTGGCCACGTCGTTTGCCACCGAGAACGTCGTGAGCGTTCCGCGCGTCATCAGGAGCTGCTTGCCCACCTCGACCACCTCGAGGAGCTTGGTCGGGTTGGAGTCGAGGTCGACCATGTTGCCGGCCTCGCGCGCCGCCTGGGTGCCGGTCCCCATCGCGACGCCGACATCGGCCTGGGCGAGCGCGGGCGCGTCGTTCGTGCCGTCGCCGGTCATCGCGACCATGTGTCCCTTCGCCTGCTCGTCCCGGATGCGTTGGAGCTTCATCTCCGGGGTCGCCTCGGCGATGAAGTCATCGACCCCCGCCTCCTTGGCGATGGCGGCCGCTGTCCGTGGGTTGTCGCCGGTGATCATCACGGTGCGGATGCCCATCGCCCGGAATCGGGCGAACCGCTCGCTGATGCCGCCCTTGACCACGTCGGTGAGCTTCACGATCCCGAGGATGCGCGTGTCATCCGACACCACCAGGGGGGTGGCGCCGAGGTCTCCGATTTGGTTGACCACCTCGTCGACGGCCGCCGGGACGCCCCCGCCGAGCGCGAGCACATGTTTCCGCACCGCGTCCGCCGCGCCCTTGCGGAGCTGACGCCCGTGCCAGTCGCAGCCGGACATGCGGGTCGCCGCGGTGAAGGGCACGAACTGGGCGTGGGCCGGGTCCACGTCGCGCGCCCGGAAGCCGTGCTGCTTCGCGAGCACGACGATCGAGCGGCCTTCCGCCGTCTCGTCCGCGAGCGAGGCGAGCTGCGCCGCGTCGGCGAGCTCCTCGATGGTGACGCCCGGCGCGGGGATGAACTCCGTCGCCATGCGGTTCCCCAGCGTGATGGTGCCCGTCTTGTCGAGGAGGAGCACGTCCACGTCACCCGCGGCCTCGACCGCGCGTCCCGACATTGCCAGCACGTTCTTCTGGATCAGGCGGTCCATGCCCGCGATGCCGATCGCCGAGAGCAGGCCGCCGATGGTCGTGGGGATGAGGCAGACCAGGAGCGCCACCGCGATGGTGACCGGCACCTCGGCCCCGGCGTTGTGCGCGATCGGGAGGAGCGTGACCACCGCGAGGAGGAACACGATGGTGAGCCCGACGAGCAGGATGTGGAGCGCGATCTCGTTGGGCGTCTTGCGACGCTCCGCGCCCTCGACCAGCGCGATCATCCGGTCGATGAAGCCCTCGCCCGGCTCGGCCGCGACCTTGATCACGATGCGGTCGGAGAGCACGCGCGTGCCGCCGGTGACCGCGGATCGGTCGCCGCCCGCCTCGCGGATGACCGGCGCGGACTCGCCGGTGACGGCGGACTCGTCGACCGAGGCGACGCCTTGCACGACGTCTCCGTCGGCCGGGATGGCGTCGCCGGCCTCACAGACGACGAGGTCGCCCTTGTGGAGCGCCGAGCCCGGCACCGACTCCTCGTGACCGTCGACGAGGCGGCGGGCCGCGACCTCGGAGCGCATCTTGCGCAGGGTCTGCGCCTGCGCCTTCCCGCGCCCCTCGGCGAGGGCCTCCGCGAAGTTGGCGAACACGACGGTGAACCACAGCCAGGCGCTCACCGCGATGGTGAAGCCCGCGGGCTCCCCGCTGACGAGCTGACGCACGGCCAGTACGGCGGTGAGCAACGAGCCCACCAAGGTCACGAACATCACCGGGTTGCGATACTGGACGCGCGGGTCGAGCTTGAGGAAGGCGTCGCGCACGGCGGGCCCGACGAGGGCGGGAGCGAAGAGCGACGTGGATTGGGTTGCCATGGCAGCTTCCCTCCTTGGAGGTTCAGTAGAGGTTGCCGAGCGACGCGTGCTCGGCGATGGGCCCGAGCGCGAGGGCGGGGAAGAAGGTGAGCGCGCCCACGATCACGATGACCGCGACCAACAGTCCGGTGAACAGCGGCCCGTCCGTCGGGAACGTCCCGGGGCCGGCCCCGACCGTCTTCTTCGACGCGAGGCTCGCTGCGATGGCGAGCGCGGGGAGCATCATCGCGAAGCGGCCGAAGAACATCGAGACCGCGAGCAGGCAGTTGTACCAGGGCGTGTTGGCGGTGAGCCCCGCGAACGCCGACCCGTTGTTGGCCGTACCACTCGTGAAGGCGTAGAAGATCTCGACCCACCCGTGCGGGCCGGCGTTGTTCAGGCCGGCGAGCCCCCACTCGGACACCGCCGCGAGCGCGGAGGGGAGTAGGATGAACGTCGGGAAAACGAGGATGTAGATGGCCGCGAGCGTCATCTCCTTCGCCTCGATCTTCTTGCCGAGCAGCTCGGGCGTGCGCCCGACCATGAGCCCGGCGAGGAACACCGCGAGCACGACCATCACCAGCATGCCGTAGAGCCCCGAGCCGACGCCGCCGAACACGACCTCTCCCAGCTGCATGTTGGCCAGCGGCACCAGGCCCCCGAGGGGCGTGAACGAGTCGTGCATGCTGTTGACCGCCCCACAGGAGGCGTCCGTGGTCACCGTGGCGAAGAGGGCAGAGGCCGCCATGCCGAAGCGGGTCTCCTTGCCCTCCCAGTTGCCGGCGCCGCCCATCCAACCGGACTCGAACGCGTAGCAAACGCCCACGCCCACCAAGAACAGGGCGAACATCGCGCCGAGGATGGCGAAGCCGTTCTTGATGTTCCCGGTCATGCGTCCGTACATGTGGACGAGGCCCGCGGGGATCACGAAGATCGAGAGCATCTGGATCAGGTTGATCCAGGGGGAGGGGTTCTCGAACGGATGCGCGGCGTTGGCGTTGAAGAAGCCGCCCCCGTTGGTGCCGAGCATCTTGATGGCGACCTGGGACGCGACCGGGCCGACGGCGATCGTCTGCTCGGCGCCCTCCAGCGTCGTCGCGTGGATGAAGGCCGACCAGGTCTGGGGCACGCCGCCCGCCACCATGACGAGCGCGGACACGAGGCAGACCGGCACGAGCACGTACAGATGGATCCGGACGATGTCACGCCAGAAGTTGCCGAGCGTGCCCGCCCGATCCGTGCGGGTGAGCCCGCGCACCATCGCCACCGCGGCCGCGATTCCCACGCCCGCGGACGTGAAGTTGTGGAACGTGAGCGCGACGGCCTGTGACAGGTTCGACATCGTCGACTCGCCGCCGTAGCTCTGCCAATTGGTGTTGGTCGTGAAGCTGACCGCCGTGTTGAGCGCGAGGTGCCACGACAAATCGCCGAACCCCTGGGGGTTGAGCGGCAGGTGGGATTGGAACAGCAGCATGAGGAAGGTGAGCAGCATCCCGACGAGCGAAAAGGCGACCACCGAACCTGCGTAGGTGGCGAACCGCATCTCGGCGGTGGGATCCGCCCCGATGAGGCGGTAGCACAGCCGCTCCAGGCCGCCGAGCACCCTCTCGCCGGGCGGGCTGGCGCCCTCCATCACGCGATGTAGCCAGGTGCCCACGGGCACGGCGAGGCCGGCGATGATCGCGGCGAAGAGCGCGATCTGAAGCCATCCGTTGGCGGACATTGTCAGAACCTCTCGGGGAAGAGGAGTGCGTAGACGAGGTAGACGGCGAGCGCGAGCGCCGTGCCGGCGCCGAGCCAGAGATCCAGAGTCATGGGAGCTTCCTGTGATCGTTCGCCTGACGACGCGCCAGGCGGTTCATGCGGAGGTGGGAGACGAGGGCCCAGACGACGAGCGGGGTGAGGACCAGGGCCGCGAACAGGGCAGGGTGCAAGCCGCCCCCCGACTGGACGCCCTCGAGTGGCATCCTGACAGGCAGGACCCGGGTCACCGCGGCACCTCCATCCAGAACCGCGCCCCGCCGATCTCCGCCTCCCCGACCCCGACCCGCCCGCCGTGGGCCCGCGCAACCTCGCGCGCGATGTGCAGGCCGAGGCCCACACCCGGACTCGACGCTCCCCCGCCGCGCGCGAAGGGCTCGAAGATGCGCTCCCGCTCCCGCGTCGGGACGCCTACCCCCGCATCGTCGATCTCGAAACGAACGGACCCGTCCAGCTCTACCGCCCGGAGGAGCACGGTGGAACCCGCCGGCGCATGGCGAACGGCGTTGCTCGCGATGTTGACGAGCGCGAGCTGGGTCCGGGGCCGGTCGACCTCCATCGGCTGGACCTCCCCAGTGCTCTCCAGCCGCACCTCGACACTTCGCTCCGCCGCTGCGGCCTTGACCGCGTCTCGGACGGACTCCAGGAGATCCTGTGGCGAGACGGGCGCCTTCCGAAGGACCACCCGTCCCTCCTGAATCCGCGACAGGTCGAGCAGATCCTCGACGAGGGCGCGGAGACGAGCGACGTCCTCACGCGCAGTGAGCAGGAACTCCAGCAGCTTCCCGCCCACCGGCCCGCTCACCCGCTCGTCGAGGGCGAGGTGCAGCGCCATTCCCAGCGACGTGAGCGGCGTGCGGAGCTCATGCGCGACGGTCTGCACGAGGTTCCCCTTGAGCTCGTCCAACCGCCGAAGCCGGCTCACGTCCTGGAGGAGCACGGTGACACCGACGAGCTCGCCCGTGACCGAGTCGTTGATGGGGGTTGCGTGGGGTAGGAACGCCCGCTCGCCGTCGGAGGTCTCGGTGATGACGACGCGCGCGAAGTCCGCGGGGATCGCCGGCCGGCCCTCGGCGACCACGGCTCTGTGAGCGGCCTCGACCACGTCCCGCAAGTCGGGATCGACCTGGTCCAGTCGCCGGGTGCGCGCGTCGATCCCGAGCAGGCGCCGTGCCGCCACGTTCGTCGCCCGTACATCCGTCTTCAGTGTCAGGACGAGCACTGGGTCGGCGAGGCTGTTGATTGCGGCCTGGGCGGCTTCGCGCGCGCGCGCGAGCTCGCTGTCCGCTCCGCGTCGGTACAGGCGGAGACGCTCGGCCATCGTGTTGAACGCGTTGGCCAGCACGTCCAGCTCCTCGACGTGCGTGCGCGGCAGGCGCACCTCCAGGTGGCCCTCGCCCACCTGCTCCGCGGACTCGGTGATGGCGCGAAGGGGGCCGGTGAGGCGCCGGGAGACGTAGACGCCGAGCCCCACGGCGCCGACGAGCCCGAGCGCGGACCAGGCGAACCAGGAACGCCGGGTCGACAGCGCATGCTCCGCGGCTTCCTCGCTCCGGCGCACCATCGCGTCCTGGTTCAGCACGAGCACCCGTTCGGCGTCCGCCTTCACAACCTCGAACGTCGGGAGGAGCTCCTGGAAGTAGAAGGCCCGCGCGGCGGCGGGCTCGGCCGCGACGAAGCGCTCGTAGTCGGCCTGGTAGTCGGTCCACGCCCTCCGGACGGACGCCGCGATCGCGTCCTCGCCCGTCTCGGTGATGTTGGCCTCCTCCACCCGGAGCTCGGACTCGAACAGCGGCCGGTGCCGTTCGACGAGCGCGTCGGCCCGCGCGGTCTCGCCGGCGATGCGGAAAAGCGCAGCCGAGTCCAGACGCTCCAGCGACTCCTTCATCCGCTCCGCCGCCAGCACGGAGCGATAGTTCTCGGCCAGCACGCTTCGGCCTTGCTCGCCGAGCCGCTCGACGGTCACGCCGCCGAATATCAGCATCACGGCCATCACGAGGAGCGCGGGGAGCTGCGCGAGCAGGATCCGGGATTGCAGCTTCATGCCGGCGGAGTCAACGTTGCACGCGGAGTGCGGTGGCAAGCCGGAGGGGGGCGAGCAGGGAGCATGGAATCCTTCGCAGGGCTCCCACAAGCAACCGGTGTGCCATCGCTCGCAGGCCGGAGTTCCCGCCGTCGCCGCGGCATGGCCCCCGCATCCTGCACGTCCGGCGGGGGAGAGCCATTGCAAATCGCACGAGCGGCGATTCGCGATGGGGGCCGGACCATCAGCGCATCTGCAAGAGCCGTCCCGCCGCGAACTCGAGCACCTTGTCCTGGGTGTACCGGCAGGGGATCTCGGTGCGCACGTCGTCCTCGCAGTCGGCGCGGATGGTGTCGGCCTCGCTCTCCAGCAGGCCGGGGATGTCGGCCTCCTGCCAGACGTCCAGCGCGTCGTCCACACGCGCACGCAACGCCACGGCACACGGCGGGTTCGCCATACAGGCGGATGCGAGGTTGCCCCGCCACTCGCCGTCCGGACGCATGTCCGTGCGCAGGGCCTGGTCGGCCCCCCACGGGATCATGACCCACCGGCCCGCGCCGACGTCGTCGTAGAGCAGGAAGTTGTTCGCCCAGCCGAGGTAGCCGTCACCCTGACCGCTGACGATCTCGACCGCCCACATGCCGAGCAGCGCGGGGCGATCGAAGTGTTCGTTGAGCGCCTCCCACCAATCGGTCGGACGGTCCATTGCCTCGCAGAGCGCCTCGAGGTCGGCGAAGGGTGCGCCCGCGTCGCCCGCCTCCTCGAGGTCGAAGTTCTCCGCGTTGCCGATGCTCACGTCTCCGCCGTAGCCGCCCGAGTAGAGGTTGCCCTCGTCGCTCACGAAGCGGTCGAGGAACTGCTCGTCCGGCGTTTCCACGATGCCATACAGGCCGTAGGGCTCCCCATTGATGATCAGGCGCGCGTAGCCGTGGCGTGGCGCCGCGAGGCCCATCGCGGCGTAGAAACCGTACGCTCCGGCCTCCGCGAGCATCGAGCCGTCCTGGACCATGTTGTTGAGCGTGAGGCGCCGCACGCCGTGGAAGCTCGTGTCCCCGGCCTGCTCTTGGAAGTCGACCTTGAGGCTCGGTTTGCCGGCGAAGTCGCGGAAGGACTCGTTCCCCTTGAGGTGCACGGAGACAGGGTAGCTCTCGCTCCCCCAGGTGAAGGTCCCCGGGACGGGCGTGCGTGGGTCCGACCCGAGCGCCGCCACGTCGCGCTCGGAGACCTCGAGCGCGAAGTCGAGGACCGTGCCGGGCTCGTAGAGGAAGGCTCCGCGCGCCGGGGCCGAGCCGACCTCCTCCGCGATCAGCGCGGGAGCTGCGTTGTCCGCGTGCCTCCCGTCGAACAGGTCATCGAGCGCGGCGCAGCCGAGCAGCATGATGAGCACGATGACTTCTCATTCCCCGCGTCCTCGAAATGGAACCACGAGAATCAGCGCGGCGAGCGCACCCGCGCCCTCGCGACGGTCACAGGTCGACCGCGAGCCCGCGAGGCATCGTATTCCGACTTGTCGCGGAGATCCCTGCTCCCTACATGGAGGGCATGCGGATCGTGATCACGGGCGCCAACCGCGGGATCGGGCTGGCGCTGGCGCGCCATTACGCGGCGGCGGGCGCCGAGGTGCACGGCACGGCGCGCGCCCCCGAGCGAGCCACCGAGCTGGCGGCGGTGCCCGGCGTGTGCGTGCACGCGCTGGACGTGCGCAGCGAGGCCTCGTGCGCCGCCCTCGCCGCTGCCCTGGGTGACGTCGGCGTCGACGTGCTCGTCAACAACGCGGGTGTCGGCGCCTGGGAGGCGCTCGATGCCTTCGACGGCGCGCAGGCCCTCGCGATCTACGACACGAACGCGCTGGGCCCGGTGCGGGTGACGCGCGCCTTGCTGCCGCTGCTCGAGCGCGCGCGCGGCAAGGTGTTCCACATCGGCTCGGACATGGGCTCCATCACCCACACGAATCAGGGCGGGGCCTACGCCTACCGCATGTCGAAGGCGGCGCTCGGCATGGCGGGGCGGGCGCTCGCGAACGACCTCCGCGACCGAGGGGTGGCGTCGATCGTGGTCCACCCGGGGTGGGTCCGCACGGACATGGGCGGGCGAGGCGCGACGCTCGGCCCCGAGGAGTGTGCGGAGCAGCTCGCCAAGGTCTTTGCCGCGCGGGGAATCGAGAGCACGGGACGGTTCTACTCGCTCCTCGACGTCGAGCTGCCCTGGTAGGGGAGGGTGAAGTAGACCGTGGCGCCCGCTTCCACCTGGCCCTCCGCCCGGACGGTACCGCCGTGGCGACGGACGATGCGGTCAACCGTCGCGAGCCCAATGCCGTTTCCCTCGAACTCCGGACCGTGGAGGCGATGGAAGGGCAGGAAGAGGGATCCGGCGAACCGCGGGTCGAAGCCCGCGCCGTCGTCTCGGACGAACAGCTCTCCCGTCCCGGGATCGCGCCCCACCTCGATGGTGGCCCGCTCGTGGTGCGAGGTGAACTTCCACGCGTTCGACAGGAGATTCTCCATCAAGAGGTCGAGAAGCGGGGGGTCGCCCTCCACCACGAGCCCGTCGGCTACGACGGCATGGACGACGCGTTCGGGCGCGGCCTCCGCGAGCCGGCCGAGGATGCGGCGCCCGAGCGCCGAGAGGTCGACCGGGCGACGGACCATGGGCGCCTGGCTGCAGTGGGAGAGCGCCAGGAGCTCATCGATGAGGCGCGACATCCGATCCACGGCGCCCACGATGCGCGCGAGCAGGGGGCGTGCGGCCTCGTCCAGCTGGGGCCCGTGATCCTCCAGCAGGATCCCCACGAACCCGTGGATCGCCCGTAGCGGTGCACGAAGATCGTGCGCCACCGCCGAGCTGAACGCCTCGAGCTCGCGATTCGATGTCTCGGCATCGACCTTGGCTCGGCGCAGCGTGAGGTCCGCCTGGCGTCGGTCGGTGATGTCCGCCACGATGGCCACCACCGTGGAGGGCGCGCGCCTCGCACCGCGGACAGCCGCCGCGTACAAGAGCGCCGCCATCTCCCGGCCGTTCCGATCGCACGCGTCGAGGTCGACCGCGTCGATCGGATCGCCGGCCAGCGCCCGCCGAACGAGCTCCTCGAACTGGCTCCGCTGCGCCGCGTGGATGATGCGGAGCGGCTGGCCCACCAGCTCGTCGGCGCTCCACCCGAACATCCGGGAGGCGGCCGTGTTGCACGACTGGACCACCGCCTCGCGATCGAGCAGGAACACCGCCACCGGCGCGGCGTCGAGCGTGCGTCGGAGCACCTCCTCGGACTGCTCGAGCCGCTCGGTGAGCTCGTGGCGCTCGGTCACGTCGGTCCAGACCCCCTGCACCGCGACCACGCCCTGCGCGGGGTCCCGGACGAGGCGGGCACGATCTTCGATCCAACGCACCCGGCCGTCGCGAGCGACGAGGCGGTAGTCGAGCCGCATCGCGCAATCATCCGCGACCGGGTGCGTCCACGCCGTCGCGACGCGCTCCCGATCGTCCGGGTGCAGCGCCTCCCGCCACGCGCCGGGACGGGCGAGCCACTCGCCCGGCGGGATGCCGAGGAGGGGCTCGAGGCTGGCGCTGACGAAGACGAACTCGCCGTCGGGGCCGGGCGATCGCCGGTAGACGACGGAGGGCAGGCCTTCCACCAGCTCGCGGTACCGCGCCTCCGAGCTGGCCAGGAGCTCGGCATGCTCCTCGGCGTCGATCCGCGCGCGCGCCAGCTCGACGAACACCCGCACCTTCTGCCGCAGGATTGCGGGCTCGAAGGGCTTGAAGAGGTAGTCCACCGCCCCGAGATCGTAGCCCTGGCGAACATGCTCGTCGGCTTGGTTGATCGCGGTGACGAACACGATCGGCACGTCGCGTGTCCGGTCCCGCCGCCGGATGAGCTCTGCGGTCTCGAAGCCATCCATCCCGGGCATCTGGACGTCCAGCAGGATCACCGCGAAGTGCTCACGGAGGAGGGCGCGGAGCGCGTCGGCCCCCGAGGTGACGACCACGACCTCCGCGTCGAGTCCTTCGAGCGTGGCGCGCATCGCGGCTCCGTTCCGCACTTGATCGTCCACGACCAGGACCCGCACTGGCGTCGCACTGCCCACGCCGCCCTACACATCCAGCCAGGCGTGGAGGGCCTCGACCAGCTCGCGGTCGTCCACCGGCTTGGCGAGGTAGTCCGAGGCGCCCGTCGCGAACGCCCGCTCCCGGTCAGCCTGCATCGCCTTGGCCGTGACGGCGATGATCGGGAGCCGCTCGTACCCGGGCAGGGTCCGGATGTGCCGGATCGCGTCGAATCCGTTCATCTCGGGCATCATCAGGTCCATCAGCACGGCGTCGATGTCCCGGTTCGCGGCGAGCCGCTCGAGGGCCTGCCGCCCGTCGATCGCGTGCTGGACGAGGATCCCCTGCCGTTCGAGCACGGCGGTCAGCGCGTACAGGTTCCGAGGGTCGTCGTCGACGACCAACACCGTCCGGCCGTGCAGCGCCGCTCCGACGCGTGGGTCGACCGGGGCGTCCTCCGGGAGCATGGGGGCGGGCACCCCGCTCGACCGCACCCGGGCGAGCACGTCCGCCAGGGCCTGGGTGGGCATGGGAAGCGGAAGGTGCGCGAAGACGAGGGCCTCGGACGGATCTCCGCCCACCCCGACGACCGGGAGGGTGCGCGTGGCGGGGTGCTGGCGCAGACGCCCGAGAAGCCGCCCCTGACCCGCCGGGCGCAGGTCGAGGAGGACCACCTCGGGCAGGTGGCGAAGCACCGCCAGGAGCCCGTCCGTGGCCGACGCTTGCAGGCCCGGCCACGCTCCGGCATCCCGGGCGGCCTCGAGCACCGCCTGCCCCTGCTCGGGATCGTCGGTGATCACGAGGACCATCGGCGGGGGCTCGGGTGCCGGCCCAGCCCACGTGCGTGCAGCCTCCTCGGCTGCGGGCCCAGGCGCCGCGGGTGCGGCCGGCGCGCCTGCCGCCCCGGGCGTGAGGGGGCCGGGAGGAGCCGAGCCGGTCGTCGCGGCCGGCGCCCCGGGAGGCCCAGCATCGGGCAGGTAGAGGGTGAACGTGCTCCCGGACCCAAGGTCGCTCTTCACCTGGATATCTCCCCCCATCAGGCGCGCGAGCTCGCGGCTGATGGAGAGGCCCAGCCCCGTCCCGCCGTAGCGGCGGCTGGTGCTCATGTCCGCCTGCTGGAACGCGTCGAAGATGATCCCGAGCTTGTCCGGGGCGATCCCAATCCCGGTGTCGGTCACCTCGAAGCCGAGTACGAGCCCCGCGCCCTGGAGGGCGGGCAGCGCTGGGTTCCAGCCGCTCGCCGCCCGATTCACCCGGAGCCCCACGCACCCCGCCTCCGTGAACTTGATGGCGTTCCCGATGAGGTTGGTGAGGATCTGCTGAAGCCGATGGGGATCGGTGCGGAACGTGGGCGGGAGATCGGCCGCGAATTCCACGCTGAAGGAGAGCCCCTTCTGTTCCGCGAGGGGGCGGAAGCTGCGCTCGGCCGCGGCGTGCAGCTCCGCCAGGGGAAGGTCCGCCAGCTCGACCGTCATCTTGCCCGCTTCGATCCGGGAGAGGTCGAGCACGTCGTTGAGCAGCCCGAGCAGGTCGCGACCGGCGCCGTGGATGTTGCGCGCGTGCTCGACCTGGGTCGCGGAGAGCGTGCCATCCGGGTTGTCCGCGAGCAGCCGCGCCAGGAGGAGCAGGCTGTTCAGGGGCGTGCGCAGCTCATGTGACATGTTGGCCAGGAACTCGGATTTGTACCGGGAGGAGAGCGCCAGCTGCTGGGCCGTCTCCTCGATCCCCCGCCGCGCGGCCTCCACTTCGCGGTTCTTCTGCTCCATCTCGCTCTTCTGCTCGGCCAGCAACCGGGCCTTCTCGGCCAGCTCCTCGTTGGTCCGCTGCAGCTCCTGCGTGAGCGTCAGGGACTGCTCGAGGAGCTCCTCCGTGCGCCGGTTCGCGGCGAGCCGATTGAGCACGATGCCGAGGCTCTCGGCGAGCTGATCGAGAAATGTGCGTTGGACGAGGCTGAAGTCGCGGAACGAGGCGAGCTCGAGCACCGCCAACGAACGCCCCTCGAAGACGATGGGGAGCACGATGAGGCTGGTGGGCGGAGCCGCGCCGAGCCCCGAGCGGATTTGGACGTAGTCCGACGGCAGGTCCGTCACGAGGAGGTGGTGCTGCTCGAGTGCCGCCTGCCCGACGAGCCCCTCTCCCGCGCGGTACAGGGTCGGTAAGCGCTTCCGCTCGTGGGCGGCATAGGAAGCCACCAACCGGTACTCTCCGGTTCCATTCGACGCCTCGCCCAGGTAGAATGCGCCCTGCTGGGCGGAGACCACGCCCGCGAGCTCGGAGAGCAGGCGGCGGGCGACCACGATCGCGTCGCGCTCGCCTTGAAGCATGTGGCTGAAGCGCGCCAGGTTGGAGTTCAGCCAGTCCTGCTCGTTGCTTTTCAGCGTTGTGTCCCGCAGATTTCGGATCATCTCGTTGATGTTGGCCTTGAGCGCCTCCACTTCGCCGCGGGCCTCGACCGTGATGGTCCGGGAGAGATCACCCTTGGTCACGGCGGTGGCCACGTCGGCGATCGACCGCACCTGGGTGGTGAGGTTGGCCGCGAGCTGGTTCACGTTGTCGGTGAGGTCCCGCCACGCTCCCGCGGCGCCCGGCACGCTGGCCTGGCCCCCCAGCCGTCCTTCCACGCCCACCTCGCGCGCGACGTTGATGATCTGGTGCGCAAAGATGCTCAGGGTCTCGATCATCGCGTTGATCGTGTCCCTGAGCTCGGCGATCTCGCCACGCGCCTCCAGCACGAGCCGCCCCCGGAGGTCGCCCTGCGCCACCGCCGTCACGATCGCCGCGATCCCGCGCACCTGCGCGGTGAGGTTGGCGGCCATCAAGTTCACGTTGTCGGTGAGATCCTTCCACGTGCCCGCCACTCCCGGCACCTGCGCCTGTCCCCCGAGCCGGCCGTCGGTCCCCACCTCGCGCGCGACGCGGCTCACCTCGGAGGCGAACGCATTGAGCTGATCGACCATGGTGTTGATCGTGTCCTTGAGCTCCAGGATCTCGCCGCGTGCGTCGACCGTGATCTTCTTGGACAGGTCGCCGGCGGCCACCGCCACGGTCACCTCCGCGATGTTGCGCACCTGCCCGGTGAGGTTGGCCGCCATGAAATTCACGTTGTCCGTGAGGTCTTTCCAGGTACCGGCCACGCCGCGCACCTGCGCCTGCCCTCCGAGCGCGCCTTCGGAGCCCACCTCGTACGCCACGCGAGTCACCTCCGACGCGAAGGAATTGAGCTGATCCACCATGGTGTTGATCGTGCTCTTCAGCTCCAGCATCTCCCCCTTCAACGCGACGGAGACCTTCTTCGAGAGATCCCCCCTGGCCACGGCGGTGGTCACCTGCGCGATGTCGCGTACCTGACCCGTGAGGTTGGCCGCCATCAGGTTCACGCTGTCGGTGAGGTCCTTCCAGGTGCCCGCCGCGCCGTGCACGGTGGCCTGCCCCCCCAGCCGCCCTTCCGTGCCTACCTCCCGGGCCACGCGCGTCACCTCGGACGCGAACGAATTCAGCTGGTCCACCATCGTGTTGACCGTGCTCTTCAGCTCCAGGATTTCACCGCGAACCTCGACGGTGATCTTCCGGGAGAGGTCCCCGTTCGCCACCGCCGTCGTGACGGCGGCGATGTTGCGTACCTGCGAGGTGAGGTTGGCCGCCATACCGTTCACGCTGTCGGTGAGGTCCTTCCAGGTGCCCGCCGCGCCGTAGACCTGCGCCTGCCCGCCCAGACGGCCCTCCGTTCCCACCTCGCGAGCGACGCGCGTCACCTCCGAGGCGAACGAGTTGAGCGAGTCGACCATCGTGTTGATGGTGTTCTTCAGATCCTGGATCTCCCCGCGGGCGTCGACGGTGATCTTCCGGGAGAGGTCTCCCCGGGCCACCGCCGTGGTGACCTCCACGATGTTGCGCACCTGCCCCGTCAGGTTTGCCGCCATCCCGTTCACGCTCTCGGTGAGGGCCTTCCAGGTGCCGCCCGCGCCCTCAACTGCCGCCTGTCCACCCAGGCGCCCCTCCGTGCCGACCTCGTTCGACACCCGGGTCACCTCCGACGCGAACGAATTGAGCTGGTCCACCATGGTGTTGATCGTGTTCTTGAGCTCGAGGATCTCCCCGCGCACGTCGACCGTGATCTTCTTGGAGAGATCCCCCCGGGCCACCGCGGTGGTCACCTCCGCGATGTTTCGCACCCCCCCGGTGAGGCTGGCCGCCATCTGGTTCACGTTGTCGGTGAGCTCCTTCCACGTGCCGGCGACCCCGCGCACCTTGGCCTGCCCGCCGAGTTTTCCCTCCACGCCGACCTCGTGCGCCACGCGCGTCACCTCGGACACGAACCAATTGAGCTGGTCCACCATCCGGTTGATGGTGTTCTTCAGCTCGAGGAGCTCGCCCCGCGCGTCGACGGTGATCTTCTTGGTCAGGTCGCCGTGGGCCACCGCGGTCGTCACCTCGGCGATGTTGCGCACCTGGCCCGTGAGGTTGGCAGCCATGTGATTGACGCTGTCCGCGAGGTCCTTCCACGTGCCCGCCACCCCGTGCACGTCGATCTGCCAGCCCAGCCGGCCTTCACTTCCCACGTCCCGGGCGACCCGGGTCACCTCGGACACGAGCGCGTTGAGCTGGTGCACCATGCGGTTGAGGATGCTCTTGAGGTCGTTGATCTCGCCGCGCGCGTCCACGGTGATCCGTTTCGACAGGTCCCCCTCGGCGATGGCGGTGGTCACCTCGGCGATGTTGCGGACCTGATCCGTCAGGTTCGCCGCCATCAGGTTCACGCTTTCGGTGAGATCCTTCCACGTGCCGCCCACGTCCTTCACGTGGGCCTGCCCCCCGAGCTTTCCCTCGGTGCCCACCTCGTGGGCCACGCGGGTCACCTCCGAGGAGAAGGTCGACAGCTGGTCCACCATCGTGTTGATCGTGTTCTTCAGCGCGAGGATCTCCCCCTTCACTTCCACGGTGATCTTCCTGGACAGATCCCCCCTGGCCACCGCCGTGGTGACCTCCGCGATGTTGCGCACCTGGTCCGAGAGGTTGGCCGCCATGGAGTTCACGCTGTCGGTGAGGTCCTTCCATGTGCCCGCCACGCCCGCGACGTGGGCCTGCCCACCGAGCTTCCCTTCGGTCCCCACCTCACGGGCCACGCGCGTAGTCTCCGCCGCGAACGCCTCGAGCTGCTCGACCATCGTGTTGATCGTGTCCTTGAGCAGGAGGATCTCGCCCCGCGCGTCCACGGTGATCTTCCGCGTGAGATCCCCGTTGGCCACCGCGCGTGTCACGTCCGAGATGTTTCGCACCTGATCGGTCAGGTTGGCGGCCATCCGGTTGACGCCCTCGGTCATTTCTTTCCATGTACCGGAAACGCCCGGCACCTTCGCCTGGCCCCCGAGCCGGCCCTCCGTGCCGACCTCGCGCGCCACCCGCAGCACCTCCGCGGAGAAGGTGGAGAGCTGGTCCGCCATCCGGTTGACCGTGCGGGCCATGTTGAGGAAGTCGCCGCGCAGCTTCCGATCCTCCATCTCGAGCGCCATCCTCGGCGTCAGATCCCCCCGCTCCACGGCACCGATCACCCGTGCCACCTCGCTCACGGGATGGCTCATGTCGCTGATCAGCGTGTTGAACGCGGTGATCGCCGCCGCCCAGCCGCCCGCCGCGTCGCCGAGCGGTACGCGGTCCGAGAGGCGACCGCTGCGTCCGACGCTCTTTCCGACGTGCCCGAACTCCCTCTGTATCCGTGCGTTCTGTCTCGCGATCGCGTTGAACGCCTCCGCCATCTCCCCGGCGGGGCCCGTCCAATCCAGCGGCAACCGCGCCGTGAAGTCGCCCGTGCTCAGCGCGCGGAGCGCCGCGAGAACCACCCGGAAGTCGGCGCCCGCCAACGCATCGCTGACCGCGTCCTCTTTCACGCCGCACCCGCACCGATCGATCGCTAGGCACTACAGAGGTGCGGGCAAGCTCGGGTACGGCGAGGCGCGAACCGCCCTTCGCGCCACGGTTGACGTCGTCAGTACACACGTGCAAGCTGCGCCTGGATGCTGCTCCTGATCCAATCCGCGTTGGCGGTGCCGTTCGTGGGTTTCACCCTCCAAGGGTCGATCCCGCTCACGGAGGATTACGTCGTGCCCGGAGCGTCGGTGGGCGGCTACGCTGGCGTCACGTTCCCCCGGATGGGCTTCGCGGTGCGGGCGACCTGGGGGTCGGGGGAGGGGGACTTCGCGTACGGCCTCCAGACCGCGCGCATCGACGGCCTGCACCTGTTCCGCCCGGACGACCGGATCGATCCCTTCGTGCTCTACGGGGGCGGCTACCGGTCCACGAGGTTCCCGACCACGCCGGACCGCGTGCAGGCGCAGCGCCTCGGTATCCTCGACAATCCGGCGCTCGTCGTGTTCGGCGAGGCGGGCGGAGGCGTGATCGTCCGGGTGGTCGGCCCGCTGCACGCCCGGATCGACACCCGCGTGTGGGTCGGGATCGGCATGCTGGGCTTCCAGGACCGGGCCTTCGTCGGGCTCGACGCCTCGCTGGGGCTGGAGCTTCGCCTGGGCAAGCGCGACCGTGATCGCGACGGTCTGCTCGACCGCGACGACGAGTGCCCCGACGACCGCGAGGACTTCGACCGCCTCCTCGACCACGACGGTTGCCCCGACGAGGACGTCGATCGGGACGGCATCGCGGATGTGCGAGATGCGTGCCCGACACGTCGCGAGACCGTGAACCAGCACGACGACACCGACGGGTGCCCGGACATGGCCCCGGCAGCCGTGCTGGCGTTGCCCGCGCCGCTGCGTGCCTTCACGGGCACGATCGACGGGATCGTCTTCGTGCTCGACTCGGCCGAGATCCTCCCGCAATCCGAGCCCGTGCTCGACGCGGCCGCCGCCGTGCTCCGCGAATACCCCGACGTGCGGGTCCTGGTCCTGGGACACACCGACGCGATCGCGGACGACGCCTACAACCTCGCGTTGTCGAGGGCCCGTGCGGAGGCGGTGGTCGGGTGGCTCGGAGCCCACGGCGTCGACCCGGCGCGCCTCACGGCCGACGGCCTCGGCGAGACCCGGCCCGTCGACACGAACGAGACCGAAGCAGGGCGCGCCCGCAACCGCCGCGTGGAGTTCGCGATCGTCTCGGAGTGATCCGGGTGGTGGAGGCGGCGGTGGGACACCCGCAGGCGCCGATGCATGCTACGGTCTCGCCGTGGTCCAGGCGTCCCGAGCTGGTGATGGTCGTGCCTTCGGGCACGCCGTGCCTCTCCGGGGTTACCCCGGGGATCTCGTTCGACCTCCCCGTTTCTTCACGTGACGCTTGGTCGCGCCCAAACGCGAGTCCCGTCACGCAGCACAGGATCCGTCGGGGCGCCCGGCCACACCCCACGGGCGCACAGGCTCGCCCACGGGATCGCGCTCGCACTGCTGGACGGCGCATGGACCCCGAAGGCGGCCCGCGTGCGGGTGGAGCAGGCCGTGGGCGCGCCGGCGAAGTGGATCGCGCTCCTGGTGCGGCGGGTGCGTGCGCGGTTCCCCGAGCGCCCGGGGGACGACGAGACCCTCCTGGCGATGCTGTGCGCGGATCGCGGGCTGGCCCGAGCCTGGCGCGAGCAGCGCCTCCGCATCGTGCGCTGGTTCACCCCCACGATGACGATGACGCCGCGCTGGGGCGTGCCGGTGTGGCCCACGACCGGGGATGTCGCGGCGGGCCTCGCGCACTCCCCCGGTGAGCTGGCCTGGTACGCGGATCGGCGCGGATGGGAGCGTCGCGTCGCGGGGCCGCTCCGGCACTACCGCTACGCCTGGGCCCCGAAGAAGGCGGGTGGGCACCGCATGCTCGAGACGCCCAAGCCGCGACTCAAGGAGCTCCAGCGGCGGATCCTGCACCGCGTGCTCGACGCCATCCCGCCGCACCCCGCGGCCGTCGGGTTCCGGCGGGGCCGCTCCGTACGCGACCACGCCGAAGCGCATGTCGGCGCACCCGTGATCCTCCGGATGGACTTCGAGGACTTCTTCCTCACCACCCGCGGGTCCCGCGTGGTCCGGGTCTTCCGCGCCGCGGGCTACCCCAGTCAGGTCGCCTACACGCTCGCCGGCCTCTGCACCAACGTCGCGCCAGCCGACGTCCGTGCGGCCCCGCTGCCGGCCGATCCCGCGCTCCTCGGCGCCCGGAATCGTGCCTCCGCCCGGCTCGCCGGCCCCCACCTCCCGCAGGGGGCGCCGACCTCCCCCGCGCTTGCCAACCTCTGTGCGTGGCGCCTCGATCTCCGGCTCGCAGGGCTCGCCCGCGCCCTGCGGCTCACCTACACCCGCTATGCCGACGATCTCGCCTTCTCCGGAGCCCTCTCTCCCCGCGCTGCGGATGGGCTCGCCGCCCGCGTCGCGGCCATCTCCGCCGAGGAGGGGTACACCGTCAACCACCGGAAGACCCGCGTGATGCGCGCCTCCCAGCGGCAGCTCCTCGGTGGCATCGTCGTGAACGAGCGACCGAACGTCCCCCGCCCCGACTACGATCTCCTGAAGGCCACCCTCCACAACTGTGTGCGCCACGGCCCGTCCGAGCAGAACCGCGAGGCTCGCTCCGACTTCCGGGGCCACCTCGCGGGGCGCGTGGCTTGGGTCACGTTCCTGAATCCGTCGCGCGGGGCGAAGCTCCAGGCTCTCCTCGACCAGATCGTGTGGTGATCCCGCGGCCGGCTAGCGGACGGCCGAATGGCCGCCTTCTTCCTATGCCTTGCGCCGATCGTCCGCACCTTCGTTTTTCTGCTCGTTTCTTGCTAACAGTGCGCCCTCCCGGCACGTCTCTCTCCGCGTGACAGCCCTCCTCGACATCGAAGCCGCGCAGGCGGGTGACAAGGCGGCCTTTGCGCGGCTGCACACCCGGTGGCATCCCGTCGTCCACGCGGTGTTGCTCGCGCGGCTCCCTGTCGAGGATGCCGAGGATCTCGTACAGGAGGTCTTCGTCACCGCGTGGTTGCGTTTGGGGGAGCTCACCGATCGCAACGCCTTCGGCGGCTGGGTCTGTGCGATCGCGCGCCACCGCGCCGTGGATCACTGGCGTGCACGGCGACCGACCGAGCCCCTGACCGTCGACCCCGCCGCGCCCCCCGCGAGCGACCGCGGCGTACACGACGTGCTCGCGGCGGTGCAGGCCCTGCCGGAAGCCTACCGCGAAACGCTGCTGCTGCGGCTCGTCGCGGGGTACACGGGGCCCGAGATCTCCGAGCGCACCGGCCTGACGGAGGGCAGCGTGCGCGTGAACCTGACGCGTGGAATGGCGCTCCTGCGCGAGCGCATCGGAGAGCACCGATGAGTGACTGGTTGTTCGACGGCGGCGAGCCGGACGATCCCGAAGAGGAGCGAATCGCGGCCGCCCTCGGCGGATTGCGTCGCGAACGCGTCGCGCCGGTGCTCCCCGAGCGCCCGCGCCTGGGAGAGGTGGTGCGGATTCGTCGGTGGAGTGTCTCGGCGATCGTCGCGACCACGGCTCTGCTCGCGGCCGCCGCGCTGCTCGCGGTGTGGCCGCGCGATCGCCTCGACGTCAGCGTGCTCTACGGAGGACCGGCGTGCTGGATCGGTGCGTGCGGGCTCGGGGTGGGCGGCGAGCTCGTCACGAGCGACAGCGACGCGTGGACGGTGAGGGTCGGCACCCTCGGCACCGTCCAGATGGCGCCGGACACCGTGCTCGCTCGCCTACCGACGGACGCAGGGCAGCTGCTGGCCTTGCGCCGCGGCGCGATCGACGTTTCGTTGACGGCGCCGCCGCGGGAGGTGCGCGTGGAGACCGCCGCGGCGCTCGTGGTGGACCTGGGCTGCGAATACGCGCTGAGCGCGGACGAGACACACACCGTGCTCACGGTTCGTGACGGCTCGGTTGCCCTCGAGAACGACCTGGGCACCACGATCGTCACCGCCGGGAGCAGCGCGGAGGCGCGTGTCGGCGAACGTCCAGACCTCCCGATCCGTGACGACGCGGATCCGGCATTCCGGGCCGCGATCGAGCGGTTCGACGCGGGCGCGCGCGTCGGTCCCGACACGGTGGAAGAGCTGCTCGCCGAGGCACGCCCCGAGGACAACGTGACATTGTGGCACGTTCTCCAGCTGCTGCCGCCCGACGAGCGTGCCATGCTGTTCGACGGCATGAGCGTCCCCGGGGATCGCGAAGCGGTGCTGCGCCTCGACGCACCGGCCCTGGTTGCCTGGTGGCGGAGCGCGGCCGTCTGCTCCACCCGCAGCGCCGAGCTGCCCTGACGATGCTGCGACGCGGCTGACAGGAAAAAGATCGGGCGTCGCTAACACTCGAGCCCGCGGCTGCGTCTCTCTCTCGGAAGCCAAGTGCAACCCGGCTTCCACGGAGAGTCAATGGCCCGCTCGCTCCTCGCCCCCACCGCGTTCGTCACCCTCCTCGGCCTCGCCGCCGTCCCGGCCGCCGCCGGCCCCGCCGCCGCCGGCCCCGAGACTGCCGCTCCCGGAGCGCTCGTCGCCTACGCGACCACGCGGTCCGGAAACGCGCGGGCGCCGTCCTACGACGACGCGATGATGATGACCAAGGGGGGGCCGGACAGCTCCGTCGAGGTCGAGGCTGGCGGGCCGCGGGAGGACGCGCCCCAGGCGGTCGTCCTCGTGCTCGAGACCGCCCTCGACCTCCCCTTGGCCCTCACACCGACCGATCTTGATTCGGCTCGGCGTCCGCGGCGGGCCGCTCGAACCGAATCTGCGTCGGTCGGTGTCGCGCCGTGAGGATGGACGCCCCGTTCTTCGCGCTCTCCTGGTCGGGCGGGGGCGCCGAGCGCGCCTTTCGCCGCCGCCGCCCGGGCGTGGACGACCTCCCCTGGGGCACCCTGCGCCCGGGCGACCATCCGCCGGTGTTGGTCGACCGCGCGCGCCTCGCGTGGACCGACGGGGCCTACGTCGAATACGCGACCGCGGTGCAGCTCTCCACGATCGTGGAGGGCCTGCTCCGCGTGCGTGCGCCGATCGATCTCATCGGCATGGCCGGTGACTTCGTGGCGGACGAGATGCTGCACGTCGAGCTGCACGCCCGGGTGGTCGCGGAGCTCGGCGGCGCGGTGCCGTATCGCGTGTCGGAGGCGGTGCTGCACCCCGCGCCGGCCATCCCCGAACGCCCGCTGCTCGACCTCGCGTGGAACATGGTCCGCACGTGTTGTATCGGGGAGACGCTGGCGGTTCCCGTGCTGGCCGCGACGCGAAAGGTGGCGAACCATCCCCTCGTCGAGGCCGTGTTCGCGCGGATCGTGGAGGACGAGGGGCCGCACGCGCAGCTCGGCTGGCTGTTCCTCGAGTGGGCGGAGCTCACCGACGAGGATCGCGCGCGTCTCACCGGGCTCGCGCGCCGGGAGCTGTCGTCGATCGGGCACACCTGGCTCGATCCACGCTCCACCGTTCGAGATGGCGTCACGACGGAAGGCTACCCGGTCGCCGCCGTCCACGGGCTCGGGTGGTTGGACTCCGAGGCCTATGTGACGACGGCGAGCGCCGCGGCGGCACAGGTCGTCGCGAGGCTCGCACGCTTCGGGATCGCGGTGTGACCGTTGATCTCCCGGCTCGCGTTCGTTCAGGTCAGGAGCGTCGGCTCGAGGTCGTCCGGCTTCTCGGCGAGCTCCTCGTCCGTGAGGCGCGCGTACACCTCGACGAGGTTCCCGTCGGGATCCTCGAGCCAGAGCTCGTGCAGCGGCGTGCCCCGCCAGGTGGTCCGCGGAGGCTTCATCACGGTGATCCCCGCCGCCCGCGCGAGGGCGCCGGCGTGGATCACCGCCGCCTTGCCCTGCACGCCCACGCCGAGGTGGTAGAGCGTGTCGTGGTGGAGCTCCTTGCCGTCGCAGACGACGAGCACGAAGTTGGTACGAAGCCCGGGGTGGACGAAGGTGGCGTACCGGTGCGTCCACTCCTTCGGCGCCACACCCAAGAGCCAGGCATAGAAGCGTGTGCTGCGCGCGAGGTCCTTCACGCGCACGCTCGCATGGAACTCCTCGGGCGGCACCCCCTCGGGCACGTCCAGGAGCGCCGCGAGCACCTCCATCCGGCCCCGGATCTGGTCGCGCGCGGTGCGGAACCGCTCGAGCAGCTGCTCCGGGGAGAGCGTCGGGTCCTCGCTTGCCGGGTCCTGCAGCGGCCAGTGCAGCCGGCGCACGCGCCCGAGGAACACGGGGCAGACCTCTTCGGCGCAGAGGGTGATCACCGTGTCGACGGTCGCCGGGTCGATGGTGTCGACCGACTTGCTGTGCTGGGCGGTCAGGTCGACACCGACCTCGGCCATCACGGCCACGGCGTAGGGGTTCACGCGCGAGGGGCGGGTCCCCGCGCTCTGCACGCGCGCTCGGTCGCCGAGGAGCGCCCGCGCCCAACCCTCGGCCATCTGGCTCCGGGCGGAGTTGGCAACGCACAGGAACAAGAATCCGGCTGGCGGCGTGATCATGGGGGGCTCTCCTCCGTCGCGCGGCACGGAGGCGCGAGGACGGCGACGGGGGTGGAGGGGAAGTACCGACGTTGGAGCCACAGGGAGACGCTCACGAGCCCGATGAGCACCGGAACCTCGACCAGCGGCCCGATGACGGCGGCGAACGCCGCGCCGCTGTGGATCCCGAACGTCGCGACTGCGACCGCGATTGCGAGCTCGAAGTTGTTGGAGGCGGCGGTGAACGAGAGGGTCGCGGACTGACCATAGTTCGCGCCCACCGCCAGGCTCATGAAGAAGGACAGCAGGAACATCACCACGAAGTAGATGAGCAGCGGGATGGCGATGCGCACGACGTCGAAGGGCAAGAGGACGATGGCCTCCCCCTTGAGCGAGAACATCACGACGATCGTGAACAGGAGGGCGACGAGCGTGATCGGGCCGACGCGCGGAACGAAGTTCGCCTGGTACCAATCGAGCCCCTTCGCGGAGACGAGGACCTTCCGGGTGAGGAACCCTGCGGCGAATGGAATCCCGAGGTAGATCGCGACGCTCTGCGCGATCTCCCCCATGGTGATGTCGACGACCGCGCCCTGGAGCCCGAGCCATCCCGGAAGGACCGTGGCGAAGAACCAAGCGTAGACCGAGAAGAACAGCACCTGGAAGATGGAGTTGAACGCGACCAGGCCCGCGCAATACTCGGGGTCCCCCTTCGCGAGGTCGTTCCACACGATCACCATCGCGATGCAACGTGCCAACCCGATGAGGATGAGCCCAATCATGTACTCGGGCTTGTCGTGGAGGAACACGACAGCGAGGCCGAACATGAGGATCGGGCCCACGATCCAATTCTGGACGAGCGAGAGCGCGAGCACCCGCTTGTTCCGGAACACCTCGCCGAGCTGGTCGTACCGCACCTTGGTGAACGGCGGGTACATCATGAGGATGAGGCCGATCGCGATGGGGATGGACGTCGTGCCGACGCTCATGCGGTCCAGCGCGGCCGTGACGCCCGGGGCGAGCGACCCGATGGCCACGCCGATCGCCATCGCCAGGAAGATCCACAGCGTGAGGTAGCGGTCGAGGAAGGAGAGCTTGCCGGCGATGCCGGAGCCGGAGGGCCGAGGAATCGCCTCGCTCATAGGCCCGCCACGAGCACCTTGAGGCGGCGCAGGGTGCCGGGCTCGACGCAGTAGCAGACCCGCGGTCCGTCCACCTCGCCGCGGATGAGCCCGGCCTCCTTGAGCACCTTCAGATGCTGCGAGACGGTCGACTGCGCGAGCGGCAGCTCGTCGACGATGTCGCCGCACACGCAGGAGACCCTGCGGACGAGCAGCCGGACGATCTGGACCCGCGCCGGGTGGCCCAGCGCCTTGGCGAGCATGGCCAGCTCTTCATCGGCTTCTGGCCCCTCGATGGGGCGGAGATCGGGCTCGTGGCGCGGCGGCGGACAACAGGCGTCGGGTGATACTTCGTTCATCGTCGATGTACGATAGCTCCGAAGCGGATGCCGGTCGAGGGGTCGCCCCACAATTTGGACCGCCCTCGACGCTCCCGTCAGCTCGCGGCCGCCAGCGCGTCGAAGGGGGTGATCAGCCGCTTGGAGAGCTGGAGGCGCGCGCAGTCGGCGCGCGTGACGTACTGACCGGCCGCTTGCATGGCCCGGGTGAACTCGTCGATGGGCATCTCGGCGACGATCGCGTTGCGCACCCGTTCGTCGACCGCGAGCACCTCCGCCACCGCCACGCGGCCGCGGTAGCCCGTGTGTTGGCAGGCCTCGCAGGCGCCGGCCTTCGGGAGGCGCGCGGTCGCGCCCCTGGGGAGCAGGCCGCGCTTGCCGAGGGCCTCGAACAGCTGCGCGGGGACCTCCTCGTCGCGCGTGCACGAGGGGCACAGGCGGCGGACGAGCCGCTGAACCACGAAGAGCTCCGACACCTGCACGAGCCGCGCGCGCGGGATGCCGAGCGAGTGGAAGCGCTCGAACGCCGACGGGAGGTTGCTCGCGTGCGCGGAGGCGAAGAGCAGGTGCCCGGTGGTGCCGGCCTCGACGAGCACGCTGGCCGTCTCCTGGTCGCGGACCTCGCCGATGAGGATGGCGTCCGGATCCTGGCGCAGGAGCCCCCGCAAGGCCGTGGAGTACTCGAGGCCGGCGCGGCTGTTCACCCCCGACTGCGTGATGCCCGGCAGCACGAACTCGACCGGATCCTCGACGGTCACGATGCTGTGGTCCGGACGGATCTTCCGCCGGTAGTTGAGCAGGGAGTACAACGTCGAGGTCTTGCCGCTACCGGTCGCGCCGAAGACCACGATGGCGCCCCACGCCGCCGACACCGCGCGGCCGACGAGCTCCTGCTGGCGCGGGTCGACGAAGATCTGCTCCATCGGGCGCATCACTTCCGCGGGGTCGAGGATGCGGAGGACCGCCTTCTCCCCGCGTGCGACCGGCATCGTGGAGACGCGGACGCTGAGCTCGCGTGAGCCGAAGCGCACGACCAGGCGGCCGTCCTGGGGGATCCGACGCTCGGTGATGTCGAGCTCGGCGAGCACCTTGATCCGCCCCACGAGCGGCGTCGCGAGGTGGGCGCCGACGGGCTCACGCCGGTCCTGGAGGAGGCCGTTCTGGCGGAAGCGCACGCGTACCGAGTTCGCCTCGGGCTCGATGTGCACGTCCGAGGCGCCGCGCTCCACGGCCTCCGTGAGGATGCGGTCCAGCATCTGCACGGCGTCGTCCCCGATCATCTGCAGGTGCCGGTCGGCCTCCTTCTTGATCTCCACCTGGTAGACCGGCTTCGGGAGCTTCCCCCCGGCGCCCGCCGCGGGGCGCTCGCGCACGTCGAGCTTGAGCCGGACGAGCGCCTGCGCGAAGTCGTCCGACGAGACCGCGACGAACTCGGGTTGGTAGCCCTGCAGGGACCGCCGCACCTCGGCGCGGGCGATGTGCGACGTGGGCATGACCATGCCGACGACGAGCGTCTGCTCTCGCACCTCGAGCGGGAGGAGCCGGTGCTCGAGGACGACACGCTGGGGCAACAGGTCGAGGAGCTGCGGCGTGATCGTGTACTGCGCCAGCTCCACGAAGGGGATGGCGGGGGGCGCGGCCCCGAGCGCCGCCTCGGGGACGGCCTGCCGGGTCGCGGCGGCGGCCACCCGTACGAGGCGGTCGGCGAGCTGGGCGGCGAGCGCGCGGTTCACCGCCGGTACACCCTGTGCGAGCCGATCGAAGTGCGCCCTCTGCACCACGAGCACCTCGCAAGGCTCCTCGGCAACGACGCCGAGGGCGGCCGGCCCTCCGAGCGCCAGCGCCTCCACGCCGAGCGCCTCACCCGGCCCGAGGTCATCGAGGAGAACGCCAGGACCGCCGATTCCGTCGGCGGAACGCAGGCTCGCCCGCCCGCTGAACAGGAAGTGGATCGCCGTCACCGGACGACCGGCCACCAGAATCGGTTGCGACGCACCGATGGCCTGGACCTCGACGTGCGGTGCGAGCTTTCCCAGCAGCTCGGCGGACACGTCGCGAAAAAGCGTGGACCGGGAGAGGAGGTCGACGATCGCTTGGGGGGTGGGGGGCACGGGCATCCTCAGGGGGGATGGGGACAGGAGCGACACGCGTCGCAGCTCGGAATCGGATCTCGGGGTCTGCCGCTTCTTCGGCGGCGTGCTGTTCGAGGCCACGGCGGCCATAACCAGCGCATCGAACGCGCCCGCGTCGACCGTCGCGTCCGCATGCGGGCCAGGGTCTCCCCGCGCCATCTCCCCAGGCCGCGGATCCGCTGGTCGATCCCACGCGCGCCTCACCGACGGGGAGCGCGCCGCGCTGATCACCGGGCTCCGCGCTACGTTCGGAGGCGCGGAGGTCGAAGGATGAAGATCCTGGTGGTGGAGGACGAGCGCAAGATCGCTGGCTTCCTCTCCCGCGGGCTCGGGGAGGAAGGCCACCGCGTGGACGTGGCGGTCGACCTCGCCGCCGCGCGATCCGCGGTGGACGCCGCCGACTACGATCTCCTGCTCGTCGACCGCATGTTGCCCGATGGCGACGGGCTCTCGCTCGTGCGCGAGCTGCGGCGGCGGAAGATCGACATCCCCGCCATCTGCCTGACCGCGCGCGATCGCGTGGAGGAGCGGGTCGAGGGCTTGAGCGGCGGCGCCGACGACTACCTCGTGAAGCCCTTCGCGTTCGAAGAGCTCCTCGCACGGATCTCCGCGGTGACGCGGCGGCGTCCCGGCACCGACGTGATCGAGGTGGCGGACCTCGAGATCGACCCCGGCGCGCGCCGCGTCCACCGCGCCGAGCGCGAGATCCGCCTGACCGCCCGCGAGTTCGACCTCCTGCGCTACCTCGCCGAGAACACCGGGCGCGTGTTGAGCCGTACACGGCTGCTCGAGGCCGTGTGGGACACCACCCACGACCCGGGCACGAACACGGTGGACGTGTACGTCAGCTACCTCCGCGCGAAGGTCGACAAGGGGGCCTCCCGCCCGCTCATCCACACCGTGCGGGGGGTCGGCTACGTGCTGGAGGACCGGCCCCGGTGAGCGGCTCTGCCGCGCGGCGGGTCGCGCGCGATGGCGCGACGATCCTGCTCGGGAGCCTCGTGCTCGTGGGGCTCGGGACGGGCGCGGCGCTGCACGTCCAGGCCCGCACGGCGCTCGACCAGGCGCTGCTCGTGGCGGCCCACGGCCACCTCCACCCGGAGGCGGAGGACGAATGGGAGGCGGAGCACAGCCGCTCCCCGGTCGACACGTGGGTCGCCCGCCGCGAGGATCCGCGTTTGCCCGAGGGCGCGGTCGACGACGTGCTCCAGGGTGAGCGTGCCACGTACATGGACGCTCGCGATCGTCGGGTGCTGCTCCTCCCGGTGGAGCTGGAGCACGACGACGAAGACCGCCACGCGGTCGTGGCGGCGAGCGCCCCGCGGGTCACGCTCGCGCGGAGCATAGGGGGGTTCGCCCTCGCCTACGGTGGTTTTGCCGCCGTGGTGGCGGCCGTCGCGTCGATCGCGCTGGTGCGATCGGTGCGGGCCTCGTTCGCGCCTATCGACCGGGCCCGCGCCGAGGCCGAGGGCGTGCTCGGGCTCGGGCAGGGGACGCGCCTGACGACGGACGGCCCCGACGAGGTCCGATCCCTGCTCCTCGCGGTCAACGCGCTGCTCGATCGGCTCGACGACGCAGGCGCCGCGCAGGCGCGCTTCGCCGCCGAGGCTGCGCACGAGCTGCGCACGCCTGTCGCTGCGATGCTGGGCGAATTAGACGTGACCCTCCGCCGCGAGAGGACCGCCGCGGAGCTGCGCGACGCGCTCGTGTCGACGCGCGAGGAGGCGGAGCGGCTCCGGCGGATCGTGCAGGCGCTCACGGCGTTCGTGCGGCTCGATGCGGGAGAAGCCGGACGAGGCCGTGAGGTCGCGCACGCCGGGGAGGTCGCCGCGCGTGCGTTCGCGGCCGAACGCGCCGGGCTCGACGCTGCGGGCTGCACGGTCCGGGTCGTGGTCGTGGACGATCCCTCCGTGGAGGCCAACCTCGCGCTGCTCGAGCTCGCGCTCGCGAACCTGCTCCGGAACGTGGCACGCCACGCGCCCGGCGCCTCGGTGGAGCTCCGGATCGCGGCACTCGGGGACACGGCCGCCTTCGAGGTCCACGACAGCGGGCCCGGCGTGCCGGAGAGCGAACGCGAGGCCATGTTCGTGCGTTTCGCTCGATCAGGGCGGTCGCGGCGGGACGACAGCGCGGGCCTCGGCCTCGGCTTGCCGTTCGCCCGCGAGGTCGCGCGGCGGCACGGCGGGGACTGTGTCCTCGCGGCATCGCCGCTGGGCGGCACGCTCGTCCGCCTCACTCTGCCGGTCGCTCGCGAGTGATCGATTGGAACACTCCAACCTTCGGCTCATGGAGGCGTAACGGCAGGCGGTGAAGTTGATTCCACCAAGGAGTCAACGATGGAACGACAAGTTGCCTGGGCCTATGGAATCGCGGGGCTGGCGCTGGCAGTGGCCACCGCGGCGTTCGTCGGCACCGGAACCGAGCCCTACGCGCTCGAGCGGGAGGACCCTCGAGTAGCGACGCTCGCGGGGCAGAGCGTGGCGCCTGTGGCCGAAGGGGCGCCCGGGGCCTCCGAGGCTCCTGCCCCGGCGGATCCTGGCCCCGCGTCGAGCGCGGCGCTGGCCGAGGAGGTGGTCTACGTGGACGAGCAGGGCAACCCCCTGCCCGCGGACTGGCGCGCCCGCGGGGGTGACGAGGACGAGGACGAGGACGAGGACGAGGACGAGGACGAGGGCGACGAGCGCGGAGAGCGCGGGGAGCGCGGAGAGCGCCGCGGGGGCGCGCAGAGGGACGAGCGCGAGGGGCGCGAACACGCGCGACGCGGCGAGCACCGGCGGCACGACGACGACGACGATGCCGAGCGCGGCCATGACGACTGATCGCGCCGGCGGCGACCGTGAGGCGAGGGAGCGGCAGGTGCACGCGTCCGTCGTGATTGCGGCCGCGCTGGCGTGGATGGCGAGCGCGGGGGTCGTCCTCCACGAGATGCGGCAGGACGCGCTCCCGCCGACAGCGGCGGCGCATGCACCGCCGACCCCGCTCGCCTCGGCGGAGGTCGCCGATGCCACGCTGACCGATGCCACCCTTGCCGCCGGGGATCTGCGCCCGGCGCGGCCGCGGCGGAAGGTGGTGGTGGTGCGTCGGTCGAGGGCATCGTGACCGGCCGCGCGTTCCACGCCATGGGAACCGAGTGGTGGGTCGCCGCGGATCGCGACGACCTGCTCCCGGCGGCCGAGGCCCTCGTTCACGGCCTCGAGGACCACCTCACGCGGTTCACGCCGTCGTCGGCGCTCTGTCGCCTCAACAGCCAGCGGCGCAGTGAAGATCCGCTCCTCCGCGAGATCCTCGCGGAGGCGCTCCGCCTCGGGGACCGCACGGGCGGCGCCTTCGACCCCACGCTCGGGCGCGATCTCGTGGGCCTGGGGTACGACCGCACGTTCACCGAACTCGGCGTGGCCTCGCCGTATTTTCCCGACCTGCAACGCCGCGACGGTCAACGCCAAGTCCACCTCACTCCGACCGGCGTGGTCCTCGACGGGCCCTTCGACGTGGATCTCGGCGGCATCGGCAAGGGCTGGACGGTGGACCGCGTACACGACTGGCTGCGGTCGGCGGGCGCGCGCCGGGTCCTCGTGGACGGCGGCGGAGACCTCCGCGGCTCGGGCCAGGCGTGGCCGATCGGCGTCGAATCCGGTGGAGCGGTGTCGCTCGTGGATGGGGCGATCGCGACGTCCTCCACGCGGATGCGCCGGTGGCGGGCGGCCGACGGCGTCGAGCGCCACCACCTGCTCGACCCGCGCACGCGCGAACCCGCCACCTCGCGCGTGGAGGTCGCCACGGTGCGCGCGGCGACCGCGACGCTCGCGGACGTGCTCGCCACCGCGCTGATCGTGGACCCGGACGGCGTGCTCCCGCTCCTTGGCGGGCTCGGCGCCGACGCCCTGCTCGGCGACGCGGCGAGGCGCTGGTGGGTCACATCCAACTGGAAGGAGGCGGCATGAACGAGCTTCTCTGGTGGTTCGGGCGCTCGAGCGGTCTTGTCGCCTACGTGGCGCTCTGGAGCACGATGTTCTTCGGGGTGATGCTCGGCTCCCGCGGGGGAGGCGGGCTTCTCCACTCCCCGACGCTCCTCGCCCTGCACCGCGCGTGGTCGTTCTCGGCGGTCGCCATCACCGGAGCGCACGTGCTCGCGGTGGTGCTCTCCCCGGGGTCTCCGATCCCGGCCGTGGCGGCCCTGGTCCCCTTCGCCTCGCCGAGCCTCACGGGGGCCGTGGCACTCGGCACCCTCGCGTCCTGGACGCTGCTGCTCCTCGTCGGCACCTCGCTCGCACGCTCGCACGTGCCCGCCTGGGTCTGGGGTGCCGTCCACGCGCTCTCGGCCGGCGGCTTCGTGCTCGCCCTCGCGCACGGCGTCTTTGCCGGGCCGGACACCGCCTCCCCGTGGGTGCGGGGTACCTACGTCGTGACCGTATCAGTGTTCGTTTCCGCTGTCGCCCACCGGCTTGCCCTCGCGAGCGCCTCCCGCACCGCCTCGTCCCCGCCCTCCTCAACGCGTCGTCGCGATTTTGTGTGAATGCCGTTGACACGAAACACATTTCATGTGACTTTCGGTAACATGAAATCGCGCCCCTACGTCCAGAACCGCCGCGCGGAAGCGGCCGCCAACACGGCGGCTCGGATTATCGAGGCGGTAACGCACTTGTTCTTGGAGAGCGGGGACACTCCGACGCTCGAGGCTGTCGCCCAGCGGGCGGAGGTCGCCGTGCAGACGATCTTGCGGCGGTTCGGATCGAAGGAGGGGTTGCTGGCCGCTGCCTTCGACGACCACCGGCAGCGCGTGGTGGATCAGCGGAATCACGCTCCGGTCGGGGACATCGTCGGCGCCGTGGCCAATCTCGGAGAGCACTACGCCGAGGCGGCCGACGTTGCCCTGCGCCTGCTGGCGAACGAAGGGAAAAGTTCCGCCGCGACGGAGGCGACGCGGGAGGGGCGCGCCGTGCACCGGGCGTGGGTGGAGCGGGTCTTCGCCCCGTTCGTGGCGGCCCTGGACGAGCCCGAACGGGAGCGGCGCCTCGTGCAGGCGGTCGTCGTCACCGACGTGTACGTGTGGAAGCTCCTGCACCGCGATCTCGGTCTTTCACGCGCCGAGACTGAGTCCACGATGGTCGAGCTTCTTCGGCGAATCCTCATCTCGACGTAGGCCGACTGAAGAGCCTCGCGCACACATCCAGCCGACCGGAGCGCACGATGTCCACCGTCCTCGTCTACACCTCCCCCGCCCGCGGGCACCTGTACCCGCTGCTGCCTACGCTCCTCGAGCTCGAGGCGCGCGGTCACCGGGCGGGGCCACACCCGCCTCCTTACTGGCGTCGATCTCCTGGGACTGCTGCCAGCCCCGATGCGAGGTGGATGAGCCGAACACCGGGTCGGCAAACGGCCCGAACTCCGATTGCCCCAGCGTCGAGGACGAGCACTGATCGTATAGACTACGTCGCGCGCGCCGTCGCCCCGGAGACGCGGGCATTGGAGGCCTTCCTGCGGACCCCCCTCCGGTTCCACGCCACCCGGCTCCAGTTCGAGGACGGCCCGGAGGGGCACGCCTCGCTGTCCCTCGATGCCGAGGACGGGGGGCCCGACGCCGCCGTGTTCTCGATGACGCAGGAGGATCCCCACGGGAACGAGCCCTACGCCGGGCTCGTGCGCCTGTGGTGGAGCGATGGACGGGACGGGCGCGACGAGTCCGTGCTGCGGATCGCCAGCGCCTCGATCGAGCCGGGCCGATTCGAGCTCGCGTTCCTGGACCCGTCGGAGGACGCGACGGGGCCGTACACCCACGTCGACGTCACCTTCGACGAGGTCTCCCCGGCCGAGCTCCGGGGCGCACGTCGCGCCCTGGCGCAGCTCCTCGCCGGCCTTCCGCCGCGGTGGATGGGCGCTCGGCGCCGCACCGGCCCCCCAGTCCTCGACCTCGTCGCCGCGCGGGGGAACACCTGGGTCGTGGCCGCCGGGGAGCAGGTCGAGCTCCGGCTCACGCTCACCAACCGGGGCGGCCCGATGGACGGGGAGGTCGGCTTCGAGTTGGAGGGGGCCGGCGTCGGGTTCCTCGACGCTTGCACGATCGCCGTGGGTGAGCAGACCGCGAGCTTCGCCCCGACCGCCGAGGTCCCCCGCGCCACGTTGCGCCTCCACCTCGACGCCGACCTCGCGATCGACCGCCAGATCACGCCCGGCGCCCCGCTCACGCCGTCGCTCGACCTCGCGGTGCGGCTCGTCGCGGGGGGAACGGGAGAGGCCTGGCTCGCGATCCGGGTCTTTTCCGTCCGCGCCCGCGCCCGTCGCCCGGGGAGCTACGGGCGCCTGCTGGTCGTGACGAGCCCAACCTCGGAACCGCAGCGCTGACTCGCGGGCGCGGTACGGCTGGCGGAGCGATAACCAAACGAATAGGCCGACTCCATGCACAGTCCCGTCCGCGTCCTTCCCGCCCTTCCGCTTCTCCTTCCCCTTCTCCTTGGGAGCATGTGCGAACCGAAGGCCCCTCGCGGCGCGGGCGACACGGATGACACCGTCGGAAACGAGACGTACGACGTCGCCAGCACGACATGGTCGGGAAGCTTGGTATGCGAGCTCGAAGTCTACTATACGTGGGCCGACGGGGGTACCAACGAGAGCGTGGCAGAGCAGGAGTACCTGACGACGATCAGCTTCGACGATGTCAATGTCCCGGAAATGCTTCCGTCACTCGACGTGTACGGCCGTCCGTTCAACACCGAGGATTTTCCGGACGGCCTCGTTCACGATGCGGACATGAGCGGCTCTTGGGGAACCGGGTACGGCTACGTCGCCGTCCGGATGATCGTGGGGAATCCCGGCTGGGTCGACGGCACGTGGGGGTGCGATTTTGGGTACACCATGAGCGAGGCGGTCACCGGCACCGCCGGACAGGAGATTTTCCTGACGCCGGGGGACGGGACACTCCGTGTGGAGTCCACCTCCAACATGCTGATTACCATCGTGGAAACCGGTGATCAGCAGCTCATCTACGCGACCTGCGCTGGGGATTTCGCCCCGATCTGATGCCGGCTGCATTGGTGGCCTCCCGCTCGACAACTGTCACATCGAGCGCTGGTGCATCATCGTGGCCGTGGCCGTGGTTCCGGTCGGGACGCGGATCCGGGCGCGCTGAAGCAGGCCGCGCTTCGGCTGGCGAAACGAGCGCGACATCCACCGAGCCCCGGGCTCGGTGCGCGAGCTTCGCGGGACCGCGACAGCGAGGACCTTCCGATGGATCGGCCGGCCCCATCTCGTCCGCGCGTTTGCGGTAGTCTGCGTTCGTCGCCGGGGCTCACGCAGCGCATGATCGAGACCGTGTACGTCATCTCGGACCTGCACCTGGGCGGGGCGCCCGCGTCCAGCGCCGTGCCCGCAGGCTTCCAACTCTGCCCGCCGGCCGCGCGAGCGCGCCTCGTGTCGCTGCTGCGGCAGATCCAGCGGGAGCACCCGGATCCGGGCGCCGTCCTCCTGGTCATCAACGGCGACTTCGTGGATTTCCTGGCGGAGCCGGAGCGGGACCCCGACGGATCGGTTTGTGAGGCGGAGGATGGCAGGCCCGTATTCTCGGCGTTTACCGCTGATCCGATCCAGGCCGGCCTGCGTTTTGCCTCCGCCGTGCGGAACACGGAGGCGGGCTTGCCGGAAAGCTGCCGGTTCTTCGGCGCTTTGTCTTCCTTCGTGCAGGCTGGGTACGGGCTCACGCTGCTCGTCGGCAACCACGACCTGGAGCTCACGCTGCCGAACGTACGCGAGGAGCTCGCGCGCATGCTCACCGCAGGGCGGCCGGCTCGGCTCGCGTGGCTCCTCGACGGCGAGGCGCTCGACCTGGGCCCGGTGATCATCGAGCACGGCAACCGCTACGACCCGTGGAACTGGGTCGATCACGGCGCCTTGCGACGGCTGCGCGCCCAGCTCTCCCGGGGGGAGCAGCCGGGCTTGTTCAACGCGCCGGCCGGCTCGCGCATGGTCGCGCGCGTCATGAACCCCCTCAAGGAGCGCTATCGCTTCATCGACGTGCTCAAGCCGGAGACCGAGGTGGTCGTCCCCGTCCTCGCGGCGCTGGAACCGGGGGCGATCAACGCCGCGACGGATGCGGTACCGCTCCTGGCCGAAAAAACCATTGACGGAGCGTGGATGCCACGGGGCCGGCCTGCGCGCTCCGAGCTGATGGTGTCGCGACGCGTGGACGCACGCGAGGGCGCAGCGCCCGACGATGAGACGACGACGCTCGAAGGTCCGAACAGCGCGACGGCTCCCAAGGATCTCCTCGCGGCCGCGGCCGTGGAGGAAGCGAATCGCTGGGGTCTGCCACGGGCGGCCCTCCAGGTGTCGTCCATGGGGGCCGCGTTCCGGGAGCGCCTCACCGACGTGTTCGAGGGCGCGCGGCTCGATCGCCTCTCGGCCGCGCTCCGTGGGCTCCAGGGCGCGGAGGAGGCGATGTTCCGGGTCGGCGAGGAGCAGGACCCCTGGCTCTCGCAGGCAAAGCGGCTCTCCGAAGGGGGTCGGCTGGTCGTGTTCGGGCACACGCACATCGCCAAGGACGTGGCGATCCCCGAGACCGGCGGCCGCTACCTCAACACGGGAACGTGGTGCCCGGTGATGCGTCTGCCGCCCGGCCTCTGGTCGGGTCCGGACGCGTCGCGCCGCGCGCTCCTCGCGCGCCTGGTCCGGGATCTCCGGGACGGACACCACGAGGACTGGTGCGTGGTGCGGCCGACCTACGCGCGGATCGAGCTTCGCGGAGGGCGCGTGGTCAGCGCCGGCCTCCACGAGATGACGCCGGACGGCCCCCGCGCGATCGGCCGGGAAGAGACGTTTCCTCCACGCCTCGAGCTCCCGCCCGCGCGCACAGCCGACCCGAATGGATGACCTCGACCGGCTCCGACTGCTGGTCGCCCGAACCCGACTGCCCGGCAACGACGGTTCGGCCTTCCTCGTAGGGCCGTCGCTCGCGCTCACCTGCGCCCACTGCCTGCGCGCGCGGGATGGCTTCGCGGATCGCGTGACGCTGGAGTTCCCGCTCCACGATCCCCCACGCACCGTCGAGGCCGTCGTCATCCCCGAACGTTTCGACGAGCGGCTGGATGTCGCCCTGCTGCGACTGGCGGCGCCGGTGGACCTGCCGTTCCTCGGCCTCGGCCGCCGCCCCCCGCGCGACGCGCCCTGGCGCTCGGTGCTGTTCCCGTCCGGCGCGGACGATGCGATCACGGTCGGACTGCCGGGCGACGTGGTGACGGAGCCGAACCACCGCTTCTACGAGGTCCCCGCGATGGAGCTCCGGCTGGCCGAGGCCGGCGAGGATCTCGTGGGGGTGTCGGGATCGCCGGTGCTCTGCGGGGGGCGCATCGTCGGGATCGTCAGTGCGCAGCTCAAGAAGCAGGGCGCCGGAGGCGGAGCGAGGCCTGCCTACGAGCGGCTCTACGCGGTTCCGCTCGAGGAGATCGGCTGGCCCGAGCTCCCGCTCCTCCGCGGCGCGTCGCGGAGCCCGGCGCGCCCCGTCCGGGAGCTGGACATCCTCCGCCGTCGCGTCCAGGAGACGTGGATCCAGGGGGTGCTCGTCGGCGCGACCGCGGGGGTCGCGGCGTTCACCGTGGACCGCGCATCGCGTCCCGAGGTGCTCGCGTCGCGACCGGTGGCGCCCCGCAGGGTGCGGAACGTGGGGGCGATCCCGGCCAGCCGGACGCAGAGTTCGCTCTACGAGGAGTCCAACGGGGCGCTCTTGCTCCTCGGGGCGCCCGGCGCCGGAAAGACCGTTGCGCTGCTCGAGCTCGCCCGCGACCTCCTCGAGACCGCGGAGATGGACCCCGCCGCGCCCGTACCGGTGGTGCTCGTGTTGTCCGCGTGGAGCGGCGAGCCGCTCCACGACTGGATCGTAGAGGAGCTGCGCCGCCGCTACCAGATCCCGGTCGCGACGGGGCGGACGTGGCTCGCGGCGCGGTCGCTCGTGATCCTGCTCGACGGGCTGGACGAGGTGGCAACGCCCCTTCGGCGCGCGTGCGTCGACGCGTTCAACGCGCTGCGCAACCTCGACGGGCTTCTCGGCGTCGCGATCACCTGCCGCCGGGAGGAGTACGAGTGCCTCGAGGCGCGCCTGGACGTGGCGCTCGCGGTGGAGCTGCTCCCGCTCTCGGACGACGCGGTCGCGGCCTGGGTCGGGGCCGCGGGGGAACAGTTGGCGGGGCTTCGCGCCGCTCTCGCGGGGCGGCCGGACCTGCGCGAGCTGGCCCGCAACCCGCTGTTCCTGAACCTCCTCGCGGTGACGACGGCCGGCCGGCCCGCGGACGTGCTCGCAGCCGCGCCCCCCGAGGATCTGCAGCGCCAGCTGATCGGAACCTGGGTCGACCGCATGTACGAGGATCGGAGCGCCGGGTGCCGCTTCGACCGGGTGCGGACCCACCGCTACCTGACCTGGCTCGCGGCGCGGATGGTGGAGCGGGGCCAGACTCTCATCCAAGTGGACGACCTCCAGCCCGATCTGCTCGGGCGCGCCGGTCGCGCGGTGTGGAACGTGGTCCTGTGGATCGTGCTCGGCGCGGGTGTGCTTGCGGTCATGAGCATCCTCACGACGGGCGTCCTGTTGGGCCTGGGCGAGAACGTGCTCCGCGCGTGCCTGCTGCCCGTCTACGTGGGCTGCTCCCTGGTGCTCCTCGTTCCCCGGGTCGCCTCGGCCGTCCTCGACATCTTCCGCCCGACGGTCGGGGAAGAAGCGCAGGAGCGTCAGCTCCGCGCCTTCGCGCGGAAGGGGCCGGTGTGGTTCCTGGGTGGCCTCGTCGTGATCGGAATGTTGCTTGCAAGCATGAAGGAGGCACTTGGGGCCTACCTCGCGCTGGGATCCCTCCTGGCGATTCCGGTGTTCACCATCGGCGCGGCGCTCGTCTGGCCCCCGTCGTCTCCGGAGCCCGAGGCATCACCCAGGGTGCGGGTCGCTTCAGAGCTGGTGCCGCGCTGGCGCCTCGCCGGAATCCTCGGCGCGCTCACCCTCGCCCTCTCCGGCGGGTTGTACGCGGTGCGCTCCCAGGAGCTCGACGGCGCGACGCTCTACTTCGACAGCGCAAGCACCGCAGTCCGCCGCATCGGCGTGCAGACGTGGGGGCGAGACCAGTTCGTGCTGTCGGGCGATGGTCGCCGCCTCGCCTCCTGGAACGAGGAACAGCCCATCCGCGTGGTGGACGTCGCGAGCGGCCGATTGGTCGAGGATCTCGCGCCCGCCGGCTCCGTGGAACAAGTGTGGCTCGGAGCCGACGGCACGGTGTGGGCCGACATCTGGGTCGTGGACGAGAGCATGATCCACCTGGGGGTACAACGCTGGGATCCCGCGTCCGGCGTCGGCGCGCTGCTGGACGCGCCGGCCTCGGTGATGGCCGTGGTGGAGAACGGCGCGCTCGTCGCCAGGGGCGATGCGCTCGAGCTCCATGTCGGTACGACGGTGACCGCGCTGGGTCCGCAAGGGGGGGGCGCCACGAGCCTCCTCTCCTCTCCGACGGGCCTTCACGTCGCCCGGATCGACGCGTCCCAGGTCACCGTCGGGCCGCCCGGTGGCGACGCTGTGACGCTGAAGTGGGCGGACGTCCAGAGCCTCGGCGCGGGGGCCGACGGCTGGATCGCTCTGGATGGCCGCGGGTTCGTGACCCGATGGACGGTGGCAGGTGAACGGACGGGGCAGGCGGTGCGCGTCGAGGGAGCAGCCGTAGTGGAAGCGCCGGGCTTCGTGGTCGGTGAACCCGGCGAGGAGTACGCGATTCCTTGGCTTCCCGTACTCATCACCTCTCCCGACGGTCGGTCCGCGGTGGTGACCGGAGCGGGCGGCATTCGCACGTTCGACGCGGCGGGCAACACGCTCGTCGTCACCCAAGCGCGCTCCGACAATTCCCATCTCGGGAATGCCGTGTTCGCGCCCGACGGGAAGAGCGTCCTCGTCGGGGTGGTCTCGGAGGCGGAGGCGCGGATCCTTCGCGTCGGCGAAGACGGCGCGGTGCGTGTGGAGGTCGAGATGAGCGCGCCATCGGCGGGCGGCCGGCGGCGCGAATCCGTGGAGCTTGCGCGGGGGGGCGGCGCCGGCGCCTTGGGCCACCACGCCCTCGACCTTCGCCCCACCGCAGCGGCTCCTCTCCTCCTCGGCGGCCTGCTCACGTTGGTCGTTGCATTCCGACGCAGCGTGCCCCGAGCCGTGCCGACACCCACCGCGCGGCTTCGAGGGGCGCTCCGGACCTCCGTCGCGGTCGGGGGATTCGTCGGTGTCGGCGTCGCGACCGTGTCCGCGATCGCGCTCGGCGAGCCCTTCCCCTTTTTGTGGGAGCTGGTGGCGCTCTTCTCCATCCCCACCGCGCTCCTCGCCGCGGCCTGGTTCGGCGGGTACCCGCTCTTCCAGCACGCGCTCCTGCGTGTCCTGCTCGCCGCGAGCGGTCGGCTCCCGCTGCGGCTGGTGCGCCTGCTCGACGAGGCCTCGTCACGAGCATTTCTGCGTCCGGTCGGCGGCCAACACGTGTTTCTCCATCGCCGGGTAATGGAGCACTTCGCCGCGGAGGCCCAGCCGCCGCCGTCGTGTCCCGGCGGCTAAGGCGTAGCCGGGCGTAGCGACGCCGGGCTCGATGTGACCTGGGCGAGCTGCCAATCGCGGCTCACCGCCACACAAGTGCCGGGGCACTCGCACAGTCGCGCAGTCGCCCCCCGCCGGCGGCAGCGACCCAGCCCGCATCACTCCGGAGCCCTGGGTGGCGAGAAGGGCTGCGCCATGCGCTTGTCAAGGATCCCCATGTCGATTGGATCCCTGTAGTAGGCCCGCAACGCCGACAGGCGCGTGAGCACGCCTTCCAGCTCGCGGACGTTGCGGACCTGCCCCGCTACGTGTTGCGCGACGTCTGTGTGACGGATGCATCATTCGACAGATGGGAGGCCCGGCGCCGGCGCGAGGTGCCCACCTAATTCGGGGGGTGCGTCGTGGAAGCGGAACCGAAGGGGAAGCCCGTCGTCCTCGTGACGGGCAGCGCGGGCCTCATCGGTTCGCGGGTCGTCGCGGACCTTGCGCGTGACCACCACGTCGTGGGGCTCGACGTGAAGCGCCCCGCGGAGTTACCGCCCGGCACGGAGTTCGTCGCCTGCGACCTGAGCCGCGACGATGACACCACTCGCACGCTCGTCGAGGTGCGCGCCCTCGTCGGGCCCGCCATTGCGAGCGTCATCCACCTCGCGGCCTACTATGACTTCTCGGGCAAGCCGAGCCCCCTGTACGGCGACCTCACCGTGCGTGGGACGGTGCGGCTGCTGAGCGGGCTCCGCGCCTTCGACGTCGAGCAGTTCGTCTTCTCGAGCAGCCACCTCGTGATGAAGGCGGCCCAGCCCGGCGAGCGGATCACGGAGGACTCTCCCGTCGAGCCGACCTGGGCCTACCCCAATTCGAAGATCGAGGCCGAGGCGGCCATACGGGAGGAGCACGGCGACATCCCGATCGTCATCCTCCGCATCTCCGGGGTCTACACGGACGAATGCCAGTCGATTCCGATCGCGCAGCAGATTGCGCGCATCCATCAGCGGGAGCTCGAGAGCCACTTGTTCCCCGGTCACACCGACCGCGGCCAGCCGTTCGTCCACCTCGACGACCTTGTCGCCTGCTTCCGCCGCGTGGTCGAGCGGCGCGCGGCGCTGGGGCGCGAGGAGCTGTTCCTCGTCGCCGAGCCCGAGCTCCTGACCTACGCCGATCTGCAGCGCCGAATCGGCGAGCTCGTGCACGGAACCGAGTGGAGCACGCTCCGCATCCCCAAGTCCGTGGCGAAAGCGGGGGCCTGGGTGCAGGGGATGCTCTCGGGCGAGGAGACGTTCATCAAGCCCTGGATGATCGACCTCGCGGACGCCCACTACCCGGTCGACGTCACGCGCGCGCGGACGCTGCTGGGCTGGGAGCCCCGGCGGCGGCTGCACGATTGCCTCGGCGGGATGGTGGCGTTCCTCCTGCGGGATCCCGTGGGGTGGTACAAGCGCAACAAATTGCCGGTGCCCAGGGGCGTGGCGCGCGCGAGGCGGCCGGCCCATGCGTGAACTCGACGCGGTTCCGCCGCCGTGGCACCACAACCCGTCGAGCTGGCGCCAACGGATCCCCATCATCCTCCTGGCGTTGGTGGCCTTCCTGATCGCCGCCTACATGGCCCTCTACCAGTGGCGCCTCGTCGACGAGGTCTGGGACCCGTTCTTTGGCGAGGGCACCCGCGTCGTGCTCGACTCGGACGTGTCCGAGCGGATGCGCCGCTGGGTCGGCATCCCGGACGCGGCCCTCGGCGCCCTCGCCTACCTGGGGGACGCGATCTTCGGGCTCGCGGGCTCGACACGGCGGTGGCAGGACCGCCCCTGGCTGGTGCTGCTCTTCGGGCTCGACGTCATCCCCCTCGGCATCGTGAGCGTGGTCCTCGTCGTCCTGCAGGGCACGGTGGTGGGCGCGTGGTGCTTCCTCTGCCTCGTCACCGCCGTGATTTCGCTCATCCTCGTGTTCATCGCCTACGACGAGGTGTGGTCCAGTCTCCTCTTCCTCCGCCGCGTCTGGCGGCGTACGCGCGACCGCCGGGTCCTCTGGCGCACGTTCTGGGGGCACGCCTCGGACGTGGCAGGCGAGGTCGCGCTCCCCGCGCTCGAGAGGGACTGAGATGTGGCCGCGCTACGTGGAGCTGGCGCTGGCTGGCTGGCTTGTCGTGAGCACTTTTGTGCTTGATGGCGGCTTCAGGCCCGACATGCTGGCCACCAGCGCCGTCCTCTGCGGCGTCCTCGTCGCCCTGTTCGCCCTCCTCTCCTTCCAGGCGGGCCTGCGGCGAGCCCACCTCGGCTCGCTGGCGGTCGGCGCCTGGCTCGCGGTCGTCGGGTACGTGGCGACGCGCGCAGAGGCGACGGCCGCGGCCCAGAACCACGTCGTGGTCGGGCTCCTCCTCCTGATGTTCGCCCTGGTTCCGAGCGAAGCTTCGCTCCCCCCGCGCTCGTGGCGCCAGCGCTGGGAGTCGTGAGTGCCCGAGCGCTGGGACGCCATCGTGGTCGGGAGCGCGCCCAGCGGAAGGGCGGCGGCGATCGTGCTGGCCTGGGCGGGGCGCAAGGTGACGCCGGTACGTCGCCGGGGACGAGGACGATGTGCGAGTGAGGTGACCCCGTTCGCCACTCCGGGGCACCCCACCGCACGTGTCACTCAGTCATCGTCGTCGTCGAACTCGTCTTCCAGCTCGTCCTCGAGCTGGTCCTCGCATTCATCGCGGTCGAAATCGTCGTCGTCGTCGAGCTCGTCCTCAATCTCGTCGCATACGTCCCTGGCGAACTCCTCCCGTTCGTCCTCGTCGTCGAAGTCGTCGTCGTCGTTCGCCCGCGCGCCGAGCGGAGCCGCCAGCGCGACGAGCGCCAGGCCTCCGACCATCCATCCCACGATCCGCTTCATCCCCCACCTCCAGAAATGGTGTATTCACGCGGAATCGCTCGCCCTCCTCGTCCGGTCGCGATTTTTACGACCTCGTGGCCGCCCTCGGGGCGCGACGAGCGCGTGCACGGCGGCGCGTGACGAAGCATCGACGGTGGCGACGCCGACGTCGTACCCGGCGTTGCCCAACACCTCCGCCGCCGCGTCGGCGTTCTCCGGGCGCATGTCGGCGAGCAGGACATGTTTCCCGACGCCCGCGCGCCGCGCGATCGCCTGGCCGATCTCAGCGCTCGATGAGGAGCACCGTGTCGCCCTCCCAGCTCACCAGGGTGCGCCCGTCGGGCGCGACCGACCAGTCCCCCGGCGCGCCGGGGAGCGAACGCACGTCGCCTTCGTGCTCCAGACCGGCCGTGCAGCAGCCCGCCGTCACCAGGATCGGACGGTCGAGCAGGGTGTCCTCCTGGCGATCGAGCCCCAGCCGCGGGGGACCGCCTCCCAGGGGCACGACGAGGTCGTAGCTCTCCCGGGGGTCGCGCTCGACCGGTCCCGAGATCCGCAGCGAGCGCCCCTGGTCGGCGGGGTCCAGGCGGACGGCTGGAGCGCTGCTGTCCAAGCGGATCCGCGTCGGCGCCTGGGTGTAGACCAGCCGCGCCGAGCCGTCCGGGTCGAGATCGAAGCGGCGGAACCTCCCGTCCCCGTTGTGCAGGACGACGCCGCGTCCGCCCACGGCGACGCCCATGCCGACCAGCTCGTAGTCGATCGAGAAGGGGTCGTCCCCCTCGGCCTCGGGGACGTACACGATCTGCTTCTTTTCCTCCTCAGAGAGGTCCCAGACCTCGAACGACCGGGCGTCGTCATGGAGCGCGAGCAGGTGCCTCCCGTCGGCGCTGAACCGGAGGTGAAGCGGATCGATGCCGAACCAGCCCTTGTCGACCTCGCTCCCGTCCGCGCCCAGCAGCCGTAGCTTGAGCCCCGCGACGGCCAGCGTGGTGCCGTCGGGGGAGACACGTACGGAGACGGCCTCGAGCGGCCCGACGTCGATCGGCCCCCCCGCCCGGTCGATGACGCGCACGCCCTGCTCACCCTGCACCACGATGTGGTCGCCCCAGGCGGCGGCGTAGCGCAGCGTGCCCAGGCCCACGTGGAGGGTGGTCCTGTCCCAGGCGTCGCGATCCAAGCGGCGCATGCGCTCCGCGGGAGGGGGAGGGACGTCGACCCCGGGCGTGGCCGGGGACATGACCGGGTCTCTGCCCACGTCGCCAAGGAAGTACCGCGCCCACGTGAGCTCGCCGGCGTCCTCGCCGAGCCGGGCCTCCACGTCGGCCCGGACCGCGGCGAGGAGGTGCTCCCGAACGCTGTCCGCGATGAGCTCCTCCACGGGGAATGCGTCGTGATCCGCGCGGGCGATCCGCTCGACCTCGGCGGCCGTGCGGAAGTCGTTGCGCAGGAACGGGCCCAGCGTCGGGCCGACCCGCTCGAACTGGTAGCCGCCTCCCGTGTCGAGCTCGAGCTCGAGCTCGCCGGCCGGCCCGCCGACCCGGACCTGGCGCATCAAGGTGCCGCTCCAGACCTGGGTGTGCAGCCCCGTCGTGTAGTCCTGCACCGAGTAGATGGTCTGGATCCGGTCCTCGGGCGGCTCGGCGGCCAGGTGCTCCGACACTCGCTGGATCGCGGCCTCCCGCTCGGCCCGGACCTGCCGCAGGCGCCAGACCGCGTCCCGCGCCGCGTTGGTCACGTAGGTGCTGGAGCTCCCCCCCTGCCACGTCGAGGTGACCCGGCTGTTGGTGTCGACGTCCACCGAGACGAGGCCCCGCTCGGTCCGGGCGGTCGAGGCGGTGGCCATTCCCGCGATGTTCCCGAGGCGCTCGATCTCGGCGTCCAGGCTGTACACTTCGGCCTTGAGGGCCTCGGCGCGCGCCATCCAGGCCTCGTGGCGGCCGGTGGCGCCGGTCTGACCGGTCGCCACCCTTCCCCGGGCCCTCGTCTCGCCCCACTCGATCGTCGCGGTGAAGGGCTCGGTGAGGGCGACGGGGCCGATCTCCAGGGTCAGCGCGGAGTCCGAGCGCGCCGCCTCGGGGTGGAGGCGGAGCTTCGCCTGCGTGGCCAGCGGCGCCTCGCGCGTGGTGATCTCCAGGGCCTGGCGGAGCAGGGTTGCCTCCCGGGCGGGCATCGCCGGGGAGACTGGAGGCATCACGTCCACGAGCAGGCGGGCCAGCGCGAGACGGGCGCGGGAGCGGGCCGCCAGCGACGGGTCTTCCGGGGACTCCGCCATTGCACGGTCCGCGGAGACCCGGACGGCGTCCTCGGGCTCGCCGACGAGGTCGGCGAGGACGAGGTACAGCCCCGCCGCGGTGGCGTGGCGCCCCGCGGAGGAGGCGGCCGTCGCGGCGGCGGTCACGGCGTCGACGAGCTCCGCGTGGCAGCGCGCGATCACCGCGGCGACGTCGGCGCGTTCGCCCCGATCCTCGTCGAAGCGCCGCAGCGCTCGGTAGAGGGCGAACCTCGCCCGCAGATCGGCCCCCTCCCACCCCGCGACGAGTGCCACAGAACGAAGCTCGATCGCAACAGTGGTGGTTGTGGATCAGGTTCCACTTCTTTGCGTCGCACCCGGCCCGGATGTTCGGGTTCAGTTCGAGGTGTTCAACGAGGCGTTCTCGTAGGGTGGCGCTACCCTTGGTGTTCGCGAGCCTTCGGGCCCTTCGTGTGAGCCGGCTCCCACCACACCACGAGGAACCGCTCAGCCGGTTGCTGGTCTGCCGGCCGGCCTCGACGACGACTTCCTCGCGGAGGAGAATCCGGGTAGTGTCCGGGCCGATTCGAGGGTCCCATGCTCTTCCTGCTCTCAGTCCTCGGCGGCTGCGGGACCGACGTCAGTGTCTCCAGGCAGCGCATCGATGCCGACGGCGACGGGTATTCCACCGAGGTGGACTGTGACGATGCCCACGCCACCGTCCACCCCGACGCCCCCGAGACCTGCAACGAGATCGACGACGACTGCGACGGAGACATCGACGAGGACTCCGTGGACGCGTCGACCTTGTACGAGGACGGCGACCGGGACGGCTGGGGCGGCGAGACCACCGTGGTCGCCTGCGACGGTGGGGCCGGCCTGGCGGCGGAGACCGGGGACTGCGACGACGCCGACGCGGACATCCACCCGGGCGCACCCGAGACCTGCGACGAGGTCGACGACGACTGCGATGGTGCGACGGACGAGGGCGTCACCACCACCTTCTGGACCGACGGCGACGGCGACGGGTTCGGCGACGCGGATGCCCCGCTCGAAGCCTGTGCCGCCCCGCCGGGGACCGTCGCAGATGCGAGCGACTGTGACGACACCGATGTGGCCGTGAACCCGGCGGCCGCCGAGGTCTGCGACGGGATCGACCAGGACTGCGACGGCGCGGCGGACGAGGGCGCGAGCGGCGGGACCTGGTACGCCGACGCCGACGCCGACGGATACGGGGACGCCACCTCGGGCACCGTGGCGTGCGAGGCTCCAGCCGGCACCGTCGGCGACGCCTCCGATTGCGACGACGGCGACGGCGACGTGCATCCCGGGGCGAGCGAGACCTGCGACGGCATCGACGAGGACTGCGATGGGAGCGTCGACGAGGGCGCCTCGGACATGTCCACATGGTACGGCGACGCCGACGGCGACGGCTGGGGCTCCTCGGCGGACGTCACCGTCGCCTGCGATCCTCCGGCCGGGACGGTCGCGGACGGCAGTGACTGCGACGACGAGGACGCCGACCCCGCGCCCAGCGGGACGCGGACCTGGTACGCCGACTCCGACGCGGACGGGTATGGCGGCACGAGCTCGCTCGCCGCCTGCGAGCCGCCCGCCGGCTATGAGCCCAGCTCGACCGATTGCGACGACACCTCGTCCTCTGTGAACCCTTCCGCCGGCGAGACGTGCGGGGACGGAGTCGACCAGGACTGCGACGGCGCCGATACGTCCTGCCCCTCGGTCCCTTATGGCGGCGACTACGCTCCCGACGACGCGTACTCGACCAAGGTGTACGGCGTCGACGCGGACTCCGACTTCGCCTACGCGCTCGCGGCAGGGGACTTCGACGGCGACGGGACGGGCGACCTCGTCGCCGGCGACATCTACGCCACGCAGGGCAGCTATTCCGGGGCGTTCTACGGGTACTATGGCCCGTTCACGGGCGGCGCCGCGCGCGCGGACGCGAACGACGACCTCTACGTCTACACGGCGTCCGCTGCGTACGACGAGACCTTCGGCGGTCGCCTCGCGACGCTCGGGGACATCGACGGCGACGGCGCAGACGACCTCCTGGTGCTGGGAGAAGGAGACACCTCGCTCGTGGTGTTTGGGGGCGATGCCGGCACGTTCGGGCACACCGCCGTCGCGGACGAGACCGTCACCTGCACGGGAGGGAGCGCGCTCGGGGACTGGGACACCGCCACCTCCGGCGTGGAGTGGCTCTGCGCCGATTACCAGGACGCGAGCAACACCGGTGTCGTGCGGGTCTACTCGGGCACCTTCACCTCCCCCGCGAGTGAGTACTACGGGGAGAGCGCGTCCGACTACGCCGGCTGGATGGTCGCGGGCGGGGACGTGGACGGCGACGGGATCACGGACATCGTCGCCGGTGCGACCGGGGACGACGACGGCGGCTCGGCTGCCGGCGCCGCCTACGTGGTCTACGGGTCCGGGCCCTACGGCGTCGGGTCGCTTGCGGACGCCGACGTGAAGCTCGTCGGCGCGTCGGCGGGCGACAATCTCGGGACAGCGGTGCACGCCGGTGACATGGACGGCGATGGGCGCGCCGATCTGCTCCTCGGCGCGCCCGCGAACGACGCCGCGGCGACCAACGCCGGGGTCCTGTACCTCGTCGCCTCGCCGAGCTCGGGATCGGTGACCACGGCGGCGTACGCCACGCTCCGTGGCAGCGCGACAGGCGACTCCGTCGGCTCCACGCGACCGGCGACCGCCGACTTCGATGGGGACGGCAGTCTCGATCTCCTCGTCGGCGAGTACCTCGCGAATGACGGCGGGAGCGACTCGGGCGCCGTCTGGCTCGTCTACGGTTCGCGTTCGGGCACTGCGTCGATCGGCACCGCCGCTGACGCAGCCTGGATCGGCGCTGTCAACGAGCACCTCGGCTACTCCGTCACCGCCGTCCCCGACGCCGACGGCGACGGACTCCCCGAGATTGCGTTCGGCTCGATCCGAGGCGACGAGGGCTCGGCTACCAACGTCGGAGCGGTCTGGGTGTGGCCCGGCCGGTAGGTGTCGGGCAGCTGCGAGCCGACGGTAGGAGATTTCTGGATAGGGAGGCGGGCTACTGGATGGTTTTAGAACTTCTATGAGCTGGTCGGCCACGTCGAGTGTCGGCACCACGATCTTTGCCTTCCGGGCGTTCTTCGCGGAGGATCGAACCAGGACAAACCCCAGCGGGGCCCTGGTCTGAGACAGAACCCGCGGACGGGCGAGCCTTCCGAGGCGAAGCCTGGTCGCGGGTCGCCCCCGGCAGGGCCCCTGAGCAGGAGACTCGTGGTGTGCGCGGCCCTCAAGGCCAGGGATGCAGGGGCGGTTCGTCCGCCGCCACCCCCGCTGTGCATGCTTCTATTCGCACTCGAGAAGGGCGCGCGTGCGCCCGGTGCTGGGGGGATCCGTGCTGCGGTGGGTGCTCCCGATCTTTGGCGCGCGAGCGTCTCCGCGTCGACCTTGTCGGTCTTGAGCGTGGCCTCCGCGATCAGCCGCACCCGACGCGGGTTGACGACGTACACCTCGTGGCCGAGCTCGCGGAGGAGCAGGTCGACCCACGGCGACACGCTCGACGCCTCGACCGCGATGCGCATCGGGTCGCGCTTGAACCACCGTCGAAGCGACTTCTCCGTCGTCGAG
>JAUXQH010000164.1 GCA_030685065.1 Pseudomonadota bacterium | reverse complement strand
GCACTGGGATCCCGCGTTCCTGAGCGACGTGTGCCAACTCGCGGACAATTGCCCCCCTCCGCGCTCGGCAGTTGGCCGGCGGTCCCGCCCGCGGCGGGCGCGCCCGCCGAGCGAAACGCCCGCCGCGCTCCGGTCGGCCGGACGCGCGGGCTGAACTCGGAGGATGCGCGCTCATCCCTCGACTTCGGCCCGCCCAGCGGGCTTAACTCGGAGGATGCGCGCTCATCCCTCGACTTCGGCCCGCCCAGCGGGCTGAACTCGGAGGATGCGCGCTCATCCCTCGACTTCGGCCCGCCCAGCGGGCTGAACTCGGAGGATGCCTGTTCATCCCTCGACTTCGGCCCGCGTCGCGGTCCTCCAGCCGGTCGGCCACCAACGCTACCAACGCTACCAACGTGCTCGTTCAGCCCCAGCCGCCACGCCACGCAGCTCCTGGATGTGCTCACACGTGCGCCGCTCGATCGCGACGGATTGATTTCACCCCCCCGTACCCCCCGGCCCCGCCAGCACGGATCCGTCTGCCCACACGAGCCTGTCCACCAGCGGCTCCAGCTCCTGCCCCAGGCGCGCTCCGAGGGCCGCAGCGCGGGCGCGCACGCCGTCGAGGGCCAACGCGTCGCTTGCCACGAGGAGGTACTGGTCCGCGTCGGGGATCTTGATCCATGCGACCGAGGCGAACACGTCGTGGAGCGCGAGCACGGTGGTGCGCACGTCGTCCGTGGCGTTCACGATCAGCCAACCGTCCGGGCGGAGGACGCGGCGCACCCCGACGAACGTCGCCGCGCTCTGCGACACCGGGGCGCCCGACGGTGCGAAGGCGTCGAGGAACACGAGATCGTAGGCGGGTGCGAGCCGGTCGAGCAGGCCCGCGGCGTCGCCGATGGTGATGGACACGCTGTCGGGAAGGTCGAAGTAGCGCCGGGCGGCGTCGGCCACCTCGGCGTAGCGCTCCACGGCGTGTTGGAGGGTGTCGGGCGCGGCGACGTGGACCATGCGCGCGAGCGTGCCCCCGCCGAGGCCGAGGTGGAGCACGCCGTCGAGCCGGGGCGGGAGAGCGAGCCCGAGCGCGGCGAGCTGGGTGTAGGGGAGGAGCGGGTGGGTGGGGGCGGCGCGATCGAAGGCGCTCTGGTCCTCCCACGCGTCGCCGAAGCGCAGACGGCGGACGGTGCCACGCTCCAGCACCCGCAGCGAGCCGCCGGGGAGCGGGGCGTCGAGGAGCACGCGGTAGCCCAGCCACGCGATCACGCGGCGGCGGAGCCAGATCGGGACCCAGCGCCCGCTCCAGAGGTCGTCGAGGAGGCTCATGCGAAAAGCCGCTCCGACGCTTGCCGCGTGTCGGGAAATCCCGTAAACGGGCCGGCATGGGCGCTCAATGGAAACAGAAGGGTCGTGAGGAGTCCGGCGCGCGTCGTGGCGCGCTGTTCACCCGCTTGTCGAAGGAGATCATCGTCGCTGCGAAGAGCGGGGATCCTTCGCCGGAGTCCAACGCTCGGCTGCGCGCCGCGCTGGAGAACGCGCGGAAGAACTCGATGCCGCGGGACACCATCGAGCGCGCCCTGAAAAAGGGCCGCGGCGAAACCGACGAGAACATCATCTACGAAACGGTCACCTACGAGGGCTTCTGCCCCCACCAGGTGCCGATCATGGTCGAGTGCCTCACGGAGAACCGCAACCGCACCGCGGGCGACGTGCGGCTGTTGTTCCGCAAGGGGCAGCTCGGCGGCGCGGGCAGCGTCGCGTGGATGTTCGACCGCCGCGGGCTCATCGAGGCCTCCCACCCGACCGGGATGGACCCTGAAGACGCCGCGATCGAGGCCGGCGCGCAAGAGGTCAAGCCCGGCGACGACGGCGTGGAGTTCATCTGTGACCCGCCCGACGTCGACACGGTCAGCCGCGCCCTCCAGGCGATGGGCTGGGTCGTGAGCACCGCCGAGCTCGGCTGGGTGCCGAAGTCGACCGTGTCCCTCTCCGAAGAGCAGGCGAAGGAAGTCGGAAACTTCGTCAACGGGTTCGACGAGAACGACGACGTGCATCGCATCTACGTCGCGCTCGAGTAGGCGCCGTCCGGCCCGTCTGCGGCGGGCTCTCAGCCGCCCTCCAGGCGCGCGAGACACGTCTGGTAGCGGCGGTCGACGTTCTGGGCGAACCACGCGGTCGTCTTCTTGCCCTGCAGCTTGATCGAGTCGAGCGTCACGTCGGGGAGCCGCGCGTAGGCAGGCGGCTTCTTCGCCTTCGCTTCGTAGAGCTCCCGGATGGCCGTCCATGTGTCGGTCTCCTCGAAGCTGCGCTTCTTCTCCTTCGTCAGGTCCTTCCGGATGCGGCCCTCGGGAATGTCGAGCGCATTCTGAGTGACGACGCTCTGCACGGCGGTGAGCGTCTGGGAGGGCTCACCGGCGGGGCGGCCCGCATCGTTGTAGCGCAGCAGATCGCCGTCGAGCGCGAGCTTCACGCCCGAGAGCGTCGCGACCTGCTCCTGGAACGCGGCGTTTCGGCTCGCATAGAAGCCGGCGTTGTAGTCCGCGAAGCGGTAGATCGGCTTGTCGTAGCCGGCCTCCCAGTCGAGCAGCCGAACCACCCCGTAGTGGAGGCACCCTTCGCGCGTGTAGAGCTGGTCACGGACGAGCGCGCGGTCGGTGGCGTGCTCGCGGGCGTGCTCCTCCGCGAAGTCGACCTTGACCTGGAGGCAGCCCGCCGTGGTGATCGGGTTCAGATCGTCCAGGTCGAGCCCCACGAATTGGGCGGCCGCCTCGGCCGAGCGAATCGGTGTCGGGAGCTTGGATCGGTGGAAGGCGACGAATTCGCGGAACGTCACGTCCACGTCCCGCTCGGTCTTGGCGGCCTTGAGCCGCTCGTAGAACGACCGGTCCTGGCCCTTGGGCCGTGCGTCGAGCACCGCGCGTAGCCCCTGGCCGAACGCCCAGCCGGGGATCGTGCCCAGCGACGCTTGCTTCTCGGCGATCCAGGCGTCGATCATGCCGCCGATGCCGGGCACCGCGGGGTCGGGCGTGTAGCCGCTCTCCTGCTCCAACGCGGCGACCACGGCGCACGCGTTCCCGTTGGTGGAGGGGATGTCGTGGGCGGCGAAGACCGCGGCGAGGTCGGTCGCCCAGGCCTTCCGGTCCTTCACCCGATCCGCGGGGAACGCGCGTGCGATCCCGACGGTGTCGATGGTTCGGTCCTCGAACGGGACCACCGGCACGGGCGTCGTCACGAAGTGGCTGCAGGCGAGCAGGAGGAGGAGCATGCTGTCCCGCGAACACGTAGCCGGACCGCGGGCGTCCGGCCGAGTCAGCGGGCCCGGGGAGCGAACAACTCCGCGCCCTGCTCGGCGCCGTTGCGCGTCTCCGTGTCGTACGCGGCGTTGACGTCGGCGAGGAGGGCGAGCGCCTCGGCCCCCTTCGTGGGGATCGCCGCGCAGCCCGCGGCCTCGAGCACGCGCGGGATTTGTTCGACGACACCAAGGATGCGGTCGATGTGGCCTTGCTCGTGAACCGCCAGCGCCCGCACGTACCGCTGCCAGTTGCCAACCGCGTGAGCGGGGGCCTCGGCGGGCGCAGTCCAACGTGGGAAGGTCACGACGATGTCCACGGTGAGGGTCACGGGGGCACACGCCCCGCCGTCGGGCCAGGCCCACCGCACGTCCCAGCCGGTGGACGCCCCGTGCGTGCTGTCCCCGAGACGGGGGCCCTCCCGCCGGATGGCTCCGAGGGCCTCGATGTCGTCCCGCGCCGTGATCGCGTAGTACCGCACGGTCGCGCCGTTGAACGCCACGTCACCGGTGAAGGCCGGATCGACCGGGAAGCCGATCGGGCCTTCGGGGATCGGGAGGGCCGCCGGCGGCGCGCAGGCGAACAGGAGCAGCAGGAGCGCGCCCTCCGCGCGCGGTCGAGTCACGGCGTGACGTGGATCGTGACCGGCGGCACGTCATAGTCGCGCGCCACGCCGCAGATCGTCGGGCCCTCGCACTTGGTCACCGCGGGCTGGATGAAGGCGGTGCCGAACACCGTCACGGTCACATCACCCGTGAGGCCCGGCGGCACCACGAAGGCGATCGATCCCGGCGCGAAGACGAGGTCCGCGCGCTTGATCACCGCCCGCTTGTCGCCGGCCTCCAGCTCCAGGGTGACGGCGCCCTTCGCCGCGACCTTGTCGGTGGCGGGCGACCACGCGAGCGTGACCGTGTCGCCCGGCTTCACGTCCGTGGGGGAGGCCGTCGCGACGCGCGGCGCGTAGAGGTCCGCGATGCCCACGTGGTAGGTGGTCTCGCCGTCGGACACGACCAGCTCGTTCGTCGGCCCCGGGACGATCTGCGCGGCATCGAGGGTGAACTCGAACACGGAGCAGTCGCGATCGTAGGGCAGGGCGCCGCCCACGCGGCCGTGCAGCTGCGTCATCGGCTTCCCGTCGAGCGTGGCGGTGAGGGTCGGGATGGGGTGACACATGCCGACGAGCTTCGGATGGACGAACAGCTGGATGACCTCGGCCACCCCACCCGGCACCGAGCCCGTGTTGAGCTGGACAACCGGGTGGTAGATGTCGATGAGCTTGTGCACCTCGGGCGGTGGCGGGTCCGCGCAGGCGGCGAGCGCGAGGGCGAGCAGCGGCAGGGCGAGCAGCGGCGAGGGCCTCATTCGACGCGGGCCGGGGAGGGGACATCGCCCTCGAGCCAGTGGGGCGGCATTGTCGCGTCGTAGCCGGGGAGGGCCTCGATGAGGCCGGCCCAGCGCACGATCGCGGGCCAGCGCGCGCCCAGCGGCCAGACACCGAGATCGAGCGGGGCGGCGGCGGGCCGGGTGGCGGCGCGCACGAGCGTCTGCACGCCGCAGAACCACACGAGGTCGGCGGCGGAGAGGGTGCCTCCCACGAGGGGGCCGTTCGCGACGCGCGCGGCGAGGAGATCGAGCTCCGCGATCAAGGCGGGGAGCGCCTCGCGGACCTTCGTCTCGTCCTGGGCGAGGGTGCCGAACGAGATCGGCCGGGCGACCGCGCCGAACGTCGGGCTTCCGTGCGACTCGTACTCCATGACGAGGCGCCAGATCTCGCCGGTCTCCGCCGCCGTGCGCCCGAGGAGCGGCACCGCGGGGTAGGCGCTGTCGAGGTAGGCGAGGATCGCGAGCGACTCGTTGATCACCAGATCCCCGTCCTTCAACGTCGGGACCTTGCCGCGCGGGTTGATGGCCAGGAATTCTGGCGTGCGCGTCTCCCGCTTCGAGAACGAGAGCAGATGCGACGTAAAGGGTAGGTTCTTGGCGGAGAGAGCGAGCAGCACGCGCCAGGCGGGCGTGCTCCCGCTTCCCCAGTAGAGCTCGATGGACAAGGCGACACTCCGGACGGCCAGGGGATAACCGGGTTCACCCATGTCCGACCCCTCTGTACTGTCCTCCGATGGCGACCTCGTCGCCGTCTCCAAGCCCACCGGTTGGGTGGTCCACGCCGCCATGACGGACGAGCGCTACGACCTGCGCGCGTGGCTCACCGCCCAGCCCAAGCTGCCGAAGGGGCTCGAGCCCCTGCACCGCCTCGATCGGGACACCTCGGGCGTCGTGCTCTACGCCGCGTCCTCCATCACGCGGGCCAGGGTCGGCCGGTACTTCATGGACGGGACGGTCCAGAAGTCCTACCTCGCGCTGGTGCAGGGCCACGCCCACAAGAAGGGCGTCATCCGCGTCCCCCTCCACCCGGACGACGGCGGCGCCCCGCAGGACGCCGTCACGCGGTACCGCCTCGAGGAGGCCCTCGGCGCCTTCTCCCTGTTGCGTGTCACCCCGGAGACAGGCCGCAAGCACCAGATCCGTCGCCACCTGCACGGGCTGGGCCTCTCCGTGGTGGGGGACGAGCGGTACACCCCCCGCAAGAAGCTCCGCGTGCCTGCCTACCCTGGGCGGATGTTCCTCCACGCCGCGCGCATCGAGCTCCCCGACGGCCAGGTGTTCGAGGCGCCGCTGCCGGAGGAGCTCTCCAAGTGCCTCGTGGCGCTGCGGAGCCGGCCCGAGCGGCCGAAGGTCGAGTCGGATCCGGATCCGTTCTAGCGGGTCCTCGGGCTCCCCTTCTCCCTTTGGGAGAAGGTGGCGCCGCCTCGGCGACGGATGAGGGATTCAGCCCAGCTCCCACCCCTCACGACGGTGCGCCGCCGAGCTTGTTCGACAGCGAGCTTAGCTGTTGGAAGCGCGCGGTCGCGTCCTCGGCGAGGTCCCTGAAGCCGGCCGCGCGGGCCGCCGCGGCCATCTCGTGCGCGCGCTCCGCGAGGCCGGCGAGCCCCGCCTGCACCTCGATGAGGGCCTCGGGACCCTTCTCGGCGAGGTCTCGCAGCACCAGCGCCTCCTGCATGAGCGCCTCGTGCGCGCCCATCATGTCCACGTAGGTCTGCTGGCGCTCTTGGAGCTGGTGCCCGATCTCCTGGAGGGTGATCGCCTTGCCGGTGGCGCGCTCGGTGCCCTCCCGCAGGCGCACCCCGAGCTCGCCGATGCGGAGTTGCATCCGCTCGTAGCTCGCGGCGGCGCGTTGCACCTCGCGGGCCGCCCGCTCGAGGTTCTTGCGGGTGTCGAGGCGCACCTTGCCTGCGTCCTCCACGGCTTGCTCGAATGCGATCAGCTCGGCTTCGAGCGCCGCGGCGGCCTCGGTGACGGGGCCTGGCCTTGCGTGGACGGTTGCCATCGGGCGGACGTATCGCGTTCACGGCATTGCCACGCAGGCCGGATCAACCCACCTTCGCGCGCTCCACCACGCCGGCGAGGCGGTGGATCGCGAGGCGGATCCCATACTCGTCGACGTTCGAGAAGGAGAGCCGCACCGCGCTCGGCTCGCCGCCGTGCACGAAGTAGGGGTCCGCGGGCTCGAACGCCATGCCCGCGCGGATGGCCTCGGGGAGCAGCGCGCGTGCGTCGAGGCGATCCGGGAGGTGGAGGAGGAGGGAGAACCCGCCGTCGGGAGGCTCCCGCCGCGCGTGGGGGAAGGTGGCGTGGATCGCGTCCAGCAGCACATCGCGGCGCCGCTGATACACGGTGATACATCGCGCGATGTGTTGGTCGAGCGGGTGGACGTCGAGCCAGCGCGCGAGGACGCGCTGGGTGAGCGTGGCGGTCTCCAGATCGAGCGCCTGTTTCAGATGTGTCGCCTCCCGGATCAACGACGCCGGCCCGGCGATGAAGCCGATGCGCAGGCCCGGCGCGAGCACCTTGGAGAAGCTGCCGAGGTGGACGATCCGGTCCAGGTGGCGGCCGAAGGCCCGGAGCGGGGAGGGGCGTTTCGGGGTGCCGGGCGCTCCGGAGGCGCCGCGCCCGCACCGCGCGAAGTGGATGCTCCCATACGCGTCGTCGTCGATCACCCAGGCGTCGTGCCGCTCGGCGAGGCGGAGGACCTCGAGCCGCTCGCCCTCGGTCAGCACGCCCCCGGTGGGGTTGTGGCCGGTGGCGACGAGGTAGAGCACCCGCGCGCCGCCCCGCTCGAACGCGTCCGCCAGGCAGCCCAGGTCGAGGCCGCTCGCGGTCCGAGGGACAGCGCGCCAGGCGGGTTGGCGCAGGTCGAACGCCTGGAGCGCGGATGCGTAGGTGGGCGTCTCGACGGCGAGCGGCGCCCCCTCGGGCACGAGCAGCCTCCCGAGGAGATGAAGGCCCTGCTGCGCGCCGCTCGTGACGAGCACCGCCTCGGGCGAAACCTCGACCCCCTCGGCCGCCATCCAGGCGACGATGTGCTCGCGGAGCCGATCGTGGCCCTCCGGCCACCCATATTGGAGCGCCGCGGCGCCGTCGTCGCGCATGACCGAGGCCATCGCCTCGTCGAGCTGCACGGACGGGAACAGCTCGTCGGCCGGCACGCCCCCCGCGAGGGTGACGACGTTCCCGGCCGCCACGGCCCCGCGCAGCTGCCGCTCGACGTCCGCGGGATGCCGATGCCACACGTCCGCCCTGGGATTCTGCACCCGTGCAGCGTAGGCACGGAGCCGGCGTGGGGGGTGACGGCCGCCGTCTCGTCGTGTCTCCAGGCCTCGGGGATGTCTACCCGGTAGCGCTCGAGCTGCCCGGCCCCAGCGCCGCCCGCATTCCTCCCACGAGGTCGGTCCGCGCGGTGATCGTCGCGACCTTGAGCGCGTTCGAGATCGCCCGGGCGGTGCTTCGACCGTGCGCCTTGATGCACAGGTGATCGAAGCCGAGGATCGGCACGCCGCCGTACTGCTGCCAGTCGGTCACCTCGCGCACCTTTCGGATCGCGGGCGAGAGCAGCCAGAGGCCCGCCGCATAGCGCCACCGCCGCTCTCCAGCGGCGCGCGCGGTGCGCATCACCGTGTCGCTCACGCCCTCGAGCATCTTGAGCACGATGTTCCCGACGAAGCCGCCGGTCACGACGACGTCGGCCGTCCCACGGGGGATGTCCATGCCCTCCACGTTGCCGATGAACTCCAGATCGGGGCGCGCCGCGAGGCGGGCGTGGGCCTCGATGACCGCGGCGGTGCCCTTGCCGGGCTCGCTGCCGTTGGAGAGGAGGGCCACGCGCGGGCGCGGGTTCTTCGAGATGCGCTCCGCGTAGGCCGCCCCCATGAGCGCGAAGGCCACGAGATCGTCGGCGGTGGGGTCGAGCGTCAGGCCGGCGTCGAGGAGGAGGCTGAACGGATCGCGCCGCTCGCCCCGTCGGAGCTCGGTGGGGACCACGGCCCCGAGCGCCGCCCGCGAGACGCCCGGCAGCCGTGTGAACGTGCGTGCGCACGCGAGGGTGACCGCGCCGGTGTTTCCGGCGCTGATGAGCACGTCGGCCTCCCCGGCCGCCACGAGCCGCGCCGCGACCAGCACGGAGGCGTCGGGGAGCGCGTCGAGGGCGTCCCGCGGGGAGGCGTCCATCGGCACGGTGGCGGGGGCGTGCACGACGCGGATGCGATCGGCGTCGTGGGGGTGGCGGGCGAGCTCGGCTCGGATCTGGGCGGCGTCGCCCACGAGCGTGAGGTGGGGGGCGTCGTCCCGCACGCTCACCGACGCGGCGCCGGCCACGGTGGCGGCGGGGCCGAGGTCGGAGCCCATGATGTCGAGGGCGAGGCGCGTCATCGCAGCTTCATCGAGAAGGGACGGTAGCACGCTACACTGGCGCCCCATGGGCCAGACCGTCGCCATCCTCCTGCTCATCCTCGGGGTGTTCGACGCGCTGGCGAGCGTGTTCTGCCTGTTCGGGGGCCCCATCGGCGCGATCGGCGCGTTCATCGAGGGCGAGGACGACGCGGTGTTGATGCTCGTCTTCTACCTCGTGTACGGCGTGATCCTGGGCGGGCTCGCGGCGCTCAAGATCACCGCCGCCACGCGTGTGTTCAAGGGCACGGGCTGGCGGCTGGCGGTGGCTGCGTCCATCGGGTGCTTCGTGAACACGCTGATGTGCTGCAACGTCGTCTCGCTCGTGCTCGGGCTGGTGAGCCTCGTGCTCCTCCTCAAGCCGGAGACGCGCGCGGCGCTCGGCGGCTCGGTTCCGCCTCCACCCGGGGCCGCGGCGGTTTAGGTTCGCGCTCGCACCGGAGCGCCTCGTGACACCGAACACCCACCTCCAGATCGACGCCACGCTCGTCGGCACTCCGGTGTCGCTCGGGGATGGCCGCGCGACCACTCGGCTCGTCACCACCGAGTCGATGGCGGCGGACGTGCGCGGCCTCGTGCACGGCGGCTTCGTCTTCGGGCTCGCGGACTATGCGGCGATGCTCGCCGTGAACGATCCCAACGTCGTGCTCGGCTCCGCGGACACGCGCTTCCTCGCGCCGGTGCGCGTGGGAGATGTCGTGGTCGCCGAGGCGGAGCGCGTGGAGCAGAAAGGGCGCAAGCACGTCGTCCGCGTGGTGGCCAGCGTCGGCGAGCGCGCCGTGTTCGAGGGCACATTCACGACCTTCGTGCTCGATGGGCATGTGCTCGATCGATAGAGCCCGGACATGGTCCTCCTCGTCTCCCTGGCCTGCTCGAGCGCCGCGCTCGCGGCCCTCCCGTCGCCCTCCGATCTGCGCGCCCGCCCGGACGCCGCCGCCGCGCGCGAGGTCTTCAAGCATGCGCCCCCCCTCAGCGGCAGGGAAGCGGGGTTCGTGCCCGGCCCCCCGTCCGATAGCGGAACCGGCTGGGACATCCTCGACTACGTCCTCGCGGTGCGGATCGACCCGGTGACACAGACGGTCGCGGGCCGCGCGACCATCTCGGCGGTCCGTATCGGCGAGGGCGACCTGGTGCTCCACGCCGACGGGCCCGAGATCGGCGGGGTGTGGGTGGCCGGCGAGCCGGTGACGCCGGTGGTCGAGGGCAACGAGCTCCACATCGCGATCGGAGATGCGATCGAGGATGCGGCCGAGGGCGACACCGCCACGGTCGTCGTGGAGTGGACCTACGACGGCGCGGGGCCCACCGGGATCCAGTGGGGCCGCGACGTGGTGTACTCCTTTCACGAGCCCATCGGCGCGCGCTCGTGGCTCCCCGTGTACGACAACCCGGCGGACAAGGCCACGCTCACCTGGGAGGTGACAGCGCCCGACGGGTGGGTCGTCGCCGCGAACGGGATCCCGGACGAGGCGAGCCCGGCGGACGAGGGATGGACCACGTGGCGGTACCGGATGGAGCAGCCCATCGCGACGTACCTGATGACCGTGCACCTCTCGGATTACGTGCTGACCGTCACGGGAGACGACATCCCCGTCTACACGTGGGCCTACCCGGGGAGCGAGGCCGCCGCCGCGGACACCTTCGGTACCACCGCGGAGATGCTCGCGCACTTCTCCGACCTGTACGCGCCTTATCCGTTTCCGAGCTATGGAAACGCCATGGCTCCGTTTGGGGGAGCGATGGAGCACACGACGTGTGTCACGTTCTCGGCGGACCTGGTGGGCGCGGAGGACGGCGAGCTGGTGAACGCCCACGAGCTCGGCCACCACTGGTGGGGAGACGACGTGACGCTGGGCGACTGGGACGACATCTGGCTGAACGAGGGGTTCGCCACCTACACCGAGGCGCTCTGGTACGAGCGGGCGTACGGCCAGGAGGGGCTGACAGAATATTCGGCGTATCTCGCGGACTCGTTCTTCGAGTGGCAGTCGCTCGAGGGGCGGTTTCCCGTGTACGACCCGCTCTACATGTGGGGCGGCGTCGTGTACGACAAGGGGGGGCTCGTGGTGCACATGCTCCGCGGCGTGCTGGGAGACGAGCGATTCTTCGCCGCCCTGGCGGACTACGAGGCGGAGCACCACCTGGGAACGGCGGTCACGACCGACCTCATCGCGTCGGTGGAGGCCTCGTCGGGGGAGGAGCTCGGTTGGTTCTTCGATGAGTGGGTGTACGGCATCGGCGAGCCCGTCTACACGTGGAGCTGGGCGGCCCGGCCCGACGGCGCGGGGGCGTGGCAGCTCGATCTCGCGGTCGCGCAGGACCTGCCGAGCTTTCGCATGCCGGTCCCGGTGCGGGTCGCCTACGCCGACGGCACGACGGAGGACCTCACGGTGACGGTCGAGGGAGAAGCCATCGCGCAGAGCGTGTGCCTTGCACGCGAGCCCGTGGGGGTGACGTTGGATCCCGACCTGTGGGTGCTCCGGGCGGGAGAGATCGAGGAGGTAGGGGCTGCTGCGCCGCCGGCGTGCGGCGCCCTGGCCGAGGAGGAGCCCGCTGGCGGGTGTGCGTGCGGCACGGCGGAGGGGGGCGCGGGGGCGCTGGGCGCCGGCGCGTTGGGCGCTGGGGCGGGCCTGGCCCTCCTCGCGCGGCGTCGTCGCGCCCGGGGCCCCCGATGAGCCGGGTCAAGGAGCGCACGGGCACCCGCGTGCGGCTCGATCGCGCCGACGTGATCCGGCGCAAGGGGGCGGGCGGCGGCGGGAGAGGTTCCGCGGGAACGCTGGGCCGCGTGGGCCTCGTCGGCGGCGTGCTCCTCGCGGTGCTGGCGGGCTGGTACGCGGCGCCGCTCGTGTACCCCCTGCGGCTCCTGACGGTGCTGCTCCACGAGGGCGGACACGCGGCGGTCACGCTGCTCACCGGCGGCACGGTCGTGGAGATCGCGGTGAACGCCGAGGAGAGCGGCCACACGCTCTCCAGCGGCGGGATCCACTTCCTGATCCTCCAGGGCGGCTACCTCGGCTCCCTGCTCGCGGGGCTGGTCCTGACGGCGGCGCCGCGCGCGGCTCGCGGCCCCTGCGTGGTGCTCGGGCTGCTCGCCCTGCTGGCGCTCGGGTGGATCCCGATCGTGTCCTTCGGCTTCCTCTACACCGCGCTCGTCGGGGCGGGCCTGCTCGCCCTCGCGTGGAAGGCGTCGCACGAGCTCTGTCGCGGGGTGCTGCGCGCCATCGGGCTGTTCGTCGTGGCGGACGCCGTGCGCGACGTGTTGTCCGACCTCGGCCGCGGGGATGCCGCGCTCCTCGCCGAGATGACGGGGGTGCCGGCGCTGCTGTGGTCGGGGATGTGGCTCGCCGCCGCGATCGGGTTGTTGGTTTGGGCGGTGCGACGGGCGGGTTAACCGTGCGGATGCTCCTCTCCCTGCTGCCTCTCGCCGCCGCTCACGCCGAACCCACCCCGCACCTGCACGGCGTTTCGCCCGTGGCGCTGCTCATCGTCCTCGCCTGGGCCCTCCTCGGGGCCGCCTGGTGGCGGCGCGCGGCCGCGTAGCCATGGGCATCCCCCTGGATCCGGCATCGATGTTCCTCGGCATCGTGTACGGATGTATCGGCTTCGCCGGCTTTCAATACGGCCGCCGGCAGCAGCAGGCGCGCCAGATGGTCGTGGGCATCGCGTTGATGTCGTTCGGCTTCTTCGTGTCGGATCCGCTGATCAACGGCCTCGTGGGGGCGGTCCTGGTCCTCCTGCTTTTCTGGCCCCGCTGACCCATGAGAACGGAGACGATCATGAAGCCCATCCTGTACACCTGGGGCACCCCCAACGGCCAGAAGCCGATCATCCTGCTCGAAGAGCTCGGGATCCCCTACGATCTGGTGCGCATCGACATCGGCAAGGGGGAGCAGAAGCGCCCCGAGTACCTCGCCATCAACCCGAACGGGCGCATTCCCGCCATGGTCGACGAGGAGGGGCTGACCGTCTGGGAGTCCGGCGCCATCCTGTTTCGTCTCGCGTCGCAGCACGGTCGCTTCCTCCCGGTCGATCCCCAGGCACGGTTGGACGCGCTGGCCTGGTTGTTCTGGCAGGTTGGCGGGCCGGGCCCGACCTTGGGTCAGGCCTTCCACTTCCGGAACCGGGAGGAGAAGCTCCCGTACGCGATCGAACGTTTCACGGCCGAGGGCATCCGCCTCTACACCGTGCTCGAAGCGCGCCTGGCGGAAGTGCCTTACCTCGCTGGCGAATACAGCATCGCGGACATGGCCTGCTGGACGTGGATGCGGAACGGCCCGAAGATGGGGATCGACATGGCGGCGTTCCCCCACACGCAGCGTTGGATCGACGCGATCGCGCTCCGGCCGGCCGTGCAGCGCGCCCTCGCGGTCACCTTCGGCGGCTGACCGCGCGGATCCAGCTTACCAAGTGTGACGATGATCTCATCGCCTCCGTCCGGACGGGTCCTATGAATGCGACTCGTTCGATGCAGGAGCAGACGATGTCGCGTGTCCCGGTGCAGCTCATCAAACGTGTCGGTGGAGCTGCGGCCGCCGCGCTCGCCGTGCTGTCCCTCTCCGGCGCGAGCGATCCGTATCGGAGCTTCGAGTACCCCCAGCGGTACCGCGCGAGCAGCGTGTTCGACGTCTATCTGGACGGGTTCGAGGTGGACCCGCGGGGAGACGAGGACGGCGGAGGCTACGCGACGCTCTGGTTCGATCGGGACCACGAGCGGGTGTGTTACAGCCTCGAGGTCTGGGAGGTCGAGCCGGCCACCGCCGCGTTCCTGCACATCGCGCCGCGCGATGACAGGGGGCCCATCGTAGTGCCGCTGCTGCCTCCTCGCGACGGGTCGAGCTATGCCTGCAGCTACGTGTCTCGGGCGCAGATCCGCGACATCGAAGCCTATTCGTTCGATTATTACGTCAGCATCTACAATCGGCGCTACCCCCGGGGTGCGCTGCGTGGGCAGTTGGCGTACGAGGCCACGTACTACGAGCCGGGCTATTACGATTACCACACCCCCGAGGACTACTACTACCAGTTCTCGGACGCGGACTACTACTTCCGCTACGACTACCTGACCCACGACTACTCCTACCGCGACGGCGACAGGTATTACTACGAGGATGGCGGCCGGGTCTACTACCAGGACATCAACGTCTACTACGTGGACAACGAGTTCGTCTATTACGACAACGAGTACAACTACCTCTACTACGCCGATGACGACGCGGATCACTATCACCGCTACGCCGACGTTCATCACTACTACTACGATGACGACGACGACGACTATTACTACTTCTACTACCACGGCGGCGACAACGACGACTGGCGGGACGAGAAGGACAGGGACCACCACGACTGGGACGATGACGATTGGAAGCGTCACGACGATGACTGGAAGGACCGGGACGACCACGATTGGGACGACCACGATTGGGACGACCACGATTGGGACGACCACGATTGGGACGATGACGATTGGGACGACCACGATTGGGACGACCGGGACGACGACCATGACCGGGGCGGCCGTGACCGGGATGATGACGACCACGACCGGGATGATGACGACCGCGGCGGGGACGACCATGACCGCGGCGGGGACGATGACGACCGCGGCGGGGACGGTGGAGGGGATGACGATCGCGGCGGCGGAGACGACGGCGGCGGCGGCGGTGGAGGGGATGACGACCGCGGCGGCGGCGGCGGAGACGACGGCGGCGGCGGCGGTGGAGGGGATGACGACCGCGGCGGCGGCGGCGGAGACGACCGCGGCGGCGGTGGAGCCGACGGCGGCGGCGGCGGAGACGACCGCGGCGGCGGCGGGAACGACGGAGGCGACCGCGGCGGCGGGAACGACGGAGGCGACCGCGGCGGCGGGAACGACGGCG
>JAUXQH010000163.1 GCA_030685065.1 Pseudomonadota bacterium | reverse complement strand
CAGATCCCGGGCACCGCCTTCTAGGAGCGTTCGGGGAAATGCGGACGGTTCCAAGCGAACCGTCCTGACTTCCGCATCGGGCCGTGGTGTCAGCGCACCGCGGCCCGAATCGCGTTGAGGACCTCGTCTTTTCCGATGCCCTCGTGCGCCGAGAAGCCGATGAGGCGCGACAGGTCGATCCCGTGGGCCGTGGCGAGCACGCGGAGCGCGTCCACCCGGCGGGTCCGGGTGAAGGCGTCGATCTTCGTCGCCACCACCAGGGTGGGGATGCCGGCGTCGGCCAGGCCGTGCAGCAGCCCCGCGTCCATCTCCTGGGGGGGCACGCGCGGGTCGACCAGGCACACGACGAGCCGGAGCGTGGGCCGGTTGGCGAGGTAGCCTTCGATCAGGCCCTTCCACCCCTCGCGCATGGTCTTGCTGACCTTCGCGTAGCCGTAGCCCGGGAGGTCGACCGCGATCCACGCCTCGTCGACCTCGAACAGGTTGAGCGCCTGCGTGCGGCCCGGGGTCTTGGCGACGCGCGCCACGGTCGCGCCGATGAGCGCGTTGATCGCGGAGGACTTCCCCACGTTCGACCGGCCGGCGAAGGCCACCTCGGGCAGGGACGGCTCGGGGAGGGTGTCGACGAAGGACCCGAGGAAACGGGTGCGGCCCACTGATTTTGCCATCCGCGCGACTATCACGGCGCACCGAAGCGTTCGTGGAACCGGGAGGGCCGCGGGCTCGCATCCGCGCTAAATTTGAAGCGTGCACGTTCCCCCGTCTCGATGAGCAACTACCTCTGGTCCGCCGGCCCGCACGAGCGCGTCGTGCGCCGCATCAAGGCGGATCGTCCGGTCTGGATCGTGTCCGACCTCCACCTCGGCAACGGCGGGCGCTCCGACAGCTTCATGGGCAAGGACCGTGCGATGTTCGCGCTCCTCGACCAGGTTCGCGCGGCCGGCGCCACGCTGGTCATCAACGGCGACGCCATCGATTTTCTCCAAGCGGGTGACTTCACGGCGGTGTTGCGCGCGCACGGCAAGCTGCTCAGGGCCTTCGCCGACCTCGCCGCGACCAACGGCGTCTGGTACGTCGTCGGCAACCACGACCACGATCTGCACGTCTACCGGGACCTGCTGCGCTTCGACGTCTGCGACGAGCTCTGGATCGGCGAGGACACGCTGGTCGAGCACGGGCACGGCTTCGATCCGTGGATCGGCGCCAACCTGAACGAGTCGGACACCGCCACGCGGGTGCACCACTGGATCGAACACACGTTCGGGACCTGGATCCGCCTGCCCCTCGCGGACTTCTACACGCGGGGCAATCGGATCTCCTTCTGGCTGTTCCACAAGTACACGCTGTGGCTCAACCTGCGGAATCGGCTGCTGAGGCGCGTCGGCATCGAGGGCCCCGCCAAAAAGGCCGAGTTCTTCGTGAACTACTGGGTGCGCAACGAGGCCGGCGACCCGATGCTGATGTTCGGGCCGGCGGTGCAGGAGGCCAAGAAGCGTGGCGCGACCACGGTCGTCTGCGGCCACTCCCACATGCCGGCCAACGTGCTCCACGAGGGGATCCGCTTCGTGAATTGTGGCTCGTGGACCTTCGGATGGGCCCAGTACGCCGTGCTCGACGGCGGGAGCGCGAAGGTGCGGGACTGGCTCTCCGGCCGCGAGTACGGCGACGAGCTCTACCGACCTCTCCTCGACGGGGATCTCGACAAGCTCACCTTCGAACGCTGGTGGCGGAACCAGTACCTCGGCTGGTTCCGTTATCGCTCGGGCGAGCTACGGCGGACGGGGCTACAAGTCTCCCCGAGGGGACCGTCTGGCCCCTCCCCGAGCGACTCCCAGAGGTGAATGCCGCGATGATCCTGTTCGTGCTCCCGGCGATGGCTGGCCTCCTCGACACCCTCACGCCCGAGGAGAGGCAGGTCGTGCTGTGCCAGCAGGTGGCGACGCCAGCAGAGGTCGTGCATGACTACGCCCGCGCCGCCGGCGTGTGGGGCGCATGCCTCGCGGAGAGCCGCCGCACCGGGCAGGACGCCGTCTCCGCCCTCCTCGCGGACCAGCTCGGCATCATCCAGGCCCGCGCCTCCGCCGCGGCGTGGCGCACCGCTGACCCGAACCGCTACGCCATCGCGGTGCTCACGGTCGCGGCCGACCAGCGATCGACCTACTACCCGGGCACCGACATCGCGGACGTGTTCCGCGCCTGGATGCAGACCGAGGCCGGCAAGGCCCGCCTCGAGCCCGCGCGCACGATCACGCTCGTGTGGGAGGGCGTCGCCCCCGAGGATGAGGCCGAGGCGCGCACCGTCGCCGAGCTGTTCCGGCGCCACGTGTCCGACCTCGGGCTGAAATGGGCGGACCCCGGGCACCCCGACGTGGACGTGATCGTCTACGCCACCCTCTCGATCGCCGCGCTCGATCCCGCCACTTCGGGGCCCGCCGGGGCGCTCTCGCGGGCCGAGGCGCGCTTCGAGGCCACCCGCGTCCGCTTCCGCACGCTGGACGACACGACCGACGGCTTCCGCGTGGGCTCCATCGCGGAGGAGGCCGAAGCAGGGCTCGCTCGGGAGGCAGCCACGCGCGCGGTCTGCGAGCGGGCGGCGGCGCGGCTCCTGAAGCAGGTGTTGCGGGCAGTATTGAAGTAGCCGGCGGAAGTAGCCGGCGGAGGTAGCCGGGGGAAGTAGCCGGTCAGTCGGTCGGCACCACTTCGGCCATCTTCGCCCCCGGCGGCACCGCCGCGAGCAGCAGGGCGTTCACGACGGCGAGCACGAGGCACGCGGGGATCCCGAGGGGACCCGCGCTGAACGAGGTGCCGCCGAGCAGGAACAGCGCCGTCATTCCCGCCACTCCGTTGAGCGTGCCGTGGAACAGGGCCGCCGCCAGCACCGAGCCGGCCTTTCCCCGCAGCCACAGGAGGGGCGGCGAGAGCAGCGCGCAGGCGAGCACCATGCACGCGACGCCGACTACCGGCTGCTCCGGGAAGTTGTACCCCTGGAGCACGAGCGGCGCGTGCCAGAGCCCCCAGAGCGCGCCCGTGCCGAGGGCCGCCGGCCAGAACCGGGCCTCGCGGAGCACGCGGGGAAGGTACCCGCGCCAGCCGGCCTCCTCGCCGAACGCGAACAGCGCGTTGATGCTGGCTCCCGCGATGAGGCCCGCGATCGTGCCCCCGACCGCGACCACCAGGGGCGGCACCGCGGCGAGCGAGGCCTCGACGTCCGCGAGCTCGGAGGGCGACACGACGCCGCCATACCGCGCCCGCACCGCGTCGAGCGGCGTGGCGAGGTCGACGCCGGGCGCAAGCGCGCTCACGACGATCACCGCCGCGATGAACGGGACCGGCGCAAACCACGCCAGGACCCACCACCCATTCGGCTTCCAGCGGAGCCCGACGGCCTCGACGAACCGCGTCCGCTCCTGCCGGGACGCGACGAGCGCGCCGACGAGCGGGCCGAACATGTAGGGCATGCCCGCGATCGCGAGCCAGGTCGGCGCCGGCACGTCGGGGACGAGGCGGGGCCCGAGGAAGGCGATCGACGCCGACGCGAGGCTCCACGCGAGCGCCACGGCGTAGAATACGGCGAGCCGGCGGACCATCCCCTGCTCCTAAGCGCGGCCGCCGGGATCGACTCGCAGGTGCCGCGCCGCCTCCTCGTGACGTTAGGATGGGGCCCCCTCCCCGGAGCCCCCATGCGTGTCGACGGAATTCCCACCCGCACCGTCTGGTGGGCGGGCGGCGTGGTCAAGATGATCGATCAGCCCCTGCTCCCCCATCGGTTCGCCATCGTCGACATGGCGACCTACGCGGACACCGCGCGCGCGATCCGCGACATGACGGTGCGCGGGGCCGGCGCCATCGGCGCGACCGGAGCGCTCGGGTTGGCCCAGGCCGCGGTGGCCGCGCGCCCCGCGAGCTTCCACGCGGATGTCGCCGAGGCCGCCAACCACCTGCGCGCCACGCGTCCCACCGCGCAGAACCTCTTCGCGGGCATCGATTTCGTGCTTCGCGCGATCGAGGCGGAGGGCGACAACGTCGACCTCGCCCGGGACGCCGCGGTGGCCGCCGCCAACGCCTTCGCGGACGACGACGCGGAGAGCTGCCGCCGGATCGGCGAGATCGGCGCCCCGATCGTCGCGAGCCGCCCGCGGGTGAGCACCCACTGCAACGCGGGCTGGCTCGCGTTCGTCGACTGGGGGAGCGCGCTGTCGCCCATCTACGCGGCGAAGCGAGGGGGCACCGACGTCTTCGTGTACGTGGACGAGACGCGGCCCCGGCAGCAGGGCAGCCAGCTCACGGCCTGGGAGCTCGGCCAGGAGGGCGTCCGCCACGCGGTCATCGCGGACAACGCCACCGGCCACTACCTCAAGACCGGCGCCATCGACATGGTCATCGTCGGGAGCGACCGCATCGCCGCGAACGGAGACGTGGCGAACAAGATCGGCACCTACACCTCCGCGCTCGCCGCGAAGGCCGCGGGCGTGCCCTTCTACGTGGCCGCGCCGACCACCACGATCGCGATGCACACGCCCACCGGAGATGACATCCCCATCGAGGAGCGCTCCGAAGAGGAGGTGCTCTACGTCTGGGGCTGGTCGGACGACGGGCGCTTCATCCGCGTCCGCACCGCTCCGGCGTCGTCCGGCGCGAAGAACCCAGCCTTCGACGTGACGCCGGCCAGCCTCATCACCGGGATCCTCACGGAGCGCGGGCTGGTCCCAGCCTCGATCGAGGGCATCGCGTCGGTCGCCCGGCGGTAGAAACCCATCGACGACCCCGAGCGCGGCTATACTGTGCCGCGCTCGGGGTTTCACATGCTGCTCCTCATCTTGGCCGCCTGCTCCAACGACTACGCGATCAAGGGGCCCACGCCCGAGCCGCTCTCGCTCAGTTTGAGCTCGCCGACCTACGGCGCGTTTCTCGGCGCCGATGGCATCACGGTGGCGGGTGTCGTCACCCCGGCCAACGCCTTCGTCCAGGTCAACGGCACGACCGTGACGCCGGACGACCTCGGCGTCTTCGCCACGGTGCTCGCCTTCGACGATCGCGCCGTCGTGGTCGACGTGACCGCCATCGCCTACGACCAGCGGGTCCGCCAGATCGTGCCGGTCTTCGACGGCACCGACCCCCGCGCCTCCGACCCCGGCGCCATCGCCGGCCTCCTGACCCCCACCGGGCTCGACGCGCTCGAGCCCATGGTGGCCGACCTCGTCGACTCCCTCGGCTGGCAGGACCTCATCTTCTCCGCGCTCCCGGCGATCGACACCGACTACGTCGACCTCATCCCCGTCTCCGTCACCTCGACCGGCACCACCGCCGACCTCGCGCCGGGCTTCGACTCGATCACCCTCGCGATCACGCTCCACGACGTGACGATGCTCACGGACGTCACCGTGCTCGACGCGTACACGTTCCAGCTCGGCCTCTCCCTCGGCGAGATCGGCCTCGGCGCGCACGCAACCCCCTGGATCGACGGGGACGGCATGCTCGGCCTCACCCTGGCCGACGCCATCGTCGAGATGGGCGATGTCGGGCTCTCGGTCGAGGGCTGGGAGATCCCCGAGTGGATCACCGATCTGCTGCTCGATCCCGTCGCGGACCTGGTCGCCAGCCTCGGCGCGGGCCTCGCGGACGTGTTGCTCGACCAGGTGGGAGACCTCCCCCTCGGCGGCCCCTTCGCGTTCGACTTCGACCTCCTCGGCACGCGCCTCGCGGCCCAGCTCGTCGAGGTCGACGCCGGCGGGCAGGGCGTGTCGCTCGGCGCAACCGTCGGCTACGGCGCGGACGCCGCGGACGAGATGCCGGTCGTCGCCACCCTCGGCGCGACCACCCCCTCGGGGCTCCCCTACGAGCTCGGCGCCGCGGTGCACGAGGGCATGTTCAACGTGCTGCTCGACGAGACCCTTGCCGGCTTCCTCGACATCGATCTGATGCTCGAGGGCGAGTACGGCGCGCTCCTCGGCAGCGGGATCGCCGCGCTCGACGGCGGCAACGAGATCCCGGAGGACGCCAACGGCTACTGCATCGCCTTGCACGTGGGCGAAGCGCGGGTGATCCGCATGGTCCCGGGCGTCGGCACGCCGCTGGCACGCGCCTACCTCCCCGACCTCCAGGTCGGGATCGACACCGTCATCGACGGCTCGTGTGAGGAGTGGCTCCACGCGAGCGTCTTCGCGGTGATCGATCTCACGCTCGACGGGACCGAAGTCAGCGCCGACTTCGACGTGCGCGACGTCGCGGTGCTCGAGTACGGCGCCCAGAATTACGACCTCCCGGCGGTCGAGGAGCAGCTCGGCACGGTGGTGGAAGGCCTCGCGGGCCTGCTCGGCGGTCAGCTCTCCTTCGACCTGGGAGACGCCCTCGGCGGCCTCGGTGACTTCGGCATCACGCCCGAGGTCATCGCCGTCGAGCCGCTCGACGACGCCGGCTTGTATGGGGTCTACCTGAACGTATTCGGGACCGACCTGTAGGGTCGGCCCGCTGGGCTCGACCTCCGCATGGTAGTATCCGCCCGTAGTTGGAGGGGTTGATGGCGTCCAAGGACCAGGAGCTCGCCGCCGCAGCGCGCGCGAAGAAGCCGAAGGCCGTCGCGGCCAAGTCTCCCGAAGCCGCCCTCCCGGACGCGAAGGCCAAGGTGCAGCAGGGCGCCGCGGCCGACCTGCAGGGCAACGTCGGCAACTCCGGCGTGAAGGACCTCATCGAGGCCGAGGCCAAGACCGAGAAGAAGGCGCCGCCCGCCTCCTCGAACAAGTCCCCGGCGACCATGAGCCGCGCGGAGATCTCGGCCAAGGCCAAGGGCGACGCGCAAGCGATGGCCGACGGCAAGAAGAAGGCGCCGGACGCCAAGGCGAAGGTCCCGCAAAAACAGGCGGATTCGGCCGACAAGATCGCGCTGGACAAGGAGGCCTCCCACAAGAAGAAGGAGGCCCAGATCGCCACGCAGAAGGCGGCCGAGGAGAAGTCCAAGAACGCCGACCCGGGCAAGAAGGGCGCCAAGGCGCTCGACAAGGCGGCCGGAGAAGGCGACGGCAAGAAGGGAAAGACCACCGAAGAGAAGAAGGCGGTCGCCAAGGCCGATCCCAAGAAGGGCAAGGGGAAGCCCGGCAGGGGCGAGAAGGCGGCCAAGGGCAAGTCCGTCGAGAAGGCCGCGGGCAAGGCCGCCAAGGCCGTGAAGCCGGTCGACTCCAAGGCCGAGCAGGCGAAGAACGCCGTCGCGGGGGCCAAGGACAAGAAGGCCCAGGCGAAGGAAGCCAAGGCCGAGGCTGCGAAGGCCACCGCCGACGCCGCGAAGGCCAAGGATCCGAAGTCCGGGAAGATCGAGGGCGGCAAGATCAGCGCCGCCGCGGGCAAGAAGCGCCTCGCGGTCGACAAGGACGTTCAGGCGGGGGACGCCGAAAAGAAGGCCGGTGAGGCCAAGAAGGCCAACGCCGAGGCCAAGTCCGCCAAGACCTCCGCCGGCGCGACGGGCAAGGCCGCCGGGCCCGACGCGGACAAGAAGAAGAAGGGCGCCAAGGGCGCGGCGTCGGTGAAGGGCGCCCCCGAGGCGGAGGGCACCGGAAAGGAAGACAAGGCCCAGAAGGGCCCCAAGCCGAAGGGGATCGACCCCGCGGCCAAGGCGGACGCCGCCGAGCAGAAGGCGGACGCCAAGAAGGAAGCGAAGGTCGAGGCCAAGGCGACGATCGAGCGCAAGCTCGAAGACGTGCAGGTCAAGAAGGTCAAGGCGGAGAGCGAAGCCGAGCTCGCCGAGGACCCCGCGCGAAAGGACACCGCGGCCGCCGAGGCCGAGGCCAAGGGCCGCGAGGAAGAGGCCACCGAGAAGGAGGTCGAGACCAAGGAAGAAGAGGTCGAGGAGGTCGACGAAGAGCTCAGCGCCGGCGCCGAGATCGAGGAGATCGCCCGCGCGTCCGATCTGGCGGCGGGGGACGGCGAACGCGTCACCCTGGTCGGCGTCTACATGCCTCGCCCCGCGTCGTCCGGCGGCGGCGGCGGCACCCAGATGCTCGGCCACGTCTCCATCCTCGTGGGCGGGGTCGAGGTCAAGCTCGGCAACGAGACCCGCGCGCTCTCCGAGATCCTCAGGCACTCCGGCGACACTGTCGCGATCACCGGCAAGCTCGACCTGCGGAGGTCCGGGCCCATCGATCCGAAGCAGCTGGAGAAGCCGATCCTGACCGACTTCTCGTCACCCAAGAGGCGCTGATGGCCGGGGGAGTCGCTCCTCGACCTCGCGGGCCGGGCTCTCGCCACGCGACGCGAGCGCGGCGCGCCCCAGGGCCGTAGCATGCTGCCGAGCCTCCCCGAGCGCTACCGGCCGACCCGGCAGCTTGGAGAGGGGGCCACCGGCGTTGTCTACCACGCCGAGGATCGCCTGCTGGAGACCGAGGTGGCGGTCAAGGTGGTCAAGACCAACCTCGCCCTGCACCGGCGCTTCCGCGCCCGCTTCGCGCGGGAGGTCGCGATCTCCGCGCGGATCGTCCATCCGCACGTCATCCCCGTGTTCGACACCGGCGTGCTCGCGACGGGGGAGCCCTTCGTCGCCCTCGGGTACGCCGCGGGCGGCAGCCTGGGCGACCTCCTCAAGCTGCGCCCGTCCATCAACGACGTGCTGCGCCTGGTCGACGAGGTGCTCAACGCGCTCGCGGCCATCCACGCGCGCAGCCTGCTCCACCAGGACCTGAAGCCGGGCAACATCCTCCTCTACCCGGGGACCGACGGCCAGGTGCACGCCTGGGTCGCCGACCTCGGCGTGGCCGACGCCCTGGCGGAGCTCACGCGCGACCGCAAGGGCATCTCGGGGACACCCGGGTACATGGCCCCCGAGCAGCTGCTGGGCCGCACGCAGGACCTCGGCCCGTGGACCGATCTGTACGCGGTGGGCCTGATCCTCCACGAGACCCTCTCCGGCGAGCGCCCTCACCCCGGCGAGGGGCGGCAGGATCTGCTCGAGGCGCGGATGCGCCCGCCGCCGTCGCTCGCGGCGACCATCGACCTCCCCATCCCCGCGGCGCTCTCCGATCTGGTGGCGTCGCTCCTCGATCCCGAGCCGCGCCAACGCATGGATCGCGCCGCCGACGTGCGCCGGGCCCTGCGGGACGCCGTGAAGGGCCAGAGCTTCCGCGGGCGAGTCCGCAGCTTCCGGGCGGATGCCGCCACCAGCGCCACGACCGGGCCGATGCTCGGCCCCGGCGAGTATCCCCTCTCGGTCCCGTCGGGGCCCGAAGACCCCCACCGCGGCGCCATGCGGTGGAACAGGGTGCAGCCAGACCCCATCCCGGCGAAGCCGCCGGTGGAGACCGGATGGGAAGCCCCCGCGCGGGCGTCCCTGCCGCTTTTCGCGCTCCGGGAGGTGCCGCTGGTGGGGCGCGAGCGCGAGCGCCAGGTGTTGTGGGACGCCGCGCGCGAGGTCATCGCGCTCGGAACGCCGCGCGTGGTGCTGATCGTGGGGGAGAGCGGCTCGGGAAAGACGCGGCTGGTCAACGCGGTGGCAAACGCCTTCGAAGAGGGCGGCTGGCTGGAGGTGACCCCGCTCCAGTACCACTCCCCGCCGGGCGTGGACGACGGGTTCCGCGGCGCCGTGCGAGACCTCCTGGTGCCGTGGAACGACACCCGGGAGGGCATGGAGGGGCGGCTCGCGCGGTGGATCGGGAGGGATCGCCAGGCGCCGCCCATCGAGGTCATGGAGGAGGCCTCGTTCCTCACGCGGTGGTGCGGCTATCTGAAGGACGGCGAGCCTCCGGTGAACGACGCCGTCGGGCTCGCCTACCTCTACCGCTACCTCGACGCGCGCGCGTGGCGGGGCGGCTCCTGCCTCGTCCTCGAGGACGCCCATCACGCCCTCGCGGACGGGGACGGCCTCGCGATCGCCGAGGCCCTGCTCGACCGCACCGTCGGCGAGCGGCCGGTGCTCGTGTTGTGCACCCTCTCGGCCGAGGCGCTGGCGCGCGACCCCGCGTTGCGTCGGAAGGTCGAGAGCCTTCAAGAGCGCGGCGCGCGGCGGATCGGCCTGCGGCGGCTGAACCTCACGGAGACCCGCCGGGTGGTGCAGGAGTCGCTGCAGCTCCACCCGGAGCTCGCGCGCGTGGTGAGCCTCGAGTGCGAGGGCGATCCGCTGACAGCGGGCCTGCTCCTCCGCGAGTGGGCGGCGCGCAAGCTCCTCGTCCCTGGGGTCGGTGGGCTCTACATCCTCTCTCCGGACATCACGCTCGCGGAGGCCATGCCGCGCGATCCGGCGTCGCTGCTCCGGCGTCGCCTCCAGGCCGCCATCGACAGCGCGACCGACCCCGCCGCCGCCGGGGAGGCGCTCGCCGCCGCCGCGCTCGCGGGTCAGGAGCCCCCCGCGGCGCTCATCCGCGCGGTCAACGACGCGGGGCTGGACGCCCTGCTCGCGACGGGGCTCGTGGCAGAGCGCCGGGGATACCTCGTGTTCGAGCAGAGCCGGCTTCACGAGGCCGCGGTCGAGGTCGCCGCGCGCGCCCCGAACGTGAAGGAGCTGCATCGACGCCTCGCGGACGCCTGGCAGACCCTCGGCGGGAGCACCGATCTCGACGTCGACCTCCCTCTCGGCATGCATCGCCTGCGATCCGGCGAGCCCGACCAGGCGCTCCGTCACCTGCTCTCGGCCGCGCGAAAGATGAACCAGGGGGGGCGCGCGCGGGACGCCATCCGCGCCGGCGCGATGGCCATCGAGGCCGCCGATGCCGTCGGGCAGCCCACGGCGCGGCTCGAGGCCCGACGCCTCCATGCCGAGGCGCTCCTCGAGGCGGGAGAGCCCGAGCGCGCCGTGCCGCTCATCGAGCATGCGCTGCGAGAGGTCGAAGGCGATCGTCTCGCCCGCGCGCGTCTGCGGGTCCTGCTGGGACGCGCGGCGCGAAAGGGCGGCGACATCGAGACGGCGCAGCGTGAGTTCGACGCCGCCCACCAGACCTTCACGGCCCTGCGCGATCGGGCGGGGCTCATCGAGGTCGCGGCGCAGCGCGCGAAGCTCGCGCGGGTGTCGGGGCGCGCCACCCAGTCGATCACCCATTGGGCCGAGGTGGTCCGGATGAACCGCGGGGACCTCGCGCTCGAGGCCGAGGCGCTCAACGGGCTCGTCGAGGCGCTGATCCGGGCCGGCAGGCTAGAGCAGATCGATCGCCAGGTGGCGCGTCTCCAGCAGGTGAGCCGCGCCAGCGGCGACACGCGCCGCATCGCCGAGGCGTCGGCCACGTGGGGCATGCTGCACCTCGAGCGGCAGAACTATGACGAGGCGCAGCGCCTGTTCACCACCGCGGGCGCCATCGCCGCGACGCTCGGCGCGGACCAGCTGCACATGCGGTGCCGCGCGCTGTTGTCCCAGGTCGCGCGCCGGCGCGGCGATCTGGACGCCGCGGAGGAGCTCAACCGCTGGCTCGCCCGCTTCTGCGAGGAGCGGCAGATGTCGGAGGGCGCGGCCGCCGCGCGCGTTCAGCTGGCCCTGCTCGCGCTCGCGCGCGGGGAGCTGCGCCGCATGCGGAGCGCCGTGGAGTCGGCCGCGGACGACCTCGCGCGGAGCCCGCAGCACGGGGTCTGGATGTACATCGGCGTGCTGCGCGCCGTGCTCGCCGCGGAGGATGGCGACGAGCGGACCTGCCGCGCGTGGTGGGCGGTGGCGCGGGAGCGCGGCATCGGGGATCGCAACGCGGCCGACCTCTGGGCGCCGCTCGAGCGGCTCGCCGCCAGCGCCGAGCGGCAGGGGTGGAGCGACATCGCCAAGAAGGCGCGGACCAAGGTCGAGTCGGACACGGTCGCCGATGCGGTGGTCATCGACGAGGCGTGAAGCGGCGTGAAGCGGCGCGCGGAGGGCGGCCGTAAGCGTGGTTCCCCCATCAGTCGCCGCGCGGGGGGCACCGTCCCCCGTACACCGCCTGGCAGGCCCCCCAGACGACATCGGTGGGCCAGTCCGCCTGCTCCAGCGCCGGCTCCAGCGTGTCCCCATCGCCGGAGACGAGCCAGGTCCGCGGCTGGGCGAGCCACGTGGCGGCCGCCGCGGCCACCTGGCCGACTGATACATCCTGAAGCATGGCGAGATGTGTCACGGAGGCGCCCGGCGTCATTCCAGCGCGGCGCTCGCGCCAAGAGACACGGGCCAACCCCGCGAGCGTGGAGGTCTCCACGGCCGCCTGCAGCCAGAGCTGGTGACGGGCGGCCCCGATCTCGGCTTCCGTGAAGCCCTCCGTTCGGGCTCGCTCGAGCTCTTCGGTGAGGATCGCGAGGACCGCGCCCACCCGAAGCGGATCGACCGCCAGCTCGATCTGGCCCCAGCCGTACCCGGCCTCTGCCGAGTACGCGCCGTCTACCCGGTAGGTCAGCCCCTCGTCTTCCCTGAGACGCAGGTTGAGCCGCGACGTGAACCCTCCCGCGAGCGCTTGGAACGCCAGGGTGTAGGCTCCGTAATCGGCGCTCATCCTCGTCGGCCCGGCCCAGGCGACGCTCACGATGGCCTGGTTGGCGCCGGGGGCGTTCACCAACACATGGCGCCCGGCCGGAGCGGACGGCGGGCCGACCTCCGCGGCTGACGCACCACCGCCGAGCCCGCCGTAGGCCGCCTCGAGCAAGGGAAGCACGGCGGCGGGGACCACGTCGCCCGCCACGACGATGCTCGCGGCGGCCTCCCCGGTCACCCGGCGCCAGGCGTCCCGCACGTCCGCGCGATGCATCTGGAGGTCCGCAGCGGTGGAGCGATCGAGCCGGTACGGATGTCCGTCCGGCCAGGTGAGCCGACCGAGCGCACGCGCATGCACGATGCCCGGCCCGAGCCAGTCGGTGCTCCACTCTCGCCGCGCGTCCCGCCGCCAACGGGCGATCCCCACGCTTCGGAGCATGGGCTCGCGGACGACCCGAGCGCTCAGCGCGAGCGCCTCCGCGAGTCCCTCCACCGGCACCTCGAGCACGGCCCAGCAGCGCACGGCGCCGCAGCCGAGTGATACATCCGCCCCGACCTTCTCCAATGTGTCACGTGTATCACCGCTCGCGAGCCCCTCTCCCCACACCCCCCCGAGCGCATCCAGGGCACCCGCCGACACCTCGAGCATCGTGATGTCGAAGCTCAGCTCCACGCGAACCAGCGGGAGTCCATGTCGCTCTACCAGGGCGACAGGCACTCCCCCGCCGAGCGTGCCCGACCAGACGATCGGCGGCGTCGGGGCGGAGGGAGACAGGACGGCCGGGGGCCCGATCGGCAGCGTGGGCGGCGGCTCGGCACGGGCGGTGGACACGACGAGGAGCCCCAACACGCCGATGAGCCGGCTCATGGCGCGTCCGACAGACGTGAACCGTCCAGCAGGGTCATCCGCGGCAGAGGCGCGCGCCGCCTGGACCAGGGGGCCACCGCGAGCAGTACCCGCGAGCCGGGCGCGAGCCAACGGGCAACGACCGCGCGGATCGCCTCCGCGTCCACCTCCTCACGAGCCGCCCACTCGGCCGGCAGGCAATCCGCGATCCCCGTACGATCCGCGCAGTCGATCAGCACCGCTGCCCGCCCCTCCGCGGTCTGCAGCCCCCTGAGCTCCCGAGATCGGGCCATCGCGCGGATCCGAAGGAGCTCCCCTTCCTCTGGCCCCGCGCGCGCCAGTCGGGAAAGCGCCGCCTCGATCCGTCGGAGCACGCCCCCGACACGCACGACGTCCACCGCGACGGTGAGCTCTCCCCCCTGCCGCCCGGCCCAGGCGTTCACCTGCGCTCCGTCCCCGCGCAACGCCTCCTGGAGCAGCGCGCCCGCCAGCTCCAGGGCGACGCGATCGGGGTGGGTGCGGTCGAACGTGCGCCACCCGAGCCGAAGCCGGATCCGGTCCACATCGGCGGGCACCCAGGCGCGCACGGACGCCGCGAGGGGCCCCTCCCCTCCGTTCCCGCCTCCAGGGAGCGAGGGCGGCGGCGTGAGTTGGCGCGCGCCCTCTCCGCACCAATGGCGCGCCGCGTCGAGCGTAGCGGCGGCGTCCACCGGGCCCACGATCACCAGCGTGGCGCCGTCCGCCTGGAACGCGTGCCCGACGAACGCCATCACCTCCGCGAGGGTGACCCTCCCGAGCTCCGCCGGATCTCCGATGACGGGCCGGGCGTACGGATGACCCTCGGGCCACAACAAGGGCGCCAGGGCGCGCCGCACCTGGTCCGCGCGGGCGGACTCGGCCCGCTCGTTGGCGACCACCTCCTTCTGATTGGCGAGCGCCTCGCCCGTCGGCGCGAGCCACGCGAGGCGATCCCCCTCGAGGAACAGGGCGAGCGGCAGCGCCCCCGCCGGAAGCGTGACCGAAGAGACCATCCGGTCGTGGCTGGTGGCGGCGTCGCTGGTCGCGCCGACCGCGGAGAGCAGCCGATCGTAGGCGTTGCCGGGAGCGTGCTCGGATCCCTCGAACGAGAGGTGCTCCACGAGGTGCGCCAATCCGCTCCTCCCCGGAGGATCGCCGGCCGCGCCGACGGGCAGAAGGAGCCGGATCGCCACGACCGGCGCCTCCGGCCAGGGGTGCACCAGGACACGGAGCCCGTTCGGGAGGGTGTCCTCCCAGGTCGAGAGCAGGCCCGGACCCGGGACGGGCCCGCTCGCTGCGAGCGCCAGGGACACGGCGAGGGAGAAGATCACGCCCAGACCGCTATCATCTCCGTGGGATCTCCTCGTCGCCGCCGAGCCACGCGGGCCCCCACCGTGGACGGAAATGAACGGCAAACCTCCATTCGACGGGGCGGGGGCTTGCCGCCGGTCCGCCACGCGGTACGTCCTTCCGATGCGGATTCTTTGTGGGGACATCGGGGGGACCAACGCGCGGCTCGCCCTGTGGGACGGCGCAGCGCTTCAACACGAACAGACCTTCGCAAGCGCGGACTGGCCCGGGCTCGAAGCGCCCCTGGCCGCCTGGCGGTCGAGCACGGGCGTCGATCCCGATCGCGCCTGCTTCGCGGTGGCGGGGCCGGTGATGGATCAGCGGTGCGTCACCACCAACCTCCCGTGGGTGGTGGACGGGCCGACGCTCGGCGCGCAGCTCGGCTGCCCGGTGCGCATCATCAACGACTTTCACGCGGCCGCCCGCGGCATCTCGCTCCTCGGGCCCGGCGATGCGGTGCTCCTGTTCGGAGGCGAGCCCGTGATGGGCGCTCCGGTGGCGGTGATGGGCGCGGGGACGGGCCTCGGCGAGGCCTTCGTCGTGGGCGACCAGGTCATCCCCGGCGAGGGCGGGCACGCGGACTTCGGGCCGGGCGACGCGCGGGAGCTTCGCCTCGCCGCCTGGCTCTTCGGCCGGAACGGGCGCGCCTCCTGGGAGGACGTGCTCTCGGGTCCCGGGCTCGTGAACCTCGCGCGCTTCGCGAGCCTGGATCGCGGCGAGCCGCCTCCCCCCTGGCTGGACGGCCCGGAAGCCCCCGCGCGCGTGGCCGCGGAGGACCCGGAGACGGTCGACTGGTTCTGCGCACTCTACGGCGCCGAGGCCGGCAACCTCGCGCTTCGCGTGCTCGCCCGCGGCGGCGTCTACCTCTGCGGCGGGATCGCCCCGCGCATGGTGCCGAGCCTGAAGGCGGGCGCGTTCCGGGCGCGCTTCGAGAACAAGGGGAAGCTCGGCGCCGCGATCCGCGCGGTGCCGGTGTCCGTCGTCACCCATCCTGGGTTGGGGCTCCTCGGCGCCGCCGCGGAAGCGATGCGGATGCGGGACTGAAGCGCGGTCCGATCCGGCTCACGCGTCGGGGACCACGCCGCCCGCCTCCTTGAGGGCCTCCTCCGCGTGTCCCACGGCGACCGAGAGCTCCCGCATCCGCTCGTTGAGGCGCTGCCCCGCGATGGTGAGCTCGCCGGTGCCGGCGTCCGTGAGCGGGAGCCGGAGCAGCTCGTCGACCGCGTGTACGAACAGCTCGCCCAGGGGGAACAGGGAGGGCGGGAGGTTCGGATGACGCGCGGTGATGCGGAGAGCGTCCGCCGCGTTGCGGAGATCGTCGACCAGGGAGGAGAGCTGCTGTTCGAGCACCGGCGCTCCCGGGTCGGCCACGAGCAAGCGGATCGTGAGGAGCAGGACGTTCCAGGAGCACAGGATGTCGCCGATGCGATGCCCGAACAGCTGCGTCACCTCTCCCCGGTGATGGGTCACGAGCGCGGTGCGGAAGCCGCCGTGGACCTCTTCGAACCAGGGATAGTACTCCTCGGGCACCCGCGGGGGGGTCGGCGTGGTGAAGCCCACGATCTCCGCGAGCGCCTGCACCAGCCGGACCTTGTCCTTGATGTACTCGCCGGTCTGGCGGAGGCGCGGCACCTCCTCGACGACGGCCGTCCGCACGTCGGCAGAGGGGGAGTTGGCGTTCTGGCTCAGTAGCTGGGCAAGGTTGAAGTAGGCGCCGATGAGCGCGGGCAGGTACCCGGAGGCGAAGTGTTGGTCGAGCGTCAACATCAGTCGGATTCCCGAACGTGAAAGATCACGGTGCGCCCCGCGTGTGTCAAGTAAAGCAGCGGCCCCTCCGCGTGGAGCCGCGGAGCTTCTCGTTCTGCCGATTCAAGCTGTAGTGCGCCCTCGATCGCGAGGAGCAGGGGTTGTGATACATCCCGATGTATCAGTGCGAGCGCGGGCCCCCCGTCGTCCACCGCCACGGCGACCGCGCTCCCGACCACCGCCATGGCAAGGGTCCGCCCCGGCAAGCGTGCTTGCCAGCGTGTCTGCACGCGCCGATCGACGACCCAGAGCCCGTTCGCTCCGGCGCGCGGGGCGACGGCCCACTCCGTATGCCCCCACGGCTCGACCAGGTGCGCACGCGCCTCGACGAACGGCCAGACCATCGCGACGCCATCGTCCTCTACCACGACCGTTCCGGTCGGCCCTTCGGCGAGCGCCTGGAGCGCGCCGTTCCGGACATGGAGCGCGGTGCACGTGCACGCGTAGAGCAGGGTCGGCCGCTCGCCCGGAGCGATCCGCCAGATGCCGCCCTCGGCGCCCACGTACCGAAGCGCCCCCACCCGGCGGAGGTGGCCCCCGGTGCGACCCACGGCGGACGCTGCGCCGGGCTCGCCTCGGGGGCCGAAGAACAGCGCCTGATCCCCCGCGACCAGATCCACGCCGTCCGCATGCGCGTCCAACGCCGTCACGGGCGCCCCGCAGTCCTCGGCCCACGCCTCCGTGCCCGTGCGCACGTCGAAGCACACCAACCAGTCCTCGATGCCCGCGTACAGGCGTCGTCCCGCGACGGCGAGCGGCGGGGCACGGTCGACGGGAACCTGCCAATCCACCTCGGCGCCGCGGAGATGGAGGAGCGAGCCGCGGTCCCACACCACGCCGCCAACGGGGGGGCGGCCGACCTCCACTCCCTCGACGGTTCCAACGGTGACGAGCTGGACGGTCATGCGTCCGAGAGCCTACTCCGGATGGCGGCCGAAAAGAGACGCGCGGCGGACTCTGCGACGGGGTGGAGAGGCGCCAGCTTCTACTCCGACCAGCGGATGCCGAACCGTCGGATGATGTCGGCGACCTCGTCCGATTCGGGGGCCACCACCACGCCGAATTGCTCGCCGTCCCCCACGATGAACGCGAGCGCGTGCGTCGAGCGCTCGATCAGGAGCACCCGCTTCCCGCCTTCACATGGCTCGACGCCGACGTTGGCCCAATTTAGGACCATGTCGGAGCGATCCGCCAACCGCTCGTCGATGGGATCGAGCGAGTCCTCGTAGATGCGAAGACCCGCCAGTTCGTGCTCAGACGCCGCGTGAAAAAACGCCATCAGGAGCCGATCCGCAACCCGCGATAGAACCGCTTGAAGTCGGCGATCTTCAGCGAGGACACGTGCGAGCTCCCCCAGGGGTTCTGCAGGTCGATGGTCATCCCCGCGAGATCGACGGACTTCGGCGCGTAGGCGTGGTTGCCGACCACCCCCGCGGCGTCCGCGGCGGCCTTCAGATCGGGCGCTTCCTTGTCGAGGTTCTTCGAGTCACAGGCCACGGGCATCTTCTTCGTCAGCGCGTCCGCGATCATCTGCGCGAGCTGCTTGTCCCCGATGGAGGAGGGCGTGTAGTAGCCCTCCTTCAGGTTGGTCAGGAGCGCGATGGCGCCGGCGAACTTGCCGTCGTCGTTGACGTGACCGCCCTCGATCCCCGTGTAGGTGCCCTTGTGCACCGCCCACGCCTTCTCGATGAGCATGCACCAGAGCTCCGGGCCCTTCGAACCCTTGTCCCCCGCCTTCGCGTACTTGGCGGACAACCCCTTGTCTCCACTCGGGAACTTTGAGTCGACGGTCACGACCTTGGCCGCGCCCTTGCTGTCCCAGCTGCTGTTCTTGATGTACAGCGTCACGTCGTACGTGCCGTCGCCGTTGTCCTTGATGAGCTTCCGGATGTGCTCGGGGTCCGCGCGAGACACCGCGGCCATGCCGCCCAGGAGGTAGCAGTCGCCGAGCGACCCCTGCTTCACGTCGCTGGGATCGATGTCGGCGGCGTCCCCTTCCCCCTTGACGAAGGCCTCGCCCTTCATCTCCTGGTAGTCCACACCGGTGCCCTCGTGCTCTTTGCGGAGCCCGGGGTTGGCGGCGACCTTCTTGGTGGTGTCGGTCGTGGTGTCCGTGGTGGTCCTGGCGGTCGTGCCCTGCACCACGTCGTTGGCCGGCTCGGGGAAGTCCTTCGGGGGCCTGGACTCCTTGGGCGGCTTCACCTTGGCGGCCGGCGAGAGGATCTTCTCCACCTCCTCCGCCGGGCTCTTCGCGTCTTTCTTCTTGGCGGTCTCGACCGCGGCGTCCGAGGCGGACTCGGTGTTGGGGGCGGACTTCGACGACTCGGTCACCACCGCGGCCTTTGCCTTGGTGCGCGCCGGGGCGGCTGGCTCGGCGGACGGGGTGCTGACGCTCGCCGCCGCGGTCGGCGGCGCGTGGGAGGTGTCCCCCGAGGGGGCAGCCGCGGTAGCCGCGGCCGAGTCCGCCTTCGTCGACGCTTTTTTCTTCGCCTGACGGTTGTACGACTTGAACTCCGCCGAGCCGGGAACGAACGGGTTGCCGTTCGCCTTCGCGATGTCGTCGCCCTTTTCCCGCTGCGCGCCGATCATCGCGTCACGGGCGGACATGCGCTTCTTGTAGTCCTCCTTCGACTCGCCGGGCTTCTGCAGCTTCGCGGCGGCGTCGGAGGTCGCGTGGTCCATCTTGTTCTTGTACTGGCCGCGCTCGTTCTTCTCGAGGCCCTGGTCGAGCTCCCATTGCTTGACGATCTTGCCGTCCTTGTCGGCCTTCTCGACGAGGGTGGCGATGACCTTGTCTTCGCCCGCCCGATTGCCGCGCCGCTTCATCTGGGCGCCGGCCTCGAGCTCGTAGCCCTGCTGGTGAGGGTCCGCGCTCTTGCGCTTGGGGTCGAGGTTGAGCTCCTGGTTGAGCTCGACGTCGTGCTGCAGCCCGGCCGCGGCACCGGACTTCCGCTTCATCGCGTTCGACGAGGTGGCACCCGTGGCGGCGAACGGATCGTCCCGGTCGGTCTTCTCTTGGGCGACGCCCTTCGCGCTGAGCCCGGCGATCTTGTCGTTCTTGCTCTTCTTGCCGTGATCGATGAGGTCCTGGCTCATCGCGATGCCGGCGTGCTGCTCCATCTCCTTCGTCATCTTGAAGTCGATGTAGTGGAGCCCCTCGCGCTCGACGTCGTCGGCCATGGTCACCTTTCCGGTGTGGTCCATGTCCGTGAACGCGCCGCGCTTCTTTCGGCCGGCTTCGGGCCTCTTCTGCTTGTTCGCCTTGTGTTCGTAGTCGAGCCCGAGGGAGGCGATGGTGTCCTCGGCGTCCATGCCGTCCGTGTTGTGCTGCATCCCGACGCTACCGCGGACCACCGGCCCGAGGCTCTCGGCGCCCCGGCTCTTCGCCCCGTTGAGCGTCGCCCCGACGGTCGTGTGCGGGATGATCTTGCGCATGTCCGCGCCTTCCTTGTTCTCCTCCGCCAGCAGCGCATGGCCCTTGAGGAGCGCGTCCTTCTCCCGGTTGGTCATCGGCGCGCGGTGACTGCCATCGTGGCTCTTGTCGCTCGTGATCTTCGTGCCCGTCGCGTCGTGCACGTCGGGCCTGGGGACGGCCTTCTGCTTGCCGTCGGGGAGGAGGGCCTCCTCGGCGCGGGGGTTCTTCTTGAGCGCGCCCTTCATGAGCTCGAGCTCTTCGTCGTCGATGCCCGGATGCGCCTTGAGCTTCTCCTCGGGGGTCTGCTTCCTCGGGCGGGCCGCGCGCTTGATCCCGGCCTTGGCCTGTGCCTTGGAGGCGGTCGCGGCGTCCACGAGCATCGGCTTGGACTCCGACACGACGTCGCCGTCTTCGAGCACATGGTAGGTGTGACCGGGATCGTCCGTGTGGACGGTGGCGGAGGACACCGCGCCGACGACCTGGGAACGCCACGCTGTGGGGGCGTCCTTCACCGCGTACTTGGACTTCGCATCGGGCGAGGCCGGGGTGGCGGGGGCGGCCTGCGTGGAGTCCGCGCCAGCGGGCGTGTCCTTCGCGCCGTTGATCGCCCCGGTGGCGCTCTCGTCCAGCGCCTTCTGCACGTCCGGCGGCAGCGCGATGCTGCTGATCGAGAGCGTCTCCAGCGACAGCCCGCTGTTCGCGAGGCCCTTTCCGGCAGAGAGCTTCGCCGTGTCGGAGAGGGCGGAGAGCTGCGCGTGGACGCTGGTGACCCCGCTGGCGTTGACGGCCTTGCCGACGGCGGAGGTCACCGATTGCATGGCCTCGGACTTCGCCATGGTGACGTTGCCCTCGGCGAGCTCGCCCTTGGTGTTTTTCACGCGGCCCGAGCCGCTGATCGTGTAGCTCACGGCGCCCAGCGCGGAGTCGCGACCGACGAGCCGGGGGGTCTGGAAGGTGAAGGAGCCGTCGACGACGCCGCCCTCCTTCTTCTCGGCCCCGGCCTTCTTCTCGGCGGCGGCAGGATCGGCGGGCGCGGTCGACTCCTTCTTCTTGCTCCCCCCCCCCTTGAACATGCCGATCACGCGGTCGATCATCTTGTCGATCGCCGCCTCGACCTTGTCGCCGATCCCCCCGATCACCGACTTCACCTTTTGCGCCACACCGCCCAGGCCGAGCAGCTTGGCGAGCAGATCGATGGCCACGGGCACGAGGTTTCCGAGCGCGTTCTCGATCATGTCGGCGGCGCCGCCGATGTTGCCATTGGCGATGTCGGAGACCGAGTTCACCACCGCGGTCACGACGCCCATGATGCGCTGGATCTGGTCGCGCAGGAACTCGTAGAGGTTCCAGGCCGTCATGATCGCCTGGACGATGGCGCCCACGGGGTTGAACATCGAGGCGATCTTGATGACCGCCGACTTGATGATCTTCTCCATGAGGAAGGTCTCGATCCCGCCCATGACCTGTTCCCAGAGGCCGCCCAGGTCTCCGGCGATATGGTCGAAGAGCCCGCCGACGCCGCCCTCGATGGCAGAGGAGACAAAACCCCAGACGAATTCGACGCGCTCGACGTTCTCGATGCCGACGCGCTTCGCCGTACGCTCACGCAACCGGTCGCGGGTCAACCCGAGGACCTGGGTGCTCAGGTCGAACACGCCCGCGAGGTCGAAGGTGGCCGGCATGTCGATGCCGGTCTCCGAGAGGGCGCCCATCAGCCAGTCGACCACGCCGGTCTGCAGATGCTCGGGGAAGTTGTCGGCGAACTGCCCGAAGCCCTGGCCCACGGCGTCGAGGCAGTTGCCGAGGAACCCGCCCGGATCGTCGGCAATCTTGTCGATGGTGCCCTCGGCCTTGCCGATCATCGCGTAGAAGTCTTCGGGCGGGATGCCGGCCAGCTTCAGGATGGCCTCGAGCACCATCTTGCCGACCTTGGCCCAGTTGCCGGTCAGCGCGGCCTCGGCCAGGGCGAGCGCGAAGTTCACCGCGGCCTGGTAGATGGCGATGATCGCGTCGAGCGCGCTGGTGATCTTGTCGCAGAGCGCGGCGATGCCGCTCTTCAACGCTTCCGCGAGCTGGTTGACCTTCTCGCAGGCCCACTCCACCGCGCTGTCGATGAGCTCGTTGAGCTTCTTGGCGAGCGCGGGGAACACCGAGCCGAGGAGCGCCGTGACCGCGGTCTTGAGCCAGTCACCGAACGACTTGAGCCGGTCGGTGATCCACTTCGATGCGGCGTCGATCAGATCGCCCGCGAGCTTCTTCACGCCGTCGAGGATCGCCTTCACCGCGTCCCGCACCCAGTTGAGGACGGCGTTGATCGCGTCGGTCAGGGCCTTGAAGGCGTCCGCCACGGCGGACTTGACGCGGTCCCACCAGGACTGGTTGTCGGCGTCTTCCTCGGCCTTCTTCTTCTTGGCCTCCGCGTCCTTCTCACCCTCGGAGATCTTCTTGTCGACCTCGGACTCCGCCCTCGTGTAGGCGTCGTCGATCTTGGCCTCGTCCTGGGCGACCCGACCGCGGACGGCGTCGAGCTCCTGCTTCTGCTTGGTCCCCGCCTCGGTCTCGAGCTTGGCGACCGCCGCCGCCTGCTCGGTCAGCGTCGTTTCGCGCGCCGCGCCGATCTCGCCGCGCGCCTTCTGGACCTCGGCCTGCTGGGAGGTCTCGGCTTGGGTGCGAAGGGTCTCGGACTCGGTGTTGGCGGTCTCGATCTGCGACTTGGCATCCGTGTCCTTCGTGGACACGGCCTCGTCCATCTTGCCGCGGGCCTCGGCGAGCGCGGTGTCCATGACCGCCTGCTGGGTCTCGTCGATCGCGCCGTCCACATCGGCCGGGACGCCCATCTGCATGAACTTCGCGATGCCGCTCACGGGCTTGCTCGCGTTCGCCTTCGCCTTGGCGAGGTCGCGGACCTTGCTCGCCTCGTCGAACACCTTGGGCTGCACCGCGTCGGGACCGCGGCCGCTCTCGACGGCGGTGCGGAGGTCGTCCCCCCCCTTCCTCGCCTGGGACTCGGCGTCGGTCCGGTCGGCCTCGGCCTTGGCGGGATCGGCGCCCCCGGTGAGCTGAACGCGCGGCGCCGCCCCCGGAGAGCTCGGGATGCCCTTCATGGTCGTGGACATGGAGCGGATCGTCGACTTCGCCGCGGCCTGCTTCTGCGCGACCGGGGTCTCCGCGTTCATGCCCTTCATCGCGGCGCCGCCGTCGACCTTGGGAACCGCGGGGATCACGGTCGGAGCGACCTTGGCCCTGGGCGCGTCGGGCGAGAGCTTCTTGTCGTCGAGCTTCGCTTGTCCGGGCTTGAGCTCGGTCTTCGTCTTGTCGGCGTCCGGCGCCTGGCCGCCCCCGCCCATCGTGGCGTGCAGCTCCGGAACGGCGTCCTGGACGGCCTTGCCGTCCTTCTGGATGCCCGTGTCGACCGCGCCGCCGACGCCCAACCACATCTTGGCCTGCTTGGTCGGGCTGGCCCCCAGGAACTCGTTCATGGCGCCCTGGGCGCTCTCGGTGTTGGCCACCGAGACGGGCGCCGTCGCGGCCGCCTTGCCGCCCCCACCACCGCCGGCCTTGCGTGCGCCGCCGCCACCGCCCGTGCCGGCGCTCGCTCCGCCACGGGGCGCCCGTGCCCCGCCCGCCGCGTTGCCGCTCGACCCGCCCGTTCCCGTGCGCGCCGCGGCGCCCGCGCCGTTGGTGCCGGTCGACTCGGACGTCGCTACGATCGCCGCCGCCCCGCCACCGGCCGCCCCGCCGCCGGCCGCCCCGCCGCCACCCGCGCCGCCAC
>JAUXQH010000160.1 GCA_030685065.1 Pseudomonadota bacterium | reverse complement strand
ACGAGCGGGGCGCGGCCGCGCTCAGCGGGGGTACGATCGTCGGCGGGGCGAGCGTCGGCGGGGCGGCGACCGGGACCGGCGGCGAATCGGGCGCGAGGGTCGGGGAGGGGGACGGCGCGGCCGCCACGGGCCGCGGCGGCGCGGGCGGAGGCATCGGCCGGGACATCGCCGGCGTGGACAAGGTGGGGCCGGGCATCGCGCGCGACATCGTGGGGCCCGCGGCGGGCGGCGGAAGCTCCGGCGGTGCGGCCGGCGCCGGCGGGGCCTCGTGAGCGATGAACGCGGCGGTATCGTTCGGGTTCGGCGAAGCGGGCGCTTCGCGCGCGATGAACGCCGCGGTGTTCTCGGGCGCGTCGACGAAGCCACCGTTGTTCAGGAACGAGGAGGGGAGCGGGCGCGCGGCGGCCAGCTGCACGGGCGGCGGAGGCGGGATGCGGCCGACGTCGGGAGAGGAGACCGTGGGGTCGGGCGGCTGGCGCCGCGGGCTGTCGACCACCAGCGTGCTCTCGTCGAAGCCGGGCAGCGTCGGACGGTCCAGATCTTCGTGCCCGGCGCGCGGCTCTTCGGTGCGGAGCACCTCCGTCGGAGGGTCGTCGCCGCCGCGAGGGCTCGTGTGCTCGGTGTGCTCCCCGGGCGCTTCGCCGTACTCGTCACCGTCGCGTTGCGCCTTCAACCGGGCGACGCGCTCCGCCATGGTGACCGCAGCCGCGGCCGCCGTGCCCATCGGATCGAGATCGACCTGTGTGATCGGGTTCTCGTTGAAGCTGTCGGCGTCGGCCGGCGCGTCCTGCGCGGAGTCGACCGACGCGAGCTTCGCTCCCTCGTGGTGCGATGCGGCGTTCCTGCCGCCGTTTCGGGGGGCCGCCGCGGGCTCGGCCCCGAGCTGCTGGAGCGCGCCGGCGTCGGACCCGATGTTCTCGAGCAGGGGCGCGAGGAACGTGCGGGTGTCCTCGGCGATGGTGGCGAAGCTGTAGCCCGCCATCAGCCCGCGCAGATCCTCGCGCAGGACGAACGCCCGCTGGTAGCGATGGCGCGGGTTCAGCGACAGGGCGCGGTAGAGCACCTTGTCGAGGCCGGGCATCATCTCCTTCACGCGGAGGAGCTGGGAGGTGACCTCCGCGCGGCGCACGCGGTGGATCGTCTGGAGGTTCGAGTCGGCGCGGAAGAGCGAGTCGAGCGTGAGGAGCTCGTAGAGCAACGCGCCGAGCGCGAAGATGTCGCTCGACGGCGTCAGCTTCTGGTCGGGGTGGGTCTGCTCGGGGGAGAGGTACTCCATGCGCGTCGGGACCGGCCCCGCCACGCCTCCGTGCGGCAACGTGGTGGGGCTGCGGGTCAGGCCGTACGAGCCCACCATCACCTTGCCGTCCCGCGTGATGAAGATGGCGCCGGGCTTCAGCGCGAGGTGCAGCACGTGTTCGGCGCTCGTGCCCTTGCCCGCGCGGCCGTGCAGCGCCTCCAGGCCGTTGCACACCTGGGTCGCGATGTTGAGGAACACGTTGTGCGGCACCTGCCGCTGGTTCTGCCGGCACCACGACAGGATCTTGTCGAGGTTCACGCCGTCGATGTGCTCCTCGACGATGTAATGCTCCTCTCCGTCCGCGAAGCTCTCGATCACGTGGACCAGGAACGGGTGGCGGACACCCAGGAGGTCCTTGACCCGCCCCTCGATCTGGGCGAGGCGCGCGGGGTCACGCTGGACGTACGGGAGGACGCGGCGGACCACGACCGGACGGCCCGCGTTTGTGTCGTGCGTCCCGACGTAGCTCTCGGCGACTCCACCGGTTCCGAGCTTGCGGTGCAACGTGAAGGGGCCGATCTTCTTCGGCAACAGGAGCATGCGGTCTCCGTGGGGACCGCGCGGGAGCGCGACACCCGAACCCGCAGGAAGCGCCGGGCCTACGCCGGAACCGCCCTGCGGCCGGGGCCGAGACTACCGGGTGGGGCCCGCGGCGTCAAGGTGCGCGGGCTGGGCGACCGGGCGGACGGGGGGCGACGGTCACAGCGGATGACCGGACGCAGATATGTACGACCGCGGAGATGACCGTCGAGATGGAGCCCGCTTCATCGGGCAGAGAGGCGAGAGAGGCGTCGCCCTGCACTCGCATCGTTGACAGCAAGTACTGTCACGTTTACAGTAGGGTCACCCCCATCGTCGAGCCTGCGTTCCCGTGTCCTCGGAGCGGACACCTGGGTGGCCGACGTCTCGCACCCGAGCGGGACGGTGCTCGAGGTGCGCGCGAAATTCGGCCGTCGCAACCAGTATCAAATCGGAGAACTCATGCCCTCCCGCCTCCCCCTGCTCCTCGCTTTCTCGCTGCTCCCCGCGTGTGTGGGGCTCGCTCCCGAGGCCTCCGGCCCCGCCGAAGACGACGTCGCCATCCCCTTGCCGTCGCCCCGTCCCGTCCGCCCGACGGAGCCCGACGCCGGCGCACCGGGCGGCGACACCGGCACGCCCGATGGCGACACCGGCACGCCCGATGACACGGATGGCGGTGAACCCGACACCGGGGCTTCCGCGGGGAGCCCGCTCGCGGGGCTCCGCTTCTGGATCGATCCCGACTCCAACGCCGCGCAGGAAGCCGCGAGCGCCTCCGAGTCGGAGGCGGTCCTCTGGCGCAAAATCTCCGAGCACTCGGTCGCGAAGTGGCTCGGCGGATGGAGCGGGGACGTCGAGAGCACGGTCGGCGGCGCGGTCGACACGGCCGAGGCCGCCGGATCCACCATGTCGTTCGTGGTGTACAACCTGCCGAACCGCGACTGCGGCGGCTACTCGAGCGGCGGCGCGGCGGATCGGGCCGAGTACGAGGCCTGGATCGACGGCATCGCGGCCGGCATCGGCGGGCGCACGGCGCTGGTCGTCCTCGAGCCCGACGGCCTCTCGATGATGGATTGTCTCTCGAGCAGCGAAGCCGACGATCGCTTCGCGATGTTGGCCTACGCCACCGCTACGCTCAAGACCGCGGGGGCGTTCGTGTACATCGACGCGGGGCACTCGGCCTGGCACCCGGCGGACACGATGGCGGCGCGGCTCGTGCAGGCCGGGGTCGCCGACGCGGACGGCTTCGCGCTCAACACGTCGAACTACGAGGCCTCGGAGGAGCTGCTCGCCTACGGGGAGGAGGTCTCCGCGGGCGCCGGCGACGCGCACTTCGTGGGAGACACCAGCCGCAACGGGCTCGGTCCGACCTCGAGCCACGAGTGGTGCAACCCGTCCGGGCGCGCGCTCGGGCTTCCGCCTTCGACCGAGTCCGGCCACCCGCTCGCGGACGCGCTCCTCTGGGTGAAGGCTCCCGGCGAGTCCGACGGCAGCTGCAACGGGGGGCCCCCGGCGGGCGATTGGTGGCCCGAGTACGCGCTCGGCCTCGCGGAGCGCGCCGCCTGGTAGCCAGCGGGCGCCCCGCGGCCCGCTCGGGTTAGTTCGTCCCATGTTCGTCGTCGTCCTCTTCGGCTGCGCCCTCCACACGTCGCGGGCGGGCCTCGTCGAGGCGGCCGACGGCCCGGTCGAGCTCCGCACCTACGAGGGCCACACCTTCCGGCTCCACCTCGACGAGCAGAGCGCGCCGATCCGCTACCTCGGCAACGCGATGGTCAAGGTCGAGGGCACACGCCTCGGCCGTGGCTTCTGGGTGAAGGACTGGTACGTGCAGGACGCGGGGGATGGCTCGGGCGGGTTCGTCGGCCGCCTCCGCATCTACGGCTCGCGTCTCGTCATCGATGACAGGAACACCCGCCGCACCCTCGTCATCGCGGACGGCACGGCGCCCGAGCTCCGTCGGCTGGTCGGTCAGATCGTGCTGGTCCGCGGGCACGTGGTGGGGGGCGAGACCATCGAGGTCGCCGCGTACCGCCTGCTCGCGCCACCGGCGGGAGAAGAGTAGCGGCCCGTCCGGCACCGCCTGGGTTAGGAGCACCGCCCCCGCCGGAAGCCACCATGTCGCGCCTCGCCCTCCTCTCCGTCTCCGACAAGAAGGGGCTCGTGCCCTTTGCCGAGGGCCTCGTGGCCCGCGGGTTCACCCTCCTCTCCACCGGGGGCACCGCCAAGGCGCTCCTCGCGGCGGGCCTGCCGGTCACGAAGGTGTCCGAGCACACGGGTGCGCCCGAGATCTTCGACGGTCGGGTCAAGACCCTGCACCCCCGGATCCACGGCGGCATCCTCGGGCGCCGGGGCCTCGATGACGCCGTCGCCGCCGAGCAAGGCATCGCTTTCATCGACGTGGTGGTGGTCAACCTCTACCCGTTCGAGGCCACCGTCCTGGGGGGCGCGTCCCTGGGCGAGGCGATCGAGCAGATCGACATCGGCGGGCCGGCGATGGTGCGCGCCGCCGCCAAGAACCACGCCAGCGTCTACGTCGTGGTCGATCCGGGCGACTACGAGAGCGTGCTCGGCGCCGTCGCGAGCGGAGGGGACTCCGCGGATGCCCCGGCGCTCCGGGGCCGGCTCGCGGTGAAGGCCTATCGCCACACCGCCACGTACGACTCCGTCGTCTCCTCCTGGCTCGCCGCGCGGCTCGACCCGGCGGGGGAGCCCGCGGAGCTCGCCATCCCGCTCCGGCGCGTGCAGGGGATGCGCTACGGCGAGAACCCGCACCAGAGCGCCGCCTTCTACTCCACCCCGGGCGAGGGCGGCCGCTCCCTGGCCCGCGCGACCCAGCTCCAGGGCAAGGAGCTCTCCTTCAACAACCTCGCCGACCTCGATGCCACCCTGCGCGTCGTCTTCGAGTTCGACGAACCCGCGGCCGTCATCGTCAAGCACATGAACCCGTGCGGCGCGGCCGTACACCCCGACGGCGTCGCGAAGGCGTACGTGCTCGCGCTGTCCGCCGATCCCGTGAGCGCCTACGGCGGCATCCTCGCGTTCAACCGCCCGATGGGCGCCGTCGAAGCGCAGGCCATCCTCGACAGCAAGGTGTTCTACGAGGTCATCGCCGCTCCCGGAGTCGATACGGACGCGCGCGCGCTCCTCGCTTCGAAGAAAAACCTCCGCGTGATGGAGCTGCCTGCCGACTGGGCGGCCTCGCGCCCCGCGGGGCAGGATGCGCGCAGGGTGCAGGGCGGCTGGCTGCTCCAGGACTGGGACGTGGGCCACGAGACCACGTGGGTGGAGGCCCTGCGCTCCCCGACGGTGGACGAGGCGCGCGCGCTGCGCTTCGCCTGGGCCCTCTGTCGCAACGTGAAGTCGAACGCGATCGTCCTCGCGACGTTGGCCGACGGCGGCGTGGTCCAGAACGGCGTCGGCGCCGGACAGATGAGCCGGGTGGACTCGGTCAAGCTCGCGGTCGCGAAGGCGCGCCGCCCCACCGCCGGCTCGGTCCTCGCTTCGGACGCGTTCTTCCCGTTCGCGGACGGCGTGGAGGTCGCGGTCGCGGCGGGCATCACCGCGATCGTGCAGCCGGGGGGTTCGATCCGCGACGAAGAGGTGCTCGCGACCGCGCGTGGCGCGGGGATGGCGATGTCGATGACCGGGGCGCGGCACTTCCGTCATTGACCCGGGGTCGACCTGAGGTAGAAAGACACATGCCGCCCTCGCTCCAGGTCCCCTGCGTCCGATGTGGACGATCCGTGGCGGTGGTCGCCGCCTGGCCCTTGCCGACGTGCGCCGTCTGCGTCGGGGACACCAAGGCGTGGGAGGTGCGCGCGGCGGCCGGGCGCGTGAGCCTCGATCGCGACGGCGTTCGGGCGGGGATCCTCGCCGGCACGCTCAACGGCAGCGACCTGGTGCTCGATGGCGCGGCGTCCACGCCGATCGCGGCCCACGCAGCCTTCCGCACCCTGTTCCTCCCCGGGCACCCCGACGCGCTGCCCGTGCGCCCGGAGCCGACGGTCGGCTCGGGGAAGCTTCGTCGTGTCCCGGTGATGCTCGGGGTCGGCGTCGTCCTCGCCGTCGCCCTGGGCCTGTCGTCCCCCTACGTGCTGCCGGAGCTGACGGCGGGCGGGAGCGCCTCCACCGGCACGAAGGCCGCGGCGGTCGCTGCCCCGGTCCCGAGCGCCGCCGCCGAGGTGGTGCCCCCCCCCGCCGCCCCCGTGGTGGCCGCGCAGCCGCTCGACCCCATCGGCGAGCTGGTGAAGCGCGTCGGCCCCGTCGAGTCGGACGGCGCCGCGCTGCTGGCCGAGGCCCGGGACGCCCGCCTCCTGGCCACTCCGGAGGGGCTGCTCGCCGCGATCGGTGCCGGCGAGCGCGCCGTGGCGCACGCCCCCCAGGATCCCGACGCCCTCGCGCTTTTAGCGGGGCTGCTCGCGGAGGCCGGCATGGCGCCCCAGCTCCGCACCGCCCTCCTCGTGCGCGCGATCTCCCTCCAAAAGGACGCACCTGCCGTGCACCGCGCCGTCGCCGAGGACGCGCTCGCGCGCTCGGACATCGACTCCGCGCGCCTCTCCGTCGACGCGTGTTTGCGCGTGGTCCCGACGGATCTGGGCTGCCGGGAGCTGCACGGGCGCGTGATCGAGGCGGGCTCTGCCTCCATCAAGGAGGCCGAGGCGACGAACCTCGTCTACGCGCTCGACGAGCTGACGAAGGCCTGGCCGGAGAACCGCCACCTGCCACGCCGCGCCGCGCTCCTCGCCGCCCGCGCCGATCTCACGGGCGCGGAAGGGCGGCTCGCAGCCGAGCGCAAGCGCTTCCCGGCGGACCCCGCGCTCCAGGCGGCGAGCGCGTTGCTGTCCTTTCGCAACGGTGCGCCGACGCGGGCCCGGGCGCTCCTGCGCCGGCTCGAGGCGCCTCCCGACGCCCTGCTGGTCGAGGCCGCCGGAGAGGCCGTCGGGCGCGGGGCGCCGGACGAGGCCCTGGCGCTCCTCGCGCGGGTGCAGGCCGCGGCGATGAGGCGCGATGCACGGCTCTACGAGGCCCAGGCGCGGTGGTTGCTCGCGCGCGCCGGCAAGGGCTCCGCCGCGGAGGCCTCCGCGGCAGCGGAGCGTGTCGCCGCGCTCGACCCCGGCCACCCGGCGGTGGTCCAGGTGCGCGTGGCGTTGGCGAGCCTCGCCAACGACCCGACCGCCGCCGCGCGGGCGTGGGAGCAGCTCCAGACGGGGGGAGCGCAGCCGGTCGACATAGCGCGCGCCTGGGTGGCCCGCGCGGCGCTGAACGTGGCGCAGCACCACCCGCGCGAGGCTCTGCTCGAGGTGGAGTCGGCGCTCCAGGCGGACGGCTCCGCCCCCGAGGTCCACCTGTGGCGGGCCGCCGCGCAGGCGTCGGGCCAGAACGGGGCCGCGGCGGTCGACGCGCTTCGGGCCGCGATCACCGCCATCGACGGCCGGCACGCGCGGCGTCGGACGTACGGTGGCGCGCTCGTGCTCCCCGCGGACATCCCCGCCCTCCGCACGGCGCTCACGACGCTCCTCCAGGATGACCCGGCTCGCCGCGACGACCTCGCGCTCGCGAACGCCGTGCTCGATTGGCTCGGCGGGGACGCGGCTGCCGCGAGCGCCGCGCTCGTGCCGCTGGTCCAACGCGGCGCGGATGCCGACGCGCTGGCGCTGGACGCCCGTCTCCTGCTCGCCGCTGGGCAGCCGAAGGAAGCGCTGGCGCGCATGGACCAGGCCGTGGCGCTCCGCCCGCGCGAAGTCGCCTGGCAGCTGGTACGCGCCGAGGCGCTGCTCGCGCTCCGCAAGGTGGGCGACGCCGAGGTGGCCCTCGCCTCCGCGCGGAGCGGGAAGGTACCCGTGACCACGCTCCAGCTCCTCGTCGGCGAGGTGGCGGCGAAGAAGGGGGACACCGCCGCGGCCCTGGTGGCACGGCGCGCGGCGGTGGCCGCCGATCCCACGGACCTCGGCGCGCGACGCGCGCTACGTGGCGTGACGGAGGACTGATGCGCATCCTGTTGGTCGGCGGTGGGGGACGCGAACACGCCCTGGCCTGGATCCTGGCGCGGTACGGCCACGTCCTCACCTTCACCGATCCGAACCCCGGCTTCCTCGATCTGGGCACCTTCGTCGGGGGCACGCCCCTCGATGCCGCGGCCGGCGTCGACCTCGTGGTCATCGGTCCAGAGGCCCCGCTCGCGGCGGGCCTCGTGGATCAGCTCGTCGCGCGTGGCATTCCCGCGTTCGGCCCCTCCGCCGCCGCCGCCCGCCTCGAGTCGTCCAAGGTGTACACCAAGGCGTTCGCGCTGCGCCATGGGCTGCCCACCGCGGCCTCGCGCGTGCTCGCCGCCGGGGAGCCGTTCGTTGCCGAGCGGCCCTGGGTGGTCAAGCTCGACGGCCTCGCGGGCGGCAAGGGCGTGTGGGTGTGCGCGACCGCCGACGAGACGGATGCCGCGGTGACGCAGGCGCGGGAGCTCCGGCCGGGCGCCGAGATCTTGCTGGAAGAGGTGCTGGTCGGGCCGGAGGTCAGCGTTCTCGGCCTCTCCGACGGGGCCCGCGTCGTGCCGCTGCTCCCGGCGCGGGATCACAAGCGCCGCTTCGACGGGGATGTCGGCCCCAACACCGGCGGCATGGGGGCGGTTGCGCCGGTGGCCATCCTCCCCGACGATCTCGCGGTCTGCCACGACGTGCTCCGTCGCGCCGTGGCGGGCATGGCCAGCGAGGGAACGCCGTTCCGCGGCGTGTTGTACGGCGGCTTCATGCTCACCCCGGAGGGGCCGAAGCTCCTGGAGTTCAACGTCCGCTTCGGGGATCCGGAGTGCCAGCCGCTGATGATGCTCCTCGACGAGGATCTCGCGCCCTGGCTGCTCGGGTCCGCGCTGGGGGCTCTCCCCGGGAGCGCGCTGCGCTGGCGGGAGGGCGCCGCGTGTTGCGTGGTGGTCGCGGCCGAGGGGTACCCCGAGCGCGGGGCGAACGCCGAGATCGAGGCGCTGCCCGCGGATCGCGAGGATCTCGTGGTGTTCCACGCGGGGACAACCCGGGTCGCGGGCCAGGTGCGCGCCACCGGAGGGCGCGTGCTCGGCGTCGTCGGGCGGGGCGCCGATCTCGACTCGGCGCGAGCGAACGCCTACGCGGGCGTCGCACACGTGCGCTTCTCCGGCGCGTCCTGGCGCACCGACATCGGCGCCGCGCCGTGACACGGGAGAGCGGGAGCGTGCCGATCGACGAAGCCGAGCTCCCGCCGCTCACCCGCGATCTCCCCGCCCCCGGCGTCATCGTGTGGCAACCCAAGCGCGGGTACCGCTACGGGGTCGAGGTGTACGCCCTGGCGGCCTTCGCGCTCGGCGGAGGCCCCGTGGCCACGGCCATCGATCTGGGGTGCGGGAGCGGCGTGGTGGGCCTGCTCCTCGCCTCCCGCGGCGTCCGCGTCACGAGCGTGGATCGCGAGCCCCGGTGGGTCGCCCTCGCCCGTCGGAACGCCGGGGAATCCGATTTCCCCGTCGACGTGATCGAGGCGGACGTGCGCACGTGGTCGGGGCCGCGCGCGGACCTCGTGGTCACCAACCCGCCGTGGTTTCCCGCGAACGAGCCCGTGTCGCCCGATCCCTGGCGGGCGGCGTCCCGCGCCATGCTCCACGGGGACGTGCGCGCGTTCGTCGAGGCGGGCCTCCGGCACGCGCCCCGAGTGTGTGTCGTGACGCGACGGGAACGGGAGCGAGACCTCGTCGGGCTGCCGCTCGCGCGGCGGTCACGCCTGGGCGGGGAGGTAGTGTTGATCGAGGTCGCGGAGGGGCGGGGCCCCCTCGTGGAGGAGCCCCTCGACCTGCGGGCAGCCTACGCGCTGTTCGGTCGATGAGCCTCGTCGTCGGGGGCGTACCCATCGCGAGCCTGTTGATGTTGGCGGTGTCGCTCGCGATCGCGACGTTCGTGCACCGCCCGCTGCTCGGCCGCCTGGGAGCCGGCACGATCCAGCACCTCGTCCGGCTGCCCGGGAATCTCCTCCACGAGCTCGCGCACGCCGTGGCCATGATGGCCACGGGCTTCACCGTCGCGGACCTGCGGGTGTCGCTCCTCGACCCGGCGGGACGGGGGCACGTGCGGCCCGGGCCGCCCTGGATCGGCGTCGCCCGGCCCTGGCTCACCAACCTCGTCTCGCCCGTGGCGCCCGTCTTCGTGGCGGTAGCGGCGCTCGCGACCCTCCACGCGACGTGCGCGATCCCCGGCCTCCCGTCGTCACCCGCCGGGATCCTCCCCGTGCTCCGCGCCGTGGATCCCGCGCGCTGGGAGCTCTGGGTCGGGCTCGCGCTCGGCTACTCGGTCACCGCGGAGATGGCGCCCTCCGACATCGATCTCGCGGCGTGGTGGCGGCCCGCGCTGGTGGCGGCGGTGTTCCTCGCGGCCGCCGCCTACGGCCTCGAGGCGCTCGCGCCCGGCACGGTGCGCGGAGGGTTGGTCAGCGCCGACCTCGCGGCGCGCGGGATCCTCGGCCGCACGCTGGCGGTGGTGGTCTGGAGCGGCCTCACGTGCGCGCCGCTGGCGTTCCTCGCCGGGCGGCTCCGGGGGTAGGGGGCCCCCGACTACCGGAGGAGCGCCGCCGTCGTGTTGCCTTCACGCGAGCCGTCGCTCTTTTTCCAGACATAGTCGAACATTTCGCCCTGACGCAGGGTGATGGGATCGCCCTTCCGCAGCCCGTCCACGTCGACGGGCTCGTTCAGGAGCGTACCCGAGAGTTCGTCGCCTCGCACGGACGTAAGCTCGACCCACATGTACTCTAGGCCGCCCTTGCGGGTGGGGAACGGCGCCTTGATCGCCACCTTCTCCGCGCTCGGGAGGCCCGAGAGAAAGGCGGGGCGGACCACATGGGTGAAGCGGTCGAACGCGAGGCGCTGCGCGTCCTCGAGGCTCGTCGGGCCGGTCGGCGCGAGCATGCCACCGGCTGCGACTCCGGCCGCGGCCCCCTGGGTGGCCGGGGCTGCGGACGGCGCATCCTCGGGCGTCGGCGGGGCAGGGGACGACGGGGACGCCGCCGGCGCACCGTCCGTCACCAGCGCGGGTGCCGGAGGCTCGGTCGGCGAGGGCGTCGCCTCGGCCGCCGGGACCGTGATCTCGCCCTCGAACGTGACACGCAGGAGGGGATCCTCCGGGTCGTCCTCGCGGCGCGCGGCGCTGCGGAGGCTGGCGGAGCCGCGCACCTCAGGCGTGTCCAGGGCGATGTCGAAGGGCACGTTCGAGCGCGCGCGCAGGGCCTCGGCGAGGGCGTTCACGACGATCGACACGTCGCCCCCCGCCTCGGGCGCCACGTTGTCGACGACGAGCTCGAAGTCCCCGTAGCGTCGCAAGCCGCGGGTCACCAGGCGCAGGCTGCCGCCCTCCTTGTCGGGATCCTGGAGGGCCGCGTCCACCACGAACCAGTCCGTGATGGGGCCGGCGGGGTCCAGCGCTTTCCATGCGTCCGCGCCGTACAGCCGCTGGGTGTCGAGATCCTCGACCCATCCGCCGCTCATCTTTGCGGCGGCGCCAAAGGCTGCGTGGGCCACCGCCAGTGTCTCCCCCGCCCGCTCTCGCGGCGTGGCAAACCAGGCGAGCAGCACCTCCTCCGACTTCCCCAGCGCCTCCGGGCGGTCGACTCCCACGCCATAGAGCTCGACGAAGGCGAGGTCGGGGATGCCGAAGTCGGTGCCGGCCATCCCCATCACCCGGAGCGGCTTCGTCGCGGAGTCGGGAAAGCCGTTCTTGGCCGCGATCGACGACAACCCATCATCGAGCGCGTCGATCACCTCGATCCCGCACGTGGGGTTGCAGAAGAGCGCCACGGCGAACCGCGCGTCGGGCGAGAGCGGGGGGGGAGCCTGGGCGGCCGCCTGGGCCACGAGTGCGTACCACATCACCGGCACAACGCCTCCGGCGTCCCTCCTATTCACGCGGCTCCTCAGGTGCCGCGATCCGCGCGGTCCGCCGCGGGCTGCTCGCCGTCGGGCTCGGCGCGATAGGAGGGCGGGCGTAGGAGTAGCGTGGCGGAGCTCCCCGACGAGGTGCTGGAGCGCCTGTCCACCCATCTCCGGGTGAAGCTCACCGTGGGTGACGATGCCTCCCCCGCGGACGTGCACGTCGCGCCGCTCTCCAAGCAGCTTTTTTTGTTGATCTCCCGGGGCGGGGCCACGGAGCGGCGGCTGCTGGACGACACGTCCGTGTCCATCCTCGCCGAGGACCGCGAGGGAGACTGGATGGTGCGCTCCAGCGGTCGCGCCGTCGTCGGGCGCCCGGTGAACGGCGAGCCCCGGCGCGCGGAGCTCATGCACTGGCTCCCCGAGGGGGTGTCGCCCACGGGGCTGGTGGCTGTGCGCTTTCATCCCGAGAACATCGAGTACATCCAGGGCCGGGGCGCCACGCGCTCGCGCGCCGCGGGGGACGTGCCCGGGGGCAAGCGTCCGCCCGTGCTCTCGCGGTGGGCGCGCCTCGCCACCGACGACGTGGTGTTGTGGTTCTTCGCCCTGGGGATCCTCGACTGGGGCGGCCTCATGGTGATGCTGGAGCAGAAGGATCGTCCGGCGCTCCTGCTCGTGTTGATGCTCGTGTCGAGCGCGTCGCTCCTCGGCGGGCTCACGCTCGTGCACCAGGCCGCCCGCTTCGCGCGGTGGCGCGAGGGGCTGGAAACCGACGCGGTGGCCGCCCTCATGCTCAAGGGTTGGGACCCGCCGCGGCGGGTCCGGGACGTGGGGTTGGGTATGATGGGGCTCGGTAGCGCGCTCGCGGTGATCCTCGCCGTGGGAGCCGGCTGGTGGATCGGCGCGTGGGCGGTCCTCGCCAGCGCGACCCCCCTCCTCGGGCCGTTTCATCTCGCGCGGCACGCGCTCCGTCGCCGGGACGCCGAACGGGAGGTCGAATGAACATCGCGCTGAAAGGTACGAGCCCCGCCACGATGGTCGCGGGGATCCTGCTCCTGTCGCGCGCGCGCAGCTTCGGGCAGCGCGTGAAGGTCGAGATCGTGGGAGACCCCGGCGACATCGGCGTGGTCGAGGGGCCGGCCATCCTCCACAGCGCGCCGCTCGCTTCGTGCGGCGTGGGGCGGGAGTACGGAAGCGGGGCCCTCGTGGTGGTTCCCGGCCCGGCGGGGGCGCCGCTCGCGGTGAGCCTCACGGCGGATGGCCGCTCGGACTGGTTCCTCGTCGATCGCTCGGGGCAGGGGGTTCACCCCGCCACGCGCGCCTTCGTGCGGTATCGGCGCGATCCGCGGAGCGTCGTCCGCGCGCAAGTGCGGACGTTTCTCCACGCGGCCGAGGTGCTGGGCTTCGCCGCCGAGCCCGCGGTGCTCGACGTGCTCTTCGGCGCCCCGGTGCCCCCGCTGACGCGGATCGCCTTGGCGCTCCGTGCCGGCCGTGCCCTCACCGGCGACCGCGGAGCGCCCGTCACCGCCTACCTGGGAGGGGACTTCGACGAGGAGGCGGGCGTGTCGCTCGCCACCACCCTCGCGCGCCTCGCGCCGGCGCTCCGCGAAGAGGTGCAGGCCTTCGTGCGCGCCGCGGAGGAGATCGCCGCGGTCGACGGGGACCGCGCCTGGATCGACGCGCTCTCCGAGCTCGGCGCGCACCTCTCGCTCCTCCCGCCGCAGAGCATGCTCCCGCCCTTGTCGCCCGCGGCCGACGCGGTGGCGTTCGGGCTGGGTCGCGCCCTCGGCGCCACCCAGGGAAACCCCCAGGCGCAGGCGGGGCTCCTGGAAACCTACCGCTTCCTCGGCGGGAAGTTCACCGCCAGCGCGAACCACCCGGTCGAGCTCACCTCCGACCCGCCGCCGGACGATCGCCTCGGCCGGTGGAGCTGGTTCTGCTCGCACGTGAGCATCGCCGCCGAGCGGGCCGATCGCCTGTGGCGTGACCTGGTCGATCCGCCGATGTAGCGCCGCCCGGCCGCTCCAGGGGCTCTCCCGCGAGCTCTCCTTGGAATTGCAGGATCAAGGCCCGAGTGGTCACGATCCGGCATGTCCTCTCTTGACACGTCCTGGTCCCGCGGCAAACAATACAATGCACTCTGCACGGAGCCCCGTTGGCGGGCCTCGACTTCATCCGGCTCAGCAAGACGCTGTCCTACCTCCTCCGCCACGGCTCGGACGCCGTTGGGCTTTCAGCGGACGAGGACGGGTGGTTTCATGCGTCTTCCGTCGCCGCGGCGACCAGCCGCGTGATCCGGCGCACCGTGAGTGAGGAGGAGATCCTGATGACCGCTTCGCGCTTCGGCGGCGGGCGGTTCGAGGTGCGTGAGGGCCGGCTACGGATGGGCTCCTGCAGCTGGGCCCGTTCCCCCACCTGCGGCCCCGACATCCTGTACCACGCGTCGCCCCGCTCGCGGGTCGAGGGGTTCGTCGAGTCGGGCCAGCTCGTCGATCCCGGCGGTGCACCCGTGCAATTGGCGCGCGGGGAGGGGCATGCCTGGCGGGTTGCGCACCGGCAATGGGAGGATCCGGTGGTCCTCTACGTCGATGCCGCGCGCGCCCGGCGCGACGGCGTGCAGTTCGAGCGCACGCGCACCGGCCACTTCGTGACGCGGAGCGTCCCGATCCGCCACGTGCTGAACCTCCGCGAGGGCTTCGCGGAGCAGGCCTCGGCGGGCGGCTTCCTGGTGGACTGGAGCACGGGCGTGCCCCGCATCGCGCTCATCCGCGTCTGCCGCCGCGGCGGCTCCACGTGGGAGGTCGCGAAGGGCAAGATCGAGCCGGGCGAGGCCCCGCAGCAGACTGCCGTGCGCGAGGTGTGCGAGGAGATGGGGGTGCGCGCGCCGATCGAGGTTCGCGGCGAGCTCGGCACGATCCGGTACGGGTTCTGCACGCCGGACGGATCCCCGCGGCTCAAGACCATCTACCTCTACGTGCTCGAGGCTTCGGCGGAGGTCGGCGCGTTCGACCCCGCGACCGCCGAGGGCATCGACGCCGTGCGCTGGTTCGCGCTGGAGGAGGCCCTGGCCTCGCTCGCGCATCCGAGCCTCCGCGCCTCCATCGGGCGGCTCCTGGGCGCGCTGGAGGACCGCGCGGCGGAGCTCGGGTTGAAGATGTTGGCCGCGGGGGAGTAGCCCTCAGGCGGGAGGCACCCAGCCGCCCAGGCACTTCTCCACCATGTCCAGGCGGTCCTGGCCCCAGAACAGCCACGTGTCGTCCACGATGCAGGTGGGCGCGCCAAACACGCCGGCGGCCACGGCCTGCCCGGTCTGGTCGATGAGGGCCTGCTTCATCGTGGGTGCGGCTTCGAGCGCCTCCGCGGAGGCCCCGCAGGCGCGGAGCACGGCGGGGTCCGTGATGTCGCGCTCCTTGGCCCAGGCGGCGTGGAACACGGCGCGGGCGAAGGCGGGATCGGGCTGCGCGAGGAAGGTCCGCAGCGGCAGCAGGCTCCGGATCGGGAAGGCGGCGGGGAAGCGGAAGGGAACGTCCCACCAGGCGGCCCAGCGCACGATGTCCACCCCGTAATGGCGCTGCTTGGCTTCGCTCGCCGCGAGCAGCGGCACCTGCACCTGCCCCACCTCCTTGAACACCGCGCCGAGCAGCATCGGCCGCCACCGAAGCGTCGCGCCCGTGCGGGAGGCGATGCCCTCGATTTGTGTGGAGGCGAGGTAGGCGTACGGCGAGGAGAAGTCGAACCAGAAGTCGAGGATCATGAGGGGAGGGCCCTTTCTACCGGATTCGTTGCGACGAGGTGGTGCTCGACCAGGGCCATGCGGTCCTGGCCCCACCAGAGGTTGTCCCCGACCTGGAAGGTGGGTGCGCCGAAGATCCCGAGCGCGATCGCCGCGTCCGTGCGGGCGCGGAGGTCCTCCCGATGCGCCGAGAGGTCGACCTTTCCCGCGATCTCGCGCACCACCGCGTCGTCCTCGATCGCGCGCCCATCGACCCAATAGGCGCGGTAGAAGGCATGGATGATCGCGGGATCACACGCGTGCGCGAGCGTCGCGCGCAGGGCGGACACCGTGCGACGCGGGTGCTCGAACGGCATCACGAGCGGGATTCCGAACAGATCCGCCCAACGAGCGAGGTCGGCGTGCATGTGGCGGGCCTTCGCGGGGGAGAGCGTTCCCGCGAGGTTTTGCGGGGTTGCATGGGCCGCAAACACGCCGCCGAGCAACATCGGCTTCCAGACGAGGTTCGCCCCGGCGCGCGCGCAGAGCGCCTCTACCTGCGTGGATGCGAGGTAGGCGTAAGGGCACGAGTAGTCGAACCAGAGTGACACTGTCTTCGTAAGGGCAGTCTTGGGAGGGACTGTTGGTGTGGACAGGGTCTTCACGGCTGGAGCATGGGAGACGGAGCCTCGGCGGTGTCATCGACTAACGCGGCATCCAAGGCGGCGTCTACCGCGTCGCCGGCCGCGCCGCCCAAGCGTACCGGGCCCATACATCAGGCTCTTTCGACTCTTACAGTTGACACGTCAAACCCTTCCCCTCCTGCTTCAGTTTGATTACCATCGCCGTCCACCCCAAGCTCGAGCTGGAGCCACGCTGAAGTTCTTCCGTCCAATTGCCGGGTTGACCCTCCTGATCTGCTGGATGTTCCACGACATGCGGCAGGCCTCGCCTCACGAGGCGCAGGTGGATGGTCTCTCCCTCCGCGGCGCCGGCGCGCGGGTGCGGGCACGGTTGGAGCGGGCAAAAGCGCTCGCCGAGACGGCCCCCATCGAGGCCGTGACGCTTGTTGACGAGTTGTTGACAGATCTGCACCAGCGGAGGTCGTTGGATCTCGGGACGTTGGAGCTCGATCCGCTGGATGCGGACACCCGCGGCGCCCTGGCGCGAGAGATGGTGGCCCTCCGCACGCGGCTCACGATGGCCGACCTCGTGATTCCCCAAGGATTTCGCGGAGACTTCGTGGCCTCGGTCGCCGCGGGGGCGGCCTGGTCGGACTGGTCGCTCGGGGTGCCGGCCTCGATCACGGTGGCCCAGGCCATCCTCGAGAGTAATTGGGGTAAGTCTGCGCCCTCGTTCAATCTTTTCGGCCTCAAGGGGGAGGGCCCCGCCGGCAGCAACAGGCGGCGGGTCGTCGAGTACAAGAACGGCCACCGTCGCACCAAGATGGCGGCGTTCCGTGCCTACCACGACGTGGGTGAGGCGCTGGACGACCATGCGCGAATCCTGGCGAACAGCCGGCATTATGCCAAGGCGCGCGCGGTCGCGGAGGACACGGCGCGGTACGCGATGGCCCTGCAAGGCACCTACGCCACGGACCCCCGCTACGCGAAGAAGCTGGGCAGCATGATCGAGCGGTACGCGCTCGATCGCCTCGATTGGAACGCGCGCTCCCCCTGGCTGTGAGCGCGGCGCCTCCGTTCGTGGGCCTCGTTCGTGCTCTGGGCGTTCACGCTCGCCTCGGGCCCGGAGGCGCGATAGCTACTCGCCCCGCGAGGAGCTCCATGCCCGCTGCCTACCTCGATTGGCTCGCCGAAGTCTTCGAAGACGCCCAGGTCCCCTTCAACGCCCAGCTCACCCCCGAGCAGGCGACCTACCTCGACGTGTCGCTGCGCAAGCTGGTCGGCGCGGAGAAGGAAGACGAAGAGGTGGTCTACCGCCGCATCCGCGAACGGTGGCTGAAGCACGGCCTGCCGGGCCGGCAGCTCCTGACCGCCTTCATTCGCGACGAAGTGTACGTGCGCAAGGACTCGCCGTTTCGCCCCGCGGAGGGCGGCGCGTACTACACGAACGACTACGTGGCGAAGGAACATCCGCCCGCCGCGCCGAAGCGCGCGATGTAGCTGGGCTTCGGCCGCGCTGGGCTTCGGCCACGCGGGGCTCTGCCGGGCGGCCTCGCCTGCGCGGCCACCCGGCGTCCGGCCCCGTGGGCAGCGCCGATGGCCGGGGAGTCGGGCCTCCCCGTGCGACGGCCTACTCCAGCAGGTCGGCGAGCTCTTCCTTGTCGTAGCCGTCTTCGTCGCTGATCTCGATGGACACGTCGTCGCGCTCGATCGCGAACATCGCGTGCGTCGTGCCCGCGAGCTCGAGCAGCGCGTCCGCCAGCGTGTTGAGCTCGGCGAGGAGCTGGTCTTCCTTCTTGAGGTAGCCCTTGGGGAGGACGAGGTCCAAGCCGCGGTAGGTGAACGGCTGGTCGTCCTCGTCGACTGTCTCGTCGACGATGTAGGTCACGGACGCGAACGCCGTGCCCTTTCCAGCGGCCTCGGCCAGCTGGGGCCAGGCGGCGACGACGGCGTCGTTCCCCTCGTCGTCGGGTGCGTCATCGATCTGGGTCACACGGATGATGTTGTCTTGGCGCATTGGGGACTCCGGCGCGGCAGGTAGCACGCGGGGCCCGCGCCCGCGCAGGTTCTCTACTCGCCTTCTCTGCTCGGCGATCCGCTAGCTCTCGACGAGCCAGCGCCGCTCGCCCGATCCCAGCGCGATCCGCGCGCGCCGGCCCTCGATCGTGATGCGCCCCTCGGCCGCCCATCGGAGGGCCATCGGGTACAGGCGATGCTCGAGCCCGAGAATGCGCGCGGCGAGGGTGGCCTCGGTGTCGTCCTCCCGAACCGCCACGCTGCCCTGCGCCACGATGGGGCCGGTGTCGACGCCGGCGTCGACCAGGTGCACGGTGGCCCCGGCCTGCACGGCCCCGTACTCGAGCGCCTGGCGGGGCCCGTGTGTGCCGGGGAACGCGGGAAGGAGGGCCGGGTGGACGTTGAGCACGCGGCTCGGGAACGCGTCGAGGAACGACGGCGTGAGCACCCGCATGAAGCCGGCGAGGCACACCCACTCGACATCCGCGAGCGACGCGAGGAGCTCGGCCTCGAAGGACGCGCGGGTGCGGCCCTGGTGCGGGATCACGGCGGTCGGGACGCCCGCGGCCGCGGCGCGCTCGAGGGCGTACACCCCCGGCACGTTGGCGATGACCCTTGTGATCTCGGCGGGATAGGCAGGATCGGCCGCCGCGTCGAGCAGGGCCTGCAGGTTGCTCCCGCTCCCCGACACGAGCACGCCGACACGAACCCGGCCGGCCGGGCTCGCGACGCTCACACCACCACCGCTTCCTGTGCCGCGTCCTCGACGACGCTTCCCATGCGGAAGCCGCCGGCCTCGGCCGCGAAGGCGTCCGCCACGTCGGGACGCACGACCACGACCATGCCGATGCAGTTGTTGAACGTGCGGTACATCTCGTCGTCGGAGAGCTTGCCCTGCGCCCGGAGGAGCTCGAAGATCGGGAGCACGGGCCAGCTGCCCTTCTCGATGCGGGCGCCGAGCCCCGGGGGGAGCACGCGCGGCACGTTGCCGGTGAAGCCGCCGCCCGTGATGTGGGCCATCCCCAGCAGATCGTAGCGGGTGCGCAGGTCGAGCAGCTCCTTGACGTAGATGCGGGTCGGGCGCATCAGCACCTCCCCGAGGGGCGCGCCGAGGCCCCAGTCATCCTGGTCCATCGGGAGCGCGTCGAGGAGGTGGCGCACCAGCGAGAACCCGTTGCTGTGCACGCCGGAGGAGGGGAGCCCGACCAGGGCGTCGCCTGCCTGGATGCGCGTCCCGTCGAGCATCTGGTCGCGCTCGACCGCGCCCACGCAGAACCCGGCGAGGTCATAGTGGCCCGGCGCGTACATGCCCGGCATCTCGGCGGTCTCTCCGCCGATGAGCGCGCAGCCGGCTTGCCGACAGCCATCCGCGATGCCGGCCACGACCTGCTCGGCCTCGGCCGGCCGAAGCTTGCCCGTGGCGAAGTAGTCGAGGAAGAAGAGGGGCTCGGCGCCGCACACGACGACGTCGTTCACGCACATCGCGACCAGATCGACGCCGATGGTGTCGTGCTTCTGGAGGCGCTGCGCGAGCAGGAGCTTGGTACCCACGCCGTCGGTGCCGCTGACCAGGAGCGGATCCCGGTAACGCCCCATCAGCGAGAAGAGCCCACCGAACCCGCCGATGTCCCCGACCACGCCGGGGCGGTAGGTGCTCCGGACGTGACGCTTGATGCGGTCGACTACTTCATCGCCGGCCTCGATGTCGACACCGGCCGCCTTGTACGCGTCTTTCATGGGTCGGGGCTCCGCGGAGGCCGGTCCCGACAGGGGACCCGGGGGGCCCAGCTAACCCGCCAAGGGGACAGTTCGAGCGAGAACTGGACTACCCGTCCGACCCATCCATGTTGGGCGTCACGCCGTCGGCCACGATCTGGCCAGAGACCAATCCGGCGTCGTCGTAGACCTCGGCCGCGAACTCGTAGGCGGTGGCGTAGTCGAAGCGGATGCCGTCCACCTCGAAGAGCAGCGCGTAGGTGGCCGCGAAGGTGCCGCAGGGATCGGGATCCATCGCGATGATGCCGGAGGTGGTGCCTTCTCCGCTGGTGTCGACCGCGCCGTCCACCACGTCGTCCCACCAGACCACGAGGTCCATGCGGTGCAGATCGCCGTCGTCATCCGTGCCGGTGGCCGCGACCTTGAGGGCTGGCGCGTCGCCGTCCTCGAAGGGGTAGAGACCGTAGTTTTCGACGACGAGCTCGGACGCCACCGGCGCGGTGCCCGCACACGTCACGACCGACGTGTCGTCCTGGTTGATGGGCGGAGCGTCGCTCCCCGTGTCCTTGGCCTCGCCGGTGCACGCCGCGCTCAGCAGGGCAAGGGCCAGCGGGAGGACAGCGGGAAAGACCAGTCCTGGAAACGCACGCAGCATCACGACTCCACTCTCTCCGGCCACCGTAGCACGGTGATAAGGGGGCCCGTGGTGAACACGCCGACCTCTCCTCGCCGCCTCTATCGTGCGCTGCGCGACCAGCTCGGGAGCATCCGAAAGGTCTATGGCCGCGGCAACCGGGTTGTCCGTCGGGACGATTTCGCCCAGCAGGAAGAAGCGGTGCTGCTCCTTCACGGCTTCTTCCAGACCCGCAACGTCTGGGAGGTCATGGAGGACCGGCTCCGGTACGACGGCTTCGGCGTGTTCAGCTTCGACCTCGGCGGCCTGTTCGCGCGCTTCAACACCGAGCGCCCGCAGCAGCTCGCGGAGCACATCGCGGAGAAGCTGGAGCGCATCTGCACGCGCACCGGTCTTCAGAGCTTCCACATCCTCGGGCACAGCAAGGGCGGCCTCATCGCCCGGGAGTACGTGCAGCACTTCGGCGGGGTGAGCCGGGTCAAGTCGCTCATCACCCTCGGCACGCCGCATCACGGCACGCCGACGGCCGCGATCGGGGTGTGGCTCATGGGGGCCGGCGTGCTGTCCCGAAGCCCCTACGATCTGCTCCCCAACTCGTCGTTCGTGCGCCGCCTGCGCGAGGATCCCTTCCCGGGCGAGGTGCCCCTCGTGAGCGTGTACAGCCGCCACGATCTGGTCTGCCCGTGGTGGTCCTCGGTGCTCGTGCCCCGCGCGGGCGAAACGTCGCTCTACAACCGGCCGGTCCAGGGCGTGGGCCACACGGCGCTCACCTACGATCCGGGCGTGTACCAGATTGTGCGGCGCGAGCTCCAACAGGCGGGTGCCGCATGGCGAGAGCGCCACCAGGCGCTTCCGGATGACGCCGTCGCCGACGGGCCTCCGCCGGCAAGGTAGGGGGGAGGAGCCCCGCCCGGGGCCACTCCGTCGAGAAGGCCGAACCCCTCTACGAACCCTACGAGCCCTGCCGGATCAGGTCGGCGGGGTGAGCGCGGGAGCAGCGGTGCCGGCGGGGGCAACCGTGCCGTCAGGAACCACTCCGGGCGCAACGGCGGGAGCGGGGGCCGCGGGATCCCCGGCGCCAGCGGCCCCAGGATCGACCGTACCGGCAGGGACAACGTCGCCACCTGCTCCCGCGGTGCCATCTCCGGCCGGCGGAACGCTCGCGGTCGCCGCGTCGGAGAGGCAGCACCGGAAGCCGATCTGACGGTCGGTCAGCGCCATCGAGCGCTCCTCGACGTACGCGCAGCGGCTGCCCTTGACCGGCTCGCCCGCCTTGCCGCCCTTGAGGATCCGGAAGCGCTCGTTGCTGGAGCCGACAGAGCTGGTCCACTCGCGGGCGCCGCCCGAGAGGTCGTAGACGCCGAAGCCGCTGTGGCACGCCTCCGACTGCCCGGCGGTGGCGTCGGCGCGCTGGTCACGATTGGCGTCGGTCGACACGTCCGCCCCGCAGGTCTCCGGGACGAAGGTGTCACCGTAGGAATAGATGCGGTTCTCCGGGCCCTTGCAGGCGCGTTCCCACTCGTTCGCGGTGCAGAGCCGCTTGCCGGCGGACTCGCAGAACGCCTGCGCCTTGTCGTAGGGGACGTTCACGAAGGCGTGCCCGCCCTTCTGATTGTCCCATTCGAAGCGGTCGATGTAGAAGGCGTCGATCGCCTGCTTCGACGCGAGCGGCTCCTTGGCGGAGGCGGTGCGGCCGTCCTCCGTGTTCATGCGCCCCGGAAGGAAGGTACCCTTCGGGACGTAGACCATGTCCTCGTGGCCCACGAGCTTCTGGCGGATCACGTCCTCGGGGGGGATGGGGTTCTCCCGCACCACCTGGGCCCGGAGCTGCTCATCCTTGCGGCGGTTGCCGGAGTCCGGATCGAAGACCATCAGGACCATGGCCGCCACGGCCACGAGGGCGAGGGTGCCCCCGATCACGAACGCCAGCGTCCGCTTGGAGATGCCGGCCACCGGCTTGTCGTCGTCCTGGAAGCTGCGCTGCACGTCGTTGATCATGTCGCGCGCGGTCGGGTAGCGATCCTCGGAGTTCGACGCGAGGGCGAGATCGACGATGTCGTCGACGTGCTTCGGGAGATCGTCCCGGATCTGGGTGGGCGAGAGGTAGGTGCCCATGGGGGTCTGCCCGCAGAGCAGCTCGTAGAGCATCACGCCGGCCGAGTACACGTCCGCCTGGCGCGTTCCGCCGGTCGACGGGGAGGAGAGCTCGGGCGCCATGTAGCCGCCGAAGGGGTGGTCGGTCGCCGCCTCTTGGAGCACGCCGGGATGCACCAGCTCGGAGTAGCCGAGGCCGGTGATGCGAACGGTGCGGACGACCTTGCCCTGACCCGGGCCGACGGCGCGCGACTGGATGATCACGTTCGAGGGCTTCAGATGGCGGTGGAGCAGGCCTCCCTGGTGTGCGGCGTCCATCGCCTCGAGGATCTTGACGATGATCTGCGCGGCTTCCTGGAGGGTGAACGCCTTGCGCTGGCCCGCGTATTCGTCGAGGAGGCGCCGGAGCGACTCGCCCTCGACGTACTCGTAGGCCATCCACCGATGGCCGAGGTGCTCACCGGTGTCCGCGATGCGCACGAGCCCGTCGGACACGATGTCGTTCGTCCGCTGCACGAGGGCCGCCGCGGCGGCGTCGGACGCTGCCGGGCCGGAGAGCGCCTTGATCACGAACTTCTTCGGCGAGGAGAGGGCGCGTGCGAGGTACGAGGAGCCGTGGGGACCGGAGCCGAGCGCGGCGTCGATCTCGTACTTCTTCGCCAGGACGTCGCCCTGCCTGAGCTGTAGCTGCGGTGCGGACACGGAGGCTCCTTCGGACAGTGAGCAGGGATGGGGGGGATGCTACCACGTCGGTGAGCCTGCGCTCAACGCCGGCCGGTCGACAGGGCAGGCTTACGATGGTCGCTCGCCCACGAAGAAGCGCACGACCGCCACGGCCCGACGCCGCCAATCCCGGGGATGGAAGCGCGTCGCGAACAGCCAGTGCACCGCGAGGCCGAAGAACATGATGGAGGCCACGCCACAAACGCCGAAGCCCGAGATCGCGAGCAGCGGCACTCCCCACGGCGCCGGCGCCCATGGCGCGATCAACACCGAGCCGCTGATGAGGAGCGCCAGGGCGCACAGGGCCAGGGAGATTCGGATGGCGGCATGCCGAATTTCCATCCGGAGCTCCTCGGCCTCCGGGTCCTTCGCCGTGATCGCGATGCGCCCACGCTCCAGGTCGAGCAGCAGCTGGTTGGCCTGCGTGGGGACGTCGCGGAAGGCGGCCTGCGCGTGTTGGAGCACGCGGAAGGCGTCCGCGCCGAGGCGCTCGGGGCCGAAGCGGTGGGCGACGAGCCGCTGCGCGAAGGGGCGCACCTCGGCGACGATGTCCTCGTCGGGGAGGAGGCGCTTGGCGATGCCGTCGACGATGCTGGTGGCCCGCGCGATGACCGCGAACTCGCGCGGAAGCTGGATCCGGTAGCGCCCGGCGATCTCGATGAACTCCGTGAGCGAGCTGCTCGTGGAGAGCTGCGAGAGCGAGGCCCCGTCGTACTTCTGCATCAGGCGCTGCACTTCTCCGCGGAACGCCTTGAGATCGACGCGCTCGCGCGTCGCGCCCGCTCGGTAGATCGCGAGGGCGACCGACTCCGCGTCCTTGAAGACGAGGCCCGTGAAGACGCTGGTCATCATGTCCTGCATCTCCCCGGTCAACGTGCCGGTCAACCCGAAGTCGAGGAAGACGAGCGTGCCATCGTCCTTGACCATGAGGTTGCCCGGGTGCGGATCCCCGTGGAAGAAGCCGTGCTCGAAGAGCTGGAGGTACCAGGACTCGATGAGGCGTCGCATCGCGGCGCGGCCCTCGGGGGAGCCCCCCGGGATGGCGTTCAGCTTGTGGCCGATCATGCGCTCCATGACCAGCACGCGGCGCGTGCAGAATTCCCGGTGGATTACCGGGACGGCCACGCCCTCTACGCCCAGGTGATTGGCGCGGAACCGCTCGGCCGCGCGGGCCTCCTGGAGAAAATCGAGCTCGCCGGCGAGGGCGGTCTCGAACTCCTGCACGATCTCGACCGGGGTGTAGAGGCCCGGCACCGAGATCTGGCCTTCGACCAGGCGCGCGAGCGTGTAGAGGATGTGCAGATCGCTGCGGAGGGTCTTCTCGATCCCCGGGCGCTGCACCTTGACGGCCACCTCGCGCCCGTCCTTCAGGATCGCGATGTGTACCTGGGCGATGGAGGCGCTCGCGACGGCGACGTGATCGAAGCTGAGGAACAGCTCCTCGATCGTCGCGTGAAGCTCCTCCTCGACCTGGAGCCGGATCGCGGCGAACTCGACGGTGGGCGCATTGTCCTGCAGCGTCGCGAGCTCTTCGAGCACGGCTTGCGGCAGGATGTCCGGCCGCACCGACAACACCTGGCCGAGCTTGATGAACGTCGGCCCGAGGTCGGCGAGCGCGAGCCGGATGCGCATCGCAACCGGAGCCTCGCTCGCGCTGTTCTTCGTGTCCACGCCCACGATGCGGGCGAGCTCACCGAACCCGTGGTGGGCCAGGACGAGCGCGACATCACGTACTCGCGGGAGGTCGTGGACGCTGATGTGCGCCACGTCGGGTCAGTAGGCCCGAGCGAAGATCGCCATGTGGGTCGCCGGGCGCCCCGAGTAGAAGCACGCCTTGCCCTCGATCTGATCCTGCCCTTCGATGGGGTAGCAGCGGATCGTGGCCCGGGTCTCCTCCTTGATCTTGGCCTCGTTCGCGACGTCGTCGTGCCAGGGGACGAGGAAGAATCCTCCGCCGTCCAGAGCTTCCTTCATCGCGTCGTAGGTGTCGGGACGGAAGGTGCGGGCGTCGCGAGCGGCGAGGGCGCGCGCGTACAGCTCGGTCTGGATCGTGTCGAGCTTGGCCTTCACGGCCACGGCGAGCCCCTCGAGCGGCATCGTCTCCTTCTTGCCGCCCATGCGGGACGCGGCGAAGACCGAGGCCTGCTTCACGTCGCGGGGGCCGATCTCCAGGCGCAGGGGCACGCCCTTGCGCTCCCACTCGTAGTACTTGGCGCCCGGCTTCATGTCCCGATCGTCGAGCTTGACGCGGATGCCCGCGGGCTTGAGCGCGCGGACGACCTGGTCGCAGAAGGCCATGACGTCGGCCTTCTCGGCGTCACTCTTCCAGATGGGGGTCACGACGACCTGCACCGGCGCGATGGCGGGGGGGAGGACCAGCCCGGTGTCGTCCGAGTGGGCCATGATGACCGCGCCGATCAGCCGCGTGGACACGCCCCAGGAGGTGGCCCACACGTGCTCGCGCGTGCCCTCGGCGGTCTGGAAGGTCACGTCGAACGCCTTCGCGAAGTTCTGCCCGAGGAAGTGGGACGTGCCCGCCTGGAGTGCCCAGCCGTTCTGCATCATCGCTTCGATGCAGTAGGTGTCGAGGGCGCCGGCGAAGCGCTCGGACGCGCTCTTCATGCCCGGGATGACCGGAAGCGCGAGGATGTCGCGGGCGAACTCGGCGTAGACGCCGAGCATCTTGGTCGTCTCGTCGACGGCTTCGGCCGAGGTGGCGTGGGCGGTGTGGCCCTCCTGCCACAGGAACTCGCTCGTGCGGAGGAACAGGCGCGTCTTCATCTCCCAACGGACGACGTTCGCCCATTGATTGATGAGGATCGGCAGGTCCCGGTACGACTGGATCCACTGCCCGTACATGTGCCAGATGATGGTCTCGGACGTGGGCCGGACGACCAGGGGCTCCTCGAGCTTCGACTCGGGGTCGGGCTCGACACCGCCGCCCGCCGCCGCGCGCAGGCGGTGGTGCGTCACGACGGCGCACTCCTTGGCGAAGCCCTCGACGTGCTCCGCTTCCTTCGAGAGGAACGACACGGGGATGAAGAGCGGAAAGTACGCGTTGACGTGGCCGGTGTCCTTGAACCGCCGGTCCAGGTCGTCGCGCATGTGCTCCCACATGGCATAGCCGTGCGGCCGGATGACCATGGCGCCCTTGACCGGCGAGTAGTCGGCGAGGCCCGCGGCGCTGATGACGTCGAGGTACCACTGCGAGTAGTCGGTCGCGCGGGGGGTGATCGGGCTGTCCTGGGACATGGGGGCTCCGGTAGGGGCGCGGTCTATCGCGTCTTCGTTGCTTTGGCCGCGCGCGGAGGCGGTGAGGAGAACCGCTCGCCCCGCAAGTGATAAGTCGTAAGGTCAGACCCCACCCTGAAATGTTCGGCGTTCGCTTGTCGTAGGTGATAAGTCGTAAGGTCAGACCCCCCTCCGGAGGCGGCCCCGATGTACCGAAAGATCCCGCTCGGCGGAGAGCACCCGCTCGGCATGGAGCGGCCTGTCGTCGAGCTTTTCCGCGTGTCCGGTCGTGACCGCGGCGTGACCACGATGGCCCGGCACGTCCGGACGCCGCAGCTCCTGGCCGCGATGGACGGCGGGCGGTGGGGGATCTGGCTCGCGCCCGGCGGCCCGACTCCCCTCGATCCGACGTGGGTGGAGGTGGCGCCCGGCGAGGCCATCGTCCTCGACGCCGGGACCTGGCATCACGGCCCCGTCCCCCTCGCGGCCGAGGCGGGCGCGTACCTGACGATCGAGGCGCCCGGGACCAATCGGGACGACTTCGAGGAGCGGGATGTTCGCTGGGCGACGGACGCGGGTCCGGCAACCGGTTAGCCCGGCCGCGCGTACGGGAGCCCCTTTGACCGACCTCGACCACCGCATCGCCAACACCATCCGCGGCCTCTCGATGGACGCGGTGCAGGCCGCCAACTCGGGGCATCCGGGCATGCCGCTCGGCATGGCCGACGTGGCCACGGTGCTGTGGACGCGCTTTCTCCGCTACGATCCGACCGACGCGGCATGGCCCGATCGCGACCGCTTCGTGCTCTCGGGCGGGCACGGGTCGATGCTGCTCTACTCGATGCTGCACCTGACGGGTACGTCCCTAAGCATCGAGGATCTCAAGTCCTTCCGCCAGTGGGGCAGCAAGTGTGCCGGCCACCCGGAGCACGGGGAGGCCCCCGGCATCGAGACCACGACCGGGCCGCTGGGGCAGGGCTTCGCGAACGCGGTCGGCATGGCCGTCGCGGAAGCGTGGCTCCGCGCGCGCTTCGGCGAGGGCCTGATGAACCACTGGACGTACATGACGTGCGGTGACGGCGACATGATGGAGGGCATCACCGCCGAGGCCGCCTCCTTCGCCGGGCACCAGAAGCTCGGGCGTCTGATCTGCTTGTGGGACGACAACAAGATCACGATCGACGGATCCACCGACCTGACGTTCACGGAGGACGTGGGCGCGCGCTTCGAGGCCCAGGGCTGGCACGTCCAGCGGATTGACGGGCACGACGGGGAGGCGATCTCCGCCGCCCTCGCCGCCGCCCGCGACGTGACCGACCGCCCCTCGCTCATCGCGTGCCGCACGACGATCGGGTTCGGCTCTCCCAACAAGGCCGGCAAGTCCGCGGCGCACGGCGCCCCGCTCGGCGTCGACGAGGTGCGCCTCACCAAGCAGCGCCTCGGCCTCGACCCGGACGTGCACTTTGCCGTTCCCGCCGATGTCGTGGCGGGGGTCCGCGCGAACGACGCCGACCGCAAGACCCTCCGCGAGGCCTGGGAGGCCCGCGTGGCGGACTCGCCCAAGGGCGCGGAGCTGCGCAGCTTCTTCTCCGGCGAGCTCGATGTCGACGCCGTCGCGTGGCCCGTTCACGCCGCGGGCACCTCGCTCGCCACCCGCAAGTCGGGCGAGACCGCGCTCCTCGCCGCCGCCGCCGCGATCCCGAACCTGATCGGCGGCAGCGCCGACCTGGCCGAGTCCAACTTCACGCACATCAAGGGCGCGAGCGTCTTCCAGCCGGCCAGCCGGGATGGCCGAAACGTCGCCTTCGGCATCCGCGAGCACGCGATGGCCGCGATCTGCAACGGCCTCTCCCTGCACGGCGGCGTGCGCCCCTACGGCGCGACGTTCCTGATCTTCCACGACTACATGCGGCCGGCCGTGCGCCTGTCCGCGCTCATGCACCAGCCGGTGGTGTACGTGTACACGCACGACTCGGTGTGGGTCGGCGAGGACGGACCGACGCACCAGCCGATCGAGACCCTCCAGGCCATCCGCCTGATCCCGAACTGCCGCGTCATCCGCCCGGCGGACGCGAACGAGGCCAGCGAAGCGTGGCGCCTCGCGCTCGTGCACACGACGGGCCCCACCGCCCTGGCGCTGACCCGCCAGAACCTCCCGACGCTCGACCGCGCGGTCTACCCGCCCGCCCGCTCCATCACGAAGGGCGCGTACGTGCTCCGCGACGTGGCGGATCCCGCCGTGGTGATCATCGGCACGGGGTCCGAGGTGCACCTCGCGCTCGAGGCCGCGGAGCTGCTCGCGGCGGAGGGGATCGCGGCGCGCGTCGTGAACATGGCGTGCCAGGAGCTGTACGACGAGCAGGACGCCGCCTACAAGATCGGCGTGTTGCCCCGCGGCGTGCCGCGCGTCAGCGTCGAGGCCGGGACGACCCGCGGGTGGGAGCGCTACGTCGGCCTCGACGGCGCCAGCGTCGGCATCGACCGGTTCGGGGCGAGCGCGCCCGGAAAGACCGTCTGCGAGAAGCTCGGCGTGAACGTCGGCGCCGTCGTGGCGGCGGCGCGGCGGGTGGTTCGGGACGGCTGATCCGGGCGCCGAGCCTCCCCGGGAGGCTCGACGATCGCGATCAGTACATCGAGACCCGCCCGGCGTGCTGGACGAGCTTCATGCCGTAGGGCTCGATCGCCGAGGTAGGCGGCACGAACTTCGCGTCGGGGCACGTCCACACGTGCAGGGCCACGTTGCTGGTGGCCGCCGAGGCCTTGTTCCGCTGCTCGAGGTACTGCAGGAGGAGCTCGGACGCGGTCGAGGGCGGCGGCGTCGCGGCGTAGGACGTCGGCGCCGCGACGGTCGGGACCTTGTAGAGCACGCCGCCGTCGAGCCGGGAAAAGAACCCCATGATGCCGGTGATGTCGCCGAAGGGCAGGTACCGGAGCTCGAGGAGCGGGATGCCGCCGGGGGAGGCGCCGCCGGGACGGATCTTGCCGAGCCCCACGGTCTGCGTGCAGGCGACGGTGCTGTCGAAGAACAGGCCCGCGCAATCGAAGTCGGGGAGGGGAGGAGCGTCCGGCGCGGCCGCGAACACGAACCACACCGACGGATCGTCCTTGGTGGGGCAGGTGGCGGTCCACGAGTCGGCGGCGAGCGCGATCGGAGACGAGAGCAGGCTGAGCAGGCCGATGAGCATGGCGCGTACGTAACGGTACGGCGAGTCGGTTGCCGGATGCGGGCACGCGGTGGGAGGACCGGGCTCTTACGCCGCCTTGTCGGCCACCGCTCCGACGCGGGGTTCGCGTTACACTCGACGCGTCAATGGCCAAACCCCCGCGAACCCCTGGCGGAAAGAAGGAAGATCCCGGGATCTCCGCCTTGAAGCAGGCGAAGAAGAACCTGATCTCCGGCAGGGCGAAAGGGCCGGGTCGGGCGCCGTCGAAGGGGCGCTCGCCGTCGAAGGCCAAGGCCGGGCCCCGGCGGCCCTTCCTGGTGGCCCTCAAGAGCTGGACCCGCGCGGTCGTGATCAGCCTCGGCGTGGGCGCCGTGCTCGCGGGCGCGATCGTGTCGGCCACGATGTACCGGTGGGCGCTGGGCGCGGTCGACGCCGGGCTCGCGGGGCCGGTGTGGACCGTGCCGGGCCATGTCTGGTCCGGGCCCATCGAGGTGTGGCCGGGCCTCGCGTACACGCCAGAGGCGCTCGCGGCGGACCTCTCCGCGGCGGGCTACGCGCGTGTCGCCAAGGCCGCGCAGCCGGGGGACTTCCAGGCCGGAGCGGACGCCGTCGTCGTGAGCGGCAAGGCGGCGGACGGGCCGGGCTGGACGGTGAAGAGCGGCGAGGTGCTCGTCACCTTCGCGGACGGGAAGGTCCGCTCCGTCACGCCTCAGGGACGCGCGATGTTCATGCCCGCCGCGATGGCGACCATCCGCGGGCCCGACAACGAGAATCGCAACCCGGTTGCGCTCGACCGCATCCCGAAGAACGTGCGGAGCGCGGTCCTCGCGATGGAGGACGCGCGGTTCTACGAGCACCCGGGCCTCGATCCGGTGGGCATCTCCCGCGCGTTGTGGGTGGATCTGACCCACCAGGAATGGAAGCAGGGCGGATCCTCCCTGACGCAGCAGGTCGTGAAGAACCTGTTCCTCACCCAGGAGCGCACGGGGGAGAGGAAGCTGCGGGAGGCGCTCCTTTCGCTGGCGCTCGAACGCCGCCTCGGCAAGGACGAGATCCTTCGCCTCTACCTCAACGAGATCTACCTCGGGCAGGCAGGTGGCAGCTCGATCTGTGGGGTCGATGCCGCCGCGCGCGCCTGGTTCGGCAAGCCGATCGAGCGCGTGTCCCTCGGCGAAGCGGCCACCCTCGCGGGGGTCATCTCCGCGCCGAACGCCTACTCGCCCGCGCGATACCCGGAGAAGGCGACGGAGCGTCGCGACCTGGCGCTCGACCGGATGGTCGAGATCGGGGCGATCGAGGCCAGCGCCGCCGCCGCCGCCAAGAAGGAGCCGCTGGTCACGCACGTCGCGGAGGCCGGGCGGATGGCACCCTGGGCGGTGGACCACGCGGTCGAGGAGGTCGAGGCGTCGGTTGGCGTCGGCTCGATCGCCCGCGAGGCGCTCGAGGTCAGCACCACGATCTCCCCCCCGCTTCAGCGCGCGGCGGAGGCCGCCCTGCGCGATGGGATGGCCGAGCTCGTGGCGGCCCACCCGAAGCTCGAAGGGATCCAGGCCGCGCTCGTCGTGGTCCGGGCCCGCGACGGCGCCATCGTCGCGCTCGTAGGCGGCCGGAACTACAGCGAGAGCTTGTGGGATCGCGGCTTCGGCGCGAAGCGCCAGATCGGCTCTACGATCAAGCCGCTCACGATGCTCGCCGCGTTCGAGGCCGACCCGACGCTCTCTCCCGCGACCCGCCTGGACGACGCCCCCATCGAGCGCACGCACGACGGAAAGACCTGGACCCCCGCCAACTACGACAACGTGTTCGTGGGGCCGATCTCCATCCGTCGGGCCATCGCGACCTCCCGCAACATACCCGCGGTGCTGCTGGCCGAGGCCGCCGGGCTCGCGAACCTGAAGAAGCGGTGGCGGGCGCTCGGCCTCGACGAGGCGACCAACTACCCCTCGGCCGCGCTCGGCGGCTTCGGCGCCACGCCCGTCCAGCTCGCGGGCGCGTACGCGGTGTTCGCCAGCGATGGTGCCTACCACCCGCCGTGGCTCGTGCGCGCGGCCAAGGACCCGCGCGGAGACCTCCGCGTGGACGCCCCGCCGGAGCAGTCATCCGTTCGGTACTCGGCACGCGCCACGTTCCTCGCGACGAGCGTGATGCGCGAAGTGATGAAGACCGGCACCGGCAAGTCCGCGAAGAAGTACGGGGTCGGGACCGGCGCCGCCGGCAAGAGCGGCACGACGGACGGCAACAAGGACGCGTGGTTCGTAGGCGTGACGGGCCCCTACGCGGTGGCGGTGTGGGTGGGATTCGATCGCGAGCGCACCTTGGGCCTCACCGGCTCCCAGGCCGCTCTGCCGACCTGGGCGCGATTCGTCGCCGCGACCGGCACGAGCGGCACCGTCGCGGCGGTGCCCTCGGGGGTCGAGCGCGCGGACGTGTGCGAACAGACCGATCTCCCGCCGTGCAACGACTGCACCGAGATCCGCGCCGAGTACTTCAGCGCGGGCAACGTTCCGGAGAACCGGTGCGGCGTGGTCGAGGAGGCCGGCGACACGCTCCAGGACGCGTTCCAGAAGCTCGGCGGCCTGTTCGGGATCGGGAAGAAGAAGGCGGCGGCGCGAGAGGAGGCCGAGGAGGCGGAGGCGGCCGAGCGCGCGCGGGAGCCGGTGGAGTAGCGTCCGGCCCACCCACGGCGGGCGATCGGTTCTCCCCCTCCGTCACCGGTGTCCGCGGGCCCCGGGACAGTCGCTGCGGGCCGCCCATCGGCGGTGTGGCGGGGCGAGGCGAACGGCGGGGGGGGGGGCGAGCGAGCGCCCAGGAGGGCCGACGCTACCGCGAGCCGCTCAGATGCCGCCGCCGAGGAACACGTACACCGCGCCGGCCCCGATCGCGGCTTCGCTGTTGTTGTAGGCGCCGATCGCCAGGTCATCGATGCCGTCCCCATCCAGATCGCCGCTGGCGAGGGACTTCCCCAGGTAGTCGCTGGAGACGCCGGTGATCACGACGTCGCTGTCCATGACGCTGCCGACGGGCCCGTAGTCGATGGCCACCTGCCCCCAGTAGGAGCTGGCGAGGGTGTTCCCCAGCGCGAGGTCCAGCACGCCATCGTCGTTGAAGTCCCCCCCGCAGGCAGATGTGGCATCGACGCCGACGCTGCTCGCGCTGGCGAGGATGGTGCCGGTGCCGCCGCGCATGAGATGGGTGGAGCCGTAGATGGCGGGCACGGACAGGATCACGTCGTTGTAGCCATCGTTCGTCACGTCCCCCACCGCTTGCACGAAGTCTCCGGTGCCCGACAGCGTGCGGGACTCGTCGTAGATCGTGGCGTAGCTGGCAGAGGCCGTGATCGGGCCCTTGCTCAAGAAGAGCTGATCGGCCCAGCTCGCGCTCACGATCAGGTCGTCCTGGCCGTCGCCGTCGACGTCGGTCACGGCCGCGGAGGTGCCGTAGTTCTGGGGGTTGGTGGTGTCGGTGCGGGAGATCTCGTAGCTGGAGGTGGTGCGCTGGTGGATGTACACCGAGCCGCCGCTCTCTCCGGGGCATGTGACGATCGCGTCGGTGTTGCCATCTCCTGTCAGATCCCCGGAGGCGACCGCCCACCCACAGTAGTCGTTGGCCGCCCCGCCGGTTTGTGAGTTGTACACGGCAGTGGACCAGGAGCTTCCCGGCGCGAGCCAGACGGCGATCCCCCGGCCGCCGTTGTAATCGTAGCCGCCGCCCAGGAGGTCCGCGCGCCCGTCACGGTTGAAGTCTCCCAGGGCCATGGCGGCCCCGAAATACGAAAAGTCGTAGGCGGAGGTCGCCGCCATGACGAAGCTCTGGGTAGCGGTGGTCGCTGACACCGAGGTGCCGGTCCAGTCGCCGAAGGCGTAGATTCCGCCGGAGGAGTACGAGCCGGACGTGGCCAGGTACGCCGCCGCCGCCAGGTCGTTCACCCCGTCCCCGTCGATGTCTCCGATGCCGACCGAGGCGCCGAGCGCGTCGAGGCTCGTGACGCCCTTGTACTTGGCGTCGTAGTCGGCGGAGCTGCCGCTGTCGATCCCACACTCCCCGTGATCCGCGTCGCAGTCCTGATCGATGCCGTCCCCACAGAGCTCGCGCTCGCCTGGGTTCACGTCATCGGCCTCGTCGTCGCAGTCGTCGGCCTCCGCGAGATCCCCGGCGCGAGCAGGCCGATCACACGCCCACACGGTGCTGGTGGCGCCGTAGTAGCCGTCCCCATCGGCGTCCAGCGACCACTCGGTGCCGGTGTAGACGTCGAGGCTGGGGTCGGCGTCATCGGTGAGTCCGTCGCAATCGTCTTCCACGCCGTTGCAGGACTCCGACGCCGACGGGGAGATGTAGATGTTCACATCGTTGCAGTCGCCCCCGGACGCGACCTGCCCCGGGTCCGGGTGGCACACGAAGTCGGCCGACGCGGAGCTTCCGTGGCCGTCCCCATCGATGTCGTCGAACCACTCGGTCTCCTCCCATACGGAAGGATCCGCGTCGTCACAGTCGGCCGTGTTGCCGACGTAGCCGCTGGGGGGCGCGCACCCGACCACAGAGGCCGCTGGGTTGCCGTACCCGTCGTGATCGGCGTCCTGATACCAGAGTTCGGTGCACTCCGGAACGGTGTCGGTGTCGGTGTCGGTGTCGGTGTCGGTGTCGGTGTCGGTGTCGGTGTCGGTGTCGGTGTCGGTGTCGGTGTCCGTGTCGGAATCCGTGTCCGTATCGGAATCCGTGTCCGTATCGGAATCCGTGTCCGTGTCGGAATCGGTGTCCGTATCGGAATCCGTGTCCGTATCGGAATCCGTGTCCGTGTCGGTGTCCGTGTCCGAATCAGCGTCCGTGTCCGCATCGGAATCGGCGTCCGCCGGCGCGTCCGCCGCGGGCACACAGCCAGCGAGGGTCAGGAAGAGCGGCAGGAGGAGCGATCGCATGGCACGCACCGTCGCACGGACCCGTTTGTGGGTCAACCGCAGCGCGGCGATGCCCGCTACGCCAGCGCCCCCGCCGCACCCTCCGACGCGTCGATCCAGCCGCGGGCGTTGAAGCAGACCCACTGCCCGTCCGGAAGGGCGCGGAGGCAACGGCGCTCGTTGCCCTTCATGTCACGCTCGAGGAGGGCACCGCTGCGCGCCGGCTCGAGGATGAACCCCTGCTCCGCGTCGACCCAGGCGCCGGGGTGTAGGCCGGTGACCTCGCTCACGACGGTCTGGGCGTGCACGTCGACGAAAAGGATCGTGCAGCCGCCCGACTCGGGCAGGCGGAGCGCCGCGTACTGGCCCCCGGTGATGCCCCACACGCGGTCGGGCGCGGCTTCGAACTGCAGGACGTCGCGGGCTTCGCAGGGCCTGTTCTCCCGGACGGAGACGGCGAGGTCGTAGTGGGCGAGGATGTTCTCGGCGTCGACCACGAGCAGATCGGGGCGGCGGTTGACGAAGGAGAGGAGCCGGGCCGGCACGTCCGCCGAGGGGAGGGGATCCGGGATGGCCTCCTTCCCCGAGGCCGGATCGAGCACCTTGATGGCGCCGCGCGGCGTGATGACGCCGAGCCAGGTGCCGCCGTGCGAGAGCGCCATGCCGATGGGCCACTTGAGCTCGTACGCGCGGTTGCGCGCGAGATCCCACCAGCGGATCCCGCCGCTCGCGAGCTGCGCCGCCACGACGTTGCCGCCCACGCCGACGGAGGGGGTGCCGCTGGTCTCCGGGCCGCCGTCGAAGATCTTCTTGCCGTCCGCGGCGTCGTGCACGACGAGCGCGCCGCGCTCGGGCACGCCCACGACCAGCCGCCCGTCCCGATCGAGGTGCACCTCGCGCAGGGGGGAGCCCACCGTGAACGAGTGGCTGCGGAGGTTGCCGGTCCACACCGCGACGCTGTCGCTGTGGCACGCGATCCGATTCTCCCCGAAGCCGCCCACGACCGTGACCGGTCCGGCGCTGCCGGAGCCGCCGCCGTGCATCAGGCCGTCGCTCCCGCCGACGCGGATGCCGGCCGGGCCCCACACCGCGGCGTTCGACGGGTCGGGCGCGCCATGGCGGCTGCTGTCCGTCGGCTTGAGGTCCGGCATGGAGAACACGTGGATGGAGCGCTGGCTGACCGCGCCGATCTGGGTGCCGTCGGGGCACTGGACCAGGTTGAGGATGCCGGAGCCGCCGCGCGTGGCGAAGCTGGCCACCATCACGCCGTCGACCACGCGGAGCAGCGCGATGCCGGACTGACCGGCGGTGACGACGAGCGTCCCGTCGAGCGAGAAGGTGGCGCGCTCGGCGGGGGTCTGCAGCTTGTCCATCGGCAGGCCCTGGTGGCTCATCAGATCGACGAGGCGGGGCTGGCCGTTGGTGTCGAGGCACAGGACGCGCTGGCCGGACTGGTCGAACTCGACCGTCAGCCCGCCGAAGCCCTGCCAGGCAACCTCGCGCTCGCCCTTGGTGATGTCCCAGATGCGGAGCAGACCGTCCACCGCGATCGTCGCGACGCGGGCGCCCTCGGGGCTCACGGACACCCCGCGCATCGCTCGCACGCGACCTCGAGCGCCGTCCCGCGCCTCCTGAAAGTAACAGTCGGCGTTCTGCGTGCTGTAGACGCCGATCGTCCCGTCATCGTCTCCCACGGCGATCATCGTGCCGCCGCGGATGATCCCGAGCGCGCCGGTGATGCCGACGCCGGGGCGGAAGAGGAGCCCGGGGGTGGCCTCCCCCTCGCGGGTGACGGCGACGAGGCCCGAGGCGTCTGCCGTGGCCAGGACGCCGCTCCAGGGGTCGTAAGCGGCGGCGGTGATCGGTGCGTCGTGGACGTTCGGGCAGAACTGATCGACGAGAGAGGCCATCCCTCGGCATGTAGCCGTTCGACCGGCTCGTTACCAGCCGCGTGACGGCACCCCCTGCGTCAGGACCGAGGGACCTGCTCGCGGGACGTGGAGCGCCGGCGGTCAGGCCGTCGCGATCTCCCGCTTCTTCGTCGACGAGAGGCGTGCCACGCCGATCCCGACGACGTAGAGGACCAGCAACGGGGCGGCCATCAGCATCTGCGAGACGACGTCGGGCGGGGTGAGGATGGCCGCGACGACGAAGATGCCGACGACGCTGTAGCGGAAGCCCTTGATCATGTCGATGTGGTCGATGAGGCCGAGCCGGGCCAGGAAGTACACGACGATCGGGAGCTGGAACGAGGCCCCGAAGGCGACGAGGAGCGTCGTGACCATGCCGAGGTAGGACTCGATGGAGAGCACGGCTTGCACACCCTCGATGTTCATGTCGAGGAACATCGGGAAGCCGTATTTGAACACGGCGAAGTAGCAGAACACGGCGCCGGAGACGAAGAGGAGGGTCGACGCCGTCACCAACGGAAGGACCAGCCGCTTCTCCTGGTCGTACAGCCCCGGGCCCACGAACTTCCAGCCCTGCCAGAACAGGATCGGCGACGAGAGGAAGAGGGCAGTCAGCCCGGCCACCTTCATCTGCACCATGAAGCCTTCCATCGCCTGGGTCACGGCCATGGTGCCGCGGCCGGTCTCGAGCAGGGCCTCGTTCATCGGTGCGGCGAGGATGGTGAAGATCTCGTTCGCGAAGAAGAAGCTCCCGACCACGGTGATGGCGAGCGCCCACAAGCACACGATGAGGCGCGCACGGAGCTCCCGGAGGTGCTCCATGAGCGGCATGCGGTGCTCGTCCACCGGGTCGGTCTTCATGGGGGTTCCCATCGGGTCAGGGCTCCGTGGGATCGGCGGGGAGGGGCCGGGGGACGCGCGGCACGCCGGGGCCGGGCCGCGGGACGGCACGAGGCGCGGCGTCGGGCGGGAGGCGGGGATCGGGCGCGAAGAGGAGGGGATCGGCTTCGGGCTCCGGCGGGACGTCCTCGCCTCCGGGGCCGCCCGGATCGCCCGCGGGCGTCGAGGATGGAGCGTCCGCTCCCTCTCCCGGCTCCCCGGCGGAGTCGGGCGGTGCCGCCCGCGCACGCTCGCGCTCGAGACGCCGCTGCCGCAGCTCATCCCGGCGGCGATCCGCGTCGACCCGGGCGACCTCAGCGTTGAAGGTGCGCCGCAGATCGTCGCTCGCACGCCGCATCTGCCCGTAGAAGCGGCCGAGGACGCGCATCATGTCGGGCAGACCATCGGGGCCAACGAACACGATGACGAGCACCGCGATCACCAGCATCTCGCCCAGCCCGAGATCGAACACCATACGCTCCGACGGGGCCCATGTAGCCGAGACGGGGAGGGCGCGCCCCGGTCGGGCGATCTAAAGGTGCCGGGGCGGGGGATGACCGCCTATATTGCCTGCGCTCCCGAAGGTCAGAGGCCCATGTGCCGCTTGTTCGGCTTCCGCAGTGCCGTCGTCTCTCGCGCCCACCGATCGCTCGTCGAGGCTGAAAATGCCCTCGAGGAGCAGGCCCGTCATCATCAGGATGGATGGGGGATCGGGTATTTTCACGGGGGAGACGCTTACGTCCTGAAGTCACAAGTGGGCGCCTCGGGCAACGACAGCTTCCGACGGGCGTCGTCGAGGCTCGCCTCGCAGACCTTCGTTGTCCACGTCCGCCGCGCCACGGTCGGCGGTGTCGGGCCCTACAACATCCACCCGTTCCGGCACGGGCGCTGGTTGTTCGCGCACAACGGGACGCTCCACGGCTTCGATCGGCTCCGCGAGCCGCTCCTGGCGCGGATCCCGACGGCCCTGCGCGAGCGTGTGCTCGGCAGCACCGACACGGAGACCCTCTTCTTCTACCTGCTCGCCAACCTGCAGGAGGCGGGCCTGGCCACCTGCGGATCGGGCGTGACCTGCGGGCGCCGGCTCGGTGAGGCGCTTCAGGCGGCGATGGACGGCCTGTACCGCCTCACCCTCGAGGTGGGCGTGCCGCCGCCGATCGCGAACTTCATCCTGACCAACGGCACCGTGTTCGCGGCGAACCGATCGGGGCGCGAGCTCTACATGGCCACCCAGAAGCACCATTGTCGCGACTTCGAGACCTGTCCCGCCGAGAAGCTCTGCATGCGCCCAACCAGGGAGGACGATCGCGTGAACCACCTGATCGTCGCGAGCGAGCGCATCGGCAACGAGGACCGCTGGGAGCTGGTCCCCGAGGGCCACATGGTGCTGCTCTCGGAGGACTTCCGGCTCTCCATCCTCCCTCCGACGCCCGCGTGGCGGCCGTCGGAGAGCACGCCGCCGCCGGCGGAGCTGCTGTAGGGACAGGGCCCGTCCATCAATACGCGGTCACGACCGCGTAGACGATGTCGTCCCCACCGCGCACCGCCACGACCACCTCGTTGTCGACCGAGACGTGCACATCCAGATCGTCCGCTGTGTCGAGCGTCGTGTCGAGCTCGACGCTCGAGAAGCCCGTGGCCGGCTCGCCCCAGTGGAGCATGACCCGCGCGCCGTCGATGTAGGCGAGGTAGAGGCGGCCCGCGGCGTCCATCGCGACATCGACCTGGGTGGCGTCCACGGCGGAGAGGAACAGCGCGTCCGGAAACTTGTAGACGTAGACGCCGTAGGGGCCCTCGGCCGCGGCGATCACGATCTCGTCGTCCTGCAGGAGGGTCTCGACGTCGTAGCTGTTCCAGCCGACGAGAGGGCCCGTGTAGGTCAGGCCGTCCGTGTCACTGAATCTGTAGGTGAGCATCGAGCCGGCGCTGCGCAGGCTCGCGAGCAGCCAGTTGGACGAGGGCAGCGCGCCGCACGTGTCGGAGAGCACGCCCGCCCTCTCGAAGGCGACGCCGCGGTGGGTCGCCAGCTCCGCCGGCTCGCCGTGGACCCAGCCGAGGTAGCCGCCCCCGCTGTCACACCCGACGACGTGCAGCGTGCCGTCCGTATCGGCGATGAGCTCGACGTCGTCGTAGGTCTGCGACGTGCTGCGCGACATCGTCGTGTTGCCGAACGTGTCCGTGGCGAGCGTGTAGCTGTCCCCCACGAGGTAGCGCACGCCCGAGTAGCGCATGCCGTAGGCCCAGACCCAGTGGGCGTCGTCCGCCCAGAAGTCCACGCCGTCGTCGTAGACGAAGCCGCTGCCCCACTCCCACCAGTAGTCGAGCGCGGCGCCGGCGCGCAGGTCGGACGTGGCGAAGTACTGCATCCCCGCGGCCGTCGTGAGCGGAGTGCCGCTGTACCGCATGCCGTCCGCGAGCCAGGTGATCAGGACGTAGCCTGTCATCTCGGCGATGCGCGGCCCCTGTGTGCCGGTGCTGCCGAACGAGTCGATCGCTTGAAAGCGGGGGCGGTCGACCTCTCCGTCACAGTCGCCATCGACGGTGTCACCCAGGGTCTCCGCGCCGCTCGTGTTCACCGCGGCGTTGGTGTCGTCACAATCGAGGCCGCCGCCCGCGGCCGCCAGCTCGCCGTCGCCGTCCTGGTCGAAGTCGCCGCCCCCGTCACACCCCTGATCGATCCCGTCGTACCAGATCTCCGGGGCCCCGGGGTAGGTGTAGATGTCGGCGTCGTCGCAGTCATCTCCGCCCATGATCTCGGCGGCGTGGGAGTCCCCGTCGGCGTCCGTGTCGTTGCCGTCACAGTCCTGGTCGACCCCGTCGTACCAGGCCTCGGTCGCGCCGGGGTTGACGGTGGCGTCCGTGTCCAGACAGTCTCCCCCGCCCACCGTGGCCGCGTCGTACCCGTCGGCATCCTGGTCGCTGTCGTTGCCGTCACAGTCCTGGTCGACCCCGTCGTACCAGACCTCGACCGCGCCGGGGAACACGCGCCGGTCGGCGTCATCGCAGTCGTCGGCGTCCCAGGCGCCGTCCCGATCGGCGTCGAACGGGCCGGTATCGGGGCGATCGGTCTCCTCGCCGCTGTCGGTGTCGGTGTCGGTATCGGTGTCCGTGTCGGCATCCGAGTCGGTATCGGTGTCCGAATCGGCGTCCGTGTCCGCATCCGTGTCCGGCTTCGCCGTGTCCGTCGACTTCGGACCCTCGCTCGCCGGGTTCTCGAAGGCCTGACTGCAGCCGAGCGACGTGAGGAGGAGGAGCATGGAGCGCGAGTATAGCCGTCCGGCCGAAGGAGCGCTTCAGCGAGACCCCGGCAGGGGAGGCCTCGACACACATCTCGGCCGCCGACCGTCAGTAATCGAGCGGCGCGTCGTAGTGCTTCTCCATGTCGTCCCACCAGAGCGCGATGTCCCCGGTGTTGCGGTAGCCGATGCTGCGGTAGCTGGAGTAGGCGCCCTGCAGGATGGGCGTGGCGCGCTGGTAGAGGCTCTTCGCGCGGGCGATGTACTGAAGCGCGGCGCCCGTGGCGTCGGAATTCTGCGCGGCGCCCTCGAACAGCTCCTCGCAGACCTTGGCGGACATCATGAGGGTCTTGCCCTTCGCGAACTCGCTGTCGGTCTCCTCGTAGGCCTTCGCCTCGTGCTTCATGCCCTTGCTCTTGCGCGGCGTGCCTCCGCCGGGCCAGCTGGCGAGGTGGTGGATGCCGTGCCAGTGGTTGGCCTCGTGGTACGCGCCGCGGGCGACGTTGCGGGCCGCCGCGAGCTGGGCCTGCAGCTTCTGGATGCGGTCGAACCGGGCGTCCCCTTGCGTGATCGCCGGCATGAGCACGCTCTGCTGCGCCTCCTCGTCCTCGACGGCTACGGAGGTCGCGCGCGCGGTCGCCGCGATCTTCTCGAGCCGATCACGAAGCTCCCGGCAGCGCTTCTGCTCCTGGCGGATGAGGTGGATGGGCACCTCGTCGTAGGCGGCCACCGCGGCCATCTTCTCCTTGTAGTACTGCGAGAGCGTCCCCACCTCGGTGAGCACGGTCTGCTTGTCGGACGAGCTGTCGCCCGCGCGCTGCTCGAGGTCCGCGGCCTGCTTCTCGCCGAGCTTCCACCCGGTGAAGCCGGTCCACCAGGCGTCCCCCTCGAGGTCGAGGTAATACGTCTGGCCGTCGTCCCGGCCGTGGCCCCCGGTGCTCTTGTAATCCTTGAAGCCGGCGAGGTTGCGGGTCTTCGTGATGGCCTCCAGGCCGTCATCCGCCACCCAACGCGCCATCCCGCGACGGAACAGGTCCATGTCGGGCTCTGCGCCGTTCATCGCGGCCGCCATGGCGTCCTGGCCGTCCAACGAGCCTTGGTACTTGGCCGGGAGCTTCGAGCGGTCCTCGTGATCGCCGGCATCCCCCATGCGGCCCTGCTTCGCCTCGCGGCCCACCCCGCCCATGACCTGCTCTTCGGTGAACACGCTCGTGGCGTTCCACTTGCCGCGCGAGTCCTCGCCGTTGAAGTAGCCGGAGGACTGGTGGCCCGTGTAGCCGCCGGTGGCCTTGCCGAGCGCCCGGGCGTCGTCATCGCGCTCGGAGTTGTCGATGGCCGAGCGCGCCGTGTAGAAGCGCTCCTTGTCGTTCGCCTCGACGATCTCCATGCCGTGGGACGCGTTGGCGTGGCCCCAGCCAGTGATCTTGAGGCCGGTCTTCTGCGTGCCGACGGAGTACTCGACCTTTCCCTCGTCCCCCGTGCGTTGGCCGTCAACCACCTCGCTCGACTTGTTGAACGCGACGCCGGGCATCGACACGCCCCAGCTATCCGAGTCCATCGTCGCCTTCTCTCGGGCAACCTCGCGCCAGGCGTTCGGCATCGGGAGCAGCGTGCCGTCCTTCACGTAGCGCTCGTACGCCATGCGGCCCGCGGGGGTCGACAGGTCGAACGCGATCTTCCGGGCATCCATGCTGCCGGATCCGCCGCCCTTGGACGCGCCGACGCCGCCGAGCCCGGCGGACACCGACCCGCCGGACATCGAGGTGTGGGCGCGTTCGACGAACACGGTCTTGCCGGGGCCGCGCGACACGGTGGACTCATCGACGGCCGCCTTGCTGACCGACGCGCCGGCGCTGACCATTCCGTAGTTACCGTGGCCCTCGATCGCGAGCCCGTTCATGTCGCTCTGCTTGGCGGTTTCGCCCTCCTTGAGCTTGAGCGCGTCATCCGCCTTTTCGGCCGACTGGCTCGTGGGGACCTCTCCCGACTTGAGCTTCTTGGCGTAGGCCTCCGCCTCTTCCTTCGTCTTGAAGACGCGCTTGCCCCCCGTCTTGCTGGCGCCCGTGTAGCTCACGCTGCCGCCGGCCTTGTTCTTGGGGCCGCCGCCGTCCTTGCCGGCGCTCGCGGAGATCCCCTGGGTCTCCGCCCACTCGATGGACCAGCCGGTGCCGTCTTTCAGGGGCTTGCCGACCTCGACCCCGAACGAGACCTTGCCGCCGACGCTCCCGCCCTTTCCCGTCTTGTACTTGCCGCCCAGCTCGAAGAAGTTGAGGTTGAAGTCGTCATCCATCCCCATGGTGGCCGACCCGCTCCCTCCCTTCTCCTTGAGTTTCTCCCCGGTCGTGTTGCTGTAGTCGACGGTGGCCTGCCGCTTCTCGGTGTCGACGCTCGCGCCGAGGCTCTGCTTGTAGGCCTCGCCATCCCGGGTGCCTTCCCGCGCGACGCCGGCGTTGATGACCACGCCGTCCGGCCCGATCACGGCGCCGGCGTTGGCGCTGTGGCCCTTGCTGTTCTCCTCGGTGCCCTTCGAGTGCGACCCCGCTCCCCCGAAGCCGATCTTTCCCCCTTCTTCCAGCGACAGGTTGGCGCTGCCGGAGGAGTTGGTGAGGTTTCCCTGGCCGTCATTCGTCTGGGAGCTCATTCCGCCGGTGCCGGTCACCTTGCCCTGCTCGATCTCGAGCGAGCCGCTGCCCTTGCGCTGGCGATCGTGAACGGCATCCCCCCTGACCACCATGTCGTCCACGACGTGGTCGTTGGAGATGGATTGTGCCTTGGACGCCTTGGTCGCATCCACCGGCTTGACGTGCCCGCCGAGCTCGCCCGCGCGGCCCCCGCTCGCGTCCGAACCCTGCTCGTACGCCGAGGACGAGGCTGCGGGCGTTGCGACGTCGGAGGAGGCACCCGCGCCCCCGGTTTGGTTGAAGGGCCAACCGAACATCTGGCTCGGATCGTCGGGGGTGAGCATCGCAATGGCGGCTGCTCGCGCGTCTCTCGCGCGCTTCGAGGTCTTGGCGTCTTCCAGGTTGACGAAGGAGTTCTCGCCGTCCGTGAACCCGCCGAAGCCGTCGGAATACTGGGCGTCCTCGGCCAGCAGCGCCAGCGCCTCCCGGGCCTCCCACTCGTAGACGAGGTTCGGAGGCGCGGCTTCCGCCGGCTCGTCCCGCCCGAGGATGAAGTTGAGCTGGTTGTAGGTGTCTCGCGACGGCCCGCCCTCTACGAACGACAGCCAGAGCCACCCGGCGTCCGCGCTGGTGACGTCGAGGCCGTCGAAGCCCTCGGAGAGGCCGATCGCGAGGTCGACCGCCTGATCGCCCGTGGCGTCCTGCTTCGCCACCGTCTGTTGGTAGATCGACTCGCCGGAGACGACCAGGGCGCTCACGGGCTCCATGAGGGACCGCATCTCTCCGCCGAAGCCGTTCCCCTCGGTGAGCGCCTGGAGGGCGGGGGCCCCCCCCTCGGCTTCTTCACCGTGGAGGGTGCGGGTCTCCATCGCCTGGCGCACCTCGGCTCGCGCATAGTCCCGGGCGCTGTAGGACATGTCGAGCATGCCCTTGAGCGACCACGCCGCGGCGTTCGAGTCCGGCTTTGCGTTCATCGCGGCGATACCGGCCGAGATCTGCGCCAGATCCGAGTCGAACATGTCCGCGGTCTCGACGGCGAGGCCCATGCGCTTGGCGAACTTCTCCATGTCGCGGCGGTCGAGCGCCGGGACCGCGTCCCAAGCAGAGTCGGCGGCGTTGTCGAGCACCTGTGTCGCTCCGAGGGCGAGGGTCTCGAGGTTGCTCACCTCCGCCTGATCCTCGTCCTTGATGCCGCGCTTCCGCGAGGACAGCACCAGGTTGACGTGCTGGTTGCCGCGCGCCTCGCGTTCGGTGGCCCGCGCCTTCGGGTCAGAGTAGTCGGGGCCGATGCGGGCAGGCTTTTGCGGGGCGCGGCTCTTGCTCATGGCTACCTCGGGCGAACCGGCGACAGCGGGGGACCGCTAGCCTGTCCGATGATCCCTGTCGCTATCATGGCGGGGCCTTGCTCGGGCCTGAGGTCGAGAAAAAGCCGCCGCTAAACATCCACGTCCTCGACTTCGTTCGCGTTTTCCATGATCTCGCGGAACCGGGGAGCCGCGTCGCGACCCATCAGATCGCTGATGGTCTGCTCGGTGCTCACGCGCTCGCCGTCCGGGATGGTGACCTGGAGGAGACGGCGCTTCTTGGGATCGAGGGTGGTCTCGTACAGCATCTTGGCGGACATCTCGCCGAGGCCCTTGAACCGGGTGATCTCGGGGTTCGCGCGCGGAGGGAGGCGCTTGATGATCCGGGCGCGATCGGCTTCGTCGCGGGCCCACCAGGTCTGCTGGCCCACGTCGATGCGGAAGAGGGGGGGCTGGGCGATGTAGAGCCAGCCGCCGTCGATGAGCTTCGGCATGTAGCGATAGAAAAAAGTCAGCATCAACGTGGTGATGTGGTGACCGTCACTATCCGCGTCCATCAGGAGGATGATCTTGTGGTACCGCAGCCGCGAGGCGTCGAAGTCCTTGCCGATGCCCGTGCCCAGCGCGCTCACGATGTTGGAGAGCTCCTGGTTCTCGAGCACCTTGGTGAGCGTGGCCTGCTCGGCGTTGAGCACCTTGCCGCGGAGGGGGAGGATGGCCTGGTTCTCGCGGTCGCGGCCCTGCTTCGCGGAGCCACCGGCGGAGTCACCCTCGACGATGAACAGCTCGCCCTTCGTGGGGTCGGAGCTGGAGCAGTCCGAGAGCTTGCCCGGGAGGTTGAGCCGGTTGTTCACCGCCGACTTGCGACGCACCTGGTCTTCCGCGCCCCGCGCGGCGAGGCGTGCGCGGGCGGCCTGGATCACCCGTGTCACGACGATGTCGGCGATCGTGCGGTTGGTGTTGAGGTACTGCTCGAGCGCGGTGCGGATCGCCCCCTCGATCGGGGCCTTGATCTCGGGGTTGTTGAGCTTGTCCTTCGTCTGCCCCTGGAACTGGGGCTCGGCGATGAAGATCGACGTGACCGCCACGAGGCCCTCGCGGATGTCGTCCGCGGTGAGGACGACGCCGCGCGGGCAGAGCTCGTGGGTGTCGATGTAGGTGCGGAGCGCCTTGGTGATGCCGTCCCGCGTGGCGGCCTCGTGGGTGCCGCCGGAGCCGGTGGGAATGCCGTTCGCGAAGCTCGCGAAGAGCTCGCGGTTCGCGTCGGTCCAGGCGAGCGCGACCTCGAACTTGACGGTCGCTCCGCCCCTGGAGGGACCGCTGCCTCCGTCGATCTGCGCGTCCTTCTCGAACCAGAACGCCTGCATCATCGGGGCGCGCGCGTTCTTCTTGCAGAGCGCCGCGACGTAGTCCCGGATGCCGGCCTCGGCCTTGAAGTCCTCGGACGTGCCGCGGCCCTCGTCCTTGAAGAGGATGCGCAGCCCGCGGTGGATGTAGGAGGACATCTCGAGGCGTTCGCGCACGACCTCGGGATCGAAGGCGAGCTCCCCGAAGATCTCGGGGTCCGGGCGGAACTTGATCGTGGTGCCGCTGCCGCGGGCATCCCCCAGGCGTTGCACGGGCGCGCGGGGCTTTCCGCGGCGGTACGCCTGCCGCCACTCGCCGCCGTCGCGCTTGATGGTCGCGATGAGCTCCTCGGTGAGCGCGTTGACGACCGAGCTGCCGACGCCATGCAGGCCGCCCGCGGCCTTGTAGCTGGCGTTGTCGAACTTTCCGCCCGCGCCGAGCTCGGTCAGCACGACCTCGAGCGTGGAGCGCCCGGTGGCATGCGTGCCGACGGGGATGCCGCGACCGTTGTCGGACACGGTGGCGGATCGACCGTCCGAATGCAGGGTCACCTGGATGGTGGTCGCGTGGCCGTTCATGGCCTCGTCGACGGCGTTGTCCACGATCTCCCAGAGGAGGTGGTGGTAGCCGCCGGAGTCGGTGCCGCCGATGTACATCGCCGGCCGCTTGCGGACGTGGTCGATGCCCTGGAGCAGCTTGATCGACTTGTCGTCGTAGGTCGCGCCGGGTGAACCGCCGGATGAAGACGGGGGAGTGGTGGGGGTCGACATCTACGCCTCTCCCTCGGTGACGCGTGGGGTCCCGAGCCGAACCTCGGGGATCCGCTTCCACAGGGCGAAGTGCCCGCGGCGGAACACCGCGTGCCCCTTGCCGGCGCGCGGGCCGTTGAACTTGCTCGGACGCACCACCTCGTCGCGGCCGAGCGCGGTCACGAGGTTGGGGCCGGCGTTGACATCGAGCGTGAGCTCCCAGGCGAACACGCGATCGGTCTCCTTCAGCTTGATGCCGATGACGCCCTTGCCCGCGGCGCGGATCACGGTCACGTCCCAGACGGGGAAGCAGAGCAGGCTGCCCTCGAACGACGCGACGCAGACGTCCTCGTTGCCGCCGGAGGCGTAGGCGGCCACGACCTCGTCCCCGCCCTCTTCTTCGAGGCGCATGTAGCGGCGGCCGTTCTTGTTCGACTGCTCGGCGTGCAACGCGAGCGGCGTACGCACGATGCGACCCTGGCGGCTCATCGCGACGATGTGGGGGGGCGCGGGGGCCTCGTCCGTGGCGTTGGCCACCAGGTCAGGGGGGACAGCGGGGAGGTTGCGCGGATCGTTGCTGATCACGCCGATGATCTGCTCGTTGTCCGCAAACGTGAAGTGCCGCTGGACCGGCTCGCCGTGGCCCGTGGTGGGGGTGATCGCGTCGACCCGGAGGACGTAGGCGGTGCCCTGGTTCGAGAGCAGGGTGACGGTCGAGACCGTGGTGGCCCGGAAGATCCACCCGATGCTGTCCCCCTCGCGGACGCGCACCTTCTCGATGCCCGTGACCGTGCCCTGGCGCTTGATCCAACCGCCGCGCGTCACGACCACGATGGTGTCCTCCGCGACGATGTAGCTCTGCTCGTCGTACGTGATCGCCGGGGCGTCCGACGCGAGGGCGGTGCGGCGCGCCTGGCCGTGCTGCTTGCGGATGTCCTGGAGCTCCCGCTCCACGACGCTCCAGAGCGCCTCGCTGCTGGCGAGCACGGACTCGATCCGCTCGGCGGCGGCGCCCTTCTCGGCGAGCTCCTCCCGGATGAGGTTGATCTCGAGGCGCGCGAGCCGGTACAGCTTGAGCTCGAGGATCGCGTCCGCCTGGAGGTCATCCAGCCCGAAGCGATCCATCAGCTTCTCCGCCGCGTCCCGCTTGCCCTCGCTCGCCCGGATGATGCGGATGCACTCGTCCAGGATGTCGAAGACCTTGGCGAAGCCCTCGAGCACGTGGATGCGCTCGCGGAGCTGGGACAGCTCGAAGTCGAGCCGCTTCCGCACCGTGATGTGGCGGAACTTGAGCCACTCCTCGAGGATCTCCTTGAGGTTCAGGCGGCGGGGCGCGCCGACCTCGGGGTTGTCCGTCGGGACGAGGCACGTCAGGTTGACGTTGAACTGCGTCTGGAACGCGGTGTGTTTGTAGAGGAACGCCATGGCGGCCGGGGCGTCCTCCGGGGCGCGCAGCTCGAGGACGACGCGCACGTCGGTCGTCGACTCGTCCCGCACGTCCACCAGCTGCGGACACTTCTTCTCGCGGATGATCTCGCCGATCTTCTCGACCAGCTGGGCCTTGACGACGGCGTACGGCACGCTCGTGATGATGGCGAAGTGCTTGCGGCCCTTCTGCTCCGTTTCCCACGTGCCGCGCACGCGGATCGGCCCCTGCCCGTCCTCGTAGACCTGCCGGATCTCGTCGGCGCCGGACACGATCTCGCCGCCGGTGGGAAAGTCGGGCGCGCGGACCTTCTTGCAGAGCTCCAGGACGGTCGCGTCGGGCTTGGCGATGAGCACGAGGCACGCGTCGATGATTTCGCGCAGGTTGTGCGGCGGGATGCGCGTGGCCATGCCGACGGCGATGCCCTCCGTGCCGTTCACCAGCAGGTGCGGGAATTGCGCCGGCATGACGATGGGCTCGAAGTGCTGGCCGTCGAAGTTGGGGCGGAAGCCGACGGTCTTCTGCTTGATCTCGGTGAGGAGCTCCATCGCGATGGGCGTGAGCCGAGCCTCGGTGTAGCGGTAGGCCGCCGCGTTGTCCCCGTCGATGCTGCCGAAGTTTCCCTGCCCGTCCACCAGCGGGTGCAGGAGCGAGAAGTCCTGCGCCATGCGCACCAGCGCCTCGTACACCGAGCTGTCGCCGTGCGGATGGTACTTGCCGAGCACCTCTCCGACGATGGCCGCGCACTTCTTGTACCGGGCTTCCGGCGTGAGGTGGAGGTTGTGGAACATCGCATAGAGGATGCGACGTTGAACGGGCTTCAACCCATCGCGCACGTCGGGCAACGCGCGCGAGGTGATGACCGAGACCGCGTAGTTCAGGTACCGGCGGCGCGCGGCTTCGCGCAGCGGCGTCGGGGTGGAGGTGGTGTCCATTCGCGCGCTCTGGGGATCGCTCTGGGGGATCGCTGTGGGGGATCGCTGTGGGGGCTGTCGGGGGAGATCGGGGGATCGAGCGGGGCCCGGGGCTATAGCACGCCGGGTGGCCGCGGCTACGGTGTCGGCTCCGTCGGACGGGGGGTGCGGCGCGGAGAATCGGGAGGCGCGGCGGCCCGGGGGCCTTGGCGCGTCAATGGGGTGATCGTCCCCCGGTCGCGCGCCCGCGTCCTACCGCGGCCCCACCATCCGCCCGGCCACCATGAGCGTGAGGAGGCCCAGGGCTCCGGCGAGCAGGAGGACGGTCAGGATGGCGGTCGTGGTGCCGAGCGGCGCGTCGGGGACCAGGGCGCGGCCGAACACGGTCACGACGGCCAACAGGAGCACCAGCAGCGCGGTGATGCTGCCCGCGAGCACCTCGTCGGGGGACCAGTTCCAGCGGGGAGGGGAGCTGGGCATGCGCGGAAGGTAGGCACGTGGGGGGCGGGGTCACGATTCCGCGGCCCCCCTCGATCAGCCCGCCTCGATCAACCCCAGATGATGCAGGAGCTCCGCGTTCGCGATCGCGCCGCCGGCCGCCCCGCGGATCGCGTTGTGCGCGAGCGCGAAGAGCTTGACCCCCATGACCTCGCACCGCTCGATCCGCCCGACGGTGATGGCCATGCCGTTGCCCGCCATGGCGTCCGTGCGCGGCGTCGGGCGGTCGCGACGCTCGGCGATGCGGATGAGCGGGCGGGGCGAGGATGGCAGGACGTGGGGCGCCTGGAAGTCGCGGAGGCAGGCCTTGACGTCCTCGGGCGACGGATCACCGGCCAAGCGGATCTGCGCCGCGATGAGGTGACCGTCCACCACGGGGACGCGGACGCATCGGGCCGAGATGGGGAAGGACGCGCGCTCGATGGTGCCACCCGACCCCTCGCCGAACAGCGTGCCGAGGATCTTCTTGGGCTCCTCCGCGACCTTCTCCTCCTCGTCGCCCGGGTGGGGATGCACGTTGCCGAGCATGTCCCACGCGCTCTCGCCGGGGTAGCCCGCGCCCGACACCGCCTGGTAGCTGGCGCACGTGACGGCCTCGACGCCGAAGGCGCGGTGGAGGGGCGCGAGGGCGACCACCAGCGGGATGCACGTACAATTGGGGTTCGTGACGATGGCGCCGCGCCGGCCGCGGATCAGATCGAGGTGGCCGGGGTTGACCTCGGGGATGAGGAGCGGCACGGCTTCGTCCATCCGCCAGGCGCCGGCGTTCGAGATGACGAGGTGGCCCGCGTCGCGGAAGGCGGCCTCGATGCTCTGCGCGGCGCCCTTGTCCAGCGCGGAGAAGACCACGCGGGAGCGGACGGCGGCGGGGTCACAGGCGACGACCACGCGGTCTTGCAACAAGGGCTCGCTGTCGAGGCGCCAGGGCGCGGCGTCGCCATAGCGCTTGCCGACGGAGCGGTCGGAGGCGGCCAGCTCGGCGACCTGGAACAGGGGGTGACGGTCGAGGAGCTCGACGAACCGCTGGCCGACCATTCCGGTGGCGCCGAGCACGCCGACCGCGATCCGTTCTTCGGCGATGCGCTGAGGGGTGATGCGCGATGTCATGCGCGTTTCTAACCGCCCGAGGACGCCGCGCGCGCCCGCACGAGCGGCTCGAGCGCCGGCAGGATCAGCGCCGTGACGTGGTCCTGGCCGGCCGCCGTCGGATGAAGGCCGTCGGGCTGGTTGAGCGAGGAATTGCCGGCGACGCCGTCGAGGAAGAACGGGACCAACCCCACGCCGAGCTCGGCGGCGAGCGTCGGGTAGATCGCGTCGAACCGGGTCACGTAGTCGCTTCCGAGCGTGGGGTTGGCCTTCATCCCGAGCAGGAGCACGTCGACCCCCGCGGCCTTCGCCGTCGTGACGATGGCGCGCAGGTTCGCCTCGCAGTCGGCGGGCGGCAGGCCCCGCAACATGTCGTTGGCCCCGAGCGCGAGGACGAGGACGTCCGGCTTCTGGGAGAGGATCCAATCGAGGCGGCGGAGCCCGCCCGCGCTGGTGTCGCCGCTGACGCCCGCGTTCACCACCTGCACCGGGAGCCCGCGCTCGGCGAGGGCCTTGCCCGCGCGGGCCGGGAACGCCTGATCGACCGAGAGGCCGAGGCCGGCAGTGAGGCTGTCCCCGAGGAACACGACGCGGGGGCCGGCGGACCGGGGGACGGTGTCGGCCAGGGGGGGCGCCGCGGGCGCCGTGGACGGCGAGGGCGCGGCGACCGGAGTGGGAGCGGCGCCGCATCCGAGGAGCCAGAGCGCGAGGAGGGTACGCATGCGCGGTTCTACCCCGGTGGTCCGGGGGCGGCCGGCCCTGCGGGTTAGGGACGGACGCCCTTCGCGCTCGAGGTACCTCCATTGTCGCCGGCCATCTCGCTCCGAAACGTGTCCCGACGCTTCCGCTCCGGGGACGCCGACATCACCGTGCTCGACGCGGTGAGCCTCGAGATCGAGCGTGGCGAGCTGGTCGCCATCATCGGCCCGAGCGGATCTGGCAAGAGCACGCTCCTGGCGCTGCTCGCGGGGCTCGACCGCCCCACGACGGGAGAGGTGTGGGTGGACGGCGAGCCCCTCCACACGCGCTCGGAGGACGAGCTGGCACGTTGGCGCCGCGGCGCGCTGGGGTTCGTGTTCCAGTCGTTCCAGCTCCTCGACCACTTCACCGCGCGCGAGAACGTGCAATTTCCGCTCGAGCTGCTCGACGCGGCGGATCCCGTCGGCACGGCGGATGTGCTCCTCGAAGCCGTCGGGCTCGGAAAGCGCGGCCACCACTACCCGCGTCAGCTCTCCGGCGGCGAGCAGCAGCGGGTCGCCGTCGCTCGGGCGTTCGCCGCGTCGCCGCGCATCCTCCTCGCCGACGAACCGACCGGAAACCTCGACGGCGCCACCGGCGCCCGCGTGCTCGAGACGATGGACGAGCTCCGTCGGAAGAGCGGGGCCACCTTGATCCTCGTCACGCACGACCCCGCGATCGCCGCGCGCGCGGACCGACGCCTGACCCTGCGGGACGGCCGGATCGTGTCGGACGAGCGCGAGCGCGTGAGCGCGGTGGGGCTCGCCCCGTGACCCTGCGCCTGCTCGTGCGGCTGATCGTGCGCGAGCTCCGGGGCACCCGCGCGCGGATCGTGCCCTTCCTCGCGTCGCTCGCCATCGGCGTCGCCGCGGTGGTGTTGGTCGCGGGCCTCGGGGACAGCGTGTCGCGCGCCATCCGCATGGAGGCCCGGCCGCTCCTGGGCGCCGATGTGGCGGCGCGCAGCTCGCAGCCGATCCCGGCCTCGTTCGACGCGGTCGCGACGGCCTTCCCCGAGGTCGAGCGCGCGGACACCGTCGATCTGCTGACGATGGTGGCGGTGCCGCCCTCGGCGGAGGGGGCGCCCGGCCGCAGCCTGATGGCGGAGCTCAAGGCCGTATCGAGCGAGTGGCCGTTCTACGGGGCCCCGACGCTGGAGCCGGCGCGTCCGCTCGCGGACCTGCTCGACACCGAGGGCGTGGTCGTGGAGCCCGCGCTGCTCGAACGCCTGGGCCTCGCGTCGGGCGCGCAGGTGCGGATCGGCGGGGCCACGTTCACCGTGCGCGGCCTCGTGGTGAAGGAGCCCGGGCGCCTGCCGAGCGGCATGTCGGCGGGGCCGCGCGTGCTGATGAGCCTCGACGGGCTCGCCCGCGCCGGCCTCGGCGCCACCGGCGCCCGCATCACCCACCGGGCCCTGTTCCGCGCCCCCGACGAGGCCCGTGCTGCCGCGCTTGCCGGCTGGCTGAAGGACACCGCCGCGGACGCGACGTGGACCACGATCGAGACCTGGTCCGACGCCCAACCCTCCACCCAGCGCAGCATCGAGCGGACCTCGTCGTACCTCGGCCTCGTGGCGTTGCTCTCACTCGTGGTGGGGGGCGTGGGGGTGGCCCAGAGCACGCGCGCCTGGATGGCACGCCGGCTCGACGCGCTCGCGGTGCAGCGCTGCCTGGGCCTCACGACGGGCGATCTCCGCACGCTCGCGCTGGCCCAAACCGCGGTCCTCGCCGCCGTCGGCAGCGGCGTGGGCGCGATCGTAGGGGTGGGCGCGCTCGCCGTGGCGCCCCTCGTGTTGGAGGGGCTGCTCCCCGCCGGGGCCGTGCAGCCCTGGCAACCCGGCGCCATCGCGCGCGGCGTCGTGTTGGGTGTCGGGGTGGCCCTCCTGTTTGCCGCGCGGCCGCTGGATCAGGCCTCGCGCGTGCCTCCTCTGCGTGTGTTGCGTCGCGATGTAGAGCCGCTGCCGGATCCGCCCCTGCGCGCAGCGATCGCGGGCCTCGCGTTGGGTGGGGGCGTGTACGGGTTGGCGTGGCTCCAGGCGCGGGATCCAATCGTGGCGGGAGCCTTCGTGGGCGGTCTCGCGGCGGTCGCCGGATTGGGTGTGGTGATCGCGTCGCTCGCCGCGCGCGGGCTCGGCCGCTTCGCGCGTGGGGTGCGCCCCTGGTGGCTGCGGCACGGCCTCGCCTCGGTGGGGCGGCCCGGGGCGGGCCTGGTACCCGCGGTGGTTTCGCTCGCGATCGGCGTGGTCGTCGTGTTGACGACGGTGCTCGTGGAGGGCCGGATCTTCGCGCAGATCTCGGAGGAGTTCCCCGCCGAGGCGCCCAGCGCCTTCCTGGTGGACGTTCGGCCCGACCAGCGGGAAGGGGTGATCCGGCTCCTCGACGGGGCCGGTGCCACCCAAGTCAGATGGGCGCCGATGGTGGTCGCGCGGCTGCTCTCGGTAGACGATCGGGGAGTGGAGGCCCTGGTGGCCGAGCGGGGCGAGGGCGAGCGTTGGTCGCTCACCCGCGAGCAGCGCCTCTCCTACATGGCGGCGCTTCCGCCCGACAACGTGGTCGTCGCGGGAGCCTCGTTCTCCGACAGCGTCCCCGCCGAGCTCTCCCTGGAGCAGCGGTACGCCGAGAGCCTGGGCGCCACCGTCGGCAGCCGGCTGCGCTTCGACGTCCAGGGGGTGCCGATCGATTTCACGGTGACGAGCCTGCGCACGGTTTCCTGGGAGAGCTTCAACATGAACTTCTTCCTCGTCGCCGAGCCCGGCGTGCTCGAAGCGGCGCCCCAGAGCATGTTGGTCACCGCCCAGCTCCCCGCGGAGCGCGAGGCCGGCGTGCAGGACCAGCTCGCCGCCGCCTTTCCCAACGTGACACTGGTGAGCGTCCGCGCCGCCCTGACACAGGCGCGCGGGCTCCTCGAGCGCATGGCCTGGGGCATCCGGGCGGTCGGCGCCTTCACGGCGCTCGCGGGCATCGCCATCCTGGTGAGCGGGGTCGCGGCGGACGCGGCGCGGCAGGGGCGCAAGGTCGCGCTCTACAAGACGCTCGGCACCACGCGGGCCGGCGTCGTCGGCCTGTTCGCCATCGAGTACGGGATCGTCGGCCTGTTGGCGGGAGTGCTCGGCGCCGGTGGCGCGTGGGTCGCGAGCTACGCGGTGGTCACGCAGCTGATGCGCCTCGGATGGCGGACGGATTTTCTCGCGCTGTTCCTGGCGGTAGGGCTCACCGCGGGCCTGTCCGCCATGGTCGGCGTGCTGGCCAACACGCGCGCGTTGCGGGTGCGGCCGGCCGAGGTTCTACGGGGGGAATAGTCAGGGCCGGGGCGCCACGCCCTCGTCGCGCGCCCCCCCGTCCCGCGCCCCCCCGTCCCGCGCCTCCGGGGGCCACGGATGCTACTGAGCCTGGTGGGTGGCCAATGTCTCCAGTCCGAAATCTCCTCTTCGCCGCGGTCTTCGCCGGGTGCTCCGCTCCGTCCGCGCCGAGCGCCGAGGCCGCGCCGGTAGCGGCCACGAGCCCCCCTCCGGCGGGCGCGCGCGCCTTTCCATCGGGGGCGACGTTCGCCGACCTCGTCCATGCGCTGCGTGATGATCCGGCGGAGAAGCCGGGTCGCGGCTGCCTGCTTTCGGCGACGGGGCCGCTCAGCTTCGAGGCACCCGTCGTGCTCGGTCAGCCATCGATCCCCGAGCCGCCCGTCGACCTCGACGCAGCCCTCACCGCCCCGCGGCACGGGGCCGTGCGCCTCTGGGGAACCTGGGGCGACACCGAAGGGGGCGACCTTCTGGAGCTCGTCGCGCTCACGCCGGTCTCGAAGGCCGTACGGAGCGCCACCACGGCGGTCCTGGCGGTCACGGACAAGGGGACGTACTTTCTCGCGGTCGGCATGCCGTCCGACGGCCACGTCGTCGCGGAGGCCGACGTGGACCGCATCAAGCGCGAAATCGTCCCGAAAGCGGGGGTCTGGGTCATCACGGCGGAGGCCGGTGTCCCGCTCGAGAAGCTCCGCGAGCCGCTGGCTTGGATCGCGGAGACGAAGGGCACCGTGGTCCTCGCGACCTCGACGGTCGCCTCGCTGGGATCGTCGCGGCGCATCTCCCGCTACGATGCGAAGGTCGAGGCGGGCGCACCCGGCGCGTGCGATCTCGCAGCGATGCAGAAGCCCGGCCCGCAGATGGGGCGGCTCGGGGACAAGCAATACTGGGGCGTCGGCGCGGCCTTCGAGGCGATCAGCCGCACGTGCGGCGCGGAGCTCGGGCCCGGCGAGGGCGGCGCGATCCATGTCCTGACGCGGATCTCTGCGTCCGGTACCATCGAGGCGGCCTGCGCGGAGACCGACGACACGGCGCTCCCGGCGCTCCGAGCGTGCGCGATGCGCGAGGTGAAGGCGATGAAGCTCGATCCGCCGACGACGCCCGGCACGGTCAACTTCGGCACATCCTTGCTCTTCTTCGGCGCGCCGATCGCGGGGCTCTGTCGCTGAGGGGGCCGACCTCGAACACCACGTCCTCGGGCCCGAGCGTCACGGAGGGCGCCGCGGAGGAGTCGTCCCTCGGGAGGGCCGCCGTGTTCAGGTCGAGGTCCATCCATACATTCGCCCCGGGGCGTCTCCTTCGCGGGCGCCCACGCAGCCGAGGGCGAGCGTGAAGACCCCGAACAAGGCCGGGAGCGACAGGGGCAGGCGGGAGGACATCTGGCCGGCTACTCCGCGGCGACGAGCCTCACACGGCCGTCGAGGTGTCATGCTCCTCTTCCTCGCGGGCCTTGCCGCTGCCGCCACCCCCGCCGCGGCAACGTGGCCCGCCGCTCCCACTCCCGCCGCGCGGATCACCGGCGCCTTGTCGGCCGTATCGCCCGGCACCGACACCCCGTGGCGAGCCACCGTGGCCTCCATCGGGCCGTTCGAGGTGAACCCGGGAAAGCGGGTGTTCTCTCCTGGGGACACCCAGCCGTTCGACACCATCGTCGTGTCCGACGAGGGCGCCGTCGTCCGCGTGGCCCACGACTCCCGCGGCGTGCGGGTGGTCGTGGGGGTGCGCCGCGAGGATCTGGCGCCTCGCCCGGACGATCGGGCCGCCATACGCGCGGAGCCGGGCAAGGTGCCCGCGACAGGAGGCGTGGCGCTCGCGGGCGGCACGGCGATCACGCTCGGCGCAAAGGCGCATGGCGACGTTCGGATCGCCTGGAGCGAGGATGGCCTCACGCTCGACGGCTGGGTTCCCGCCGCGGCGGTGGGGCCGCTGTGGCGGGTCACGCGCTGGCAGATGGACGGCCGCTTCGCCGATCTTGCCCTCGTGGACCCGACCCATGGCGACGGCGGCGTGTCGGTGCCCCTGCGCGACGGCCCGGGAGGCGACGTCCTCGCCACCCTGCGCGCCGACACCACGCTCCTGCTCTTCGCCGCGGGTGCGGCGAGCGAGGGTTGGCGCCCCATCGAAGTCCGGACCCCCGCCGCGCAGGCGCACGGGTGGGTGCCGGCCGACGCGGTGGCCGACGTCCCGGGGTACGCGGTGGGGGCCGCGGGCGGGAGCGGGGGCCCACCGCTCACCGGCTCGCTCGTGGAGCTCGCGAGGGGGGCGTTCATCCACGCGATTGACGCGACGATCCCGTTCGGGCGTGCGCTCCGCGACGTCCAGGTCTCCCGCCTGTCCGGGGACGGCCGCCGCGTCCGCGTCTCGCTCCCGACCGCCTGGGGCAACCTGATCGGCGAAGTGGAGTGTCGGCGCCTCACCGAGCGCGAGGGAGAGGTGCCGCGGTGTGAGGTCGAGTAGCGGCCCCGCCCCCCCGATGTGTCAGATCCGGACGAGGTCGAACGTGAGGGCCGACCAACCGTAGTACCACTCCCCGCCGGAGGTCATGCTCCCAGCCGGAACGGTGACCGTGAGGGTGTCACCCACCAGGGTGCCCTCGAAGTCGGCGACGGCCGACACGTCCCACCCCGAGACGCTGACGGTGACGGTGCCGGACCACGTGCTCGCATCCAAGGTGTCGCCCTCGAACAACCAATCCGAGACGCTCATGCCCTCCGGCGCGCAGGCGAACCCGCCGGTGCCCACGACCGCTCCGGTGCTCTCCGCGGGGAGGGTGACGGACAGGGTCGGAGAGCAGCTTCCCGTCTGGAGAACGAAGCCGCCTTCCTCGAGGTTCGCGGTGACCACGCCCTCGAAGGTGCCGGCCCAGGGGGGATCGGGGTCGGTATCCGTGTCGGTATCCGTGTCGGTATCCGTGTCGGTATCCGTGTCCGTATCCGTATCCGTATCCGTATCCGTGTCCGTGTCCGTGTCCGTGTCCGTGTCCGTGTCCGTGTCCGTGTCGGTATCCGTGTCCGAATCCGTGTCAGCGGGGACTCCGGTGTCATCGGCCTTGTCGGCGCCCGTGCAGGCGGCCGCGAGCAGTAGCAGCAGGTGGGTCATCGTTCCTCCGTAGGGGTGGTACACGGAGATCGGAGCGACCCGCAAGCCGTGTGATACACGGTGACACCTCGCGCGTGGATGGCTCCGCGCCCGATCCGGAGCTATTCGGGACGAACAATGCTCTCCCTGCTCCTCCACATGCACCAGCCCGACTACCGCGACCCGAAAACCGGCATCCCGACGATGCCCTGGGTCCGCCTGCACGCCACCCGCGGCTACCGCGACGTTCCGCACGTCATCGCGGCCACGGGCGCCCGGGTCACGGTGAACGTCGTTCCCTCGCTGATCGACCAGTGGGAGCACTACCGCGGCGGGGGCACCGACACGCACCTGGCCCTCGCGCGCCGTCCCGCGGCGTCCTACGAGCCGCACGAGGCCGCGTGGTTGCTCCGGAACTTCTTTCACGGCAACCCGTCGAGCTTCGCGTGGTTCCCCGCTTGGGGGGAGCTCCGGGGACGGTTCGACGCGGGCGAGCGCTTCGACGTGCGGCGGCTTCGTGACGTCGTGGTGTGGTCCAACCTCGCCTGGTTCGGCTTCTCTGCGCTGCGCGACCACCCCGAGCTGCGCGAGCTGCGTCGCAAGGGAGAGGGTTACACGGAGGCGGAGAAGGACCACGTGTTGGCCGTCCAGGCCGCGATCCTGCTCGAGCTCCCCGCCCTGTACCGCGCGTTGCCCGAGGTGAGCTGCACCCCCTACTACCACCCCATCCTCCCGCTGCTGGTGGACACGGCCCACGCGCGGCGCTCGATGCCGGGCGTGCCCGATCCGGGCTTTCGCTGGGTGGAGGACGCGCGGGAGCAGCTCGTGCGGGCGCGCGCGCGGGTCGAGGCCTGGATCGGCAAGCCGGTGCGCGGCCTCTGGCCCTCGGAGGGCGGCGTGAGCCCCGAGGTGATCGAGCTCGCGGCGGATGCCGGTTACGCGTGGTTCGCGACGGACGAGGACGTGCTCGCCCGCTCCGGTCGCGATCCGGGCGACATCGGCGGGCCCTGGGAGGTCGGTCGGATGCGCGGCATCTTCCGGGACCACGCGCTCTCCGACCGGGTCGGCTTCGTCTACGCGAGCTGGCGCGGCGAAGAGGCCGCGCTCGATCTCCTCCAGCGGCTCGGCGATCGCCCGCGGCTCCTCGCGCTCGACGGCGAGAACCCCTGGGAGTCCTACCGTGACGCCGGGGAGCATTTCCTGCGCACGCTGCTCACCCGCGCGAAGACCCGCACCTGCGGCGAGATGGCCGCCGACAAGCCCCGCGGTCGCGTGCATTCTTTGCACACGGGCTCCTGGATCGGCGGAGACTTCAAGATTTGGATCGGCCACCCCGAAGATCGCGTGGCATGGGAGCTGCTGCGGGATGCACGCGCCGAGTGGGAGCGCCGCGGCCGTCCTCCAGGAGCCCGCGAGCACCTGCTCGCCGCGCAGGGCAGCGATTGGTTCTGGTGGTACGGAGACGAATTCAGCACCTCGTTCGAGGGCGAATTCGACCGTCTGTTCCGCGCCCACCTCACCGCCGCGTGGGAAGAGATGGGTGGCCCGGTGCCCGCCGCCCTCGCCGAGCCCATCAAGCGCTCGGCCACGGGCATCGTCGCGCCGCTCGCGCCCCTGCCACCTGACGGTGACGATTGGTTTGCCTGGGCACCCGCGGGGCGTGTGGAGCTGCGCGCCGGCGCCATGGCCCCGGTGCGCGGGATGCCACGCGCCCTGCTCTTCGGCGAACGAGGCGGCCAACTCCACCTGAAGCTCGTGCCCGGCGGAGAGGGCTGGAGCGTGGAGGCCAACGGGACCAAGGTGCGCTTCGAGTCCGACCGCGCCGTGCTCGCAGGGGGGGATGCCGTGGTGCTCGAAGGCCCCAGCGGCCTCCGCGTGCCGGGAGAGGGCGCGCTGAAGCTGCCCTGGCGCGAGCGGGGGCCGACCGTGCCGAGGGTTTAGGGCGGTTGGCGAGAGGGATCTTGGGGCGGGGGCTCCGCCCCCGCAACGCCCCGAAGACAGGGACAGGGTCAGGCTTGTCGTGGAGATCGCGAGTTTGGCTGGCGACGTTGGCCCAGTCGCTCGGAGGGCGCCGGCTTTGCCGGCGGTCCCGCCGCGTCGCGCAGCGACGCCGCGGACCAAGCGCGTGAGCGCGCGCCCGGAGCGCGGCGACGGCGCCGCCGCGGCGCCGGGGGCCCCGACCGAGCCATGGGACGCCCGTGCTCGCCCCCCAAGCGAACCAACTCGACCACCTCTCCACACCTGCGCGAGCTCGTTCGCCAGATCTGGGCTTGGCGACGTAAAACTCGCCCCCCAGGTGAACGAACTCGACCACCTCCCCACACCTGGGCGAGCTCGTTCGCCAGATCCGCGCTTGGCAACGCAAAACTCGCCCCCGAAGCGAACCAACTCGACCACCTCTCCACACCTGGGCGAGCTCGTTCGCCACCACGAGGCACACCGAGCGTTCGGATGGTCAAACGCATGTCGACCATTGACGAACGTTTTGAGGTGCCTACCCATGCGCCGCCATGACACACCCGCCGACCCTCGGCTTCCACCTGATCTTGCGCCTGCAGGATGATCGGGTTTTCGCGCCGTCGCTGGCAGCGCGCCGTCGCCTGTCACGGGTGATGTCCGGGTTGGCGCGGGAGCTGCCGGTCCTGGCCTGGCGGTTCGTCGACACCCACCTGCACCTGCTGGTCTTGATGGACGACACGGGGGTGGACGCGCTCGTGCGCCGGCTCCGGCTGGTGATGGCGCGGCAGCACCCGGGCGTGCCGTTGTTGCTCGTGCGGCGGCTCCCCGTGCGGAACCAGTGGCACCTCGGGGAGGCCTTTCGTTACATCCTCGCGCAGGATAAGCACCATGGCGTGGCGACGGACCCTCTCCAGGAAGGAAGCGCGGTTCTCGATATCCTTGGAATGCGGGCCTTCGGGAGCGCGATCGCGCTTCGCGTGAGCGAGCACCTGCCGCGCGTCACGCGCGTCGATCTACTCGCCCCTCTGGGCGTGACCGCGCTCGAGCCCGCCATCGGGGTGGGCTACCTTCTCGACGCGGCCTGTGCCGCGTTTGCGCTCAGCTCCCTGACCGGACGCGCCGCCGACGTGATCACCGCTCGCAACGCAGCGATTCACGCAGCATCGGACACCACCGCGCGGATTGCGTCCGCGCTGGCAGTGACGGTCCGGTGCGTCCAGCGCACCCTGGTCGAGCGTGCCCCTCCGGACACCCATGTCCGCGCAGTGCGCCTGCAGCTCGCGCTGCGCCGGGAGCGTGCGGTGCGGGATGCGCCCTTCGAGGCAGAAGCACGACCGTGAGGGAGCGCGGGAGCCGAAAACCCCGCGACAAGGGTAGACTGCGGCCGGAGTGAACATGCGTCTCATCGCCTCGATCGTAGAAGACACCGGCTGGGTCGCCTGGGTGCAGCTCGCCGCCTTCGGGTTCGGGCTCCTGTGGACGCTGGTCTGCGCGGTGCTCCTCGCCCTGCGTTGGAAGGTGCCCGCCGCCCTTCCGACCGCGTTCCTCGGCGTCCACGCGCTGATCGTCATCGCCGGCAGCGTCGGCGGCGCGTCGGTGTTCGAGAGCGCCGCGAGCGCCAGCGCTTCCGAGCGCGTCATGTCCATGGCCATGGGCATCGCCCAGGCGATGGGCAGCGCCACGCTCGCCCTGGTGGTGGTCCCGGCGGCGGCGTTGCTCGCCCTCGGAGGCATGGCCGGCGGCGTGCGCGCGCCACGGTCGTACTTCGCCCCGGTCGTGGCATTCCTCCTCTGCGGGCTCGCCGCGATCCTGCCCCTCGGGGGCCTGTTCATGTACGTGCCGATGCCGACCGTCGGCCTCAAGGTGCTGCTCTACGGCCTGTTCGTCATTCCCGTGGCTCTCTCGCTCCTCTGCAACGGCCAAGACACCAACGGCCGCGAGGCCTCCATCTCCACGACGATGGCGTTCATGTCGGTCGTCGCCGCCACCGAGCTCGCGAGCGTCGCGATGGCATGGGGCCACGTGCTGAGCGCCATCGCCTCGGTGGACGCAAGCCAGAAGTCGGCGCTGCTCACCCAAGCCGGCCTGGAGATCGCCGGCCCCGCGAACCTCGGCTGGGCGTCGTTCGCGATCTCCCTCGTCGTCGTTCTGATCGCGGTGTTCCGCCCCTCGCTCCCGCCCACCGACGACGAGATCATGAGCGGGCGGGCGAACCCGTCCAGCCTCCGCGGCGCCGGCGTGTTCTTCTCGTTCGCCGTGCCCGTGGCCTGGGTGGTCGCGCGGATCGCGGCGGATCCCACCGGCCTGGTCACCGCGCTCGTGGCGGCCTGGCCGGCGTAGGATTCCGACGGAGCGCTACTTCCCGGGGAGGTCGACCGTCGTGATCAGGCGCACGTCGCCGCCGCCCTCGACCAGGCGGAACGGCTCGACGCGCGGGGCGCGGCCGCGCTCCTCGATGATGACGAGGCCGCGGCTGACGCCCATCGGGCCGGCGCTGAAGTACTTGACCCCGATGGCGTAGCGGCCCGGCGGGAGCTCGGATCCGCGGATGACCTCCGGGCCGAGGCCCCGGGTGAGATCCTCGTAGAGCTCCAGACCGCTCACGTTCTGGCGATGGCCGTAGAAGCAGGACTCGCCGCGAGGGTCGACCACGTGGAGGTCGACGTCGTTGCCGTCGGTCTCCCAGGCGAGGGTCACGCGGAGGGCGTCGACACGATCGGGGTCTGCCCCGAACGTACGCGCGCGTGCGCGGATCGTGGCGGCTTCGCCGGGGGCGGCCGCGATCCAGTCGCGGTAGGCGGCGCCGAGCTCCTCCAGGAGCACGCGGTTGACGCCCTGGTAGTAGTCGGGGAAGGTCGCCCGCACCGCGGCCTCGAGCACCTCGACGGCCTCGGCGTGGCGGCCGGTGGCCCGCAGCACGAGCGCGAGGTGGCGGTGCGCGTTCACGCGGTCGGGCCGGAGCTCGATCGCGCGCCGCAGCGGCACCTCGGCGGCCGTCGCATCACCCGCGCGCCAGAGCAGGAGGCCCGCGCGCTGCAGGAGCTCCGGCTTGCCGCCCGCCAGCTCGGCCAGGGAGCCGAAGGCGCGGCGGGCGAGCGGCAGGTCCCCGTTCGCGAGGGCGGCCTCGCCCATGAGCTCGTAGATGTGCGGGTTGTCGGGATCGTAGGGCTGCCAGGCGCGCGCGATCGTCGCGAGCCGCTTGGTGTCACCGACGGCGACGAGCGCGTTGGCGAGCTGGTTCATTGCCTCGCGGTCGCGCGGGTTCGCGGCGACCGCGGCCTCGAGCGCGGCCATGGTGGTGGAGGGGATCTCGACGGCGCGGATCCAGGCGGGTGCCTCGGGTTCGGAGGGGGTCGGCGGGGGCGCGGCCTCGGCGGCCACGGTGTTGCTCTCGACCTCACGCTGCACGGAGGGCGCCGCGTCGCTGGACTGGCTCGACGGGCGCGCGCGCCGGGGCGCTTCGGAGCGCGACGGGCGCGCCGAGGTGCTCGATGCGGGGGTGCTCGATGCGGCGGCGCTCGCCGCGTTGGCTCTCGGGGATGGTGGGGGGCTCGGCTGCGAGCTTCCTCCGACCGGGCCTGCGTCGGGTGTGCCGTCGTCCTCGGCCACCGACTTCTCGTCCTCGCTCATCTGTTCCTCGCCGCGCTCCGCCAGCCGCTCCATGGGGGCCCCGGCGGCGTCCTCCTTCGCTTCAGCCTTGGCCTTCTTGTTGTCGTCGCGCCCGTCCAGGTCCTTCGCGGCGAGGGTGTCGTCGGGAGTCGCGGGGGCCTTGGCCGTTTTTTCAGGCTTCCCCGCCTTGTCGCGCGCGGCCTGGCCCCAGGCCCCCGCGCCGCGCTCGGCCACCCCGATGCCCTCGGGCGTGACGGTCAGGATGTCGGCGAGGGCGCGCCGGTCGAGGCCGAAGCGCACGTAGTCGGCCTCGCTCTCGAGCACGAGCATCGTCGTCTTCGGGCAGAGCACACGGTGGGCCACGGAGAGGCGCACCTGCTCGTCCGCGAGCGCGGCGCGGGCCTCCTCCGAGGGGGCAGCGGCCTCCTGGATGGCGAGGTCCGCGAGGTGCACGCGCACGGCCTCGCGCTCGACGAGCGGGCCGGTGGCGTGGGCGTCGACCGCCATCCCGGCCCCGAGCGGCGCCGCCCCCGGCCGGGTGATCCGGGGCAGCGGGGACTGGCCCGGGAGGATGCGTCCCACCACGATGACCTCGCCGCCGGCCGTCACGTCCCCGGCGCCGACCGCGTGCACCCAGGACGCCGAGCGGTCGTCCGCGGTGAAGCGGGCGCCGGGGGGCAACGAGAGCCGCGCGGCGGCGGCGGCGGCGTCCGCGGCGATCGCGTCGGTGAAGGGGACCTCGACGACGCGGCCCCGGCCGTCCGTGAGGGCGGCGAGCACGGCGCCGTCCTGCTCGGAGCCGAGGACCAGCGCGTGGAGCGCGACGCCCTGCGGCAGCGCGCGTGCGGCGGCCGCGAGGTGCGCGGGGTTGGTGTCGCCGAAGGTGGCGACACCGTCCGTCGCGAGGACGACGCGGGTGTCGGGGCGGGCCGTCGCGGCGATGCGGGCGAGGACGCGCTCGAGATCGGTCCCTCCCGCGAACCCCCGCCGCCGGAGCGCGTCGCCGATGCTCGCGGCGGCGGTGGCCGCAGACCCCTCGACGAGGGGAACGACGTCCTGATCGAAGGCGTACACGGCGACGGGCGCTTTCGGCGGAAGCGCGCGCAGCAGGGCCTCGATCGCGGCGATGCGATGGGCCTCGCCGTCCGCCACGGACGCCGAGGTGTCGACATAGAAGGCCCAGCGCGCCGGCACCGCGGCGGCGGCCGGCAGGTCCGGCTGGAACGACGCAACGTAGTAGTCGCCCGAACGCAGCACGCGCGCGGCGGTCGAGGTACCGGACGCGCGCCAGCGGACCGCCACGTCGGCGTCCGGCGCCCAGTTGCTACGCACGATGTCGAGGTGTTGCACGCCGTCCGCGGAGCGCTCCGCCCCGGGCGAGCCGGACGCGCCGAGATCCGAGCTGCGCTCGCCGGGGAGGGCGGCGAAGCGGCCGTGGAACGCGAAGCTCCCGATCGCGGGGAGTCCCCGCAGCGGGAGCACGTAGGCGCGGGCGCCGTCCTCCTTTCGGAGCAGGCGCGTGTAGGACAGGACGATCCGCACGTCGGCGTTCGCCTCGATGGGGAACACCTTCGCCGAGAACCGGTTTCCCGAGTCCTGCTCGAGCAGGGCCGGGTCGCGCATCTCGTGGAGGATGGCGTCATAGGCGCGGTGCGCGGCCATCCGCTCGATGACCTCGCCCTCGACGAGCTGCCCGCTCACCTCCTTCGCGAAGCGGCTGATCGTGGCGCCGTCCGGGAGGGTGAGCGCGAAGCGGCCCTCGATGCGGCGCGCCTGCGGATTCTTGAACCGGATCTCGAGCTCGGTGAGCGAGAGCGGGCCGTCCACCGCCACCTTCACCGAGAGGGCGGTCAGGGTGAGGGCCTGGCCGTCTGGGTCGGAGAGCGTGATCGGCGCGGGGATGGGCGCGGCGTCGGCGGTCCCGGCCGTGTCGGCCGCGGCGGCGCGCGCGTGCGCGGTCGGGGGCGCGGGGACTGGACGGGAGGTCGCCCCGACCTCGCCGCCCGGCCAGCAGGAGAGCACCAGGGCCAGCACGCCGCAACGCAGGAGGCGAGGGGACAGGCGAGGGGACAGGCCGAGGGACATGGGTGCAATCCGGTGTGTGGCCCCGGAACGCGAGCCTGGGGTGGCGCTTACAGTGTCGGAGGGCGCTCTGCCTGGCGGGACGAGGCGCGGCGGGCGGCCTCGACGGCGGCGTCAGACCCGTCGACGCGGGGCGCGGCCCCTTGCCCGGCCGCCACCTCTCCCGACCCACCCTGGCCGGCCTCGACCGCGCCGGCGACGGCCTCGACCAGCGCATCCACCTTCGCGTCCGCGTTGCCCACGTGCAGCCCGATGGACACCGCCGCGATCAGCAGGCCGATCGCCAGCGCCGGGACGACCGCAGCGAGGCCGGCGGCGAGCCCGGCGGCCCAGAGGCCACCGACGACCACCGTCGCGAGCGCCAGGGCGATGTACACGCTCCGCAGGTACCACGTGATCCACGTCGGCATGCCCGCGACGCCCTCCACCACCGTACCGGTCGGGCCGGCGGTGAGGCGGCCGGTGGCGACCGGACGGAGCAGCCCGAAGAAGTCGCGTTGCGCGGTCGCCAGGTTGAACTGCCCGTCCTTCCCGACGCTGCCGGCGAGCGGGAGGCTGGCGAACACCGTGAACCGCCCGAACGCGGGGAGCAAGCGGCGGTGGGAGCGCGCCGCGAGCCGGGCGCGGACGGCATCGGGCTCGGCATCGACGACGAACCGGAACGCGCGGGTCTTGGGCACGGGACACTCCGATCGGGGCCCCTCTACCTCGCTCGAACCCCAAACGTCGGGACCCGGCCCGGCCCGCGTTAAATCGCGCCACGATGCCCTCCGTCCGGCTCCGCTTCACGCTCCTCGTCAGCCTCTACCTCTCCCAGGGCCTGCCGTACGGCTTCTTCACGCAGGCGCTCCCCGTGCTCCTGCGGCAAGGCGGCGCCTCGCTCCCCGAGATCGGCCTGGCAAACCTGCTCGCGCTGCCCTGGATGCTGAAGTTCTTGTGGGCGCCCTACGTGGACGGGCGCGGGCACGGCGGGAGGGGGCGGCGGCGCGGCGTCATCCTGCCGATCCAGCTCCTGACCGTGGGCGTGCTCGTGGCGCTGGCCTGGCTGCCCCTCCCGTCGGTGAGCTCCGCCGCGGGAATGGCGCCGCTCCTCGCGGCCGTTCTCCTGTGCAACCTGCTCGCGGCCACCCAGGACATCGCCACCGACGCGCTCGCCGTCGACCTGTTGTCTCCGGGCGAGCGCGGTATCGGGAACGGCGTGCAGGTGGCCGCCTACCGGGTGGGGATGGTCGTGGGCGGCGGGGCGCTGCTCGTGGTGTTCGACGCGCTCGGCTGGTCCCGGAGCTTCCTCGTGATGGCGACCATCCTCGCGGTGGCCACGCTGCCCATCGCGCTCTGGCGCGAGCCTGCCCCCGTGGCCGTCACCACACCCTCCACGGGGGTGGATTGGGGGGCGTTGGGCGTGTGGTGGACCCGCAGCGACACGGCGGCGTGGCTCCTGCTGGTGTTCTTCTACAAGTTGGGCGACGCGATGGCGGGGAGCATGGTGCGCCCGATGATGGTGGACGCCGGGCTCGGGCTGGCCGACGTGGGCTGGATCCTCGGCACCGTCGGGAGCGGGATGGCGCTGGTGGGCGCGCTGCTCGGCGGCTGGGGGGCGGGGGTGCTCGGGCGGCGCGCGGCCCTGATCGCGTTCGGTCTCCTGCAGGCGGCCTCTGTCGCCGGGTACCAGTTCGTCGCGATGTGGCCGTCGCTGGAGGCCTTCTTCGTGATGGCTGCGGCCGAGCACCTGTTCGGGGGGATGGCCACCGTGGCGCTGTTCACCGCGATGATGGACACCTGCCGCGGGCACCGCGCCGCCACCGACTACACGCTCCAGGCGTGCGTCGTGGTCGCCGCGACGGGGCTCGGGGCCGTCGTGAGCGGGTTCGTGGCCCAACCGCTCGGCTACGTCGTGCACTTCGGGCTCTCCGCGGCGATGTGCCTCGTCGGAGTGGGGCTGGTCGCGCTCTACACGGCGCGCGGCGGGGGATTCACGCCGAGCTTGGACGCGCCGCCGTCGATGTCGTGAGCCCTGTTCCCGCGCGGATCAGCGCCGGGAGCGGCGAACCGCGCCGACGGCGAGGAGCAGGCCGAGCCCCAACCAACTCTCGCCGACGGGCACGGACGAGCACCGGCTCCCGCCGCCGCGGAGCATCTCGCCGTCACACACGTCACCCACGCCGTCCCCGTCTACGAGGTCGGCCTGGTCGGGATTGAAGACGTACGGACAGTTGTCACAGGCATCCCCCAGGTCGTCGCGATCCGTGTCGAGCTGCTCGGGGTCGGCGATGTCGGGGCAGGTGTCACAGGCATCCCCGATGCCGTCGAGGTCGGTGTCTTCCTGGCCGGGATCCGCCACCGCCGGACACGTGTCACACGCGTTTCCGAAGCCGTCCCCATCATCGTCGTCGCCGTCCGTGTCGGCGTAGAAGGAGCAGCTGTCGCACGCGTCCCCCAGGCCATCGTCGTCGGAGTCGAGCTGGTCGAGGTTGAACGCTTCGGGGCAATTGTCGCAGAGGTCTCCGAAGCCGTCGAAGTCCGAGTCCGCCTGGGACTCATTGCTCTGGCCCTCGCAGTTGTCACAGGCGTCCCCGACGGTGTCCCCGTCCTCGTCCGCCTGGTCGGGGTTGTTGATCGGCGGGCAATTGTCGCAGAGATCGCCCCAGGCGTCCGCGTCGGCGTCCGCTTGGGTGGGGTTGAAGAGATCCTCGCAATTGTCGCACGCGTCCCCCGCGGCGTCCTCGTCGTCGTCTTCCTGACCGGGGTTGGTGTCCAGCGGACAGTTGTCACACATGTCCCCCAGGTCGTCGAAGTCGCCGTTGGCCTGGTCGTGGTTCACGTCGTCGATGCAATTGTCACAAACGTCGCCGATATCGTCGCAGTCCACGTCCTCTTGCCGGGGATTGGAGATCTCCGCGCAGTTGTCACACGACAGGACGGCGACGATGTCGGGGTACTCCGCGTCCTCGGGTACCTGGAACGTGCCCTCGGACAGGCCGTCGTCGTCCGTGTCCAAGCCGGACACCGGGTAGAGGCAGCCGTAGGAGTAGTAGTCCCAGTAGTAGTCGGCGTTGGCGTACGGCTCGCCGGTGTCGGGGTCGATATTGGCGAGGCAGGCCGGATCCGTGAGGTCGACCAGGAGCTCGTCCGGCTCGGCCACCGTGTTGCAGTTCAGGTCCTGGTAGGGCTCGTTCTCGCAGTTGCGCTCGGGGGCCGCGAACGCGGGACCCGGCACGGCGAGCCCGAGCAGACACAGCGCGACCAGCGCCGGGCGCAGCGGAGAGCGGGCGGGGAGCGGGAGCGCGGGGAACGTCATTCCGAACGTCATCTGGGCGCGTCCTCTTCCTCGTCATCGTCCTCACGCTCCCGGAAGAGGTTCGGATCGGTGGGGTAGTCCTCCTGCTGCTTCGGCGTCGCCTTGGGCGGGGGCGTCGGCTCGGGGAGCGGCATCGGCGGCGGGGGCACGAAGGTCTTCGGATCGCCGTTCCACGGGAGGAGCATCTCCGCTCGCTGGGCGGGCGGCTGTTCGCCGGCCTTGAGGCGGCGCACGATGTGGAAGATCACGCGGCGGTTGGTGGCGAGCTGCGTCTCGGCCGAGCCGAGCATTACGGGCTCGACCTCGCCCATGCCGCGGCAGGAGAGGCGGGCCGGGTAGGTGCCGGCGAGCACGAGCTCCTGGAAGATCGCGAGCGAGCGGCGGATCGACAGGTCGTAGTTGTAGGAGAAGCTGCCTTCTTCGCTCGCGTGGCCCTCGATCACGAGGTGCCCGATCTCGGGGTGCTCGGCGAGCAGCTTGGAGATGGCGACGAGCGTGGGGATCGACTCGGGCAGGATGCGCGCGGTGGCGAGCTCGAACTGGATGGGGTCGCGGATGACGATCTGCGACTCCTCCACGCGGGCCAGCTCGTCTTCCTTCCACACCGGCTTCTCGATGACGACGACCTCCACCGGATCGACGGGGAGGTCGGGGGCCTCGGTGATCAGCACCTTCGCGAGGGGCTCGGGGGTGAGGCTCTGGGGGAGGGGCGGGGTGCGCTGCCACGTGAGGCCCGTGTAGACGCGGAACTGGGTGGTGCCGTAGCCGGCCGCGAGCCCGCGACCAAAGCCGACGTCGAGGCGCCAGTCGGTCATCGGACGGAGCTGGATCCCCGCGACGAGCTCGGTGGGCGACTCGGCGCCCGGGCCCCAGAAGTTCGTGAAGCCGGTGCGCGACAGGACGCCAGCGCCGACCGCCACGTTGTCGGGCCAGATGTCGACCCGCACGCCGCCGGAGAGCACGAGCTCGGAGCCGAGGCTGAAGTCTTGATCGGTGGGAACGACCGCGCGGCCCAGCACGCCCGCGTCCGCCAGGAGCGCGAGCGGACCGAATTGGGCCTGGGCGACGAGGCCACCCATCCCGCGCAGCCCGGTTTCCCCGAGGTACGCGCTCTTGGTGCCGAAGGGAAGGTAGATGTCGGCGCGCGCCGCGGTGGAGACCGGCCCCAGATCGAACAGGCGCACGCGCGCCCCGAGCGTGGCATCCCCGATGCCGCCCTGGTCCGCGGCGAGCCGCTCGACCTCGGAGCCCCACTGGCCCGCGATCGGCAGCACGAACCGCGCCGAGAGGCGCTTCGTGAGATCGACCGAGACCCCGAGGTGGGCCATGAAGCGGTTGGCGACCACCGAGCCGGCTTCGCGATCGAGCTGGTAGAGGATGAGCGGGTCGCGCTCGTACTGGAGCATCGTCCCGACGCGCACGGTGCCGGGACGGCCGAAGCTCGGCGTGTCGAAGCCCGCCACGGCCCCGGGGGAGAACGTCGGGCGCACCAGCTCGATGTCGGTCGAGTAACCCTGGGCGAGCGCGTCGGCGCAGAGCAGGAGGAGCGTCAGGGAGGGCACTAGAAGGTCCCGGTGAGGCCGGCCACGCCGAAGCCCTTGGCCGCCCCGGAGGGCGCTCCGGAGGAGGGGGCGAAGCCGAAGAACGGGGTGAAGGTCAGGGCGGGGGCCGGTGCGTCGTGATCGGGGATCAGGCGGCCGCCGGGGCCGCCGGGCGCGAGCTTCGGGGCGTCCTCATCGAGGCCTTCCGGCTCGTCGAGGTCCTCCGGGTCGTCGAGGCCCCCCTCTTCGAGCGGCTCGTCCTCGGGGGGATCGTCCAGACCGAAGTCGTCCTCTTCTTCCTCTACCGGCTTCGGCGGCACCACCACGGGGGCCACCGGCTCGGGGAGCCCGATGCGCTGGCGGACGGAGGCGTTGTGGCCGTCGATGAGGGCGTCGGCGGCCTCTACGTCCCAGTAGATCGCGGGGACTCCGTGCCGATCGGCCACCCCGCGCAACGCAAGGGGCGACGTGGCCACGGTGAGCGTGCCCGCGCCGATCAGGAAGCCGGAGATCCACACGCGATCGTCCGCGCGGATCGCGTGGGCGTCCTCCGCGGAGCGAAAGTCGGCCTCGGCCTGGGCCAGGGCCTCGAAGTACTCGGCGTTGGTGTAGTCGGCGTCGTTCGGCTCGTACGCGGACCACTGCGGGGCGCCGGCCTCGCGGGCGACCAACACGCCGAGCCCAGCCACCACCAGGGCGCCCCCGCCGACCGCGAGCGCGACGCCGACCGCCTTGGCGGTGCGCCCCTCGCGCTCGATACGCCGCTCGCTCGACGAGTCACCGGTGCGCCGCGCGAAGTCCAGCGCGCTCAGGGTCTTCCCCCGCCCGTCCCGTACGGCCCAGGTGGCGTCCGGGAGGTCCTCCCGCGGCTTCGGGTTGTCCACCCGCTCGAGGGCGACCAGCTTGTACGTGGCGGCGAGCACCGTGGGATCGGGGGGCGGCGGAGGCGGCGCGAGGTACGGCGCTCCGGGAACGGACCCGGGCAGCGGCGCAGGGGCCGCGGCTGTAGCGGGCGGTGGGGCAGGAGTCGGCCCCGTCGCGGTGGGCGCCGTCGCGGTGGGCGCCGTCGCGGTCGGCAGCGCCGTGGTCGGGAGCAGCGGGGGCGCGCATCCCCCATGGGTCGATGCGAGCCACGTCCCCGCCGTGGTCGGCCCGAGGCGGATCCCGCAGCCGAGGCCCGACGTGACGAGGGCGCGGCCCATCTCCTCGCCGATGTCGCCGATGTAGCCGATGCGCAGCACGCGCACCTGGCCGGCCGGAAGGGCGCCCGCCACCTTGAGCGCGAGGTGCTCCGCGTCCGGCCCCGCCGCCGCGAGGAGCACGGCGCCACCGTACTGCAGGCGAACCGCGGCCACGTAGGCAGCGACCTCCGCCTGGTTGGCGAGCGGGCGCTCGACGGCAGCCACCGCGGGAGGCGCGGGGGCAGCCGCTCCGAGAGAAGCCGGGGCGACCGCGGGCGCATCGGGGTTCGCGGGGACGTCATCCGCGGCGAACGACGCCGTGGACCACCACATCAGGGGAAGGAGCAGGGGGTAGGGCATCAGGCGCCGCACAGCGTACTCCGGCCCACCCCCCTGCCGCAACGACGGCGCGGCGGGTCACCCCGCGATGAGCCGGTCGGGCCGGAGGTGCGTAGACTTCCAACCGACAGGGTCCAAAATGCCGATACACAAGGTTGCCGGGTCCTTGTTTTGCGCGCCAGTCCTCTGTGCGATCGGATGCGGCCCGGGCATCACCGCCGACGAGCCGCTCTGGGATCCGGGCGCCGTTCCGGCCTACCGGATCCAGATCGCCGACGGCTGGGAGGACCGCCTGGCCGAGGCCTTCGACCCCTTCGGGTGCGAGGACCGGACCTACGAGCGTGCCACCGTGCTCTTCGAGAACCCGGAGACCGGAAAAACGGAGACCTGGGAAGACGTCGGCGTGCGGTATCGCGGTCACAACGCCTACGAGGAGAGCGCGATGGAGCGGAGGGGGTTCAAGCTCTCCTTCGACACGTTCCTGCCCGACCGCACTTTTCACGGGGTCGACAAGATCAACCTCCTCGGCACGGAGGGCGACTTCACGCTCCTGCGCGAACGCATCGCCTTGGGCGTGATGAACGACGCGGGGGTGGTGGCGCCGCGGGTGAGCCATGCGCGGCTGTACGTGAACGGCACGTACATGGGGGTCTTCCCCAACAGCGAGGAGGCGGACGACAAGGCCTTCGTCGCGTCGCGCTTCGAGGAAGAAGGCGGCAGCTACTACAAGGTCAAGGGCTACTGCGGCGACCGCGCGACGCTCCAATACATCTCGGACGATCCGACCGCCTACACGGGAACCTACGAGCCGAAGGCGGGCACCAACGACGCGGACGTGTCCGCCGACCTCATCCCCATGCTGGCATGCGCGTCGAGCGGCTCGGACGAGGAGCTCGCCGCCTGCCTCCCCGACCACCTCGACGTCGATAGCTGGCTCCGCGAGATCGCGGTGGACATGGCGCTCCCGGACGTGGACGGGATGGCGGGCGCCGGGCAGAACTTCCTGCTGTTCCGCCCTCCCGAAGGCCGCTTCGTGGTGGTGCCGTGGGACAAGGACCTGTCCCTCACGCTCACCAATCACAACGAGGCGGATGGGAGCATCTTCGACCTCCACCCGAAGTGGCTGGGAGACTCCCGGCCCGTGCTCGTGAACCGCCTGCGCGAGGTGTATCGGGAGGATTTCTGTCAGGCCGTGCTCGACGTCGCCCGGCTCACCGACCCGGCGCTGCTCTCCCCCCAGATCGACGACTTGGAGGCCCTGCTCTTGCCCTACATGAAAAACGACCCCTTCATCGATTGGATCACATGGCAGTACGTCATCGACGACCTTCACGAGACGGTTGGGCTCCGCCACGAGCAGGTCGTCATGGAGGCGTCCGCATGCGCAGGTTAGTGGGGTTGCCACCCCTCGTCGGTGGCATGCTCGCGGTTGCCGCGTGCAACCCCCTTGGGTCCACGCTCCACCCAGTTGACGAGCCCGACATCGAGGTGGTCGACGGCACCGAGGACACCGCGGCGGATGCCCGGGACAAGGCCGTGCAGGACGCGCTGTTCGATCCGACCCGGATCCAGCGCATCGAGATCGAGCTGGACGACGCCGCCCGCGCCGCGCTCGGGGCCGATCCGGACACGTTCGTCGAGGCGCGGTTCACCCACGAGGGCACCGTCATGGAGGGCGTGGGCCTGCGCCTCAAGGGCAACAACAGCTTTCAGGGGTGGGAGGGCAAGCCGGCCTTCAAGATCAAGTTCAACGCCTTCGTCAAGGGCGAGCGCTACGGGGGGCTGCGTGGGCTGACGCTCAACAACCTCGTGTCCGACCCCGCGATGGGGCGGGAGATCGTGTCGTACCAGCTGTGGAACGAGGTCGGGATGTTGGCGCCGCGCGCCACGGCGGCGTTGGTCGTGGTCAACGGCGAGCCCTACGGCATGTACGCCGTCCTCGAGTCGATGGACGCCGAGATCGTCGACCGTTGGTTCGGGGACCAGGCGGGCAGCTTGTGGGAGGCCAACGACTCGGCGGACCTGACCACCTTGGGGATCACCCACTTCGAATTGGCCGCCGGAGAGGATCTGCCCGAGCGCCTCTCCCGCGCGGCGCGTGTGCTGGAGCGGCCCACGACCGACTACTTCGCGCTCGCGGAGGAGGTGATCGACATGGACCAGTTCCTCGACTATTGGGCGTGGACCATGGCGACGGGAAACCTGGATGGGTATCCGTACAACCTCGATGACTTTTTCGTCTACGTGGACGAGGAGGACGAGGGACGGATGTCGTTCACCCCGTGGGGGATGGACGAGACGTGGGACACCGGGTGGCGCTGGCAGTGGGGGAGGGGAGCCGTCTCCTACGGCTGCGCGTCCGAGCCCGATTGCCTCGACCAGCTGTACACGCACACGGCCGCCGCGCTCGACGCCTACGAGCGCGCCGACGTTCCGGCCAAGGCCGCGGCGCTGTTCCTGCTGACCGAGGACATGATGATGGAGGACCCGCGCATGCCCTACACCCCGGCTGAGGTGAGCCTGGCGCGCGACGCGCTGCTCGGTGTCATGGAGACCTGGCCCGAGAGGGTACGCCTGAGCATGGGGATGTGACAACCGGTGGCGGACGGCAGCCTGGGCGGGCCCCACGTTTGGGTCGAGACAGGAGAGCTCGTGCTGCTGACCACGCTATCGGTGTCCTTGTTGGGATGTGGGGAGGGGGGGCCGCTCTCCGGAGACGGAGACCCCGCCGGGCCCAGCGGCCCCACCATCAAGCTCACGTCCCCCGTGGCCGACGAGCAGCGCTACGGGAACACGCTCGACGCCTTGTTCGACGTGCGGAACTTCACGCTCGACGAGGCTGGAATCGGGGCGGACGACGTGGCGGGGAGGGGGCACGTGCACGCCTACCTCGACGGGGTGCAGGTCGGAGAGACCGCCGACACCACGTTCGCGTTCTCCTCGCTGCCGTCGGGGCCGCACACGCTCGAGGTGCGGCTCGCCGACAACGACCACGACGAGAATTGGGAGGGCAGCTGGGTCTACATGGAGACGAGGGACTCCCGGATCTCGATCCTCTCCCCGCCCGATGGAAACGTCTACGCCGCCAGCAGCGCGCCGCTCACGCTCCAGCTCACCGACTTCACCGTGTCGCCGGACGCGGCCTTCGGCGACGTGGCCTTCGGGCAGGGGCGGTACCAGGTGCGGATCGACGGCGAGGTGGTCGACTTCGGCTTCGATCCTGCCGCGTTCGAGGTGTCGCAGCTCCCGGAGGGGATCCACGAGGTGGGGGTGGAGCTCGTCACCTCGGACGGAGCGCCCCTCGATCCTCCCTCGCAAGACACGGTTTCCATCGAGGTGCTGCCCCTGTCGCCGTTTCTCGCCATCGATCGGTCGCCCTACCTGGGCGAACACGGTTCGGCCACGGTGCCGCTCTCCATCGCGGCCGCCAACACCCCGTTGTCCTACCACCTCTACGTGGATGGGGACTACGCCGTCGGCGGGGAGGCCCCGGAGCTGACCCTCGGCCATGTAGCGGGCGGCTACCACTTTCTCGAGCTGGTAGCCACGGATGGCAGCTCCGAGCTCCCCATCCGCGACCATCTCCACTTGTTCGTGGCGCCGGAGCGCCCCGACATCGCCATCACCTACCCGGGAGACCTGTGGGGGGTGCCCGCGGCCTTCAGCCTGACCGTGCAGCCCGAGAGCTTCACCCTCGATCCGGCGGGCATGGGCGGGGCGAACGTGCCCGGGCACGGCCATTGGGCGGTGCTCGTGGACGGGGTGTCCGTCGCGGAGAGCGCGACCACGAGCGCCGCGCTCTCGGGGCTCCTGCCGGGGGACCGGCTCATCCGGGTGGCCCTCGAGAACAACGATCACACGCCGGTCGAGCCGCCCGTGTACACCGAGATCCGGGTGACGGTGGAGTAGGCGCGCTCGTTCGAGTGATGTCGGAGTAACGACGCGTCCCCGGGGGGGGCGCGACGTGAGGGCCAACGAGGAGGTACGTTCCCGCCATGCGCCTCTTCCCGCTCCTCGTGACCCGCCGCTTCGGGACCACGCTCCTGCTCTGCTCGCTGCTCGCCCCGCTTTCGGGCTGCCCCACCGATTCGGATCGGACGGGCCCGATCCCGAAGGACCAGCGGCCCCCGCTCGGGGACGACACGGGGGGCGGCGACGCGGACACGGACGCGGACAGCGACAGCGACACCGATACGGACACCGACACGGACACGGACACGGATACGGACGCCGACACCGATACGGATACGGACGCCGATACGGATACGGATACCGACACCCTGCCGCCGGTGGATCAGGCCGAGGCCTGCCACCCCTCGGTGGAGGGTTGGTCGGCCGCTTGGGCGGATTGGGAGGATGAGGTGGTGACCCTCGTCAACGCCGCGCGCGCGGCCGGCGCGGATTGTCACAGTGGCGGTGTGTTCCGCCCCGCCGGCGCCGTGCGGATGGATCCGGACCTGCAATGCGCCGCGCGCTACCACTCGTTCTGGATGGCCGACACCGACAGCTTCGCGCACGAGTCCCCCGGCGGAGATCTCGGGGATGATCCCTGGGAGCGCATCGCCAGCACCGACTTCTCGGGGTCGGCGGTCGGGGAGAACATCGCCGCGGGCTACGACTCTCCGGAGAGCGTCGTCGCGGGGTGGATGACCTCCGACGGGCACTGCTCCAACATCATGAGCCCCTCGGCCACGCTGACCGGCGTTGGCTACTACCGGGGTGGGAGCTACGGCCATTATTGGACGCAGAACTTCGGAATGTGAAGGGGGCGCCTACCGCGCCCCGTTCTCCGCGATGGCGGCCTCGACCAGGTTCGTGTCCTCGTAATACGCGCCCGCGAGGACGTTCATGTTCCCCTCGGCGTCGTGACCCTCGATCAGCCGCCCTGGAAAATCTCCCAAGAAGCCGAGGGCCTGACTGGCTTCCCTGACGCCGGCGTAGGTCGAGATGTAGCCCGCCTGTTCCAAGACGGTGGCCGAGCCATCCAGCGAGAAGACAAAATCGTTGACCAGCAGGTGCTGCGGATCACGGGTGCCGACGGAGGCGTCGATCGCGGACTCGACCCCTTCGGGCGTGACGGTAATCGACCAGATCCGGTCGGTGGTGCCGTGCGACAGGGGGCAGTCGCCCCGTGTGTCGAGCCAGGTGCGCAGCTCGCCGTCGGGAGCCCAGATCAGGTTCCGTCCGCTGGCGCGAACGTCCGAAAGCGACGCGAGCGCGGCGTCCTCCGGGCCGTCGTAGACCAGATCGCAGAGGGAGGCGCCGTCGCCTCGCGGCGCGGTGAGGGAGTCGGCCAGGAGCGGCCAGTCCGTGCTGTCGAGGGTGAGCCCGAAGGTGAGCACCACCACCTCGTCGGGCCAGGCGAGGGCGAAGGCCACGACTTCATCGAGCACGTCGTCCAACGGGACCCCGTAGACGCTGTGCCAGGTCGTGACCACGCCGTCCTTCAGGGTGACGTTCAGCTCCACGAAGCGGATACCGTCCTCGAGCTGCTGCCCGAGGGGGCGGCCCTGGGTCTTTGCCCAATCGACGACACGCTGGCGGTTCGGATCGTCGTCCGGGGTGTCCTCCGCCCCCCACAGCGCCAGCACGATTTCGGGCGCGTCCGGAGAGATGCCGTTGGCGGCGTCACACGCGTACGAGGTCGAGTTGAACGCCCCCGGCAAGAGGATCCGGCCGACCTGGGCATCCGGGCGGTCGGCGAACACGTCCGCCATCCAGTGGGCCGTGGCCGGTGGGGTGTACGAGGAGGTATCCGCCTCCTGCGGTCCGTCGCCTCCGCAGGCGACCCCGAGGGTGAGGACGAGGAGGCTCCGGTAGCTCGGTCGTTTCATCAGACGCGCCCTCCGCGCGGCGTGCTCGGCACGTATTCCGAACTCGTCCGCTGGCCAGCCTCACTCGCTACGACCGCAGCACGCCGCGCGTGAACCGCGCCCGCAGGTAGAACCCGAACGGGACGGCTCGCACCCAGTCGCCCTCCTCGTCGACCATCCACGCGTAGTCCGCCGCGTTGGCCGCCTTGGGTCGTAGCTGGAGCACGGCGCCGAGGCGGCCGTGGATCCGGTGCAGCTCGCCGCCCGCGATCAGCTCGGAGAGCTGCAGCCAGTCGCCGGCGAGCGTGGCTTCCTCGATGGGAGTTGGCACCCACAGCCGTGGCGTGCCGATCGTCCGGGCGCCGGGTGGATCACCGCGCTCGCCCGCGATCGGCACCCAGAGCACGTGCGCGAGCTTCCGGCGCACGCGGGATGTCTCCCAACACGCCTCGAACGCGCCCTCGATCGGCGCCGTACAGACGAACGTCGACTCGCGCGGGCCGCCGTCCCTTCCGACGGGGATCGTCTTGAGCTCGACCCCGAGGGCGGCGAAGTCGGGCTCGGGGCGCGAGCCGCCCTCCCCGCCGAGCGCCGCCTCGACGAGCTGGCCCACCCAACCCTTGGCCCGGCGCAGGTCGGCGGGCACCGACGAGCCGAGCTCGGCGGCCAGCCGGGCGAGCGAGACGCCCGTGAGGGCCGCCGCGCGGGCCTCGAGCTCGGGAAGGGAGGTGGGCGGAGCACGGCGGAGCATGTGCGCGCAGCCTATCCCTTGTTCCCGGCGGGTTACCAAACCCGCCCGAACCACTGGCCAGAACGCGCTCGGGCGTACTGGCTACCCGGTCTGCGCGCGCGCGTGTCGTCCGCGAGGAGGGGGGCCGCCGCCGAGCCCCCGCCCCCATGGCGCCCTCTACTTCTTCCGCGCCAGCTCGATGTCGAGCTCGATCGCCACTTCGTCCCCGACGACATAGCCGCCGCCGTCGAGCTGGGTGTTCCACTTCACGCCGAAGTCCTGGCGATTGATGGTGGCGGTGGCGCGCGTGCCGGTCTTCATGTTGCCCCAGGGATCCTTGCGGTCGGCGGGGAGGTTCTTCACCTTGAAGGTGGTCTCCTTCGTGACGCCGTGGATCGTGAGGTCACCCACGAGGTCAAAGCCCTCGGCGGTGATGTTCTTGACCGACTTGGAGACGAACTTCGCCTCGGCGAACTTCGCGACGTCGAAGAAGTCGGGGGAGCGGAGGTGATCGTCGCGCTTGGCGTCGCGGGTGTCGATCGAGGTCACGCCCACGGTGGCGTTGACCTTGGTGGCGCCCACGTTGGCCGGATCCCAATCGACCGTGCCGCTGGCGGAACCGAACTCGCCACGCACCGTGCTGACCATCATGTGGGTGACGCTGAAGCCGACGCGACTGTGCGTGGCGTCGACATCGTAGGTGGCGGCGAACGCGGAGGAGGAGGCCAGGAGGCCGAGGAGGGCGAAGGGGCGGAGCATCGTGAGGGTCATGGTGAACACCTGGTTGGTGCAAGCCATCTACGCGGGCCCGGTGGGCGGGGACAGAGGCGGCCGGTCGGACACACTGTTCGGAAATCCGAACGATGGTGCCGCCGCCGGGCGCGCGGGCTACGTCGCGGGCATGGACGCCGCTCGATTCGACCCGGACGATGTGGCGGGCATGGTGGTGTTCGCCTCGGTGGCCGAGCACGGCTCCTTCACCGCGGCGGCCGCGGCGCTCGGCCTCGCGAAGTCCGTCGTGAGCGCGAAGGTGGCCCGGCTCGAGCAGCGCCTGGGTGTGCGCCTCCTGCACCGGACGTCGCGCCGCGTGGGCCTCACTCCGGCGGGCACCGAGGTGTATCCGTCGTGCGCGCGCGTGGCACGGGCCGCCGCGGAGGCCCGCATGGTGGCCGCGGGAGAGGCCGACGCGCCGCACGGGCGGCTCCGCATCAACGGGCCCGTCTCCTTCGGGCAACGTTGGCTCGCCGCCCCGCTCGCCCGCTTTGCCGAGCGCTATCCGGCCGTCCACATCGAGATGATCCTGCAAGACGACGTGGTCGACGTGGTGGGCGGGGGCTGGGATGTCGTGTTGCGGTTCGGCGTCGTGCGCGATCCCGAGCTCGTCGCCCGTCGCTTTGCGCGCGACATCGGCGTGTGCTGCGCGTCGCCCGCCTACCTCGCCCGCCACGGCACGCCGCGCCATCCGCTCGGCCTCGCCGATCACGCCTGCCTCCGCTACGCCAACGTCTCGCGCGACCAGGAGTGGCGGTTCCAGACCGCCGACGGCGCGCTCTCCGTGCCGATCGCGGGGCCGATCACCACGAACGACGGCACGCTGCTCACCTTGCTCGCGGAGGAGGGGGCCGGGCTCGTGGTGGGGCCGTGGTTCATCGTGGGGGAGGCCGTGCGCGCGGGTCGCCTCGTGCGGGTGCTCCCCGAGTTCGCATTGAACGAGCTGCCCTGCCAGGCCGTCCATGCCCATGGACACCGCCCCCCCGCCAAGGTCAAGGCGCTGGTCGACCACCTCGTGGAGTGGTTTCGTGAGCCGCCGTGGGGGGTGCCGGACTAGGATTGTGCTCGTCGGCCGAGATCCGGGCCGAGGCTGGCGAGGGCAGGATGCGCCAGCGCCGCGTTGAGGAGGTGGTCGACCGAGTGGGTGGAGCTGAGCCTGAGTACTGGCGCGCGACTGCTTGCCAGCCACGCCTCGTGTCGACGCAAGCTGCGGCCTTCGGGCGGGCCCTCATCGTAGAGCGCGGCCCATGCGAGGAACGCTTCGTGCTGGACGTGGAGCGCGTTTCCTACGTCGATAGCGATGCCATGCCGGCGGGCCTCGCGTTCCTTCAGTCGAGCCACTCGCAGGGCGGTCGGGGCCTGGAGAAACACGCTCAGCAGCAGCCGCTGCACCAGGAAATCGGACCAGGCGCCCGGCGATCCGGAGAGCACCCAGCCGATGGCACCCTCGAGCGACAGCCCGAGGAGGCGGGTGCGCGTGGCGGGCGGGTTCATGGCCGTGAAGGGTGGGTTGGTGGGCGCCCAAAGGACCGTGTCGAGATCGACATGTCGCCAGCCGAGCCGCAACGCCAGCCTGCTCCCGAGGGTGGACGTGCCGCTTCCCGCGGCGCCGAGTACGAGAACTCCTCGGGAGTCGAGGCCGCCGATCATGGGAACCCGGTAACATCGATCCTGGCCATGGTATTTGGTGGCGATTCAAGATGGAGCGGTCGGGCATGTCGAGCAACCATGGGTTGGCTTTCCTGATCTGGGTGCTTCTTGCCGCGTGCTCGGGGCCTTCCTCGGACTCGCCTGCGGACGATGATACCGGGGCGCCGTCGGACTCGGACTCGGACTCCGACTCGCCTGCTGATACGGCGTGCACGCCGGAGGGGGAGCCGTTGGAGGGCGACGCGCGCATCGTGTGCGCTCCAGGCACGTTGGAGTCGAGCGGCGCGTGTACGGGGAGCGAGAGCCCGACGGTCAGGGAGACGCTGACCTGCGAGTCGTACGCGTCGTCCGGCGATCAGGTGTTGTCGCAGGAGACCGGGACATGCGCCGCGGACGCCGGTGCCGAGTGTTGCGTCTGCTCCTTCGAGGTGGACGTGACGTGCGATCCCTGCGTGACGAACGACTGATCGCCGCCATCTGGTGGCATGGCCGCGCATGGCCGAACGAGGCGACGAGGGGGTCGACCGGACAGAGGTCGGGCCACGGCCGGTCGTGGGGCGACCTCTGTCGCGATCAGCTGCGCGAGCGTCCTGAATACTCGTTTGGACCAGGCGATCAAGCGACTTTCACACGGACATGATTCCCGACCGTCCGCTGGGGGATCCTTCCGGTGGATCCAGCCCAGCGACCAGGGCACCGAGCACCGCCGACTGCCTACGGCACGGGCTCGTGCGGCACGTGCACCAGCCCGAGGGGGGAAAGGTCCGGGCGCCCGATCGAATCCCCGCCGGGGCAGGCCCAGGTGTGGACCTCCAGGCCCGAGGCGAGGCGTCCGGCAGTCCTCTCGTCGCTAAGCCAAGTGGAGAGCAGCGCACCCGGCTGAAGAGGAAACGCCGCGCCGCGTGGGTTCGGCAGCGGGCAGTACGCGGTACCCCCACCGTGACCGGTGAAGAACGCGAGGATGCCCTGGGTGGTGCCCGATTTCATCGCGCGCAGCTGGTAGAAGAGGGTGCCGTTGGATCGCGTGGTAACGACGTCCATCCTTCCGACCGCCACCGCGGCCCGACAGGGCAACTCTCCGAAGGCGAGGCTCTGGCAACGGAACGTGCCGTAGGCGCGGCCCCGCCCATCGTCCGGTCGAGCGACGACGAACCACGCCGGGCCGAGCTGGTCTCCGCACTCCTCCCACGGGAAGGCGGCCGCGCGGGCGGCATGGCCGGCGACGAGGAGGATGACCGGAAGGATCACCGACGGAGCATACCCCACGGTTCGAACCTGGCTCGCGCCGGACCCGTCTCGAGGACGGGCTGAAGGGCTTGCTCAACACGTTCGGTGACCGCATCCTCCCTGTGAATCAGGATGTTGCGTTGCGATGGGGCGCGCTGGGCGCCGGTAAGCCCGGCGACAGGGGTTCCCTGTTCAAGGGGGCGCGAGTGGGGCAGGACGGATGACGGCCCTGGGCCCCTCACGCCGGCAGCCGGCCAGCCCGAGGCCGGCGGGCTCGATCGGACCGCGAGACGCGCGCGATCGCTGCGGCAGGGAGCTGGCGGCGGCTCTGCATTATTGAGCAGGGATCGAGGCGGCCGCCGGGTTATCCTCCTTGAAGATGGCCGACGAAGCGTTTGAAGCCCGTGCCGCCCGGCGCCGCGCAACGTGGACGGCAGAGCTCCGCACCGAGCACCGGGCGATGCGCGTGGACGAGACCACGGCGGAACAGCGCGTTGCGGTCATGCGGGAGCTGGCCGAGGCCGGCTGGGCGCTCCGCGGGGCACCGCTGCCCAGCTACACCCGGGCCGACATGCCGGGGCGGGTGATTCGACCGCCTGAGTCGAAGTGACCGCGCCTTCGCTGAACGAGGACTTTCTCGACCTACTGATGGCCTTTCTCGACGAGGATGTCGAGTTCCTGCTGGTCGGGGCATTCGCCTTGGCCGCCAACGGCGCCCCCCGGTTCACCGGCGACCTCGACGTGTGGGTGCGCCCGGACCCGGTCAATGCGGAACGTGTCCTGAGCGGGTTGCGTCGATTCGGGGCCCCTGTCGACGTGCATGGACTCGGCGTCGAAGACCTGGGGCGCCCCGGCTCGATTTACCAGATGGGCCTTCCGCCGCGTCGGATCGACGTCCTCACCCAGATCGACGGTGTAACGTTCGACGAGGCGTGGCAGGGGCGCCTTCAAGCACGCGTCGGCAACGTGATCATGCCATTCCTGGGCTTGCGTGAGCTCGTTCGCAACAAGCGGGCGGCGGGCCGGCCAAAGGATCTTCTGGACATTGAACTTCTTCGAGAGGCGGGTGCGCCGATCGAAGACGATCGCGGCGTCCCGTTCGGGGCGCGTAGCGGCGATACGGATCGCGACGTTTAGAGCGTCAAGCGTGCGAGAGTCACGAGCTCGGGGTGTACCGCCGTCCGCCGAGGAGCTGCGCACTTTCGGTGAACGCGTAGACAACTTCGGACGTGGCCAGGGGGGCCTCCCGCGCGTCCCCGCGCGGGCCATCTTGGCCGCTGGTGCCCGGGGTCTTCGACGGGCAGCGCATGTCCCGGGCGCACGCGACGAGGCGGAGATCCACGGCGATGCTTCGTGCGCCCGGGCCAGTTCGGGCGTCTTCGCTCGAACTGAGCAGCACGTCGGCCAGTTATTGGAAGGAGCGGCGTTTCGCAGGGGAGAGGATCCACGATCACGGGGACTGAGGTCACGCGGATGCCGGGCGAGCGGTCTTCCGTGAGCGTGATGCGGTTGAGGCGGGCACCCGTGGCTGAAACCTTTCGCGCGGCCGAGGTGCCGCCCGCTGGCCGGCGTGTAGTATTCCGGATTCGTGAGCGCCTCGGAGGTCGAGCGGGCCCCTCTATGCCGCCCGATGAACGCCGCGCAGAGGAGCATCGTGGCGGCGTCGCACAAGGGCGTGGTTTGGAGACTCCGCGCGATCGGGCTCGACCGTCCCCCAAACCGAGGGGCCGTGCGACGGTGCGGGCCACCGGTCACCAGCGCCAAGCGCGCTCCTTGCCGCAGCTCTGGTACTGGTGCCTCGGGTGGCGCACGGGATACTCGTTCGCATGTGGTATCGGCGCCAGGGTCCTGTGGTCACCGCGCAGATCGCAGCGCTCGGCGGAATGTGCTTCCTCCTCGGCGGCTGCCACGTCATCGCGCGCCACGCCTTGCTTGCCGTGGTTCGCCCACCGGGGGCCTTCGCCGCCGCCACCGTTCCACCCACGCCGGACTACGGTGATGCGCGGGCGTGGGCGGCGCTCCCTGAATCGCGCGACAACGCTGACATCGCCCCGCCTAGCGCACTGCCGGAGGCTCAGTCTGCTGCACCCGCCGACTGTTTCTTCGTACATGGTACGACATGGGCGAATCGCGCTGGTTGGAACGAGCCCCCGGGTGACCGAGCGGCCGATGGGTACACCGACCGGGACGTGCTACCTGGGCAGGCCGGGGCTTTCAACGCCGCTTGTCGAGTCTACGCGCCGCGCTATCGGCAGGCGAACCTGTATGCGTTCGTGGACGCCGGCGGCAGCGGCGCGGCGGCGCTCGACCTCGCCTACAGCGACGTCGAGCG
>JAUXQH010000152.1 GCA_030685065.1 Pseudomonadota bacterium | reverse complement strand
CGAGGAGTGGCCGGCGATCCGCGAGGCCTTGCAGGCCTGGGGGCACACCGAGCTCATCGGGACCACGCCCGACTGCCTGGTTCCGCCCGGGCCGGCACGCGGGGCCTGGATCACCACCGTGCGTCGTGTCGAGCCGACGGTCGGCGGCATGGGAATGAAGGTCGAACGCGCATCTGCCGAGGAGCTGGCGGAAGAGCGGTGGGAGGGCATCAACGCGTCCCAGAGCCCGTCCAGCCTCTGAGGTTTTGACGGAGGGCGCGGCGTCGGCGGCTATCGCTTGAGCCGCTCCTCGAGGCGCGCGAGCTGCGCCCGGAGCTCGTCCAGCTCCTCCCCTCCGTGCGCATCGAACGGGGAGGGCGTGCGGCTGTTGGGCCGCCCGAGCCCGAGATCAGCCGTTGTCGTGACCGGATTGGCCGCCTGGAGCGTTCCGGCGCCCTCCCAGGCCCCGTAGGGCGCGGCGGGCGGCTCCGCGACGAATTGGGGCCCACTCGGCGGGCCGCTCTGCGAACCGTTCTGGCCGCCGCGGAGGGGCTCCAGGAGCCGCTCGAGGTAGGTCTCGGATTGGTCGAGCTGAGCCTCGACCAGGTCGAGTCCGATGACGAGCTGCTCGCGCAGCATGCGAGGAAGCGGGTCGGAGCCGCCGGCGCGGATGACGCGGCGCAGCAGCGGGACGGGGAACAGGTCGGCGCTCGTGCCCGACTCGAGGACGATCTGGAGCAGAATCTCCCGCGTCAGGTCGCGACCGGTCTTCACGTCCACCACGGAGACCTCGATGTTCTCGGCCACCATGCGCGAGATGTCGTCGAGGTTGACGTAGTGGGAGGCCTCGGTGTCGTACAGCCGCCTGTTCTCGTACTTCTTGATGACCGGCATGCGCCCGCCTATCTCGCGGTGCGGCATTTTGCTGTGTTGCAGTGCAGAACGATCCTTGACGCGGTGCGGCGCGAACGCTACGGTTCGGGGGCTGGCGCTCGCTGGCGATTGGAGCGCTCCTTGCCGTCGTCCCTTCCTCCGCCCGCCTCGAGCCGTGTACGGAACGTGGTCGGTCGCTCCGCCGCGTACGTGCTGGGTGTCCAACGCCGCCTCACCGAGCTGCAGTTGGCGTGCGCACGGATCGCGGAGCGCCAGATGACGAGCATGTTCGAGCTTCATCGGGTGGGGCTCGAGGCCGGGCTGCGCTTCACCCAGGTCGCCGCCGACACTTTCTTGGCCGACACTTTCTTGGCCGACACCGTCGCGCCCGAGCCGCGCTCCCCCGGATAGTTCGCCGCTTTCGTCGGGTGCTCTTCGTTCTCTCTCTTCGCTCCCGGAGCCCCCTTGGCGACCCCCCGCGGAAAGCCCCCCGGCCCCACGCGCTTCAGCGAACAGCTCTACCAGGGCTGGGAAAAGGCGATGGGCGCGTGGTGGGACCAGGTGCTTCAATCTCCTTCGTTCCTCGGCGCGATGAGCGAGAACCTCGTCTCCAGGACCCAGGCCCGCGCGACCTACGAGCGCACGATGGAAGGCGCGATGGATCGGATGCATCTCCCCACGCGCAAGGACATCGGGCGCGTAGCCCGGGTCGCGACCCTGCTCGAGGAGCGCCTGCTGGCCCAAGAGGATCTGCTCCTCTCGATGAAGGATCAGCTCGCTGCGGCGCAGCGTGATGCCGTTCAGGCCCGGATTGACACCGCCCAGGCCCGCCTGGAGCTGAAGGACCAGCTCATCCAGCTTCGCGGGGAGCTTGCGTCGTTGCAGGTCACGACGCAGCCCGCCGAGCTCGCCGCTCCGGTCGAGCCGCCTGCCCCGGCGGCCCCGGCCTCGTCGCCCCGCAAGTCCCGCGCCCGTCGGGGTGCGCCGTGATGATGCCGGACGTGATGCAGGCCATCTTCGCCGGTATTCCCGGGCTCGACCAGGCGGCCCGAGTGCGCCGTGGAATGCAAATCCTGGCCACGATGCCGCGGCCTCCGGTCGGAGGCACCCCGCACACCGTCATTCACGCGCAGGACAAGCTGGCGGTTCGCTACTATGCTCCGCAGGGCGCCGCGGCCGGAGGAACCGCCCGCGCCACGCCGGTGATCCTGGTGCCGTCGCTCATCAACCGCGCGTGGATCCTCGATCTCGAGCCCGGGCGCTCCCTGGTGGACGCCCTCTCGAAGATGGGGCATCCGACCTATCTCGTCGACTGGGGAGAGCCCGGCCCCGAGGACGCCGAGGAGGACGTTGGGTACGTCCTCCTGGAGCTACTGCACCGCAGCATCGACCGCGTGTGTCGGCACGCCCAGTCGGCGGACGCGTTCCTGCTCGGCTATTGCCTCGGCGGCACGCTCTCCGCGATGTACGCCGCGCTCCGGCCTGCCCGGGTCGCGGGGTTCGTGGCGCTCGCCGCGCCGGTTTCGTTCTCCAACGGGGGGCGCTTCCGCGAGTTCGTGGCGCCGGGCGTATTCGACGTGGAGCGCGCGGTCGCGGCGGACGGGCTGGTGCCGGTCGACGTGATGAAGCCGGCGTTCCAGATGCTCGATCCCATGGGCAACTTCACCAAGTACCTCGCGATCGAGGCGGCGGCGTCCAACCCACAGCAGTTGACCCGTGTGCTGGCGCGCGAGCGCTGGGTCGAGGAGAACGTGCCGATGGCCGGGGCGTTTGCGCGCGAGTTCATCCGCAAGGCGTACCAGGAGGACCGCCTCCTGGCCGGCACCTGGACCATCCGGGGAGAGCGCGTGGATCTCGCTGCGATCAAGGCGCCGGTGCACGTGGTCGTGTGCCGCCGCGACTTCATCACCCCCATGGCCGCGGCGCTCCCCCTGGCCGCTGCCACCGGCGGCGAGTCCACGACCACCGTGCTCGACACCGGCCACATCGGCGTGGTCGTCGGCAGCGAGGGGCCGCGCACCTTCTATCCGCTGCTCGACAGCTGGTTCCGCGAGGTCCGCCCATGAGGGCCACGAGCAACTGGCTGGCGTTCCACACCCGGTTCCGCCCGGACGCCGAGGCCCTGTTCGACGTTTCCAGCGGCCGCCGGTGGTCGTACGCGCAGCTGCGCGAGTGGTCCTCGCGCTGGGCCGGGCGTCTCCAGGCTGACGGCGTGGGCCCGGGAGACCGCGTGGTGGTCGTCGCCGAGAATCGCGCCGAGACCCTCGCGCTGCTGTTTGCCTGCGCGGAGCTGGGCGCGATCCTCGCGCCGTTGAACTGGCGCCTCGCGGTGCCCGAGCTGCGCTGGCAGATCGACCACTGCTCCCCGCGCATCGTCCTCGCGGATCCGGTGCAGCGCGCCCGCATCGGCGGCCTGCCCCTCGAGGAGGAGCCCACCGCGGAGCCCATCGAGGGGCCCGGTGCGCCGCTCGACGCTCCCTGGGTGCTCCTCTACACCTCGGGCTCCACGGGAAAGCCCAAGGGTGCGCTGCTGACCCACGGGCAGCTCCACTGGAACAGCCTCAACACCTGGCTCGCGTGCGATCTGCAGCCGTCGGACGCGACGCTCACCTTCACCCCGCTCTTCCACACCGGCGGGCTCAACTGCCTCACGACGCCGTTGTTGCACCGGGGCGGCCGTGTCGTCCTCACGACCGGGTTCGAGCCGGGTGAGGCGCTCCGCCTCATCGCTGAAGAGAAGGTGAGCGTCCTGATGGGCGTTCCGACCATCTTCCAGATGATGGCCGATCATCCTTCGTTCGATCGTACGGATCTCACCGCGGTGCGGGACGCGCTCGTGGGTGGTGCCGCCTTGCCGATGCCGCTCCTGGAGCGCTACCGTGAGCGGGAGATTCCCCTGCGGCAGGGGTTCGGCCTCACCGAAGTCGGCCCTAATTGTTTCTCGCTGCCGCGCACCGAGATTGACCGAAAGGCGGGAACCGTCGGGCTGCCCATCCCCCATGTCGCGGCCAAGGTGGTGCGGCCGGACGGATCGGAGTGCGGGGTGGATGAGCCCGGGGAGCTCCTCCTCTCCGGCCCCGCCGTGTTCGGCGGCTACTGGAACGACGCCGAGGGGACCGCCAAGGCGGTCGTGAACGGCTGGTTCCACACCGGGGACATGCTCTCGCGAGACGACGAGGGCTACTTCCGCGTGCGCGGCCGCATCAAGGAGATGTACATTTCCGGCGGCGAGAACGTATACCCGCCCGAGGTCGAGGCGGTCCTCCACGGCCTCGCCGGCGTCGCGGCCGCGGCCGTCATCGGCGTGCCGGACGAGCGCTGGGGGGAGGTCGGCGCGGCCTTCGTCGAGCCCGCCCCCGGCCACTCCCTCACGGAGGAGGACATCCGCACCTGGGTGGCCCCCCGTCTCGCTCGCTTCAAACAGCCCCGCTATGTGCGCGTACTCCCGACGCTGCCGCGCACCGCCTCTGGCAAAATCGACCGCGTCAGCCTCTCAAAGGAACCACGATGATCCTCGCCCTTGCCTTGCTTGCCTGCACCCCCGACGACGTGACCGACGAGCAGAAGGACACCGCGTCCGCCGACACGGACACCGACACCGACACCGACACGGATACCGACACCGATACGGACACCGACGCCTCCATGGCCGGTGACATCCACGACGGCTGGCTCTCCGAAGGCGCCGACATCAGCGTCCTCTTCCAGGGCGCGCCGTTCTCCTTCGTCAGCGTCTCGGCCGTGTTCAACACGGACCAGGGCTACGGCGTCGTCGCCACGGACGGCGAGGGTGCCGTCACCAACTTCGCCGGCACCTTCGTGGTGGACGCGACCACCAGCCCCGGCACCATCACGCTCACCCAGAGCGCGCCCTACGCGGCCACGTCCGTCGGCATCTACCAGGTCGACGGGGACACCCTGACCTACGAAGCCGTGCAGACCGTGCCCGACTACGGGTTCACGCCCCCCACCCCCGAGACGGGCTTCGGCACCACCGCCGGGCCGGGCGTGGTCGCCGGGTCGAACGTCCAGATCTACCAGAGGCGGTAAATGTTGACGTTCGTCGCCGCCGCGCTCGCGCAGGAAACGGGCGCGCCTCCCGAGGCGCGTCGTGAGGACGTGCGTCCCCAAGAGGCGCGTCCCGCCGCCGACGAGCCGGGGAGCGGGCTCCGCTTCCTCGGCATCGTCGCGCTGCGCACGGCGGCGTCGAACATCTCGACCACCAACCCGTTCCTGAACGGGCAGCTGGTGGGCGAGCTAGGCGGTACGAACACGACCACCACCACCGACGAGGTGGGCCACGCCTCGGAGCAGCGGGTGGGGGCCTTCTTCTCCTACACGCCCCCGCTCTGGGACGGCCGGCTTCAGCTCGACGCCGCCTTCGAGGTCGACTTCGCCTTCGGCGACCAGGCCTACGGGATCGGCGGCAACACCGGCGGCGGCTTCGGCGCCGACCAGGTGAACCTCCAGACCCGTCGCATGGGCGCCCGCGCACGGTTGGGAGCGGACACGTGGATCGTCGCCGGGCTCCAGTTCGTGGGCGACGGTTCGGCGGATCCCACCCGGTCCAAGCCGGACGACCTGTTCCGCAGCGGCGGCCGCTTGATGTTCTTCGGATCCGAGGCCGCGGGGCTGTCCGCCTACGGCACGATCGGGGCCCCGATCCGCTACAAGCTCGGCGCCTACACGCTCGTCGAGCTCGGCCTCGCCACGCCCGACGACGTGACGCTCTACATGGCCGACGCCGCGTGGAGCCCCGCGTACGCCCAGCGCGTCGGGGTGCACGCGTGGTACCTCCGGGACAAGGCGGCGGGCCTCGGCAGCTCCTTCGGCACCGGGCCGAGCAGCCCGCTGTCCGAGCTCCAGGGCGGGCCACGCCTGGACCTTCGGCCCACGGGCGAGGGGCCGGCTCCCGTCGTGAATGCCGACCTGCTGTGGGTGGGTCTCGACCACGGTTGGAACGCGGGGCTGGACCGCGGGCGCGTGGGGTTCACGGCCCTCGCCGTCGCCAACCTCGGCCGCCTCTACGTCGAGGAGCTGCGCGATCGCGACGTGCGCGGGTTCCTCGCCGACGTCGAGCTGCGCGCGCGGATCGCCGAGGGGGAGGGGAGCGTGGCGCGGGTGGAGCTCCTCGCCAGCAGCGGGGACGATCCGGCCACCGACACCTATGAGGGCATCCTGACCGGCAACGCGTACGCCGCGGTCGGCGCCGTCCACGGCACGCACGGCTGCCTGCTCCTGTTCCCGGACGTGACCGCCATCAACCGGCAGGTCGCGCGGGTGTACGACGTGTCGGGTGCGGGCGCGGGCGTCGCCGCGGTCACCGGCGGCGTGGCCTTCGATGCCATCCCCAACCGCTTCACCCTGGGGGTGGGTGGCGGCCACGCCCGGAGCGCCGCCTTCGAACCCCTCGGCTCCGAGCTCAACGCGAGGATCTCCGGCAAACCCTGGGTCCTCACCGATCTCGGCCTCAAGGGCGCGGTCCTCCTCGACACCGACCTCCCGGTCACCCCCTGGATCGTCCTCGCATCCTTCGACTGGCTGGTGATCTGATGTTTCGTGCGCTTTTCCTCGGCAGTCTGGCGGCTTCGACCCTCGCCGCGTCTTCGCTCGCCGGCTGCGCGCCCCGCTATGCGGGAAAGGGCGCCATGGAGCCCGAAGATCTCTGGTCGCCCCTGCCGCGTCAGCACGCGACCGTGATGGGGATGGACATCGCGTACGTCGACAGCGGGGGCTCCGGCCCGCCGCTGGTGTTCATCCACGGGCTCTCTTCGTCGTTGGCGTTCTGGGAATATCAGATCCCGGCGTTCGCCCTCACTCACCGTGTCCTCGCGCTCGACCTGCCCGGCTACGGCTCCTCCGAGCGCCCGGACGCCCCCTGCACGCCCCCCTGGTACGCCACGGTCGTGTCCGCCTGGCTCGACACCGTCGGGGTCGATCGCGCCACGATCGTCGGGCACTCCATGGGCGGGCAGATCGCCCTCCAGCTGGCGATCACTGCACCCGAGCGCGTGGATCGGCTCGTCCTCTCGGCGCCCGCCGGCCTCGAGTCCTTCCAGGCCGGCGCCGCGCGGTTCATCAAGGACTTCTGGACCGAGCGCCGCGCCCTCGCCACGACAGAGGAGCAGGTGCGCGCCAACTTCACCACCCAGGTGTTCAATCGTCGGGACGCGGGTGTGGAGCGAATGATCGAGGAGCGCGTGCGCCTCGGCCTCTCGCCGCGCTTCGCCGGCACCAGCGTGGCGGTGTCGCGCTCGATCGCCGGCATGTTGGACCACCCCGTGCGCGATCGCCTGGGGCAGATCAAGGCGCCCACGCTGGTGGTGTTCGGCACCGCCGATCGCATGATCCCGAACCCGGTGTTCAACGGCGGCACCACCCGATCGGTGGCCCGCACCGCGGAAGAGCGCATCCCCGGCGCCCGAGTCGTCCTCATCCCTGGGGCAGGCCACACCGTCCACCACGATGCACCGGAGGCGTTCAACGCCGCGTTGCAGGAGTTCCTCCGATGATCGCTCTCCTCGCTTCGCTCGCCTTCGCCCCGGGCGCGCTCGCCACCTCGGGGTTCGACGCCACGTCGGCCGGCGCCACGTTCACCGGCTCCGAGACCTGGGACCAGGGCGAGACCGTCCAGCTCTGGAGCGCAATCGAGCGCCACCAGGACTCGGATCGCACCCTCTTCACCGACGGGGAGTTCAACGCCTCGACCGAGTGGCAGGACAACGCCGCGTTCGCGCCCTGGATCGGAGCCTGCTTCGACACGGGCACGCCGGGGGGGGGCACGTTTCTCCTGCACCAGGGCGTCCACGCCGCGACCGCGTCGGGCACCCCGATCCTCTTCGTGCCGGGCGCCGGGGACAACGCGAGCCGCGGCTTCGTCACGATGGCGACCAAGATGGACTGGTCGGGGCGCCCCGTCTACGCGATCACGTTCGCGCACCCGCACGGGGACGTGTTCGAGCAGGCCGAGATCGTAGCGGACGCGATCGCGCGGGTCCGCGAGGTCACCGGGGCCACCCAGGTCGACCTCGTGTCCCACTCCAAGGGAGGCATCGCGGTCGCGGTGTACCTGTCCCACCACGCGGGCGCGGAGTGGGGCAACGCCAGCCCCCAGAGCAGGGCCTATGGGTCGGTCGGCACCACCTACCGCGGCGACGTTCGGCGATCCGTCTTCATTGCCACGCCGCTCGGTGGCATCGACACCGCCTTCCGTTGGCCGCTCGGCAACCTCGGAAGCCTCACCACCGACTACGCGCTCGCTCCGTCGTCCTGGCGAACCTACTACCCGTACGGCACCGGCACCCCGGCCTGGAACACCGACCTCACCGCGCAGGACTTCTTCGCCGACGGCGGCGACCTGTTCCCGGGACACCGGCAGATCCTCGCGCGGCAGGACTACGCGCTCCCGGGCAGCCTCCCTTGGCTCGGCGCCTACTCGCTCCAGACCGACTGGTACACCAGCTACGAAGGCGGGTACGGCTACTACTCGTTCTCGGACGGCATCGACGCCGCCATCGAGGACGGCGGCGATCTGCTCGACCGCCTCGCGAACGCCGGGGTGGACCCCCGGGTTGAGCTCTTCGTGCTCGCGGGCGAAAATCCGCTGATGCCGAACGGGGTCGAGGACATCCTGGTCGGCCTCTTCGGGGAAACCTGGGTCGATCTCGCCACGGCGGGCGCCGACGAGTGGGCCTCGCTGCTCGCGGACGCCGTGGGGGAGGGCCTCCTGTCGGTGGGCGTCACCCGCGACGAGGTGCAGGGCCTCGCCACCGGTGACCTCATCCTCGGTGAGATCAGCGGCCCGAGCGACGGGCTGGTGTTCCTCACCAGCTCGACAGCGTCCGACCGGCTCCTCGCCCGCGGCGCCACCGTCGAGGAGACCTACGTGGTCAACCTCTCCCACCTCGACCTCCTCTACGCGAGCCCCATCACCGGCCAGCTCCTGGTCGACGCCGCGGCGGCCGACCCCGTCGAGGACGCGTGGATGGCCGCCGTCGGCGCCCGCTACATCGAGGCCGACACGCTCGGCTGGGTGGAGCGCGTCCTCGCGGACGAGGCGACCGACACCGGGGGTGACGCGGACACCGACACGGACGCCGACACCGACACCGATTCGGACACCGATACGGATACGGACACCGACACGGATGCCGACTCGGGCGGCGACGATTCCGGCGGGGACACGGACATCGACGGAGACCCCACCGACGGCGGATCGAACGCGTGCGGAGGCTGCGCTACCGGCAGCGGCGGCAGCGGGCTCCTCGTCGCGGGGATCGCCTTGGCGCTCACGACGCGCCGCCGCCGCGCGTAGCGACTACTCGGCGGCTACTTCGGTGCGCTTCTCCCACAACATCGCGTGCTCGGGCCGCATGGCGTTCACGCCCTCGTCCCAACGCTCGACGGTCGCGCGGGCGATCCGGACCAGGCCGGCGGCGCGAGCGGCCTCCTCCATGGCCTCGTAGGAGTCGATGCGCTTGCCGCCCACCTGGCCGTCTCCGATGACGACGATCAGGCGGCCCCCGGTGTCGAGCGCACGCGCGGCGGCGCGCACCCACTTCCGGTTGTCGGCATGCCAGGCGGCCAGCGCGGTGGCGCGATCGGCGCGGAACTGGCGGCGGGAGCCGATCTCCGAGTGCGAATCGGCGACCTCCAGCCCCAGCCACAGGAGCCGCAGCTGCTGCATCGTGACGTAGTCGTACACGCCGGGGTAGGGCGGCGACGTGACGACGAGCCCGAAGCCCCCCTTCTCCCGGAGCTCTCTGGCGTCCTCGCGGTGCACCCGCGCCCGCACGCCGGCCGGCGCCGTCTCCGCGAGCGACTCCAACATCCGGGAGTACTCGCGGGCCTTCTTGTGGAACAACACGCCGGCCGTGCCGGGCGGGCGTTTTTCGCCGGTCCGTGCGCTCGACGTGTCGCTCTCGCGGCGGCTCGTCTTGACGAGGATGGCCGAGAACACCGCTCGGAGGAGCAGATCCTTCCCGATGAAGTCGTGGATGGTCGCCAGCTCGGTGAGGGCGTGCGGCTCATACCACCGCACGAGCTCCTCCGGCACGGTCGGCGTGCTCCGCGCAGCCAACGCGGCCTCGGTGGCGCGGCGCGCCGTGGCGCGGAGGGTGGTGCGCTCCTCTTCGGTGGTGCGGGCCGTACGGGCGCGCGCGACCAGGTTGGCGATCGGGGACACGTCGAGCCCGAGCGCATCCCGCCCGGCGAGCAGGGCCTCGATGAGCACCGTGCCGCCGCCGCAGAACGGATCGAGCAGGGGGCCGGATCCCAGCGCGACCAGCTCCTTCGCGGCGTCGGGGTTGAGCCCGGCCGGGTAGGTGTGGAACCCGTGGGTGGCGCGCTCGACGCGGCCGCGGTGGCGCAGCGCAGCATCCAGGCCCCGGGCCAGGCCGTCGTCACCCGAGCGCACGGACTCGCCCGCGCGCTGGCTCAGGGCCTCGCGCTGGAACTTGTCCGCGCTTGCCTTCTCGCCGAGGATCGCGTCGATGCGGGTGGTCTCCTCCAGCTCGAGGCGCTGCTTCCGCTTGCTCTTGCGCTCAGCCATGGTGAGCTCCGCTCAATGTTCTACTAGCCACGGTACGCCTCGTCCTGGTCGATGGTGGAGAGCACCCAGTCGTACTCCCCGCCGGTGATCTTGGCGTCGCAATAGCCGCACACGCCTGTCTCGGAGACATTGTCGAGTGGAGCGCCGCAGCTGGGGCAGGCGTCCACCTGGTCACGCGGGCGGGCGGTCTTGCCCGCGCTGCGGAGGAAGGTCCAATATTCGGAGAAGATGCGGTCCTTGGTCCGGCTGCCGCCGACAACCTGCCCCGAGCGATCCTCGGTCCAGTCGCGCATCCTCGCGAAGATGCGCACGGTCACGGCCTCCACGTACGCGTCAACGGTAATTCGGGCGAGCACGACATCGGTCACCGTGATGTCCGAGGAGCCGTTCCGAAGCCCCTCGGCCGCGTAGCGATCAATCCAATAGCGGTGCTGCTGAAAGAGGAAGTCGGTCTCGAAGGGGCGTGCCCCCTCCCACTTCCCGTCGCTCCAGGCCTGCTGGATGCGGGTGAACACCTCGACCGCCCGGGCGCGAAACCCTTCCCACCTGAACTCGGGGTGGCGCGCCTGGAACGCCCGCAGCTGGGCCGGGAGGTCCGGCGCGAGCACGAGCGGAAGCTCGGTCCCGACTTCTACGCCCGCGCCCCGCGTCAGCTGGAGGGGCGGGGCCGCGTCATCCGACAGCACCTTCACGTCGGCGACCTGCCACTGGAGCCGGCCATCCGTGATCACGTTGTCACAATTGCGGCAGCGGCCCTCGGGCGTCGTGTCGATCGGGCTCCCGCAGCTCGGGCACGCCAGGACCCGCATGCGATCTGGCCCAGGGGAGAGCGTGTCCGCGGCGCGCACGAACGTCCACCGCTCGCGGACGAAGCGCTTGCGTGTACCTTCGGTCAGGTTGCCCTCGAACAGGACGACCAGCCGTGCGGTCGCGCCTTCGACCGAAGCGCGCTCGATTCGCGTGCTGCCGAGCACCACGTCCCGCACGGGCGCGCCGGGCGCCCGCGCCTTCAGCGCGACGGTCACGGGCTCTGCCACGAAGGGGGCGAGGGAATCCCAATCGCCGATCCCGCGCGCCTCGTGCGCCCGCGTATAGACCAGCCGCGCGAGGTCGAGGAAGAGCGGCTCCGAAAAGCTGGGATCCCGCGCGCGCAACGGCGCCAGCGGCGCGCCCGACACCGCGGGGCGGACCGGGTGAGTACGGTGAACCTGCCGAACGTCGCGCTGCTGCGACTTCATGACGACCACGACGATGGCGACGCCGATCACGACGGGAATGCCGATGACAGGGTGCTCGAAGACGAGCCAGATGAGCAGGCCGATGCCGTCCCCGTCTCCTCCGCCGCTCGAGAAGCCGCCGCCCCCGCTCGAGGATCCGCCGCCGCCGCCCGAGTAGCCCTGGCCGCCACCCGCGCGGGCCCAGGCGGACGTGAGCCACAGGAGCCAGGGGATCATGTGCGAAGCCGGAGGATCATGTGCGAAGCCGCGGGGCGTTGCCGATCTGGTCCTCGTTCAGCGCGGTGGCGGGTACGTGCGCCGCGAGCAGGCCGCCGAGGCGGTGGATCCCAGCGACAAGCTCGTCGACGGTGTCGGCGCGCACGTGGAGCGCGTTCCATTTGGCGCCGGGGATCTTCCCCAGCAGCCCGTGATCGGGGATGAGCTCGACTCGCCCTTCGAGCGCGCTCACGTAGACGAGCAGGCCGGTGCGCTCGGCAGTGGCATGGACATTCTCCTCGGTGAAGGCGGCGAGCGCGCCCTGCCGGACCTGGCGGGCCCGGCGCGCTGCCCCGGCGGCGGCGACCACGAGGCGTGGCCAGCGGGTGAGGGCCCACCCGACGAAGGCGCCGGTCGCGAGCACGTCCACCGGGAACCACACCGCATCGAAGACGACGGGACTCCAAACCAAGAACGCGAGCACCACGATCGCGACGATACCGGCGCCCAACCAAGCGAGATCCGCGTACGAGCCGGAGCATGGCGCCGCCACGACCACCACCTCGGCGTCGGTGTGCACCTCGATCTCGCTCACCGCGCGCTCGATCGCGGCCGAGAAACGCGCATCGGTGTGGACCAAGTTCCCGTTCCCGGCTCCGGCGCGGGTTAACCCGGCGGGCTTCTCGGGTGGAGTCTGCATGCAGATCAATGCCTCTTCCGTGATCCACCACCCGCGCGAGCGGGTGCATCGTGCCTACCGGGACGAGCTCCCCGCGATCGCCCCGTTCATGGCCAACATCAAGGAGATCGTGGTCGTGAGCCGCGAGGACTTCCCAGGCGGCGTCCGGCTCCACAACGTGTGGGCGGGAAAGGGCGAGATTCCAAAGCTGGTCCAGGGCATCATCAAGCCCGAGATGGTCAAGTGGGATGACTATGCGGAGTGGGACGACGCTCGGTGGTTGTGCACGTGGAGCATCAAGATCCGCGCCTTCACGGACAACATGAAGTGTGGGGGCACCAACCGCTTCGAGGAGGCCGGGCCGGGTGCCACGCGCGTGATCCTCTCGGGCAATCTCGACATCCACCTCAAGGACATCCCGGGTGTCCCACGTTTCCTCGCGGGTAGCATCGCTCCCCAGGTCGAGAAGTTCATCGTCGCCCTCATCCGTCCGAACCTGGAGCAGGTCAACGGATCGCTCGAGCGCTACCTGGATGCGAACCCCGGATAGGCCCGCCTGCAGGCTACCCGTTGTCGGTCCGCGCCTCCATCAGCCAGGCGCCATCGCCGCTCGCGGTCAGGAGCCCGCGGTCGATCATCGGCTCGACGTGATCGAGCAGGCGATGCTCCGAGAGGCCAACGCGCTCGGCGAGCGTGGTGATGGTCTGGGGCCCGGTCGAGATCAGGGCGAGCACCTGTCGCGCGATGGGCTCGAGCGTATCGTCGGACACCGAGATCCCCAGCGCCAAACCGAGGAGCGTCCCGGGCGTGCCGCGCGAGAGCCGGTGGAACTCCTCGGCGCGTCTGCGGTCCATCTCCAGGCCCTCGAGCACACGCGCGACATCCTCGAGGGACAGGGGCGAGGGGCACAGGTGGCGGCCGCCGAGGCGGGCGGTCTTCATCATGGGGCGATCGGCGCGGACGAGCGTGAGGCACGGCGGCCGCTCGGTGATGATCCGCACCACCAGGGTCTCCACGCCCTGGGCGTTGCCGTCGAGCGCGACGATCGCGGGGCTCCCCTGGCCGAGCTCGGCGAGGAGGGCGCGCCGGTCGGACCCGCCGGGCACCACCCGCACGCCCTCGCGCTGCGCCGCGCGGACGCACTCACGGATCAGGGTGCGGCGGCCGCTGCCCGCGGTGCCGTGCAGCACGATGGTGGCCGGCTTGCCGTCCAGGAGGTCCACCACGTGGCGCCGGAGGATCTCCCGCTCGCGCGCCATGCCGACCAGTGGGGCGCGGGGGGGCGTCGACAACGCCGCGCGGAGCAGCCCGGCGACCTTCAACGCCGGGGAGGGACGAGAGGCGGGACGACGGGCCAGGAGCGCGAGCACCAGGTCGTCCAGCGCGCGGGGGAGCCGGGGGCGCAGCGAGCTCGGCGGCTCGGGGAGCGTCGTGAGCGGCAGGTAGCCGAGCGCGGCTGGGTCGGCGTCGCGGAACGGCGCGTGCCGGGTGAGCAGGTGGTAGAGCAACACGCCGAGCCCATACATGTCGGCCTCGGGGCCCGGGCGCTCGCCCCGGAGGATCTCCGGCGCGATGAAGCCCAGTGTCCCGCCGAGATCGAGCGCCGGCAGCTCCCGTCCGCGAGCGAGGCCGAGATCGATGAGGCGCGCCGTACCGTCTTCCGCGACGAGCACGTTGGACGGCTTGAGGTCTCCGTGCACCATCCCCAGGCCGTGAATGTGCGCGAGTGCCTCTGCTGCTTGCGCGGCGAGCTCGACGAGTACGGGCATGGGCTGCCCTCGGCCCCAGACGTCCGCGCGCTCGTTCGACGCATATTCCATCGCGATCCAGTCGCCGTTCGGCGACCAGTCGATGAGGCGTGCCACGTAGCGGTGCTGGACCGCTCGGAGCGCCTCGAGCTCCCGACGAAGCCCCCCCGGCGTGGTGGCCAACTTGACGGCGACGAGCCCAGACGGGCCCTCGGCGAGCCACACGCGGCCCGAGGCTCCCCGCCCCAAGGGACGCAGGCGCTTGAATGCGAGGGGGAAGAGATCGTTCATTGCTTTACAGGTTAGCCAGACTTCCGGAGGTTGGGATGACGTGGATGCTCTTCGTTGCGATGGTCGAGGCGGCAACCGTAGAGGGCCCATTGGCGGACTCGTCAATCACGGCCGACCTTCCGACCGCGGAGTCCTTCGGCGCATCCAGGGATTCGGGCTCGTCGGGCTCGGGCTCGAACTCGTCCACGGGCAACTCGGGCTCGAGCGCGGACACCGGAACCAACTTCAAGAAGGGCAAGCTCTGGGGCTGGACCTACCGCCCCTACGTCGCTCCCGGGGGCGGGCTCACCATCGGTAATGGTGGAACCGCCATTACCGGCGGAGTCGACGTCGGTATCAAGTACTGGAAGAAGAAGTGGAAGGGGGACATCCTGGCGGGCGGCAGCTACACTTCCGGAACCAACCTCAACGGTTTTGACGTCCACGCCGGCACCGAGTTCGGACGCCGCGAAAAGTGGTGGGGCGTCTCGGGCGGGCTGCTCGGCTTCTACAATGGCTACGTAGGCGAGGACGCCAAGGATCCCTCGCTGGATCCGGCGTTCGGCCTGGACGTTCCCGTCAAGCTCATTCTCGGGCCCAAGAAGTACTACGCCTGGGGCTCCATCACGCCGTCCTTCCTCTTCAACGAGGAGCGCCACGTCGAGTCGCTGCCCTTCGGGGACGAGCTCGAGTGGGGAGTGGGGGCCGGCGTGAAGTTCAAGTGGATCACCGCCGAGGCGGGGTTCACCTCCCGCATCACCACCGTGGGCGTCATCAACACGCCGACCATCTCGGTGTCGATCAGCGGGCTGGACTGACGTTGACCTCGCGGGTCTGTCGCCGCGAGCCGACCTGAATCGTCACCATGGCGTCCCCCGCGTAGAGGAACTGCGCGTTGTTCTCCGACACCGTGGCGATGTCGGGCGGGTCGAAGGACAGGCGCATGGCGCCCGTCATCAGGGCGTCGTCACACCACAGCCAGACCGTCCATTCGTCACCCACCTGGGGGGGGTCGTCGCCGTTGACGTGGATCTCGAGCACCTCGCAGGGATCACCCGTGGGGACCTCTTCGACTGCTTCGGGGGCCGCGGTGTCCTGGAGGGGTTCGCCCGTGCAGGCGAGGAGGAGCAAGAGCATCGGCGCAGGATATCCGGCCGCTCGACGCTGCGCCTCGAACGAGGGCGGCCCTGGGGCTTCTGCCGGCGTTGGCTCAGCCGTGGAGCAGGCCAAAACCACCTTGCGCCCCTCGGCCGCGGGGAAGCAGCCGAGGAGCGCAACGATGGTGGGCTACAGGCCGAGGTGACGGGTCAGCCTCGGTGCTGCTACCAGATCAGGAGGCCTTACGACGACGACGCCGGCGGGCGTTGCGCTTCGGGGTGGCGACACCGTCGTGGTTGCGACGCCACCACTGAGCCGCGCCTTCGGGCGTCTTGATGTTGAAGAGCCGAGCGATCTCGGCCCAGTCAGCACCACGCGCGAGCGCCTCTTCGCCCTGCTTGATGCGCTCGTCGCGCCAGCCGCGCCGCTCGACGCGACGGTCTTCCCGCTCCTTCTCGCGGTTCTGGCTCGCGGGCTTCCGCATGAGGGGGTAGTGCAACCCCATCTTCTTGGCGTAGCGGCGTGCTTTCGCGCGGAGCGCATCGCTCGACAGACCGATCTTCTCGGCCACCTTGCGGAGCTGGCGTTCGCGCTTGCGGGGCGAGTCTCCGCGCCCCGACATCTTGTTCAGGAGGTTGTAGATCTCTTCGCCTGTCATCGGACGTTCTCCATTCTTTGGCGTCACGTTTCATCGACCTCTGCCGAGGGCGACGGAGCGGTTGGCTTCCTGCCAGATGATGAGTCACCCGATTCGCGGAGGGGTTCTGCGAGTCAAGCACCACTCACGGCAAACAGTAGCGCGCAGTAGAACGAACGGCAACGGATCCGCTGCGATCTCGATCGAAATTCATTCCCAGCTAAGCCGATAGTCCTGAAACTGGAACGAAGTCGCTCCGGGAACGACCGTGTGGCGCCCACGCATCACCGGTCTCGCGTTGATCTCCGCGTTCTCTGAACGGATCTCCGCCGTGATGTGCGTATTCCAGAGGGGGCGTTCCGCGCGCAGCACCAACAGGGCGTCCTCGCGACGGCCGTGGCCGAGCGAGCCGTCGGGGAGGACGACAAGGTGTGCCTCAGCGAGCTGATCGATGGCGAGGGCCTGCCGCGGGCCGCCGGCGCGCCGGTAGCTGAAGCTCCCGCCCAGCCGCAACGGCCGGAGCCGGCGACGCAGCCCCAGCAGGCCGGCAGACGCGAACAGCAACACGCTGGCCCCCATTCCCAGGCTGCGCGCCGGCGAGAGCCCGTAGTGCCGCTGCGCGCGCACGACGACCTGGGCCTCGAGCGTGGGGCGCCCTGGAGCGATGCCCAGGGCCTCGAGCGTGTGCGGCGGCGACGTGGCGGGCGGCTGCAGGGCGCCGTCGAGCCTGAGGGTCACCGGGATGTCGACCGTGTCGTTTCGCGGGACGAACGAGAACGGAGGCGGGGGGATGTCGACCGAGAACGGGAGCGAGCCGGTGGGCGCGAGGTGCACGACCTGTGCGTCGGTGCGGGCCCCGATCAGGGTGATCCGGCTCGCCTCGAAGCCGAGGAGGCGAAGCCCCGAGTCGAGCAGCAGGGTGCCCGTGGGCGCATCGGTGGTCGGCTGCTGCTCGACGGTGACTGCCAGGCGCAGCCGAGCCGCGTCCGCGCGCGCAAGGGGGCGTAGCCGGGCGTTGGGGAGGCGCTCGCGGACGGCGTCCACCCAGGCCGCGAAGGGCTCGGTGGCCACCTCGACGGAGGCGGCGGGCGCGAAGAAGGCGCTGACCTCCTCCACCCCCGGCTGGTGGACCGGCTCGCCGATGGATCCCACCGGGAACAAGGTGGCCTCGACAGTGCCGCGATCCCCGCCCTGGTCGAAGCTCAGGTCGAGCTTGTCGAAGCCACGCACGGTGCGGCAGCCGAAGCCGCCGTCGGCGTAGATCGACTCCAGGGGCGGGGCGTGGCAGAAGCTGCCGACGAGGAGGACGAGCCGCGACGAGTCCGCGCCGGCCGCGGTGATGCTGGCCGCCACGGCGGTGAGCGCGGCGCCCAGGTCGGTGCTCTTCGCCGAGGGGAGCTCGAGGGCACGGACCTCCGCCGCGAGCGCGGCCCTGCCCGCGTTGTCGATCGTGCGCAGCGGAAGCGCTGGGCTCGAGCGGGTGTGGACCACGAGGATCTCGATGAGGTCGCCCTCGGGGAGCGACTCCACGAGGCGCGCGATGGGCTCGCGCGCGGCGCTGGCGACCGCTCGCATGTCTCCCGACGTCTGGAGCGCGATGGTCCAGGTGGCCGGGAAGGCGTCGGGCGCGAGGACCACAGGTACGACGGACGAATCCGCCGCGGGAGCGGAGGAAGAGGCCAGCGTTAGGAGGAGGGGAAGAAGCATGCCGTTGGGGCGGAACCTTAGTGCTACGCCGCACCCGCCGCAACCCGCCGCGCGCGGCTTGGGGGCGGGCGGGGACATGGGGGCGCGCGTGTCCCAGCGGCACGCGCGCCGCAGCAGGCTCGAAACAAAGGAACAACGCCGGCCCACAGGGTGGCACGGTATGTGCAATCCATGGCGGCGCGCCGGAGTGCCACCATGAATGCCATCCTCACGCCTCTCTTTCTTCTCGTCGCATGTGGCCCGAGCACTTCCGCGCCGACGGAGCTCACGACCGCCTTCGCGGATGCCGCCCAGGAACACCAGGTCCCGGTCGAGGTGCTCATCGCCACGTCGTATGCGGTCAGCCGCTTCGACCAGCGCTTCGGCGAGGAGAACCGCGAGGGCGGGGTGGGCGTCATGAACCTCAGGGTCACCGAGGCGTTCCCCTCCATGGCCGTGGCCTCGGCCCAGGGCGGAGAGCCCCTGGACGCCCTCGCGGACTCGGCCCGTTCGAACATCCTGGGGGCGGCGGCGCTGCTCCACGCCGAGGCGCTCGAGCTCGAGAAGTTGACGGGTGAGCCGGTCGACACGCTGGAGGAGTGGTACCCCCTCGTCGCGGCCTGGTCCGGATCGACGGACCCTCTGGTGGCCGACGGGTTCGCGGCCCAGGTGTACGACTGGATCCAATCGGGGCTCGCCGCGACCGCGCCCACGGGCGAGCTGGTGGAGCTCCGGCCCAGCGCCCTCCCCTGGCGCGAGAACCGGATGGCGGTGAGCGGCTCGGCGCTCGTGTACCAGTACATCCCGGCGTGCAGCTCGAACTATTCGGACTACAGCCGCGGCGGCGGGGACATCAAGTACGTGATCATCCACACGATGGAGGGCACGTACGCCGGCTCGATCTCATGGTTCCAGAACTGCTCGGCCCAGGTCAGCGCGCACTACAACGTCCGGTCGAGCGACGGGCAGATCACCCAGATGGTGCAAGAAGAAGACGTGGCCTGGCACGCTGGTTATTGGGACTACAACCTGCATAGCGTCGGCATCGAGCACGAGGGCTACGTGTCGCAGCCGAGCACCTGGTACACCGACGCGATGTACCGGTCCTCCGCCGCGCTCACCCGCGACGTGTGCGACCGTCACGGCATCCCGAAGGACCGCGCACACATCGTGGGACACAACGAGGTGCCCGGCTGCTCGTCGGCCGGCGGGGGCGGCTCGGGCTGCCACACGGACCCGGGATCGGGCTGGAACTGGGACTACTACATGAGCCTGGTGACCGAGTCGGGCGCCGGCTCGGAGAGCATGGGCGGCTCGGGTGTGTCCGACGGGGCGCGCACGGGAACCTTCGACGCGCGCATCACGTCGTCCCGCTACGGGGACACGGACACGTGCACCGGCGCGGTCACGGGTGCGGCGAACGGCGGGCAGGTCTACCTGAGCGGGAAGTGCACGCTTGCGGCGCACCCCGACAAGGTGAAGGACCTGCCGGTCGTCTGGACCGGCACCGTGACCGGCACCACCCTGGAGGGGCGGATGGTCGTGGATGGGCACGACGCCTCGTTCACCGGAGTGGTCAACGCCGATGGCAGCGTGCAGGCGAGCTTCACCGGCACGGAGGACCTCGCGGGGGACGTGGGCGTCCTCACCTTCGAGGTCAGCCTCGCGGCGTCGCCGTAGCCAGGCCTGACGCGCCGCCAGGGCGCTCCGAGCGCGCTCTGGCTACGGGCAACGGCTCGCCGTTACAGGACTTTCTTGATCGCCTTGACGATCTTGGGCGAGAGCTTGGCCCAGTCGGCGCCGTCCTCCTTCGTGACCGTGACGAAGTCCTTGACCGCGAACACGCCCTTGACCCCGCCGCAGGCCCACAGGGCCTTGCCCAGCGGGTGCTTCTCGGCGTCTTCCACCGAGTTGAAGGAGATCGAGCCCTTCTCCACGACCGTGGTCGTGGTGGTGAACTTCCGCGCGTTGGGGTTCGGCGTGTCCTCCGCGACCACGTCGACGGCCTTCTTTGCGACCTTCTTCTCGGCGGGTTCGGCGGGTTCGGCGGGCGCCGGCTCGGCTACCGCGAGGGCGGCCACGGTGGACGCCGCGGGAGGGACGACAGGCTCCGCGCGACCGTGATCGTGCGAGTGCCCGTGGTCGTGCCCGTGATCCTCGGCGGCGGGCTTCGGCGCGGGCGCCGGCTTGGGGGCGGGCTTGGGCGCTTCCGCCCGCTCGCCACCGTGATCGTGGCCGTGGGAGTGCCCGTGGTCGTGGCCCCCGCCGCCTTCTTCCTCGGCCTCGGCCTCGGGGGCGGGAGGGCGCGGCGCCGGCGGCTGACGCGCGGGGGTGGGGCGGACTGAGGGAGGGGGTGTCTTGCGGCCGAGCAATTGGCCGAGCAGCTTCTTCAAGGTCGAGCGGATCATGTTCGGCTCCGGGCGCGCGAACTAACCGACCAGGATGGGCTTGCACGGAATTCGGTGGCGCGATCACGCCGGACAGGCTCTCTTGTGCGCTTGGAGACCGACCCCATGCTCGTCCTCTTGCTGTCCGCGTGCACGACACCGGGCGATCCCGCGGACACCGGTCCCACCTACTACCGGGACGTTCGGCCGATCCTGGACAACAGCTGTGCCCGCTGTCACACCGATCGTGGCCTCTCCACCTCGTTCGACGATCCCGCCAGCGTTCAGTCGCTCGCGACGTCCATCCAGGCGCGCACCCAGGCGGGGACCATGCCGCCCCCCGCGCCCGACCCGAGCTGCGCCGACTATGACGGGTCCGATGCGCTCTTTCTCTCGGACGAAGACAAGCAGCTCCTGTCGGACTGGGCAGACGCCGGGGCTCCGCTAGGAGATCCGGCCACGGCGCCCGCCGCGGGTCCGCCGCTGACGACGGCGCCCTTCGACACGGAGCTGCGTGGAACAGCGCCCTACCAGCCGACCTTCGACGAGACGGGAAACGACTACCGCTGCTTCGTGCTCGACGTCGGCAACACCACCGCGGCCTACGTGACCGGCTTCGAGGCGCTCGTGGACAACCCGCGCATCGTCCACCACATCGTGTTGTGGAATGTCGCGGCGAGCGTCGACCTCCCCGCGGAGACCGGCGGCGAGATCGGGTTCGCGTGTGACGGCTTCGGCGAGGGCGGCTGGGACTTCTTCGCCGGCTGGGCGCCGGGCGGGCGGCCGTTCCTCTTCGACGAGGGCCAGGGGATGAAGATCCGGGCGGCGTCGCGCCTGGTCCTCCAGATGCACTACTACGAGAGCTTCGAGGGGGCCGCGGCCGAGCTCGATCAGAGCGGCTTCGGGCTTCACCTCGAGGACGAGGTGGACACCGAGATCTTCGCGCTTCCGCTCGGCGTGGAGGACTTCCAGATCCCGGCCGGGCAGGCGAACGCCGAGGAGGAGATGTTCGTCCCCTGGTCCGAGGACTGGGCCCCGGTCACCATCGTCGGCGTCTTCCCGCACATGCACCTGCTCGGCACCGGCTTCGATTTCAACGTCCAACATTCGGACGGGTCGAACACGTGCGTCGTCGAGATGAACGACTGGGACTTCCACAACCAGCAGGCCGTGCATCTCGACGAGCCGGTTCGTATCGAGGGCGGCGACATCGTCACCGTGACCTGCCACTACGACAACAGCGCGACCAACCCCAACCAGCCGGTGGACCCGCCTCAGGACGTCTCCTTCGGGGAGGGGACGAGCGACGAGATGTGCTACGGGTTTACCTACGGGTACTAGGCGTAAGCCTACGGAATCAGTTGATAAAGTGCTCGTGGCCCGCTGGTCAGACGGCGACCGCGGGTGCGGGCTCCAACCGGCGTGCGACCGCCGCCAGGAACCCCGGCACCAGCAACGAGATCCCCATCGACACGAGCGCGATGGCCTCGATGTTGCCGAGCGAGCCGTCGGGGTTCGCCACGAGGAGCTTGGCGGAGAGGAAGGCGCCCACGGCGGCCGCGAGGTGCTGGACTGCCGATTGGATCGACAGGAAGCGCGCGCGCTCGTGGGGCAGGGGAACCTTGGACACGAGCGTGTTGTACGCGACGTTCCGGCCCGACGAACCAAGCATGTAGGCGACGAACAGCACGAGGATCGGCACCCGCGGGTCGTAGGCCAGGAACCAGAACGCGGTGAGCGCCACCAGACCGAGCGTGGCGGCCGTGCCGACCTTCACCGGCCCCTCGCGATCGACCCAGCCGCCAAAGGCCCGGAGGCCGACGAAGCTGAAGAGGCCGCCGAAGAGATAGAGCGTCCCGAGGCCACCGCGCGGATAGTGCAGGTTTCCTTGGAGGAAGGCCGAAAAGTTAGGGATGAGGATGAACCCGGACATCATCACGCTGGTCGTGAGGAGGTAGGACCACCGCACGATCGGTCGAGAGAGCAGCTCGAGCACCCCGGGATGGTTCCGCGCGGCCGCGAGGTGACCGCGCATCGGGGGCAGCAGCCAGATCGCGCCCGCCGCGATGAGCAGCCCGAGGCCGGAGACGGCGAAGAACGGGGCACGCCATCCGAGGAGCCGGGCGAGCTCGAGCCCGAGGGGGACGCCCAGCACCGAGGCCGCGGAGAAGGCCCCCATGACGGCGCCCAGCGCCTTTCCGCGCCGCTCGGCCGGGATCACGTCCGTGACGATGGACATCGCGAGCGCGCTCGCCGGGCCGCCGAAGAACCCGGCGAGCACCCGAGCCGCGAGGAGCGTCCACAGGCCGGTCGCGAAGCCGCCCGCCGCCGTGCCGATCACGAGGCCCGCCATCGCGACCGCCAGGGCCTTGCGACGGTCGAATCGATCGAGCACCGCGGCGCCGAGGAGCCCCGAGACCGCCGCCGATGCCGTGTACGCGCCGCCGACCGCGCCGATGGCCGAGACCGGGATCCCGAGCGCGAGCGCGAAGTCGGGCCCGAGCGGCATGACCATCATGAAGTCGAGGATGTTGACGAATTGAACCGCACCGACGAGAAAGATGATCGTGCGTTCGGAACGCATGATCAGGTTCGCATCAGCACGGCCAGGGTCTCGACGTGATCCGTTCCCGGGAACATGTCGTAGGGCTGGAGCCGCTCGACCCGGTAGCCGCCGGCCGCCGCCCCGCTGGAGACGACGCTGCGGAGATCCCGCGCGAGGCTCACCGGATCACAGGAGAGGTAGAGGATGGCGCGCGGGCGGGTGACCAGGAGCTTCTGGAGGAGGCCCGGAGCGCCGGCGCGCGGCGGGTCGAGGACCGCCACGTCGAAGAACCGGTGGCCGGGCACCCACCGCCCCGCGTCCTGCACGAGGACCTCGGCGGCCGGGAGGTTGTACGAAGCGTCCGCCGACGCCGACTTCTCGTTCTCCACGAGCGTGGCCGGAATTCCGCGTCCCACCGCGCGCGCGGAGAGGTTGCCGACGCCCGCGTAGAGGTCGAGGAGACGCGCCGGGACGAGCTCTTGAAGGAGCTGGTCCACGTCGTGCACGATGCGCTCGTTCACCTCCAGGTTGACCTGGTAGAACGAGGCGGGCGACACGCTGAGCCCGAGCACGCGGAGACGGGGGTGACCGGAGAGCACCTTGCCCTTGCTCCACACGTTTCCCGGGACCGCCGCGGGCGAGTCGAGCACGATGGCTACCTTGGTGCCGTCGCTGCGCACCTCGACCTCCCCCGCCTTCAGCGCCCCCCGCAGCGCCGCCGCCGCCGCGACGACCTCGGGGCGCGCGAGCTCGTCCAGGGGCACCTCGACGAAGGTGTGGCTGCCCGGGAGGGAGAACCCGAGCGCCCCGCCGGGGCCCACGCGGAGCTTCACCCGGGCGCGCGACCCCACCGGGAGGGGGGAGGGCACGATCGGCCTCACGTCGGCGTTGATGTGGCCGCGCCGCATCGTGTCGCGGACGCTCTCCTCCCGACGCGCGAGCTGCTCGTCGTAGGGGATGTCGGCAAGCGGTAGGATTCCAGCGGCAACGAGAGGCGACGACATCGGCCGGGCTAACACGCGGCCCGGTTCTGCATCGGGCGGCACCGAGGGCCACCGTCGCGGATAGATTGAGGCATGTGGTCGCGCTTGGCCTCTCTCCGGCTCTTTCTGCTCGCGCCCGGCGAGTGGTCGGCGCGTCACTATGCGCGCAAGAACCGGATGGATCTGGTGGCGCTCCGCCCCGGCGAGTGGCGCGGGGCGGGCGTGCGCGCGAAGGGAGGGGGAGATGAAGAGCTTCAAGAAAGCGCAGGGAATGCCGGTGGCCACGCTCGCGGAAGGCGCGCTGGTCGGGAAGTTCGATGACTTCCAGTTCGACCTCGAGACCGGGAGGGTCTACGGCGCCCGGTTGAAGCAGGGCGTGTTCTCGAAGACCGGCGGCGTGCCCGCGAGCGCGTTGGTGCGACTAGGTCGCGACCTCGTCTACGTTACGGCGGAAGCCGCGATCGAGTGGACCGGCGCGGCCCGCGGGCACGCGGAGGGCCGCACCTGGGCGTCCGAGTACAAGGGCACCAAGGTGATGTCACGCCGGGGCGCCGGGCTCGGCTCCGTCGAGGACTTCCTGATCGCGCTCGAGCCGCCCCGGGTGACGGCGCTCCTGCTCGACGGCGGGCGGGTCGTGGTGTTCGACGACCGCGTCGCGGTCGGTCGGGACACCGTCATCCTCTCCGATCCCGCGGTCGCCGTGTCCCGCCCCGAGGGAGATGAGGACTCCGGCGACTGGTGGAGTCGGGTACGGGGGATGTTCGAATCGGAGAAGTGACCGGAGGGTCCACGCAGAAGTCGGAGAGCTCGACCTTCTGGGCGAGGCGGCTGCGCGCCCACCGACACGCCTCCGCGAACGTCGGGAGCACGCCGCCGATCCAGAGCGCCGCCCCCGCATTGAGCGCCAGGGCGTCGGCCAGGGGGCCCTTGAGGCCCTCGAAGACCGACTCGAGCCGCGCGGCGTCGACCGTGGCGCCGCCGCTGGGCGACAGATCGACGGGACGGGTGCTGGCGGGGTGGCTGAAGCTGGTGACGCGGCCGTCGACCCACCGGTGGCCGCTCGTCTCGGTGCTGGCCCCCGAGGAGAGGAACCCTCCGTAGGTCAGGACGAGCGCGGACTCTGCCCCGAGGAGGCCCAACGCGCGCGCGAGGGGCTCGGTGTGGGCCGGATCGCGCACGCCCACCACGTGGCAGCTCGGCGCCGAGGGGTTGACCAGGGGCCCGAGCAGGCCGAGCCACGGCGACGCCGCGCCGAGGCGGAGCACGCGCGCGGTCGGCCCTGGGTGAAAGCGCTCCCCCGGGAGCCAGGCGGACCCGCTGCGCTCGAGCGCGTCATAGGCGGCCTGTGCGGTTTCCTGCACGGGCAGCCCGAGGGCGTGGAGCAGCGCTTCTCCGCCCGTACGGTCGGCCAGCAGGCCGGACTGCGCGGCGGTGCCGTCGCAAGCCGCGACGAGGATCGCGGCGCCGATCGTGAGATCGAGGAGGCTCTCGTCCCGAGGGCCCGCCACGGCGATGTCGACGGGGGCCCGATTCGGGGGGGTGCGCACCTCGGCGGCGTGCCGACGGAGGACCGAGGCGCCCGCGACGAGCAGCTCCGCGGTGACGACCGGCTGCGCGCTCTCCAGGGCGGCGAAGGCCGACGTGGCGTCTCCGCCCGCGTACAGCGACTCGAGCAGCTCGGCCAGCTCGTTCGGTTCGAACGCGCCGCCCGACCGCAAACCGTCTGTCGACCGATCCTGTGTGGACAAGGCGCGCCCTCGCTCTGAAGAAGTTCTCTGAAGAAGCTCTCTGAGGAAGCTCTGAGAAGCCGATTTCCGGAGACTGAAAGGTGCCGGATAACGCGCGTCGCGGGGTCAGAACCAGCGACGGACCCGGAAGACACCCAGTAGGATCACTGCGGACATCAGCATCATGCCCACGGCCATCCAGAACCCGTACACCTGGTGGGCGATGGGGATCACGTCGAAGTTCATCCCGAAGATGCCGGAGATCACCGTCATCGGGAGCAGGAGCGTGCTCACGATCGCCAGGTACTTCATGACCTTGTTCAGGCGCTCGTTCGACGCGTTGCTGTGGACCTGGAGCGTGCCGTTGCACACCTCGAGCAGCAGGTTGGTCTGGTCCACGATGATGGCGAGGTGGTCGAGCACGTCGCGAAAGTAGATGCGCGCGGCGCCGCCGAGCTCCGCGGGTTCGGCGTCGACGAAGCGGCGGACGACCTCGATCTGAGGCAGGGTCATGCGACGCAGCATCAGCAGATCGCGACGGACCCGGACGAGCTCCTCGACGGGGCTCAGCTCGTGGCTTCGGGTGGCCTGCGCCTCGAGGGCGTCCACCCGCTCCTCGAACTCGTAGAGGGTCACCGTGTACTCGTCGATCACCGCGTCGACGAGCGCATGGACGAGCCGATCGGCGTGGCTCCCGACGCGCTCCGGGTACGTGGCCAGCGCCTGGACCACCTTGTCGACCGCCGCGACGTTCTTCGGCCGCACGCTCACCACCAAGGGCGGGCGCAGAAACACGGAGATCGGCACCGTGTCGAGCGGATCGTTCGCGGTGGTCCGATCGAGGGCTTGCGTGACGAGGAACCCGTGCGTCGGGTAGCGCTCGTACTTCGAACGCTTCTGCAGATGCGTCACGTCCTCGACCGCGAGCGGATGGAACTGCCACAGCTCCGAGAGGAGCTTCAGCTCCTCCGGGGTCGGGGCGAGCAGGTCGACCCACACCGTCGCGTTCGGGGGAGGCGACTGCGTCGTCTCGGGGGACGCGTCGCAGTCCACCCGGCCGTCGTCATAGAGGATGTGCGTGCGGATCATGATCGTCCGCACGCTATCTCACGGTCAGTAGACGGGCATGCTCGTGTCGATTTGCTTGGCCCAGGCGACGATCCCACCTTCGAGGTTGATGGCCCGGTAGCCGTTCTGGGCGAGCACCGCCGCGGCTTGCGAGGAGCGCCCGCCGAGCTTGCAGTGCACGAGGATCTCCCGGTCCTTCGGGATCTCGGCGAGGCGGCTGCCCACCTCCGTGTGCGGGATGAGGGCGTCCGCGAACGGGAAGCGCACGATGGCGGCTTCGGCGTCGTTACGCACGTCCAGCACGAAGGGCTTCCACCCCTCGGAGAGGCGCCGCGCGGCCTCGTCGACGGAGATGCGGCCGAACGACTCGGACTGGATCACGGGGGCCTCCTCACGGGGCGTCTCCCCCTTGGGGACGCCGCAGAATTGATCGTAGTCGATGAGGTGCTCGATCTTCGGCGCGTCGGGATCGCGCCGGAGCTTGAGCTCGCGGAACTTCATGGTGAGCGCGTCGAAGAGCAGGAGCCGCCCCGAGAGGGTGGTGCCGACTCCAAGCAGGATCTTGAGCGTCTCGGTGGCCTGGATGGTGCCCACGATCCCAGGCAGCACGCCGAGGACGCCGCCCTCGGCGCAGGAGGGGACGAGGCCGGGGGGAGGGGGCTCGGGGTACAGGTCGCGGTAGTTGGGGCCGCCCTGGTAGTTGAACACCGTGGCCTGCCCCTCGAACCGGAAGATCGACCCGTAGACATTCGGCTTCCCGAGGATCACGCAGGCGTCGTTGACGAGGTAGCGCGTGGGGAAGTTGTCCGTACCGTCCACGATGACGTCGTACGGGGCGCCGATGCGGAGCGCGTTCTCGCTGGTGAGGGGCTCCTCGTACAGATCCACCTGCACGTGCGGGTTGATGTCGAGGATGCGATCCCGCGCGGAGATCACCTTCGGCTTCCCGATCGAGGAGGTGCCGTGGATGATCTGCCGGTGCAGGTTCGACGCGTCCACCTCGTCGAAGTCGACGATGCCGATGCGCCCGACCCCGGCCGCCGCCAGGTAGAGCAGCAGGGGGGAGCCGAGCCCGCCTGTGCCCACGCAGAGCACGCTGGCGTTCTTCAGCTTCTGCTGCCCCGCCATGCCCACCTCGGGCAGGATGAGGTGCCGCGAGTAGCGGGCGATCTCCTCGTTCGTGAGGGGGGCGCTCACCGGAAGCCGCCCGCGATGGACGGCACGATGATGAGGGTGTCCCCTTCCTTCAGCGCGGTGGCGTCCTTCTGGAGGTGGCGGATGTCCTCGTCGTTGAGGTACACGTTCACGAAGCTGCGGAGCTTCCCTTCGGCGTCCCGGAGGTGCTTCGCGAGCCCCGGGTAGCCCGAGGTGAGGGCGTCGAGGGCCTGGCCCGCGGTGGTGGCGTCGACCGACACGCTCGGCTTGCCGTCGGTGTAGGCGCGGAGCGCCGAGGGGATCGAGATGGAGATGGCCATGGGGGTCAGTCCTCGGTGCGGATGAGCTCTTCGTCCATGGCGGCGCGGTCGTCGCGCAGGCGCCAGGAGCGGGTGTCGGCGATGGACCCCGCCATCACCGAGGTGATGACGTAGCTCATGTTCGGAAGCGCGTGGTCACGATCGAAATCGGAGTACCGCGCGGGATGATCGGGGTGGGAGTGGTAGTAGCCGACGACCTCGAGGCCCTCCGCCTCGAGCGCCTGTTCGGCCCGATGGAGCACCAACGCGCTGACCTGGTACCGGTTGGCGGGGCTGTCGGCGCGCTCGTTGACGAGCGACACGACGTGGGTGACGACGTTCGTCCCGCGGTTGCCCGCGAGGATGCCGACCACCTCGTGTGGGTAGCCGCTGACGGCGTGCGCGTGTACGCGGGCGAGCTCGGGCGGGGGGAGGATCAAGGCCACAAGTGCTCCTCGGAGAGGTAGCGCTCGCCGGAGTCGGGGAAGAGGGTGACGACGACGCCGCGGTCGAGCTGCCGCGCGACCTCGATCGCGCCCCAGAGCGCCGCGCCCGAGGAGACGCCCACGAGCATCCCCTCCTCGCGGGCGAGGCGGCGCATCAGCAGGATCGAGGCCTCGGTGGGCGCGCCCAGGTCGGCGTCCGCGAGGGACGCATCGTAGATCGCGGGGACGATCGCGCTCTCGAGGTGCTTGAGACCCTCGAGGCCATGAAAGGGGGAGTCTGGCTGCACGGACACGCACAGGATGCGCGGGTCGTACTCCTTCAGACGCCGGCTGGTGCCGGTGAACGTGCCCGTGGTTCCGAGCGCCGACACCCAGTGGGTGACTCGGCCGCCGGTATCCCGCCAGATCTCGGGCGCGGTGGTCTCGTAGTGGGCGCGCCAGTTGGCGGCGTTGCTGTACTGGTCGAGGTACAGGTACAGGTCGGGGTGCTCGGCCACCAGCTCGCGCGCGCGGCGGATCGCGCCGTCGCTGCCCTCGAGGGGGTCGGTCTCGATGACCTCGACCCCGAAGGCGCGCAGGATCTTCTTCCGCTCGCGGTTGGCGTTCGCGGGGAGGCAGAGCGTGAGCGCGTGTCCGCGGGCCGCCGCGATCATCCCGTACGCGATGCCCGTGTTGCCGGAGGAGGAGTCGAGCAGGCGCATGCCGGGCAGGAGGCGTCCGCTCGACTCCGCGTCCCGGATCATCGCCCAGGCGGCGCGATCCTTCACGGAGCCGCCCGGGTTGAACCACTCGAGCTTGGCCCAGATCTCCACCTCGGGCGGCACGACGCCGTCGAGGATGTGGCGGAGCCGGACAAGCGGCGTGTTTCCGATCCGATCGACGAGCATGGTGCGCGAACGAGCTCCAGGAGCCGGACGAAGGTAGGATCAGCTGCTCGACACGGCAACGGGAGACGACGGAGCTGTAGCCGTGGTGACGAGCCCGAGTAGATCCGACGGATCGGGCAGCGCGCCCGCCCCGACGTCGCCGCATGCGAGCCGCTTGCTCACGGGATCGACCAGCACGTAGCGATCGAGGGCCTGGAGCCAATCCAGGTTGCGACGAACGACCGGGTGGTCCCACATCGCCGTGTTCATCGCCGGCGCGAGCACGATCGGCGTCGGCCGGGGGACGGCCATGAGCACGGTGGTCAACGCGTCGTCCGCGAGCCCGCACGCGAGCTTGGCCAGCGTGTTGGCCGAGAGCGGCGCGACGAGCACGACCTCGGCCCACTTCGCCCACGAGATGTGGTCGATGGCGCTGGTGGACTCCGGGAGGGGAGCCCCCGCGAAGGTGTCGAGCAGCACGGGGTTTCCGGAGAGCGCCTCGAACGTGAGCGCCCCCACGAAGCGCGTCGCGTTCGCCGTCATGATCACGCGCACGTCGTGGCCGGCCTTCACGGCGAGGCTCGTGATCTCGCAGCTCTTGTAGGCGGCGATGCCGCCGGTCACGCCGAGGAGGATTCGCATCGGACGCTCTTAACGTCGCGCGGTCCGCGGCCCCGTCACGCGCTCAATCCTCGAACCGGGCCTCGCCATTCAGGGCGGTCACGAGGAAGTCCCGGTACAGCTTCCTGGCGTCGCGATTGTCGTAGATCGCGAAGTGATCGTCGTCCGGATACTGGCCGAGCCCCGCGGTGATCGCGGCGCGGTCCCAGTCCACGGCGTTGCCGAACGTCGGCAGGTCCTTGGAGTCGAGGCCGCGCAGGTCGAAGGCCTCGGGCGACGTGGCCGCCGGGCCCACGACGGGCACCCGCCCGGCCGCGGCCAGGGCCTCGGTGGTGACCGAGGGGGTCGCGGCGTCCGCCAGCCCCTCGGTGAGCACGATGGGGAGCGGCTCGGCATCCCAGCTCGGCTCCTCGGCGAACCACCACGGGGCGTAGTTCAGCGGATCGGTCGCCTCGGACAACATCTGAATCAGGCCGACGACCGGGTGGAACGTCGTGAGATGTTCGTCCTCGGTGAAGGCGAGGACCGAGGCGATGACCTCGGCGAAGGGGAGGGGGTCCGTCCGCAGCACCACGGTCATCGCGAGGCCGCCGCCTGTCCCCGAGAAGCCGGCCGCACGGACGCCATGGCTCATGTACGGTGCGGCGATGGCGCCCACGAGACCGCCCTGGGAGTGGCCGAAATAGGCGACCCGCTCGGGATCGAGCGCGATCGTCTCGCCGTCGACCGTGAAGCTCGCCTGGCCGCGCGTGAGCAGCTCGGAGAGGTACACCTGGTCGAGCGCGCCCTGCCGGAAGTTGGTACGGCCGGCGTCCGGATTGGCGTAGTTGAAGCTGTCGAGCTCGGCGCTCGTTCCGGGAGGGGCGCGGTCCGCGTGGAGCGGCTGGGAGATGCCGATCATCGCCACACCCTCGCGGGCCATGACCGTGCCTTCCTCCTCGTTGCTCGTGGAGTCGCAGAACGTCATGTAGTCGCCGCCGGTCCCGTGGCTGTAGAGCACCACGGGCCAGCCGCCCTCGGGCATCGGCTCGCCCGCCGGGATCGTGAGCGCGAACTTCACGCGCTCCCAGAACGCGATCTCCGGGGCCCCGTCCGCTCCGAAGACGAAGGCGCCGCCTTCGTTCCGGTAGGGTCGATCCCCGTGCTGCCAGACCGGCACGGCCACGGTGCCGGTGAACAGGCGGTAGGCGTCCCGCGAGTCGAGCAGCTCGAGCTCCTGGTCGAGGACGGGAAGCCCGATCTCCTCGCCGATGGCGCGCGCGATCCGCGTGGTCTCGGCGACGGGGTCCTGGGTGGTGAACGGGACGGCGAGGGACACATCGTCCGGGGAGAGGCCCAGGCCCGCGAGCGTCTCTTCGATCGGCAGCAGGTCCTCCTCGCCGCCGACGCCCCACCCTTGCGACGCCGGGGCCACGAGCGGACGGCGGAACACCAACGCATAGGTGGTGGCCGGGCGGAGCGGGAAGCCGAACACCGGCGCGGTGGCCAGGAAGTTGCCCGGCTGGAACGTGGTTTCGGCCTCGGTCCACTCGAAGGTCAGCGGGATCCGCTCTCCTCGGTGGGCGCTGTCGCGATCGACGTCGACGAGCATGACCGCCGACTCGAGCGTCAGGGACTCCTCGGGGCTCGGGAGGAGCGTGGTGTCGAGCGGCGCGGCGAAGCGCACGTACATCGGGGCGTTGGTCCCGAACCCGTCGATCTGGGTCGCCGCGTCGAGGTAGGCGTCCACCAGCGGGTAGTCCCCGGCGCCCGGGAAGTCCGTCACGTCGGGGTGCCCGTCTACGCGCCGCGTGTCCGAGGGGAAGGGGCGGTCGAAGAAGCCCGGCCCGTCGAGGATCGGAGCGACGCCCCCGTTCGAAGGGGAGGTGCAGGCAGCCGAGAGAAAGAGCAGGGAAAGGGAGGGCATCCCAGAAAGTGTAGCTCGACAATCACGGGTGGTGCGGCCTGCCTTCACGGAACGCGCTTCCCCACGCCCCCGCGGGCTCTGGCAGACTCGGCGGAGCCAGCCATGTCCTCCCCGTCCCGCCTCTCCCCACGCTACCACCGCATCCGCCCCTCGGTCATGGCGGAGCTGTTCCAGTCGGCGGACGCGCTGGTGCGCGGCGGGCGCCCGGTGCTGAACCTCGCGAGCGGACACCTGCCGGGTGACCTCCCGCGCGACCTCCGGCGCGTGGCCGAGGCCTCCTGGCGGGAGGGGCACTACACCTACCTCGGCGGCCCGGGCCTGCCGGCGCTGCAGGACGCCGTGGTGGAGTGGCTCGAGATGCGCCAGCTCCGCACGGCGGACGACGTGCTCATCGCGCCGGGGAGCCGCGCGGCGCTCGCCGCGGTCCTCGCGGTGCTGTCGGGCCCTGGCGACGTCGTGCTGGTGGACGGCGCCGCATGGTTGATCTTCCACCAGATCATCGCGGTCTCCGGCGCCACCCCGGTGCCCTGCCGGCCCCACGGAGGCGCCGAGGCCCGCGGGACGAAGCTCTCCGCCGCCGACGTGAAGCAACATCTCGAGCTCATGCCGGGCGCGCGCGCGCTCGTGCTGGCGAACCCCGTGAACACCACGGCGCAGGTGTACGACTCCGCCGAGCTGCACGCGATCATCGAGGTGTGCGCCGCGAACAGCGTGTTCTGCATCATCGATCGCCTCTACGGTCGGCTGATCTTCGACGGCGAGCGGTTCCCCTACCTGGAGCCGAGGCCCGCGGTGCGGGACTGGTGCCTGCTCATCGACGGCCTGTCGCGCGCGTTCCGAGGCGCGGGTGGGCTGCGCGTCGGGTGGGCGTGCGGGCCGCGCGACGTAATCTCGGCCGCGTCGGTGGCCCAAGAGCACGGCTCGGGCCCGCCGGGCCGGGTGGTGCAGCGGGTAGCGCTCTCCGCGCTCCAGTCCCCCTACGACATCGGCCTGGTCGACGAGCTCCAGGGAGGACGCGACTTCCTCCTCGAGCAGGCGGCGTCGCTCCCCGACGTCCACGCCTGGCCCGTCGCGGCCACGATGTACTGCGTCCTCGACTTCCGCGCGTGGCTCGGCGCGATCACGCCGGTCGGCTGGGTGATCGACTCGAGCGGCGATCTAGCGGACTACTTGCTCGCCGAAGCCAACGTGCTCGTCAGCCCGAGCGAGCTCGCCGGGCAGACCGGCCTCGTACGCGTCAGCTTCTCGCTCCCGTGGGACGTGCTCACCGACGCCGTACAACGGATCGGGATGGCCCTTGGGAGCTTGCGCCGACCTGGATAGAGGGGCGCTCTCCCGGAAGGCCCGTGACGCTCGCTCCTACGACGATTCTCTACGAAGGCAAGGCCAAGCAGGTTTATGCGACGGCGGACGCCGACTGGGTCGTCCTCCGCTTCAAGGATGACGCCACCGCCTTCAACGGCGTGAAGAAAGCGTCGATCGGCGACAAGGGCGCCATCAACTGCCGCATCAGCGCGCACCTGCTCACCCTCGTGGCCGAGGCCGGCGTTCCCACCGCCTTCGCCAAGGTCCTCAACGGGCGCGACCAGCTGTTCCGCCGCGTCGAGATCGTCCCGGTCGAGGTCGTCGTTCGCAACGTGGTGGCCGGAGGCTTCGCGAAGAAGCTGGGCCGCGCGGAGGGCGAGCGGCTCGCGCGCCCGATCGTGGAGCACTTCTACAAGTCGGACGCCCTGAACGATCCCCAGATCAACGAGGACGCCGCGATCGTCATGGGCTGGGCCTCCGCCTGGGAGCTCGCGTGCATGCGCGAGCGCGCCCTGCAGGTGAACGACGTGCTCAAGGCCTTCTGGGATGCCCGCGGCATCGATCTGATCGACTTCAAGCTGGAGTTCGGTCGCGCAGGCGGCGCCATCCTCCTGGCGGACGAGATCACGCCCGACGGCTCGCGGTTGTGGGAGCGCGGTACGGGCCGCCACCTCGACAAGGACGTGTTCCGTCGTGACCTGGGTGACCTCGGGGACACCTACCGTGAGCTCTACCAGCGCGTTTTCGGCACCGAATACCGCGCCGAGTGACCGCTCGCCGGTCCGGATGTGCCTACCCTGGGAGAGAGTGGGGGCGGCATGCGGGGACGGCGCTGGATCTTCTTGTCCTCGGTCCTCCTGGGCGCATGCCAGCCCATGGTCGACGCGCAGGCGTTCGTCGCGGACGAATTCGAGAGCACCTACACCACGTGGGTTCGGATCGACCTCCCCTCGCCAGCGGGCGAGGGCGACGCGCCCCTGGCCGGGAGCCTGGGCCCGCCCGAGCACATGGTCGAGCCGGAGATGATGGGCACGGCCACGATGACGCGGGAGGGGTCGAGCGGGCCGCCGAGGCGGGCGGAGGGGCCGGTGGAGCCGATCGAAGGGATGGGCCAGAGGCGCTACCTCAAGGGGCATGATCCGGACGCGCACTGACCCCGTCCCAATCGAGCCCGAAACGCGCGAGGTACTTCCGCAGCCGGTCCGCGTCGTTGACCGACGTGCGTTGGGCGCGGGAGGCGGCGAAGAGCGAGCGCCCGGCGTCCGAGAGGCTCCGCGACACGCGACACACCCGGATCACCTCCGCGAGCTGCACACGGTCGAAGCGATCGATGGGCGTATCCCCGAGCAGCTCGGCGACCGGGTCGTCCTCGTGCACGGCTGTTCGTGCCGGGTCCTTGGGAATCACCGACGCCCAGGTGGCTCGGAGGCGGTCGATCTCCTCGTCCACCGTGTCCCGATCGATGCGCGCGCCCGGCGCCAGGGTGCTCATCCGCACGATGGCGCCCCCGAGGTCACGGAAGTTGCGAGGCCAGGGAGCCTTGGCCGCGAAGGCCAGGAAGTGCTCGCGGGCCTCGCGGTTGAACGTGACGCGACGACCGCTGGCGCGGCCAGCCTGCTCGAGCTCGTGGTCGACGTTGGGGGGGATGTCCTCGGGGCGGTCCTTGAGCCCGGGGAGGGCGAACGTCCAGAGGTCCAGGCGGGCCAGGAGATCCTCGCGAAAGCGCCCCTCGGCCACGGCGCGCCCGAGGTCGCGATTGGTGCCCGCGAGGAGCTGGAAGTCGCTCTCCACCTCGCGATCGGAGCCGACCGGGAGGAAGCGCTTGTCCTCGATGGCGCGGAGCAGCATCGCCTGTTCGTCGAGGCCCAGCTCGCCGATCTCGTCGAGGAACAACATCCCGCCGTCCGCCTCGCGCAGCAGGCCGGCGCGGTCGGCCACCGCGCCGGTGAACGCGCCCCGGCGATGCCCGAAGAGCGCCGCCATCGCGCCGTCCCCGCGGAGCGTCGCGCAATTCACCTCGACGAAGGCACCCTTGACGATCCGGCGCGCCCGCTTGAGATCCCAGATCCGGCGGGCGAGCCGCGACTTTCCGGCGCCCGTCGGCCCCGTGAGCAGCATGGGCGCGGGAGACCGGAGCGCGACGAGCTCGATGCGGTCGATGAGGGCGTTGAAGGCGGCGCTGCGCGTCTCGATCCCGCCCTTGAGGAACGAGGTCGCCTCCTGACGCTCCGAGTCGAAGCGGCCCGCGAGGCGGTCGTACCGCGAGAGCATCAGATCGATGACGCCGTGGCGCCCCGCCGGCGTCGGGCCGGGGCCGGTCTGCACGAGCCGCGCGGGGAGGTGGCGCGACTCCACGAGGAGGAACAGGCAGATCTGGGCGACGTGCGTGCCGGTCGTGATGTGGACCAGGTAGTCCTCGGCATCGGGATCGAACGGGTAGGCGCGCGCGAAGTCGTAGAGCGCGGTGTAGACGGCCTCGAAGTCCCACGGGTCGGTCAGGTCGAGGGTGTGGAGCCGGACCTCTGTCTCCGGGCTCACGGTGCCGATGTCCGCCTTGATGAGCGAGGCGAGGGACGCCCACGGCGCCGGGTGGAGCACCTCGATGCGGCTCACCACCAGGTCCTCCTGGCGGCAGAGGCCGACGGTGGGGCGCCACTTGTTCCAGCGCTCCAGGCCGCGCACGCCGCGGTCGAGGTTGGTGCCGAGCAGGCCGAGGACGACGGTGGGGCGGTGGATATCCATCTGGAGCAGAAGATTATCCCACTGGATAATTCGTTGCAGCCTGGATCCCCTAAGTAGCTGATTCCTCGATTGGCACGGCGCGTGCGAATAGGAGGTGCAGGAGGCCACCATGGCAAACTACGAAGCCGAGCCCTACGGAACCAAGAACTACGAGACCTTCGACGTCGAGGGCGGAAAGCACGTCAAGGCCTGGGTGCGCGGCGTCCCCTTCGACGACAAGGCGCGCGTCCAGATCTCCAACCTCGCGAAGCTCCCGTTCCTCTACCCGCACGTGGCCGTCATGCCCGACGTGCACGTCGGCATCGGCGCCACCGTCGGGAGCGTCATCGCCACGTTCGGCGCGATCGTGCCCGCCGCGGTGGGCGTCGACATCGGCTGCGGCATGGTAGCGGCCCGGACCGACCTGCGCGCCGAGGACCTCCCCGACAACCTGTTCGGCGTCCGCTCGGCGATCGAGGCGGCGGTTCCGCACGGCCGCTCCGAGAACGGCGGCCGCAACGACAAGGGGGGCTGGACCGGCGGCCTGCCCGGCGACGTGGGCGAGGCCTGGAAGACGCTCACCGCGCGCCACTCCGTGATCATGGACAAGCACCCCAAGGTGCGTCACCCGCGGCCGGCCGGGCAGCTCGGCACCCTCGGCACCGGCAACCACTTCATCGAGCTGTGCCTCGACGAGAAGGGCGACGTCTGGATCATGCTGCACTCCGGCAGCCGCGGGCAGGGCAACGCCATCGGGACGTACTTCATCGAGCTGGCGCGGAAGGAGATGAAGCGCTGGTTCGTGGACCTCCCGGATCGCGATCTGGCCTACCTCTCCGAGGGGTCGACCCACTTCGACGACTACCTGGAGGCCGTCGGCTGGGCGCAGGAGTACGCGCGCACCAACCGCGACGTGATGCTCGCGCGCACGATCGCGGCGGTGGCCGAGGCCCTCGGGCGCCCCGTGATCGCGACGATGGAGGCGGTGAACTGTCACCACAACTACGTCGCCCGCGAACACCACTACGGGAAGGACCTGCTCGTCACCCGAAAGGGCGCCGTGCGGGCCGGAGCGGGAGAGCTCGGCATCATCCCCGGCTCGATGGGCGCGCGATCGTTCATCGTGCGGGGCAAGGGCAACGCGGAGAGCTTCTCGTCGTGCAGCCACGGTGCCGGCCGGACGCTCTCGCGAACCGAGGCGAAGAAGCGGTTCACCGTCGAGGACCAGGTGCGGGCGACGACCGGGGTCGAGTGCCGGAAGGACGCCGGGGTGATCGACGAGATCCCCATGGCCTACAAGGACATCGACGCCGTCATGACCGCGCAGGCGGATCTGGTCGACATCGTGCACACCCTCCGACAGGTCGTCTGCGTAAAGGGCTGAATCCAATGCTGATCATCGACGGATCCTCCGGAGAGGGCGGCGGGCAGGTGCTCCGCACGGCCCTCGGCCTCTCGCTCGCGACGGGGACGCCCTTCCACATCGACAACATCCGCGCCGGGCGCGCCCGCCCCGGCCTCCTGCGCCAGCACCTCTCGGCGGTTCGCACCGCCGCGGCGGTAGGGCGCGCCGAGGTCGACGGCGACACGCTCGGCTCCCGCTCCTTGTCCTTCATTCCGAGCTCCCTCGTCCCGGGGGAGCACCAGGCGTCCATCGGCAGCGCGGGCAGCGCGATGCTGGTCATCCAGGCCGTCCTGCCGGCGTTGTTGGTCGCGGGCGGGCCGTCGCGCCTCGTCGTCGAAGGCGGTACCCACAACCCGTCGGCGCCGCCCTTCGACTTCATCGCCCGGACGTTCGTGCCGACCCTCGCCCGGATGGGCGCCGACGTGCGGGTCACGTTGGAGCGGCCGGGCTTCTACCCAGCCGGCGGCGGCCGGGTGGTCGTCGAGGTCGGGCCTTCCCCGCTGCGCCCCCTGGACCTCGTCGAGCGCGGAGCGGTGCGGTCCATTCGCGCGCGGGCCGTCGTCTCCGCGGTGCCGGTGAGCGTGGCGCATCGCGAGCTGCGGGTGCTGCGCGAGCGCTTCGGACTCGAGCGGGAGGCGTTGATCTGCGAGGACGTGAAGCTGCCGGTCGGGCCCGGAAACGTCGTGTTCGTCGAGGTGGAGTGCGAGCACATCACCGAGGTGTTCACGGCGTTCGGCGAGAAGCGGGTGCGGGCCGAGGACGTCGCGGCCGCGGCGGGCGACGCGGCGCAGGCCTGGATCGACGGGGGCGTGCCCGTGTGCGAGCACCTCGCGGACCAACTGTTGATCCCGCTCGCGCTCGCGGCGCGCTCGGGCGGGGACGGCGGGCGGTTCCGCACGGGCCCGGTCACGCTCCACACGACCACCAACGCCGAGGTGATCGGGCGCTTTCTCGACGTGCGCTTCTCGTTCGAGCCCACCGCGTCCGGGGGAGCGGGGGCGGGTACGCTCGTCAGCTGCGCGTAGTCACATGCCCGCGTTAGTCGCGCGGATCGAACCGGAGCTGTCGATGCCCCCCACGTTCCGCTGGCGTCGCATGCCGATGGAGGCCGAGTCGCCGGAGGAGACCGGCTACGACCGCATCCGGTCCAACCTCGCCGAGTCGAGCTGCCGCGATCGCACGCTCGGGGAGCTCGGCGGGGATCTGGCGGCGCGCCTCGGCGAG
>JAUXQH010000151.1 GCA_030685065.1 Pseudomonadota bacterium | reverse complement strand
GTCGCCGATCCGCGCGTCGGCAAGGTCACCTTCACCGGCAGCGCGCCGGTGGGCCGCCACATCGTGGCGCGGGCGGGCATCAAGAAGGTCACGCTCGAGCTCGGCAACGCCTCGCCGGTGATCGTCGCGTCCGACGCGGATCTCGATCTCGTCGCGAAGCGCTGCGCGCTCGGGGCCTTCTACAACTCCGGCCAGGTCTGCCTGTCCGTGCAGCGCGTGTATGGGGATCGCCGCATCGCCGAGCCCTTCCTGGAGAAGTTCGCGAGCGCGACCGCGGCCATGGTCGTCGGGGATCCGCTCGACGAGCGGGTCGACGTCGGGCCGATGATCAACGTGGGGGAGGCCGACCGCGCCGAGTCCTGGGTCGACGAGGCCGTGGCGGACGGCGCCCGGATCGTCTCCGGCGGCCGTCGTGAGGGGCCGGTGTATTGGCCCACGCTGCTCGACAACGTGCGGTCCGGCATGAAGGTGATGGACCAGGAGGTGTTCGCGCCCATCGCGTCCTTCGTCCCGTATGACGACTTCGAGGAGGCCTTGGCCGCCGCAAACGCGAGCGACTACGGGCTCCAGGCGGCGGTGTTCACACGCGACATCAACCGGGTCCTCGCCGCGATCCGCACGCTCGACTTCGGCGGCGTCATCATCAACGACACGCCCACCTTCCGCGTCGACCACATGCCCTATGGCGGCATGCGCCAGAGCGGCATCGGGCGCGAGGGCGTGCGCTTCGCGATGGAAGAGATGACGAACATCCAGGTGGTCGCCATCAAAGGCTGAGCGCCCGCCGGGCTCACCGGGTCAGCCACCACAGGTGCGGCTGGAGCATGAGCCCCGTGTGCGCGGATCGCACCGTGCCGTCGGGGCGGACGATCACGGTGGTGGGCAGCGTGCTCACGCCGTACGCCGTTCTTGTCGCGACGTCGGCGCGCAGCACCAGGTAGTCGAGGCCGAGCTCCGCCGCGGCCTTCCGAAGGGCGCCGGCCTCCCCGTCCACCGCGATCCCGAGCACCGGGATGTCGGGGTGCGCCCGCGCGAAGGCGGAGAGTCCGGGCACCTCCATGCGGCACGGGCCGCACCAGGTGGCCCAGAAGTTGAGCACCACGGTCTGCCCGCGCAGGTCCGCGAGGGTGTGGCGGCCTCCGTCGAGGTCGGCGAGATCGAAGTCGGGCGCCATCCGCGGCAGGTCCGGCGCGCGCAGCCATCCGAAGCCGACCCACAACAAGAGGAGCGCCCCCAGCGTGATCGCGAGCTCGCGCACGAGGCGGCCGGCGCGCCGGGACAGCGGGGAGGGCGGCTCCGAGGGGGGCTCGTCGGGCGAACGAACCCGCAGTTCATCGTCATCGGGTGGGGGAGGGGACATCGGGGCCACGACGTACTCGTTCGCGTCGTCGGCGGCCAGCCGCATGGCGTCGCCCAGTACATGCTGATGAAAGGCGAGTTGCCGCCCAACACGGGGAGCAATGATAGAGTTTGCCTGGCCGATGAGGTTGTGATGCGCTCCCCCCCTCCTGGACGTTCCGCTCGCAGCCTCCTCCGGAGCGGCTCCTACGCGATCCTCTTCGGGCTCGCCGTGGTCGTGCTCCTCGGGTTCGGCGCGCTGGCCATCGACGTGGCGTACGTCCGCCTCGCCCAGATGCAGACCCAGGACATCGCCGACGCCGCGTCGCAGGCCGCCCTGTTCCGCCTCCGCCGCACCGGTGATCTCGATGATGCACGGGCGGCAGCCGCCTCGATCGTCGGCGAGAACAGGGTGGTCGGGAGCGAGCCGGTGTTGGAGGACGTGGTGTTCGGCACGTGGGACCACAACGCCGACCCCCCCGTCTTCGACGCGACGGAGGTCCGCCCGAACGCCGTGCGCGCCGTCGTCTCGCGCACCGGAGACAACGGGGTCGGCTTGTTCCTCGCGCGGCTCTTCGGTTTCGACACCGCCCACATCACCCGGGAGGCCACGTCCTCCACGCGCTCGCTCCACGTGGTGCTGGTGATGGACATCACGGGCTCCTGGAACCAGTCGAACTTCCGCAACGCGCGCAACGCCGCCGTGGCCTTCCTGGACGTGCTCGAGTCGAGCTACCAGGAGTACGACATGATCGGCATGACCATCTTCTCGGGCCGTTACGCCTGGGAGTACACGCCGATGCGCTACCTCTCCGACGAAGAGTCGGACAGCGTGGCCCGCACCGCGTGGGGCCAGCTCAACGTCGCGAGCAAGGGAGGCAAGGGGAGGACCTTCCCCACCGAGTGCGCCGAGAAGGCAAACACCTCGCCCACCACCATCGGCGCGCCGCGCAACAACTTCACCGTGAGCAACCCGGGTGGTTGTTACCCGGCGATGCCCCGCGAATACACGGACGAGCCCGGAACCGACCACACGACGGGCATCATCCAGGCGCGCACGATGTTCGAGGAGCAGGTCGATCCGACCGCTTTCCGCGCGATGGTCGTCCTCACGGACGGCATCCCCAACGGCCCCTCGGCCGTGCACGGCGTGTACCGTACGACGCTGGGCTTCGTCGAGTCCCGGTGGCGGGAGTTCAAGGGGCCCGTGCCGCACTCCACGAACCAGATCAAGACCCAATCCAACACGCTCACGCAGGAGATGTACAACGACCTCGGCGTGAACACCTGGGTGGTCTCCTTCGTGGCGAACGACCCCTTCATGTCCACGATGCCCAAGGGCATCGGGTACTACAGCAACGCCACCACCTCCGCGGCGCTGATCCCCATCTTCGAGGACATCGCCAACTCCCTGCCGATGGCGATCGTGCAATGAGCCGGACTCGCCACACCTCCGCCCGGCGTGGCGCCTCCGCGCTCGAGTTCGCGTTGATCCTCCCCATCTTCGTCGCGCTCCTGGCTGGCGTGATGGATCTGGCCTGGCTGGCCTTCCAACGCTCGGCCCTGTCGAGCTCGGCGGCCCTCGGGTGCCGTGTCGGCGCCCTGGTGGATCCGGGCGAGGGGGACATGTACTGGTCCGAGCTCGAGGAGAACGCCCAGCTCGCGATCGTCGATGCGCTGGCGGCCACCGGGTCCGTCTGTGATCCGGAGGATTGCACCGTGGCCGTGAGCTCCTTCGGCACCGATCCCGGGCGGAGCCTCGGCTGCACGGTCACCCGGGAGTTTCGGCCGCTGACCGGCCTCATCTTGGACCCGATGCCGATCGAGTACACGATCGTCGTGCGGATGGAGTGGCAACGATGACCCGCCCCCGGAGCCAGCCCTCGGCCTCGATCCGCCGCCGAGGCAGCGCCGCCCTCGAGTTCGCGCTCTGCCTCCCCATCTTCGTGCTGATCGTCGCGGCCATCGCGGACCTCTCCACCTTCGTAGCGGTCGTGCAGCTCGCCTCCCGCGCCGCGAGAGATGGCGCGCGCGTCGGCTCGACCGTGATCGAAGGCGCGACACCCAACGGGGACCTGATCGAGGCCGAGGCCATCGAACACGTCGAGCTCCTCCTCGCGGAGGCCGGCCGGCCGTGCGGGGCGGGCTGCACCGTGCAGGCCGAGTGGCTCGACATCGAAGGCCGGATGTTCGTGCGTGTGCGGGTCGAGTACCCCTACGAACCGCTGGTGGGGCTCTCCACCTTCCTGTCCGACAACGTCCGCGCCGAGTTCACGATGATGACGCAGCAACAGCCGTGACTGTCTCATTCTGATGCGTTCCCACCCAAAATATAGGGCACGAGGATTGCAAGACTTTACCTGACGCGCCATCCTACCGATGGCAGGTAGGGAGGCTGGATGACGAGTCTGGGGAGAGCTGGCGCCAGGTGGTCGATCGCGGCGGTGAAGGCCGTCCTCGTCGAGGCCCCCCTGGTCGGAGCCCCCCAGGTCGGCCCGGCTGCGATCGGGGCCCCATCGGAGGGGCGCTCCCCGGAGCTCGAGCGGTCGTTCGACGATCTGGCGCGCCTCGCCGGGATGCTCGCGGGGACCTCCGCCTGGATCCGGGACGCCTCGGGGGAGTGCGTCGGCCACGCGGGGCCGCTGGAGATCCCCCAGGTCGACCTGGCCTCCGGCCCGCCGGACGAGCACGCCCTCATCGCCGACGCGACCGCCGACCGTCGCCTCGCCAACCACCCCGCCGTGCTCGGCCCGCCCTACATTCGGTCATGGGCACGGTTTCCGTTCTTCGGGAAGGGGGGCGAGGTGCTCGGCTCCCTCGAAGTGGCGGACACGATGGCCCGCTTCTTCCCCGACGACCGGCTGGACGCGCTGGCCGTCGTCGCTCGTCAGGCCGGGACGATGGCGAGCCTCGCCGCCGAGCGCGACGAGGCCTGGCGAGAGGCCATCATCGGGCTCCCGATCGCCGTGTTCCTGCTCCGCCTGGCCGCCGAGCCCGCCCTGGCTCCGGGGGCCGACGCGCCTTCCGCGCCGGGGGGCGACGCCGAGCCGCTCACGGACGAGGGGCGGTGGTGCCTCGTCGGGGCCAATGTCGCGGCGTGCCGGCTCTCGCGCGAGCCGATCTCGAGGCTCCTCGGGAAGTCGCTCGACTACTTCCCCTGGGCGCGCCCGCACAACGTCGGCGAGCGGTGCATGCGCGTGGCGCGCACCGGCGTGTCGGAGGATCTCGATCTGACCCTCTCGGTCGGCAACGGCTCGCGGCCGGAGCACGCGGTCCGGATCTTCCGGCTCCCGGGTGGCCACCTGGGCGTGACGGTCGAGGACATGACGGAGCGTCGCGGCCTCCCGCGGCTCAAGGCGGAGTTCATGGCGAGCGTGTCCCACGAGCTCCGCACGCCGCTCTCCGCGATCCGTGGCGCGGTGGGCCTCCTCGAGGGGGGCGTGGTGGGCCGCCTGCCGGACAGCGCCCTGCGCCTCATCGGCATCGCGCGGGACGGCACGGAGCGGCTCGGTCGGCTGGTCAACGACATCCTCGACCTGGAGCGGCTCCGCGGCGGGCTGATGCCGATGCGGCACGAGCCGATGAGCGTCTCGGAGCTCGTGGACCTCGCGACCAACGCGGTACAGTCGGCCGCCCGCGCGGCGGGGGTACGTCTCGAACGCGTAGGGGACGCGGAGGGGGATGTCCGCGGCGATCGCGAGCGCCTCGCCCAGGCCCTGACGAACCTCCTCTCCAACGCCGTGAAGTTTTCGCCGTCGGGCGGGGTGGTCCAGGTGGGCGTCACCACGAGCTCCACGGGCGGGGTGCGCTTCGCGGTGACGGACGAGGGGCGCGGTCTGGCCGAAGAAGAGGTGCACCGCCTCTTCCTGCCGTTCCAGTCCGTCGATGGGTCGGACCCTCGCACGCGGGGTGGCGCTGGGCTCGGCCTCGCGATCAGCCGGTTCATCGTCGAGGGGCACGGCGGAATGGTGGGCGTCGACACGACCCCCGGCGTCGGGTCGACGTTCTGGATCGAGCTGCCGAGGTACGTGGGCGGGTAGCCAACCGGCCCGCCCCACGCCCCCGCTCCCTCGAGGCCCTCTTGCTCCTCCTCCTCGCTCTCGGCTCCGCCGAGCCGGTCTTCGCCGCCGCGCCGGCGCCCGCCGCGCCCGCATCCACCGGCGACGTCAAGGCTGACGCCGCGGCCTTCCTGACCCTCTACAACTCGCTGTACCTGGGGCAGACGACCGTCTCGTCCGAGGCGAGCTGGGCGGCCTCGACCGACGTGGGGCCGGCCACGGAGGGGGGGCGCACGGCCGCGAACCAGGCCTTGGCGGCCTTCGCGGGAAACCTCGCCGTCATCGAGCGCACGCAAGCGTTGCTGAAGCGCCGCGCGGAGCTCGAGCCGTTGCAGGTCCGGGAGCTCGAGTCGATCCTGCTCCGCGCCGGGGACGCCCCCGGCACGCTGCCCGACGTCGTGAACGCGCGCATCGCCGAGGAGAGCCGGCTGGCGGCCGTGCAGGACGGCTACGTCTTCTGCTTCACGGCGCGCGGTGCCGACGGCATCTGCCCCGCCGGCAAGTCCGCCAACGATGTGGACGAGCTGCTGCTCGAGTCACGTGACCTGCCCGAGCGGCTCGAGGTGTGGGAGGCGTCGAAGGACATCGGCGTCCCGTTGAAGGCCGGGCTGGTCACCCTCCAGGAGCTCCGGAACCGGCTGGCCCGGGAGATGGGCTACAGCTCGTTCTTCGGCCTCCAGAGCGCCGGCTACGGGCTCACCTCGGGCGAGATGATCACCCTGCTGGACGGCTTCAACAGCGACATGGCGCCGCTGTACGGCGCGCTCCACACCTGGGCCACCCGCCAACTCGCCGCCCGCTACGGAGCGCCGGTCCCGACGGGAGCCGTGCCGGCACACTGGTATCCGAACCGCTGGGCGCAAGAGTGGAGCGGGCTCGTCACCGCGACCGACCTCGACCCGTACTTCGTCGGGCGCACCCCCGAGTCGATCGTGAAGGACGCCGAGGCGTTCTACGTTTCGATGGGTTTCGAGCCGTTGCCGCCGGTGTTCTGGGAGAAGTCCGACCTCTACCCGGTCCCCGCGGGCCAGGCGCGGCTCAAGAACGCGCACGCCTCGGCGTGGCACATGAACCTCGACCGGGACGTGCGCTCGCTCATGAGCGTCGAGGCCGACAGCCAGTGGTTCTTCACCGCCCACCACGAGCTGGGGCACATCTACTACGACCTCGCCTACACCCGCCCCGAGGTGCCGCCCACCCTGCGCGAGGGCGCCAACCGCGCCTTCCACGAGGGGGTCGGCGAGCTCGCCACCCTCGCGGCCGGGCAGGTTCCCTACCTTCAGCAGCGCGGCATCCTCCCCACGGGGGCCAAGATCGACCCCACGCAGGCGATGCTGGCCTCCGCGCTCGAGCAGACGGTGGCGTTCATCCCGTGGTCCGCGGGGGTGATGACCCACTTCGAGTACGAGCTCTACGAGGAGGACCTCCCCCCCGAGCAGTGGCAGGCGCGCTGGTGGGCGCTGGCGGGGCAATATCAGAAGGTGGCGCCGCCCTCGGCCGCGAGGCTCACCGACCCCGCGCTCTGCGACGCCTGCACGAAGACCCACATCATCGACGATCCCGGCCAGTACTACGACTACGCCATCGCGACGGTCATCAAGTACCAGCTGCACGAGCACATCGCGACGAAGATCCTCAAGCAGGATCCCCATATGTGCAACTACTATGGGAACAAGGAAGTGGGGGCGTTCCTCGAGGGCATCCTCGAGCAGGGCGCCACGCGGGACTGGCGCGAGGTGCTCAAGGAGGCCACCGGTGAGGACCTCTCGTCGCGCGCCATGGTGGCGTACTTCGCACCGCTGCAGAAGTGGTTGGAGAAAGAGAACAAGAAGCCCGTGAAGGCGGTAGCCAGGCACCGTTGAACGGGGGCCGGCGGCAAACCAAACCGGTGGCCGCTCTCACGGCCCGGGTCTAGCTTCGTTCCTCAGCGGGGGAATTCGATGGCCGCGATTCGAAAGCCAGGGTCAGGGGAGCTGAACGTCGCGAGGGATCCTCGCTGGGGGGACGCGGCGGGGCTCGCGCGCGTCCGCCCGGGCTTCTGCTCGTCGCCCGACTACGACGCGCTCTTCGCGCTGGGTTGGCCCCACATCCGTTTCGTGATGGAGGGGCATCGGGAGGACGAGGATCCGCCGGCTTCCGCGCTGCGGATCCTCGCCATGGCGGATCCTCCGCTGCGGTTCGCGTGGCCCCGAACGGTCGCGCAAGGCGTCGTTCGCGCGTGGGGGCTGCCCTCGATCTTCGAGCTGGCGCCGGGCTTCCAGGAGCTCCGGCAGGAGGCGGAGGAGGCCGTGTGGAAGCCGGGGCCGATCACCCCGGGCGAGGCGTACGATCTGCTCGCCTGCCGCTTGAACCAGGAGATCCCGGGTGTCTCCGATCGTGGCATCGAGAGCTTCGTGCTGCTCCTCGAGGCGCTCGTCGGGGCCGACGTGGTCGGGAGCGCCATGCTCGACATCCTCGAGCAGATCCCGGTCGACACCCTGCTCTCCGAGTGGTCGATCCCGCCACACGTGACGTTTCAGCTCGGATTTCTGATGCTCCGCGTTCCGCGGCCGCAGCATGACGCCTGGGTCGGGCGCATGGAGGCGCTGCTGGAGGGGTGCTTCGCGGCTCGGCCCGCCCTCCGGCGCCACGGATTCCGCGGTGCCGGCGCGTCGCATGCGCGCTCGCTGCACCTGGTGCTCAACGGGGGAGCCGCGGCGGAGAACAGCAGCGACCGATCGCTGCGCTGGTATGTGCACGTCGTGAATGACTCGGTGTTGGTCCGCATGCGGGTCGCGGTCAACCGCCTCGGCTACGAGCCCGACGCGCGCCTCGTTTTCCTCGGCGGCCCGGACGTGCTCGAGCGCTACGCCCGCGACTGGCCGAAGCTCGCCAGCACCGATGCCCAGCGGTGGTTCTTCGAGCAGGTGGCGCCCATCGCCGCGCCCCAGATGTACCCGTTGATGCTGGAGATGACGGGCCGTTCGCTGGTGCGCCCCGAGGCGATCGGGTGGTTCGTCAAGAACGCGGAGGCGGCCCGGGTGTTCCTCGAAGAGACCTGCGCGGGGGACGGTATCGCCGCGACCTACGCGCGCACGGTCCGGAAGGCCCTCGGCGCCGCCGCGTAGCCAGAACGCCCGAGCGCGTTCTGGCTAGTGGCCGCGGGGGCGGGCTTCGAGGCAGCGGCGCTCGCGGTATACTCGCCCGATGTTGCTCCTCCTCTCCTCGATGGCGTTCGCGGGCTGGACCCGCACGGCGGACGAAAACGGCTGTGTGTTCTTCACCGGGGACCGCCAGGGCACCTACGCCCCGGTCCGCGCGGAGTGCGAGTGGCCCGTCGCGGCCGACAAGCTGCGACGGATCCTCGCGGTGAACAATTCGCACGCGGACTACTTCGCGAGCGTGGCCCAGAGCCGCGTCCTCGGCCCGACCAGCGGCGGCGAGCTCGTGTACCAGGTGCACCAGTCGTCGGGCATCTCCGACCGCGAGATCGTGCTGCTGATGGGCCAGGAGGCCATCCCGGGCGGCACTCGCTACACGTGGACCCGCGCGGGGGACCAATCCGGGATCACCGGCAAGCTCGTGCCCACCGTGGTGGACACCGGCAAGTGGGAGGTCACCACGACGCCCACGGGCAGCAAGGTGGTCTACGAGCTGCTCTACGATCCGGGCGGCAGCGTACCGAGCTTCCTCGTGCGCTCCTTCCAGGGAGCCGGCACCCGCACCCTCGTGGGCGAGCTGCGCGCCTGGGCCGAGTCGCACTGACCCGGGCCTCCGCCCGATCGCCCGCCGCTCCATCGTTCGATTGACAGGGACGCGCTGGGTGGTGTACAGCGCCGTTCCACCGGAGCTTCCGTGCCGCGTTTCCCGGAGCCCTCGCGAAGCGTCGGTGTCGCGCTGCTCGTCGCCCTGATGTTGGGCGCGTTGCCGGCTCCCGCCGAGGCCTCCACCCTGACCGTGACGGCCGCCGAGGAGGCCTCCCTCCTGGCGCGCGAGGTCGTGATCCGGCCCTTGCCGCCCACCGCCGAGGGGGGCGTGCGCGTGCTCGCGGTGGTGGACATCCACGCCACGAAGACCGCGGTGTGGGCCGCGCTCCTCGACTTTCCCGCGCGCCTGGTCAGCAATCCGGCGGTGAAGAGCGTGGAGTTCTACCGTCCGTCGAGCGCGACCGAGCAGTGGGTGCGGTTTCGGGTGTCCAAGTTCGGCTTCGACATCGGCTACCACAACCACTACCTCCTCGACCTGGCGGGCGGGCGCCTGACCCACGAGCTCGACCTGGCCCAGGAGAACGACCTCGCGGGCAGCCGCGGCGTCTACAACCTGTACCCGAGCCCGGTCGGAGCCGATTGGACCCGCCTCGGCTACGAGTGCGAGAGCAACTTCGGGCAGGCCCTCCCCGAGTTCGTTCAGCGGTGGATGAGCACGGGGGGCACGCGCGACTTCATGGTCAGCATGGCGGCGAGCGCCGAGCGGCGCGCGCAGTGACGCTCCCCGGGGCCCTGCTCCTGCCGCTCTTGTCCGCGCTCGTCGCCCCCGCGCACGCCGCGCCGGTGGAGCTCCATACGAGCCACCAGCTCGGCGTGGCGCTGTTCCCCGAGGGGGTTCAGTACGTGTTCGAGGCCGAGGCGCGCCTCCCGCTGTGGAAGTCCGATCACTTCCTGCTCGCGGACGGCCACATCGCGCTCGCCGGGCACGCCGAGATCACGCCGTCGTTTCCGCGCGTGGGTCCGGTCCTCCGCATCGCGCCCGTGGCCTTCTGGGACGCGACGTTTCGCGCCTACGGAACCTGGTACATCGGCGCCTTCTCCAGCATCCTCCCGTTCGACGATCCCGCGTTCGAGGCCACGAAGGCGAACAAGCGCGAGCTCGTCGCGGACGGTGTGCGCACCGGCGGATGGGGCCTGCGCCTGGACGCGGAGACGCGGCTCAAGGGCCGCGCCGGCCCCGTGATCGTCGTGTTGGAATTGCAGTGGCGCCATCATCACGTCGAGGCCTACGATCGCGACCTCGAGTGGTTCTGGGACCCCTCGGAGATGCTCAACGTCTCCGCAGACGGCGACGTGATCAACCGCAACGGCTACCTGTTCTTCGAGCTGATCAAGCCGGTGAAGCCGGCGGAGGGCGTGCCGGCGAACGACCGCAAGCTGTGGATCGGCGCCCTGGGAATGTGGCAGAGCTCCCCGCAGAGCGGCGATCGCAACATCCGCCTCGGCCCGGTCCTCTTCTGGAAGCCCGCGAACGGGCCCACCGTCCCGACGATGATCGTCGGCTCCCAGGTCTGGCTGGACAGCAACTTCACGCCGGTCTTTCCGCCGTACACGTTCGTCGCGGCGAACTGGGCGCGATGAGAACTCCGCTCGATTCGGCCGCCCTGCCCACCGTCTCCGTCTCCACGCTCGTCCGGGTGGGTCTGGGGCTGGTCGCGATCATCGGGCTCGTCGCGATCGTCGGTGCGCTCCTGCGCGAGCCGATCGCGACGTTCTCGGGGAGCCTCGTGGCCGACTACGGGCTGCCGGGGCTCTTCGCGACGCTCTTCGTGACCGACTCGGTGCCCGGCCTGGGGTTCCAGCCCGCGTTGTTCCTCGGCTTCACCGGCGGCGTCCTCCCCGGCACCCTCCTCGTGCTGGCGTGGGGTGCATCGTTGTGCGCGAGCGTTTTCGTCTACTCGGTCGGGCGCTCGCTCCGGGGGCGTCCGGCCCTGGTCGCGCTCCTCCTGCGGTGGCGGATCGGCCACTGGCTCCGGGACTACGGCGCGCGCGCCATCGCCGTCGCGTCGGTCGCTCCGGTGCCCTTCGGGCTCGCGACGTTCGGCGCGGGCGTGATGGGGCTGGGGCTCCGCGATCTGCTCCTCGGGGCCTCCGCTCGCGGCGTCAAGATCGGCTTCACCCTCCTCGCCATCATGGCGGGCTGGGGGGTGGGCGCATGAGCGGAGACACCACCCGCGAGCGGATCCTCGAGGCCGCCGCCCCGCTCTTCGCGACCGAGGGCTTCGCGGGCGCCTCCACGCGCGCCATCGCGCTGGCCGCCGGCGTGAACATCGCGACGCTCGCCTACCACTTCGGGGACAAGCAGGGGCTCTACGCGGCCCTGGTCGACCGCACCTACGGGCGCATGGTCGCGTTCGACATCCCGGGGGAGGGCGAGCCCGATCCCGAGGCCCGTCTGCGGCTCATCGTCCTCGGGCTCTACCGCTTCGCGCGCGCCCACCAGGTCGAGGTGCGCGTGCTGCTCCGCCACGTGCTCGAGAATCGGCGCCTCCCCGAGGCCGTCTCCGCGAAGTGGCTCGGCCCCCTGCTCGGTCGGGTCGCGGCCGCGTTCGCCCCGCTCGGCATCCCGCTCGACCCGGATCGGATGCTCGCGCTCCTCTCGCTCAACCACCTGCTCGTGCGGTACGCCATCACGGAGCCAGAGGATCTCGCGCTCTTCGAGCCGGGCACCGCCGGCGGCGATCCGCACGCCGTGGTCGCCGAGCACCTCGCCGACGTGGCGTGCCGGCTCCTCCTCCGAGCGGGAGCGGCCGCGTAGGGCACGCTCCCCGGGAGCGCTACCGCCCGCCCGAACGCCCGCGCCCGCTGGGGCCGCTCGGCTTGCTCGGGCCGCTGGACCTGCCGCGGCCGCTCGGGCTGTTGCGCCCGGAATTCCCGCCGCGTCCGCGCACCTGCGGCCGGCCGGTTCCGTGCGGGCGCTCGATGGGCGGCGGCGGCGCTTCCCGCTCGCCGAGCTCGATCGCCGCGGCCTCCCGCTGCTCCGAGGAGCGGCCCTGCACCTTCTCGGCGAAGCGCCGCCGGAGGATCTCCATGTCGTCCGCGAGGGGCGCGACGAAGTGCAGATCTTCCTGGGTGAACGGGTGGCGGAAGGCGAGACGCGCCGCGTGCAGCGCGAGGCGGGGGGCCTGGCCGGCGGTGTGGCGATCCGCGTACAACGGGTCACCGAGGACGGGGTGGTCGAGCTCGGCGAGGTGGATGCGCACCTGGTGCGTGCGGCCTGTCTCCAGGCGGGCCTCGACGAGAGACACCTTGCCGTAGCTCTCGACGCGGGCGAGCCACGTGATCGCGGGCTTGGCCATGAAGCCGTCCCCGCTGCCGCGCAGGCCGTCTCCTCGGTCACGCACCATCATCGTGCGCATCTCGCGCGACGGGCCGGCGGGGAAGGCGCCGCGAACGAGCGCGAGGTAGCGGCGCTCGATCGTGTGTGACTCGAAGAGCGCCTTGAGGGCCTCCTGCGCCGCGTCCGTGCGGGCCACGAGCATGACGCCGGATGTCTCCTCGTCGAGGCGGTGCACGGCGAGCGCCGAGCCGAGGCGCGTACCGACGTAACGGAGCACGTTTTCGGCGTCGTGGCGGCCGGGCGCGGGCACCGAGAGCATCTCGGGCGGCTTCCACACCACGGCGAGGTGCTGGTCGTACCACAGCATGACGGCGTCCCGGCCGACGACCATCCGGGGCGTGTTCGGGTCGTACCGGACGCGCGCGGGGTCGACCAAGCGGCCGGCGTCCGCCGTCGGGACGTTGTCGATGCGCACCTTGCCGGTGCGGAGGGCGTCCCGAGCGGCGTTGCTGCGGAGCCCGAGGGTGGCGAGATGATCGAGCAGGCGTACGATGGGAGGCCTCGGGTCGCGGGCTTCTAACCGATGCCCCCGCCGAGCGGGCCCGCGCGTGACGGCGGAGCGCCGCGAACACGCCCCCCGTGCCACACGACGCCCGCCTGGAAGGCGGACGAGGCGGGCGGGGGGCGCGTCTACGCGCGCACCAGAAAGGGCGTCAATCCCGAGGATCCGTGCCGATGGGCACCGGGGGCGGTGCGTGGCCGCGGGATTGACAACGAATCGGCCAGATGCAGGAAGCGTGCCAGCATGGAAGAAGCTGGAGTTTGTCCACTTCTGTGGGGGGAGTGTCTCACTACGAGACAGTCGCTTCGGGCCCCGTACCGAAGCGATACGTCACGGCTCCGGCTCCTCCAGCTCCTTGAGCGTGCGGTAGAGCGTCATGCGGCTCACGCCGAGCAGGCGCGCGGCCTCCGCCTTGTTCCCGGCCGCCACCCGCAGCGCGTCCGCCACGTGCCGCCGGCTCATCTCCCGGAGGGTGGGAAACGAGGTCGGGACGGGGGCGGAACGGACCGGGACGGTGGGCTTCCCGTTTCCGGTCTCGACCGCCGGGGGCGGGGCGGCGCGCACCTCGGGCGGCGCGCGCGGGGCTTCGACCTCCGCCTCGGGCGGCTCCACGAGCGGCGCCGGCTTGCGGCGTTCGAGGGCCACGGCGCGGAGGAAGGGCTGGGGCAGGTCCGCGATCCCCAGGAGAGCTCCGCGGGCGGCCACGACCGCATGGGCGAGGAGGTTCTCCAGCTCGCGCACGTTCCCCGGGAAGCGGTAGGAGCAGAGGAGTTCCATCACGCGGGGGTCCAGGTCGATGACCGGCTTGCCCTCGCGGGCGGCGCACACCCGCACGAAGTGTCGGGCGAGCTCGGGGATGTCACCCGCGCGGTCGCGCAGCGGGGGGAGGTTCACGGTGTAGACGGACAGCCGGTAGTAGAGGTCCTCACGAAAGCGCCCGGTCGCCACGGCCTCCTCGAGGTCACGATGGGTGGCCGACACGACGCGTACGTCGGCCGTCAACGTCTCGACCCCGCCCAGCCGAACGAACTCGCCCTCTTGGAGCACCCGCAGGAGCTTGGGCTGGAGCGCCAGCGGCATGTCGCCGATCTCGTCGAGGAACAGGGTGCCGCGGCGCGCCATGTCGAAGCGGCCGAGCTTGCGTGCGGTCGCGCCGGTGAAGGCGCCCTTCTCGTAGCCGAACAGCTCGGCCTCGAGCAGGTTTTCGGGGATGCCCGCGCAGTTCACCGCCACGAAGGGCCCGTCGCGGCGAGGCCCGTTCACGTGGAGCGCGCGCGCGATCAGCTCCTTGCCGGTGCCGCTGTCCCCGCGGATGAGGACGGGTACGCGCGAGGGCAGGGCGCTCTGGACGGCCCGGAACACCGCGCGCATCGACGCGGAGCGCGCCACGATCCCGGCGAACGGCGCGGACTGGGCGGCGGACTCCACCTGCAGTCGCGCGTGATCGACCGCGTCGGGCAGGCGCGCCGCGAGCTGCACCTTGTCGACGAAATCGAACGCGCCGTCCCGGATGGAGTCGAGCGCGAGATCGGTCGAGGCCTGGCCGGTCAGGAGGATCACCGGCATGTCGGGCGCGACGAGGCGCATCTGGCGGAGCAGGCGCGTGCCGTCGATGTCGGGGAGGTTCACGTCGAGGACGACGACGCCCGCGAAGCCGTCGTGCAGCGCCGCCATCGCCCCCGCGCCGTCCGCCACGGCGCGCACGGCATACCCGCGGGAGGAGAGCAGGCGCTCTACCAACACCCGGATCCACGGATCGTCGTCGATGACGAGCACGTCGCGTCCGGTCGAGCCTTTCATCGCCACCCCCCGCGCGTCGTTCTAACGCCCTCGCCCGATCCGACCGGCACTTCGGGTCACCACGCCCGCGCGGTGGCGCCGTGGAAGAGGTAGGCCTTGCCCGCGAAAACCCCGCCGTCCTGGTTGTAGAGCGCGCCCGCCAGCACGTCGGCGAGCCCGTCTCCGTCGGGGTCCCCCGCCGCCGCGACCGAGCGCCCGGCTGCGTCGGAGGCGGCCTCGGCCGCGAGGAGGACTCCGGCGTCGCCGAGGGCGCGCACGCCGGGCGTGGCGGCGTCGCGGATCAGGTAGATCCCGCCGCCGTCGAGCCCCCCGTGGTCTCCCCCGGGGGCGCCCACCAGGACCTCGGGCCGCCCATCCCCATCGATGTCGCCCGCTCCAGCGAGGGACCAACCGGCGTCGTCTCCGGGGGCATCCGCCACGAGGGTCGGGAGGGCGTCGCCGAGGGGGAGGTCACCCTCCGCGATCGGCCCGAGCAGCACGTACACGCGGCCACCCAGGTAGCCATCCGCCGCCACGAGCAGGTCGGCGAGCCCATCTCCGTCCAGGTCTCCGGCGCCCGCCACCGCGGCGCCCGCGTAGGCGCCGGGCCCGGGACCGAGGAGACGGGCGTCGGCGTCCGCCGCCGTGTGGTCTCCCGCGGACACGGGGCCGCGCACGATCCAGACGGCGCCGCTGTCCTCGCCCCCGCCCGACTCTGCCGAGGGGTCGGCCCCGCCCGCGCCGAGGGCGAGATCGTCCACGCCGTCCCCGTCGAGGTCTCCCACCCCGGCGACAGCCTCCCCGAGGGCGTCCCCGCCGGTTGACGCCCCGTGGGCCAGCTCGCCGTTCGGCGGGCGCGGCGCGGAGGTGGCCGTGCCCGTAAAGGTCGCGTAGGCGTCTCCCAGGGCGGTCGCCCCCGCCACGAACGGGCCGCGGAGGAGGTAGACCCGGCCCGCGCCGCCGCCGCCGGCGTCGTTCCCCGTGGCGCCTACGAGCACGCCCGGAACGGCGTCGCCCCCGACGTTTCCCGCCGCGGCCACCGTGGCACCGGCCTGGTCGCCCGGGGCTTCGCCCACGAAGACCACGGCCGCCTCGTCGGCCGGGGATCGGCCGGCGGGTGGGCCCTCGAGGAACAGGTACACCTTGCCGGCGTCGATGCCGCCGTCGTCGTTCCCGATCGCGCTCACGATCAGCTCGTCCTCGCCGTCCCCATCCACGTCCCCCGCGCCCGCAATCGCGTACCCGAGGAAGTCGTACACGGCCTCACCCTCGACGCAGGCACCCTCCGACAGCGGATGGGCGCCGGCCGAGACCGGCCCAGGCCACACACACGCGAGGTTGCCGTAGAAGGCGCCCACGGCCACGTCGTGTCTCCCATCCCCGTCGAGGTCACCGGCGCCCGCCACCGCGCTGCCGGCGGCCGTGGAGGGGGCGCCGACAAAGGTGGCGTCGGCGTCCGCGAGGGTGACGGGAACGGACGGCGGCTCGCCCGTGTCATCGGGCCCCGAGTCGGCGGACGCGCGGTCCTTGGGCGCGTCGCACCCGACCCACGTGGCCGACAGGAACACGAGCAGGGAGCGGGTGAAGGCGAGGCGCATCGGGGACGCCCGTATCCTCGTCCGTGCCACCTCGTCAGACCTGCTGGTCTCCGGCGTACACGAACGGGCGCACCCGGCGGTCCGTGCGCTGCCACACCTCCCACTCCAGTTGGTGCTTCCTCCTCTCCGGTCCGTCGTAGAGCACGCCGCGCCCGCTCCCGCCCGCCATCTCTCCGGGCTCGCTGTGCCAGCGGCTCGCCGCCCCGCGCGCCCCCGCGCCGCCCTCCAGCGCCCCCGCGAAGGCGCTCACGGGGTGGGTGCCCCTCGGCCGCCCCTCCACCTCCCGCGGCACCTGCCCTCCGCCGAGGTCCGGTTGTCGTAGCAGGCTGGAACTCGAGGCGGAGGCTCGTCCTTCCCCGTTCTTTTTTCGCATCCGCAGCCCCCCAAAGATGGGTCCCACCGAAGAGTAGGCATGTCACCGCCTCCGGACAGCGCCGGGGCGCCTTGTTTCAGGGCGCTGGGTGCCTAGCTTCGACAGAGACTGGCGTGACAGGATGCTTCGCAGGATGGGTACCAACCCAGACAGGATACGGCCCGTGTTCCAGGTGTTCGCCTGGATCCTCATTGGTGTGGTCGGGTTAGCAACGGCGGTTTTTGCGCTGTTCTTCGGAGGGCTGCCTGGATTGGTGGTCTTCGCGCTGGTTCTGGTCATCGGGGGGGGGCTCTGGTGGTGGCAGGCCGGCGAGCTGGAGAAGCGTGAGGACGGGGGGCGTCGAATGCGTCCCGGCGATCGCTGATCGGGTGGGCCCGGCCCCCCTGTCCGGAGAGGGCAGGGGGGCCTCTACCTTTTTGGAGATCGTGGCGAGAGCGGCTAAAAAAGCTGGACTAAACGGCGTTTCGGCCTCAAGCTCATAGGCATGGAAGCACGTACCTTGCCGCCCAAAGTCCGCCCTGGGAGCGCCCGGCTCGATCTGCGGGGGCCGAGGACGCCCTCCTCGCCGCTCGTGCTCACCCCCGAGGCGCTCGCGTTCGTGGCGGAGCTCGCTCGGCGCTACACCCCGCGTGTGCAGGAGCTGCTCGCGCGCCGGCGGGAGCGCCAGGCCGAGTTCGACGGGGGGCGTTTCCCCGACTACCTGCCGGAGACGGTGGGCATCCGCACGAGCGAGTGGACGGTCGCGCCGATCCCGCCCGAGCTCCAGGATCGACGGGTCGAGATCACCGGACCGGTCGACCGGAAGATGGTCATCAACGGCCTGTCGTCCGGCGCCAACGTCTACATGGCCGACTTCGAGGACGCTACGTCGCCCACGTGGCAGAACCTCATCGAGGGCCAACAGAACCTGGTCGACGCGGTGCGCGGGACCATCCGATACGTCCAGCCGGACACGGGCAAGATCTACACGCTCGGACCCAACGCGGCGACGTTGTTCGTGCGCCCGCGCGGTTGGCACTTGTGGGAGAAGCACGTGCTCGTCGAGGGGCAGCCCGTCCCGGCCGCGCTGTTCGACGTCGGGCTCTATTTCTGGCACAACGCGGCGCATCTCGTCGCGACGGGTCGCCGGCCGTGCTTCTACCTCCCGAAGATGGAGAGCCATCGGGAGGCGCGGCTGTGGGCGGAGGTGTTCGCGTTCGCCGAGGAGGCGCTGGAGATCCCGCCCGGTACGGTCCGTGCCACCGTGCTCATCGAGACCCTCCCCGCAGCCTTTCAGATGGACGAGATCCTGTGGGAGCTGCGGGCGTACTCCGCGGGCTTGAACTGCGGGCGCTGGGACTACATCTTCAGCTACATCAAGACCTTCGCCGAGCACGCGGCGTTCGTGGTGCCCGATCGCGGCGCCATCGGGATGGACCAACCGTTCCTGGCCGCCTACTCCCGCGCGCTCGTGATGATCTGTCACCGCCGGGGCATTCACGCCATGGGCGGCATGGCCGCGCAGGTCCCGCTGAAGGACGATCCGGTCGCGAGCGCGCTGGCGCTCGACAAGGTGCGCGCCGACAAGCTCCGGGAGGTGAAGCTCGGTCATGACGGGACCTGGGTCGCGCACCCCGCGCTCGTGCCGGTGGCGCGCGAGGTGTTCGACGCGCACATGCCCGGCCCCAACCAGCTCCACGTGCGGCCGCCGGGCGGGCCACCGCGCGCGTTCGATCTGTGTGCCGTGCCGCAGGGGCCGCGCACGACCTCCACGCTCCGACACGACATCGACGTGTGCGTGCGCTACCTCGAGGCCTGGCTTCGCGGCGTCGGCAGCGTTGCGCTGTACGGACAGATGGAGGACGCCGCCACGGTCGAGATCGCGCGCAGTCAGATCTGGCAGTGGATCCGTCACGGCGCCCGCCTGTCGGACGGCACCGACCTCACCCTCTCCCGCTTCGAGCGCCTGCTCGACGAGGAGATGACCCGCCTCCGCGCCCAGATCGGCGCCGAGGCCTTCGATCGCGGCCGCTGGGCCGAAGCGCGCGCGTTGTTCCAGCGCGCGTGCACCGCGCGCCGGCTGCCGTCCTTCGTGACATCGCTCGCCTACGAGCGGATCGTCACCCTCCTCCCTCCGTCCATGGAGTGACACGATGCCAAGCAGAAAGCCCGTCCAGACCCGGCCCGCCGTCGCGAAGCCCGAGAGCGCGCTCGGCCCCGACGGGACCGCGCCCCCGAAGGGGCGGTGGGCGGGTGTGGTCCGCCCCTATGAGTCCGCGGACGTCGATCGGCTCCGAGGCACCCTCCACGTCCGCCACACCTTCGCCGAGGTGGGCGCCGACCGCCTCTGGGAGATGCTCGGCTCGCGCGCGTTCGTGCCCGCGCTCGGGGCGTCTACCGGAAACCAGGCGGTGCAGCAGGTGCGCGCGGGGCTGCCCGCCGTGTACGTGAGCGGTTGGCAGGTGGCCGCGGACGGAAACCTCTCCGGCCACACCTACCCCGACCAGAGCCTCTACCCCAGCAACAGCGTCCCGACGCTCGTGCGGCGCATCAACCAGGCGCTCCAGCGCGCCGACCAGGTCGACCACGCGGAGGGGCGCGCGGGGCGTCAGTGGTTCGCGCCCATCGTGGCCGATGCCGAGGCCGGCTTCGGGGGCCCGCTCAACGCCTTCGAGATCGCGCGCGCGCTGATCGAGGCCGGCGCCGCCGGGATCCACTTCGAGGACCAGCTCGCGAGCGAGAAGAAGTGCGGGCACCTCGGCGGCAAGGTGCTGTTGCCGGTCAGCCAATTCATCCGGACGCTCGTGGCCGCGCGGCTGGCCGCGGATGTGTTGGGGGTGCGCACGGTCCTCATCGCGCGTACGGACGCGGAGAGCGCGAAGCTCGTCACCAACGATATCGATCTGCGCGACCAGCCCTTCCTGACAGGCACGCGTAGCCCGGAGGGCTTTCATCACTACAAGGGCGGGCTCGACGCCGCCATCATGCGGGCGATGGCCTACGCGCCCTACGCCGACGTGTTGTGGTGCGAGACCTCGACCCCCGATCTGGTCGGCGCCCGGCGCTTCGCGGAGGCGATCCGCGCCGCGTTCCCGGACAAGCTGTTGGCGTACAATTGCTCGCCGTCGTTCAATTGGAAGACACACATGGACCCCGCCGCGTTGGAGCGCTTCCAACGTGAGCTGGGGGCCATGGGGTACAAGTTCCAGTTCGTCACGCTGGCCGGCTTCCACAGCATCAGCCATGGCATGTTCACGCTGGCGCACGCGTACGGGGAGCGGGGCATGGCCGCCTACGCGGAGCTCCAGGCGGAGGAGTTCGCCGCGGAGCCGCTCGGCTACACCGCCGTCCGCCACCAGCGAGAGGTCGGCACCGGCTATTTCGACGACGTGGCGCAGATCATCGCGGGGGGAACCTCCTCGACCACGGCGCTCGAGGCCTCTACCGAGGCCGCCCAATTCACGGGCGCGCTGGAGACCGCGTAGAGATCAAGGCGACAGGCGCAGCAGCCCCGACATGCTGATCAACGACTGGGCGCGCAGCGTCTGCCCCCAGGGGGCGTCCGCGGTGGCGCCGTAGAAGTAGGTGTCGAGCTGCGCGCCGGCGTAGGTGGAGCCGTCGCCGGGGTCGGGGGAGAGCTGGCCGAGATCTTCGGGGTCGACGGTCAGCCCGCCGTCTTCGGCCGGCTTGCACGCGAGCGCCTCGAGCATCCGGTTGTCCGACGTCCGCGCGTTCCGAATCATGAACATCTGCGCGACCGTCACCGGCCCCTCGGCCGTGCTCGGGAAGGCGGCGCTCCAATCCCACTGCCAGTCGAATGGCTGCGCGAGGGAGAGGGGCAGGACCCCGAGGTCGAGATCGGAGTCGGTCGGATACGTCTGGATGACGTCGGGGCCGACCGCGATCACGTCGGGCAGGTCGAACGCGTCGATCCCGCCCTCCTCCCCGGAGCCCGACAGCGAGAGGGCCTGGGCGAAGGGGAACACCGAGCGGTCGCACCCCTCCCAACGGTAGCGCAGCGAGCCGTCGTCGCTCTCCTGGCGGGTGAGCGTGATGTCGTACGATTCGTTGTAGGCGTGGAGCTCCGCCCCCGCGTCGACCGTACCGCGAACGGTCATGCTGCCGCCCGTGCCGGTGTCGTCGGGATCGAAGAGCGTGAACGCGCAGGTGCCCGGGTCGGCGGGCATGTTGATCGTCTGCGCGGTTCCGCCGCTGCCGTACCCGTCGTCCCCGGTCAGGGGGTAGAAGGCCACGTCGAACGAGCATCCCTGGGCCGCGTTCCCGAAGCTGGAGTATTGGAGGATGACGTTGATCGACGCGTTCGCCGCGCCTACCGAGGGCACCACCAAGGCAAGCTCGCCGGCGGTGTCATCCAACGCCCCGTTCTCCTCGATGTCGACGAGGGGAGCGAACGTGCCCGCGGTGTCCTCGGCGCCCGGCTCGTCCTTGAGCTGATAGAGCTGGTAGTCCTGACATCCGGTGCCGGCCAGGGTGGCGACGGCCAGGGTGGCGACGGCCAGCACCGCGGAGGGGCCGGCGGAGCCTCGGGGACGACAACGGAGCGCGGAGCTCGGAGCGGTTCTCAAGGTGGCACCTCTCCGCGGCAGCAAGCCACCAACCGAGGAGAAAGTCAAGGAGGATCGGGCGCTGATTTGGAGCGGGCACGAGCTCGTTCGTCGGCTTAGGAGCCGGGCATGGTCGTCCTCGTCGCCTGGGCCCTCGTCCTTCCGGCCGCCGCCGCGCCGGCCCTCGCTCCGTTGGGTGCCCCGGCCCCCGGACCCGGGGCGCATGCCGCGCACGCCGCGCTCGCGACGCGGCCCCGTGGGTTCATGCGTCCGCTCCCGGCGCCCCCGGCCCCCGTGGGCCGCCCGGACAGGGTGGTGTACGGCTACCTGCCGTATTGGAACTACGGCCCCGAAGACGTGCCCTGGTCCCATCTGACCCACCTCGCCGTCTTCAATGTGGACCTCGAGGCGGACGGCACGCTGTCGGACACCTCGCGGTGGACGAGCGTGGCGGCGGAGGCCGTCTCGCTCGGCCACGCGGCCGGCGTGAAGGTGCATCTGTGCATCACGTCCTTCGACGACGACGTGATGAACGCGGTGCTCGGATCCCCCAGCCGCCGCGCCGTCACCATCGACGCGCTGGCGGACCTGGTGGGCGAGTACGGCGCCGACGGCGTGAACGTCGACTTCGAGGGGCTCCCCGTGGCGCGCCGGAACGACCTGGTGACCTTCGTGACCGATCTGCGCGCGCGCGTGGGGGAGGTCTGGCTCGCCACCCCCGCCGTCGACTGGAGCGACGCGTGGGACTACCCCGCCCTGGCCGCCGCGAGCGACGGGCTGTTCATCATGGGGTACGCCTACCACTACACGGGCGGTGGGGCCGGGCCCAACTCCCCGCTGTCCGCGGGTGACCTGTGGAGCCGCTGGGCGCTCGACTGGACCGTGGCCGACTACCTCGCCACCGGCGCTCCGGCCGACAAGATCGTGCTGGGGTTGCCCTCCTACGGCCAGGAGTGGCCCGTCGCGGACGCCACGAGCGTGCCCGCCACCACGACGGACTCCGGCTGGAGCGTGGTCTACACCGAGGCCGTGGCGGACGCCGCCGTGTACGGTCGCTCCTACGATGTGGGGAGCGACACCCCCTGGTACGCGGCGTCTTCTACCCGCCAGGCCTGGTACGACGACGCGGACTCCCTCTCCGTGAAGATGGAGTGGGCGGTCGATGCCGGGCTCGCCGGCTTCGGCTTCTGGGCCATCGGGTACGACGGCAACGACCCGGTCTTCTGGGCCGCGGTGGACGCGGCGAGCCATCCGCCCGGCGACACGGGGGAGGGGACCACCGATTCCGGTGACACCGGCGCCGGCGACACCGATCTGGAAGACACCGACCGCCCCCGCCGGGCGCCCAAGGCGCAGATCGTGGCGGAGGCCGCGGGCTGTGGGTGCGCGGCGCCGTCCGCCGGTTCGGGGGGTGGCGCGCTTGGGATTGGAGTGGCGCTGTTGGCGCTCGCGCGCCGAACCAACCGAGGCGACCGGACCAGTCGAGGCAATCAGTAGGCCCAGAACCCCGTCGCTCCGTCACCATCCACCGCCCCGCCGTGCTCGTCCGACGTCCCATTCCACGCGATCCCGAACGACGAATCATCCGCGGGCGAGCGAGCGTCATCCGCTGGCCACACGTAGGTGTCCGTGTCACCGCCGGCGTCGAGGAAGAACCCCTCCGAGTCGGTGGTGAGGCGCGTGTCACACTCCGAGGAGTGGTTGCCGAGGCCCGTCGAGTACGACGAGTCGGCCTGGTAGGTGTCGTTGCCGTCATTGTCGACGAACACCCCGATTCCCTGGCAGTTGGACGCCCCCGCCGCGAGGGTCGTGTAGTGGTACACGTCGTCCCCCGCGCCGTCGATCGCCACGCCGACCGAGAAGTCGTGGCCCGAGCCGAGCATCACGTTGTACGGGATGAAGTTCGGGTTGTAGTGGTCGTTCCCGGCGGTGTCGACCAGGATGGCGAGCGCGAAGTGGGCCGCCCCCCCCTGGATGTACCAGAGCGCGTCGTAGCTGTCGTTTCCCGCGCCGTCCGCGAGGATCCCCGTGCCCTCCCAATAGCCGGTCGCCTGCGCGAACACGCCCGCCGTGTAGGCGTCGTCCCCCGCGGCGTCCCGCAGCACGCCGAGCCCGCCCGCGAGCCACACGCTGTACGTGTCGCCGCGCAGCCCGAAGCCGGCGCCCTGCGTGAACGAGCTGTTGCCCTGCCCCGACGCGAGCTGGGGCGAGTAGTAGAGCGTGGTGCCGCCGTAGTCGTTGCCGGGATCGGACCACCAGGTGTCGTTCCCGTCGCGGTCGTACGCAAGACCACCGGAGCCGACGTAGCCGAAGCCCTGCGCGAAGGACCAGGCGCGGTAGGTGTCGGTGCCGCCGCCGTCGTAGAGCAGCCCGACGCCGAACACGCCCGCGCCCTGGCTGCCGGTCTCCGCCGCGTAGGTGTCATCCCCGCCGTCGTCCGCCAGCACCCCCACGCCGAGCGAGCCGAAGCCCTGGCTCATGCGGAGGGAGGCGTACGTATCGCTCCCGCCGCCGAGGTCGTAGAGCAGGCCGATGCCGTGCCGGCCCGAGCCCTGCCGGCCGGTCATCGAGGCCGAGACGTAGTAGCCGCCGGCGTTCGCCCGTCCGTCCTCATCTGAGGGGAGCGTGCCCTCCGCGTCGTGTTCGTCGGCCACGATCGTGTACCCATAGGCGTCGTCTCCACCGAGGTCCACGAGGACGGACACGGGGTTGTCGCCGTCTCGGGTGGCGCCGGCCCCACCGGTGTAGAGGTCGGCGCCGCCGAGCTCCAGGTGGAGGAGCAGCGCGCCTTCGTCGTCCCCGTGCACGTCATCCGTGCCGGGGGAGAGGAGGAGCGCGCCCGCCGCGGTGTCGATCCGCAGCGCGGCGTCCATCCCCACGAAGCGGAGGAGATCGGCGTCCTCGATCGCGAACGCGACGCGGCGCGCGGGATCGACCAGAGTCCGCGGGCCGGCGTCCGAGAGGTACCACGCCTCGAACGCGGCGAGCTCGACCGGGTCCGAGTAGTCGGGAAACGCGCGCCCCACGTCGATGACGAGGCCCGGACCCTGGTTGTAGGCCTTGGATGCGCCCCAGCCGTTCTCCTCGAGCGCGGCGTCCAGCGCGTACCGGGCCGCCACCGCATCCGCGACCGCGAGCACGATGGGGACGAGGGCGTCGGCGAGCGCGGGGTCGAGGGCCGATACATCCGATGTGTCGGATGTATCACCGGTGACGGCGAGCAGCGTCGTGACCGCATCTTCCAGGGTGGCGTCGCCGGGGTCCACCGGGGAGGCCGGCAGCGCCACGTCTACACGCCCTCCGAGCGTCGTGAGCAATCCCGCGACCGGGTGGAGCGTCGCGGCGGCGGCGTCGAGATCGGTCGTGAGCTGGCCCGCGAAGCATGGCACCTCCTCGGGCGCGTGATGCACCGTCGTGTACCAGGAGAGCACGAACGGGTTGTCCACGTAGTCGCCCCACTGGGACCACTGGGCGGGGCTGTAGCCGAAGTCCTCGCGGGCCAGGTCCGCGTCGGCGAGCGCGGCCTCGAGGAGCGGCGCGGAGGCGCCCGGCGTGCAGTCGACGGCCGGCGCGGCGGCGTCCCACGCGGGGGGCACCACGTCGGCGGGGGGTGTGGTGTCGTCCTTGGGGGCGGACGGCGTGCAGGCGATGAGCCACAGGAGCATGGGCGAATCCTCGGCGGCCCGGCCGCCCGCCGAGAGGATGCACCGGGCGGGGAGGGGTTGTCGACCTCCGGCTCCCGGTACGCTCGGATCGGCCGCCCTACTCCGCGCGGGTTCGGCCTGTCTGCCCCGTACTCCGGAGCGGGCTCCCCGACCCCGCGAGCCCTCCGTGCGCCCCGGCCGCGGTGACGCCCGCCGCGATGGCCGTGGCCGCCGGCTCTCCGCTCGGCGTGGTCCAACCGCCCTCGGAGAGCCACTCCCCGATCGGCGACGCGGAGACCTGCGCGCCGCTGGTGCCGTGCATCAGGGCCGGCCGGTGACGCGTGCGCTCCCCCGTGGAGACGACGAAGGGCAGGGCCTCGATCGCACACCCGCGCGCCCCGGAGGCGCTCATCAGATCGGGCGTGCCGAGCGCGAGCGGTGTGTCTCCGAGGCCCGTGGCGTCCAAGACGAGCACCGTCAGGTCCGCGTCGGCGAGGTGGACCACCTCCCAGGCGGCGGGGCCCGCGTCACACCGCGGGGTGGCGCGGGCGCTCACGGTCACGGGGTGGGAAGCGGGCGCGCCTCCACCGATGTCGAACACGCCGTTCGCCATCGCCGTGGCCCGACCCAACGCGCCTGGGGTCACGACGACCACCTGGGGCGAGGTGGCGATGCCGGTCCCGAGGTTCCCCGCGACATAGGAGGCGGCCACCCGCCCCAGAGTCGGGTGCACCTGGGCGCGCCATCGCCACACCGGCACGGTCCCCACGAGATCGGGGTTTCCCTGCATCTCGTGGAGCAGCGCCTGGAGCCCCTCGCTCGCATACAGCGCGGTGCGCGGATGATGGGACACGCCGTCCACCACGACGTCGTCGACGGAGACCATCCAGGTGCCGGGCGCGGTTGCGGGCGCCGCGGGGCCCTCGACGGTACACGCGCCCTCCGTGTCGGTGACACAGGTGAAGGTGAGGTCGGCCGAACCCGAGAACGTGCCCACCACCTGCACCGCCACCGCTGGGAGCATCTGCTCGTCCAACACGGTGACACGCGCCGCGGGTCGAACCGTGGCGCCCTCGCCCACCTGCTCGGCCGCCGCGAGCCAGCCGAGCAGCGCCACGGAGAACTCCCTCGGGCTCGGCCGGCCCTCGGCACGCCCGAGCGCCAGCGCGTTCGTCACGTCGAGGCGGCCTCGTCCCCGGCCTTCCACCCACGCGGCCTGAATGTACGATTCGACCGCGGCGCTGCCCTGGAGCAGCACCCGAATCTCGTCGGCACGGCGGCCATCGGCGAGCATCCGCGCGGCCGCGCCGCTCACGAGCGCCGTGGCCTGGCTCGTTCCCGCATAGAGCCAGTAGCCCGTGCGGCTCGGGTCCCCGAGCGCGATCGTCTCGCCGAGGACCCCGTCGAGCAGCCCGTCGCCGTCACGGTCCTCGTCGACCGAACCGCCGGGCGCCATCAGATCGACGCGCGGGCTCGCGTTGCTGTAGGGCGCCGCGCCGTAGACCTCGACGCCCTCCGGCCGGTTGGCCCCGACCGCGATGACCAGCGGGTTCGCGGCGGGTTGGGAGACGTAGTCGCCCCCGTCGTTGCCCGCGGCCGCGACCAGGACGGCCCCCGACGCGGCGGCGCGTTCCAGGGCCTCCACCAACATGCGCGAGGGGACATAGCCCCGCCCGAAGGAGAGGCTCATGTTGATGATGTCGGCGCCGTGGGTGACGGCGTGGATGATCCCGTCCACCAACGCGAGCTCGGTGCCGACATTGTCCCCGTCCAGCACCTTGATCGGCATGATCGACACGCCCGGGGCGATGCCCGGGTAGGCGCCCTCCGCCGCGATCAGGCTCGCGAGGTGGGTGCCGTGCTGGTGGTCGTCGTTCGGGTGGGCGTCGCCGTTCATGAAGTCCCACGGCGCCACGAACCGCACCCCCGCGAGCGAGGGTGCACGCCGATATTCCACGCCGTCGGCCACCCGATCCTCGTAGGCCACGCCCGTGTCGAGCAGCGCGATGGTGATCCCCTTCGCGTCCCCCTCCGGGGGCGGATTGGACGCCACCACGTGCCAGCGCGCGCGTGATATCGCTCGTCGAACAGGCCGAACCTGGCCGGGTACGTACACGTCGGCCGCGCCCTGGATGATCCCGTCCGGCGTCGCCCGGGCGACGCGCCCGTCCCGGCGCAACACGTCCAGGAACTCCTGGCGGGTGAGCCCCGCGGGGATCGCGAGCGCGCCGTAGCCCGCTGGCCCAGGCTCGCGCACCACCCAGCTGCCGAGCGACGGCGCGAGGTCCGCGAGGGGATACCCCGGGCGGGGCAGGACCACGACATGGTCGTCCGCCCAGATCCGGGCAGGGGCGCTGTCGACGACGAGCTCGCCCCGAATGTGCTCCTGCTCCCGGATGTGACCCTTCGCGGCCGCAGCCGCGAGGCCCAGGCATGACAGGAGCACAAACCCGCTTTTGAGGCGGCTCATCCGTCGTTCCCCCCTTCCTTGGGAGAACATAGGAGCGCCCGGCGGCGGAGAGAAGGACTCGCCCGAGTCCTCCGCCTCGCACGCGGCAAACCGCCCGCGACGAGGCGAGAGGGCTCACCCGCCGCGTCCACCCCGTGGCGGTCATCCGATCCGGCTCACCCGGTGGCGCCGGCCTCCGCCTGATCCTGGGCGTCGGACAGCTCGTCGAGAAAAGCGAGCAGCGGATCCCACTCGGCCCGCAGCGCCTTCCCCTTGGAGGCGGGGAGGTCGAAGAGCGTCACCCCGGAGGCCGCGGCGCCGACGTAGTGCTGGGCATCCGAGAGGCGCGCCACCGCCGGAAACTCGAGGCCCTCGAGGAACGTGTCCAGCTGCCGCGTGGCCAGGCTCTTGGCGCGCACCCGATTGCCGACGATCGCCACCGGCCTGCGCCCCTTTCGAACCGGCTTGAACTCGCTGACCACCTCCAGAAATCGCGCGGTACCGCCTTGGTCGAACGCGGAGGGGAGGAGGGGGACGACCAGGGCGTCGGCCGCCCGCACGACGACCTCGAGCGCCTTTCGCTTCATCCCCGCCGGAACGTCGATGACCATCCTGCCCTCCCCGAAGGGGAGAGCCATGGCTTCGATGTCGAGCGTGAGCGACTCGATCATCGCGAGCGCCTTGGGCCGCCGCTCGACCCAGTGGATGGCGCTCTGCTGCCGATCGAGGTCCCCGAGCAGCGATCGGTGGCCCTGCACCGAATACCGGGCCGCGAGGTGGGTGCTGATGGTGGTCTTTCCACATCCACCCTTGAGATTGACGACGGCGACGATGAACATCCGGCCTGATAACGGGCGGCGGGGGTAGGTGACCACGTTGTCCGCGATCAACCATGCCTTCGAAGCCGTTTCGCGCTTACGGTTTCCGCGGAGGTGAGGATGAGACGCCTGGTGTGTCTGCTCGCCCTCGTCCTACTCGGATGCCCGCGCAACGTGCCACCGGAGGTGCCGGTCCCGATCCAGCCACCCGCACCGCCCAACGTCCCCGTCGCCACGCCCCCGGTGCCCGACATCCCGGACCCGACGCCCGAGCCCGAGCCCGCGCCCGACCCAACGCCGGTCCCGCCTCCGACGCCCGACCCGGTCCCGACGCCGGAGCCGATCCCGCTGCCGATCCCCCAGCCCACGCCGGTCCCCACGCCCGAGCCCACCCCACTGCCGACCCCGCTGCCGACCCCCAGGGCGCCGCCGATCCCCCTGCCGATCGAGCCCACCGCGGGCCCGCCGGGAGAGCACGAACCCGTGCCTGCGTGAGCGTCGAGGGCGGCCAGGCCCCCGTCGTGTAAGGGCGGACTCGTGCCCGCTGACGCTCCGGGGGCGCGGTCGGCGCCGCCCTGGGAGCGGGCGCCGACCCGGTAGCACTGGGCGCCGAGGCACCGCGCCCCACGACGGTCGCCCGCTTCGCGTCCGGGTCGTTCTGTGCTACACGGCCCCGGCAATGTCGGAGGCCCGATGATCTCCCGCCGCTCCCTGATCAAGCTCACCGCAGCGTCCGTGACCGTCGCGGCGTCGGGCTGCACGCCCGAAGCGGTGGACGCGCTGCTCGACTGGGTGTTCCCGGGCCTCGACGATCTAGAGCTCGGGGAGCTCCAGTTCGCCTGGGATCGCGACGGCAACCTCTACGAGATCCGCTCCTCCAGCCACACCGTCGCCCGCGTCACCAACGCCGGGGACGAGCTCTGGACGATCGGCGGCGAGGGGGTGGAGGAGGACGGCCTGAACTACCCCGTGAGCGTCGCGAGCACGGCCAACCAGCAGGTCCTCGTGGTGGAGCGCGGCGGCGATCGGCTCTCGGTCTACGACGACAGCGGAACGTTCCTGCGCTTCGTGGGTGAGCCCGGGAGTAGCGAGGGCCAGCTCATGGGCGCGACCGACGCCGTCGTCGACGCCGAGGGCCGCATCTTCGTGGCCGACAGCCAGAACCACCGGGTGCAGGTGTTCGATGCCGACGGGGCCCACTTGTGGTCCTTCGGGCGGGCCGGGACCGACGCGGACGCGCTGGACAGCCCGCGCTCCCTCGCGTTCGACGGGGAGGGCTACCTTCACATCGTCGATCCACCGAACGCCCGCGTGCAGGTGTTCACGCCGGGTGGCTCCTTCGTGCGCAGCTACGGCACCCCCGGCACCGGCGACGGCGAGCTCCAGAGTCCGCGGAGCGTGTCCATCGATCCGCTCGGCAACGCCTGGGTCGCCGACCCGCTGGGTCGCGCCGTGCAGGTGTACGACCCGAGCGGCGCGCACCTCGTGCGCTTCGCCAACCTCAAGGTCGGGGACCTCGAGGTCCAGCCGCTGCGGGCCGCGCTGACGCCCGACGGCACCTTTTACGTTCACGTCAACCTGGTCCGAGCGGAGTAGTCATGGAAGGAATCATCGGCGAGATTCGCCTGTTCGGCGGCAACTTCGCGCCCAGGAACTGGGCGTTCTGCGACGGTTCGCTCCTGTCGATCGCACAGAACACCGCGCTCTTCTCCATCCTCGGCACCACCTACGGGGGTGACGGCATGAGCACGTTTGCCCTCCCGGATCTTCGCGGCGCGGTGGCGGTTGGCACCGGCACCGGGCCGGGGCTCGACCCGGTGGATCTCGGCGAGACCGGCACCACCGGCGGCACGGCGAGCGGGCTCGGCACCCTCGGCCTGAACTACGTCATCTGCCTGTACGGCATCTTCCCGAGCAGGAGCTGACGTGGAGCCGTATCTAGCCGAGATCCGGCTCTTTGCGGGGAACTTCGCGCCGGAGGGGTGGGCGTTCTGCAACGGGCAGCTGTTCTCGATCGCGCAGAACACCGCGTTGTTCTCCCTGCTCGGGGTCACGTACGGCGGAAACGGGTACACGACGTTTGCCCTCCCGGACCTGCAGGGCCGCGCGCCGGTCGCGCCGGCCTCCGCGGGCCCCGACCTGGGGGAGACCGGCACCCTCGGCGCCGACGCCGAGCCGACCCGCCGCTTCGTGGGCCTGAACTACATCATCTGCATCGAAGGCTGCTACCCGTCGCGCTCCTGGTGAGCCACGCACCCCTCCCGGAGGCCTCCATGGTCCGCCTGCTGCCGCTCTTCGCCCTCCTCGCATGCACCCCGACGACGGACGGCGTCCTCGAGGACACCCCCGTCGAGGGGCTCTACGACACCGCGGCCACGGAGGACGGCAGCTGTCGCCTCCTCGACGGCGCGGGGGATATGTTCGCCTGCTCCGAGCTGCACGAATTCGCGTGCGCCGTCGGGGAGGGCACCGGCGTCACCGCCGAGGCCAGCGCCGAGCGCTGCCCCGACGGCGCCACCGCGACGTGCGGGGACGACTCCGAGACCCTCTGGTCCTACTACGGCGCTGCTGACGGCGCCCTGATCGGGGCCTGGTGTGAGGCCTGCGCCACCGACCCGGTCCCCGCGGACGTCTGCGACAGCGCTGCCGTCGACTCCGACGGGGACGGCGCGCTCTCCGACGCCGACTGCGACGACGCCGATGCCTCGGTCTTCCCGGGCGCCGCCGAGACGTGCGACGGCATCGACGAGGACTGCTCCGGCGCGGTGGACGACGGCATCGTCGTGGAGAACGGAGCCTGTGTGGAGGGGGCTGTGGCGTGTGACAGCGGCTACTCCACGAGCGACGACGTGTGCGTGGCCTGGCGCGACGCGTGGATCGGCGACTACACGTACGTCTCCGAGTGCGACGGATACGCGTCGAGCGGCATCGCCTCCCTCGCGGCGGAGGGCGGCGCGCCGACCGATCTGGTCGCGTGGGTGGACGAGAGCGACACGTTCGGCATCGTGTTGAGCGGCGCCGAGATCGGTAGCGCGCCAGATCTGTCGGCGACGGTGGCGCGCGACCCCGGCACCGGCGTGATCGTGTTCTTCCTGTCCGGCACGTGCGGGGCCACCTTCACGCCCTGAAGGGCCGAGGGATGCCCGCGAGCTCGGGGCGCGTGTCAGACGCGCCCTCAGGCCGGATCGCGCCCCGCGTCACACCGCAGCGCCGCGGACCCCGAGAGCCAGTCGGGATCGGGGTAGTAGGCGAACAGGAGCGTGCCGTCCCGGATGGTGTCGATGACCGCGTCCGACACCGCGGGATCGAGCGCGGGGCACCCCTGGCTGCGGCCGAGCCGACCCCATTGGGCCACGTGTCCGGCGGTGCAGTAGGAGGCCGCATGTACGACGATCGCGCGGTCACGCGCCCGGTCGTTGAAGCCAACCTCCAGCCCGTCGAGCTTCATCGAACGCCCGTGCTTGCCGACGTAGATCTCGCCGGTGCGGAACAGCCCGAGGCTCGACTGGTTGCTCCCCGGGATGTTGGAGAAGGACACCGCGGCGTCCTCCCCGGTGTTGCGGCCGTGCGAGACCCGCTCGGTGAACAACGCGGCGCCACTGTCGAGATCGATCACCCAGAGGCGCGGGGCGGTGGAGGGCAGGCGAAAATCGATGACGGAGAGCACGTGGTCGGCCCGATCACCGGCGGTGCCGGCCTGCCGGGCGCAGGCGAGCGCGCCGAGGGCGAGGTCGAGCACCGCGGGATCGAGCCCGGCCAGATCGAGGTTCGCGGTGGTGCCCGCTGTAGGAGGGACGGAGGCCAGCTCGAGCGGCACGGCGCCGACGAAAGAGGCGTGCGTGCGGGCAACTGGCGCGGGGGCTGCGGCGCGGGCCGGGGCCGCCACGGAGAGGACCGCCAGGCCGATTCCGAGCGTTGCGACCCAGGATCCTCCAGCTCGACGGGGATGGCTCATCTGCGGAGGGTATCCGGTTGGACACCACCCTGCCTACCGCGCCGGCTCCTACGGGTAGCCCGCGCTGAAGTCGACCGAGTCGACCAACACCGGATCGATCTCGGTGTTGAACCACTCGAAGCGCTCGGCCAGGGCGCCATCCGGCCCCCAGCCCGTGAAGGCCCGCGGGAGCCCAGTCGTGGCCGAGACGAGGAGCTCCGTGCGGGCGAAGCGCGGGTGCTGGACGTCGGTCATCGCGATGGTCCACGTGGGCTCGCCGCCCGAGGTGGACGAGACGGGCTCGGCGAGCGTGGGGCGATGGGGCGAGGTGGGCGCCACCGAGGCGGACACGAGCTTGACGAGGTAGCCGAAGCCCGCGTCGGCCGGGGAGTAGTTCGTGTCGGTCTTGAGCAGCCGGTTCTCGGGCGAGAAGCTCAGGATGCCGACGGCGCGCCCGGCCAGCCCCCCGGGGTACACCTGCACCTCGCCGTCATGATGCGCGGCGCTCCAGTACACCTTGCGGCCGGGGTGCTGGGACTCCCATTCGAGCTGGATCTCCCAGGGCTTGCGGAACGTGGCCTTGATGCGCTGCTCGGGCCCGAGCTGGCCCTTGATGCGCTCCTGGATCACCTGGCTGGTCCGGTAGCTGGACAGGCGCTCCCACGCGCCCTTCATCCGGTCGATGAGGGCCTCCGACGACTCGGTGGCGGAAGCGAGGGAGACGGTGACGAGGAAGGCGAGCACGGCCACAAGCTAGCACGTGCTCCGTGCGCTACCAGGGGCAATGTCGAACGACACCTGGAACCCGACCCAATACGAGCGTTTTCGCGCCGAGCGCGCGCAGCCCTTCGTCGATCTCCTGGGCATGGTGCGCGTACGCCCGGGCCTGCGCGTGCTGGACCTCGGCTGTGGCACCGGCGAGCTCACGGCGCTGCTCGCCCAGCGGTTGCCGGGCTCCATGGTCGAGGGGATCGACAGCTCCGCGGCCATGTTGGCCAAGGCCGTCCCGGGGCCGGGCCTGACGTTCCGGCACGCCGACATCGCCTCGCTCGCAGAGGCGTCGGGCGTCGATCTGCTGTTCTCCAACGCGGCGCTGCAGTGGGTTCCCGACAACGAGGCGCTCCTGGGGCGCTGGCTGCGTGATCTCGCGCCGGGCGCGCAGATCGCCGTGCAGGTGCCCAGGAACGAGGAGCACGCGTCGCATCGCATCGCCGAGATCGTCGCGGGCGAGGAGCCCTTTCGGACGCACCTCGGCGGCTGGGTGCGGCGGAGCGCCGTGCTCCCCCTCGAGCGGTACGCCGAGCTCCTCTGGGCGCACGGGTTTCAGGAGCAGGAGTGCCTCGAGCGCATCTACGGCCACGTGATGGGAGCGCCGGCCGATGTGGTCGAGTGGGTGAAGGGCACGCTGCTCACGGCCTACATGGGGCGGCTCGGCCCGGAGCTCGGCGCAGCGTTCGTGGCGCGCTACCGGGAGCGGCTGGTCGAGGCGCTCGGGGAGGCTGGCCCCTACTTCTACCCCTTTCGACGCCTGTTGTTCTGGGGCATCAAGGTGTAGATCAGCCCGCTTCCCGGCCGCCGCCGCGGACGGCGAGCAGCGCTTCCGCCGCGGCCACCCGCACCTCCTCATCGATGTCGTCGAGGCGGGCTTCGAGGTGGGAGATCGCGGACGGATGGGCCAGATCCTCGAGGGAGCGGCAGGCTTCGGCGCGAACCATCTCGTGCTTGTCGTCCAGCGCGTCGAGCAGGACGGGGAGCGCGTCGGGAGACTCGGAGAAGCCGAGGAGCTGCACGCAGAGGAAGCGGAGGAGGGGATCCTTCCGGCTCTTCTGGAAGCACTCGATCAGATCGGGGAGGGCCCCGGCCCGGTCGAAGAGGACCGCGTCGAAGGCGGCATCCGCAGCCACCGGGTCGGGGTCGCGCATGCGTCGGAAGAGGTCGGCGTAGCGAGGGCGCATCCGCGATGCTCGGGAGGGGGACAAGCATATCGTGCAGGGCCCGGGTTATGCCCGCGGACCCCTCCTGAACGCACCCCCTGACCACGCAAAAGATGCTCATCCTCCTCTCCAACGACGACGGCATCGAGGCGGCTGGTCTGCGCGCGCTCGAAGCCGCACTGGCCGATCTCGGCGAGGTCTGGACCGTGGCGCCCTCCACGGAACAGTCCGCGAAGTCACACTCGCTCACGATGCACGAGCCGCTCCGGGTCGCCGAGCACGGCGAGCGCCGCTTCGCGGTCTCCGGAACCCCCGCGGACTCGGTGTACCTCGCCACGCACCACCTGCTCCCGCGCAAGCCCGATCTGGTGGTCTCCGGCATCAACCGGGGCTCGAACCTGTCGAATGACGTGATGTACTCGGGCACCGTCGCGGCGGCGCGCGAGGCCGCGTCCTTCGACATCCCGTCGATCGCGGTGAGCCTCTGGGTGTCGGGCGTCACGCCCCACTGGGAGACAGCACAGCGCATCGCGCGCGACGTGGTCAAGGAGACCATGCGCCAGAAGCTCCCGCCGGGGGTCCTCCTGAACGTCAACGTGCCCGACCTGCCGTACGCCCAGGTCAAGGGCGTGCGCGTGGCGCCGCTCGGGCGCCGTTGGTACCACCCCACGGTCGCGGTCAACCTCGACCCACGCGGGCGTAAATACTACTGGATCGGCGGCGACCACGACCGCTTCGACGACCTGCCCGACTCCGACGGTCCGCTGTGCGAGTCCGGGTTCGCCGTCGTTACGCCGTTACATTTGGATCTAACCGCGTACGAGGTCCTCCCGGCCCTTCGCGCCTGGAAGCTGGAGAGCTGATGCTGCACGAGCTGATGCGGACGTGGTTCGAGTTCGTCGAGGAGTGGGGCTACCTCGGCGTGTTCGTGATGATGGCGTTGGAGAGCACGATCGTGCCCATCCCGTCCGAGATCATCATGCCGCCCGCCGCCTACTGGGCCGCGCAGGGCCGCATGAACATCTGGGGGGTCATCCTCGCGGGCGGCACCGGCTCCACGTTCGGGTCTTCCCTCTGCTACGGCTTCACCTACACGGTCGGGCGCGCCTTCGTGCAGCGCTGGGGGCGGTACTTCCTGCTCCCTCCCGCGCGGCTCGAGCTCGCGGAGCGTTGGCTGGCCCAGTACGCGTACGGGGGCGTTTTCCTGGCGCGCCTCCTTCCGGTCGTGCGGCACCTCATCGGGTTTCCCGCCGGGCTCGTACGGATGCCATTTCTGGCGTTCCTCGGGATCACTTTCGTGGGATCCACGCTCTGGTGCGCGGTGCTCGCGTTCTTCGGCGCGCGCACGATCGGGCGCAGCCCGACCCTGCTGGACGACCCGAGCGAGCTCGCGCACGTCATCAAGGACGACCTGCTGGGATTCGTCCTGTTGGTGGTGGGGCTTGGCGCCGGGTGGCTCTTCGTGAAATGGTTCGGCTCGCGCGGCCGCGCCGCGCCGGAGGCATCGTGAACGATCTAGAGACCGTCCTTAGGCAGACCATCCGGGACGTGCCCGATTTTCCCAAGCCGGGCATCCTGTTCAAGGACATCACGCCGATCCTCGCGCGCCCGGCGCTGGTGCGAGGCATCACCGAGCACTTCGCGGAGCTCTACCGCAACGCCGGCATCGACGCCGTGGTCGGCATGGAGTCCCGCGGCTTCCTCTTCGGCGTGCCGCTCGCGCTCGCGCTCGACGCGGCCTTCGTCCCCGCGCGGAAGCCGGGCAAGCTCCCGTACGAGCGCGTCAGCGAGTCCTACGCGCTCGAGTACGGCAGCGCGACGCTCGACATGCACATCGACGCGGTGACGCCCGGCCAGCGTGTCCTGGTGGTCGATGACCTCATCGCTACCGGCGGCACCGCGGTGGCGACGGCCAAGCTGGTCGAGCGGCTCGGCGGCAAGGTCGTGGCCTGTTGCTTCGTCATCGAGCTGTGCTTTCTCGACGGGCGCGCCGCGCTCAGCCCCGCCCCGGTCCAGTCCCTCGTGCAGTACTAGGTGGTGCGCGCGGGCGCACGGTTGCGCGCGGGCGCACGGTTCCGCGGGGGCGCAGGGCGATGACCTGGCTCGTCCGCGCCACGATGTGCGACATGATGCCCGCTACCAGCGCCCTCCCGGGCCTCGCGGATGCGGGCATCGACGCGTTCCTCGCCCAGACGCGCCGGGAGACGACGCTCATGGTCTGGGCAGGGCTCGTGCTCGGCGCCACCGTGTTCGCGCTCACGCCGATCTTGACGGTGTACGTGCCGCTCCCGTCGTTCCTCTTGCCCCGCGGCCTGCGGGACACGCACGCGGACCGCATCTGCACCACGCGCTTCTACCTGCTCCGCCAGGCCATCTTCCTGCTCAAGATGTACGCCTGCATGTGCTGGGGCCAGGATCCCGAGGTGCGCCGGCGGCTCAACGTCGCGCCCTACCCGGTCGATCCGGGCACCTTCCGAACCCGTTGAGGTGCGCCAGATGAGCCACGTCGCCTACCAGGAGCGCGGGGACGTAGCGGTCGAGGCCGACTACGTCGTGGTCGGAACCGGCGCGGGGGGCGCGGCCGCCGCGGTGGTGCTGGCGCGCTCCGGCGCGAGCGTGATCATGGTGGAGGCGGGCCCCTGGCGGGAGCCGCACGACTACGCGCACTCGACCTACGGCGCCATGCGCGACATGATGGACGACTGGGGCTCCACGTTCACGATGGGGCGCGCCTTGTGGCCGGTGGTCCAGGCGCGGCTGGTGGGGGGCACCACCGTCATCAACTCCGCGATCTGCGTGCGGACCCCGCTCGACATCTTCGAGGAGTGGCAGCGCGACCACGGCGTGGGGGGCCCCGGCTTCGCCGAGCGCATCTGGCGCTTCCAGGACCAGCTGGAGGACGAGCTCTGCGTCGCGGAGACCGCCCCCGAGTCGATGGGGCGCTCCAACCAGCTCGCCTTGAAGGGGGACGCCGCGGCGGGCTTCGATGGGCACGTGATCAAGCGCTACGCGAAGGGCTGCCTCGGCTCGGGCCAGTGCCTCCAGGGGTGTCGCTCGATGCGCAAGCAGAGCACGAACCTGAACTATGTGCCGGAGGTGCTGCGCCGCGGGGGCCAGCTCCTCTCCTGCGCGCCGGCGGATCGCATCGTCTTCGAGGGGACGCGCGCCGTCGGGGTGAGCGGCCGGTTCATCCACCCGCAGACGCGCAGCAAGGGCGCCCGCTTCACGGCCCGCGCGCGGAAGGGCGTGTTCATCGCGGCGTCGGTGACGCACAGCCCCGTGCTGCTACGCCGCTCCGGGCTCACCCACGCCGCCGTCGGGGCCGGCTTCCGCGCGCACCCGGGCACGGGCGTGTTCGGCGTCTACGACGAGCCGGTCGACCAGAACTTCGGCGTCACCCAGGGGTGGGCGTCGACACGCTTTCGGGAGGATGGAGGCCTCAAGCTGGAGACCCTCTCCATCCCCATGGAGATGGCGATCTCCCGGCTCGCGGGCGGGGGCCGCGCGTTCATGGAGCGCATCGTCGGCTATCGCCACCTCGCCATGTGGGTGCACGCGCTCCGGGCCCGGAGCGTCGGCTCGGTGCGCGCGGGCTTCGGCGGCAAGCCGATCGTCCGGTACAGCTTCGACGAGTACGACATGGCGCGGTTCCGCGCGGGCATGGTGCGGGTCGCCGAGCTGCACTTCGCCGCCGGGGCCACCGCCGTCCTCCCCGGCATCCAGGGCCTTCCCTACAGCCTCGGCCCGGGAGAGCTGGACGTCATCGCGAACGGGCCCCTCGATCCGCGGCGCTACGTGGCCATCCTCTCGCACCTCTTCGGCGGGTGCATGATGGGCGCCGACGTGACACGGTCCGTGTGTGACGCGCGCGGTCGCGTGCATGGCCGCCAGGGCCTCTACGTGGCGGACGCGTCCCTGATGCCGAACAACATCGGGATCAACCCCCAACACACCATCATGGCGCTCGCGATGCTGGTCGCCGAGGATGCGCTCGCGGAGCGTTGATACATTCGGAATGTATCAGTTGATGCATACGGAATGTATCAACAGATGGTTCAGATGTATCACCGACGCTTCCGGCTCCCGTCGCTGAGCCGGTGCCGCCCGCTGTCGGCGAACATGTCGCCCGACCAGTCGCGCTCCTCCTCGCCCCGCCGCCCCTGGCGGTCCACGTCGTCCAGGGTGTTCACGTCGTCGCGCTCGTCGAACGCGACGCGGCTCGCCATGACCTCCTCGGGGGCCTCCAGGTCGCGGTCGTCCTCCACGCGCTCCTGGGTGCGCTCCTGGTCCAGGAGCATCTCCTCCTGGGTGGTGTACGGCACCTCGCCGGTGACGTACTGGAACCCGTCGAGCCCCTCGGCATCGGCGTGGGAGCCGGCTACCACCGGGCTCTCTCCCACTCCGCCATAGAGGAGCGGGTCATCCCCGCCGAGCGCGCGCTCGCGGCCACTCGACTCACGACCACTCGAACGGGGGGTGTCTCCGGTCTTCTTCGTCGTCATGTCCGCCTGCCTCAGCCCCCTCGCTAAACACCAGGGCGAAGGGAGACAGCGCGGCCCCGACGCCCATGGCCGCCGCTCGCGACGCTCGTGCGTCCGGCCTGGTCACGCGTTCGAGAGGATCCGAGCCCATGCCTCCGTGAGCCGCTCCGCCAACACATCGGTGGATGTATCATTGTGTATCACCACCCCGCCGAGCTCCTGCGCGACGGCCTCCTTGGCGGCGAGCGGCATCTGCGCGGCGAGCCAGCGCGCCACGGTCGCGTCGTCGTAGCCCTCGCGCGCGGCCAGGCGCGCGCGCTGCACCTCGGGTGAGCACGAGACCACCAGGAGCGTGTCGTACCGCGTGTGGCTCCCCGTCTCGACCATCAGGGCGGCCTCGACCACCGCGACAGGCGCGCCCGCTCGCGCCTGTTCGGCGAGCCAGCGCTCCGTGCGCTCCCAGATGCGAGGGTGGGTGATCGCCTCCAACGCGCGCTTCGCGGCGGGGTCGGCCACGATCACCGCGCCCAGCGCCCTGCGATCGAGCGTGCCATCCACGATCACGGAGGGCCAGCGCGCGGCGATCTCAGCCAGGGCGGGCTCGCCGGGGGCCACCACGTCACGCGCCACCTTGTCCAGGTCGAGCACCGGGACCCCGCGTGCCCGCAACAGGTCGGCCACGGTGCTCTTTCCGCACGCGATCCCGCCGGTGAGGCCCACGGTCCGCATGCTACTGCTCCAGCCGGGCCAGCGCTTTCTCGAGGTGGCGGCGCACCCATTTGCGCTGCTCCACGGCGAGGACGGCCCGGATCTCCGGCACCGCCGCCTTCACGTCGAGCAGGGCCAGGATGTCCGCGCAAGGGGCCACGCTGTTGAGCTTCTGGAGGCCCGACCGGCAGCCGTTCGGCAGGCGCGCCTCCAGCTCGATCAGGATCGCTCGGGCGTCGAGCGAGGCGAGCGAGCCGGCCGGCGCCCGGGCCTCGACGCGGAGGACCCGGGTGAGCTCACCACGGAGCACCCTCGCCGCGTACAGGCGGTCGGGATCCGAGTCGTCCTCCAGGTCGGAGAGGTAGTCGGTGAGCGACTTCTGGCTCTGCACGGCCGCCTCGGACTGCTCGTCGACCGCCTGGGCGGGGGAGGGGAACCAGACCGCGAGCGCGAGGAGCAGGACGGCGACGAGCTGCGGCCCTGGCGACCGGAGACGAGGAAATCGGGGGGCGTTCATTGCGCCTACGCTATCCCGGGGCGCCTCCTGGAGCGGCTCCCGACGCGGCTGCGTGGTAGGGGCCCGCCCATGACCCCACCGCCCCCGGTCCCGAGCTTCGACGCGCTCGCGCTGATCGAACCCCTTCGCTCCGCCTTGACCGCGCTGGGGCACGTCACGCCGACGCCCATCCAGGCCCAGGCGCTGCCCCTCCTCCTCGCCGGTCGTGACATCTGCGGGACGGCCCCCACCGGCTCTGGCAAGACCGCGGCGTTCGCCCTGCCGATCCTGCAGCGGCTCGCGGCCACGTCGACCGGGGCGGGATCGGAGGGGCCCATCCGCGCGCTCGTCCTGGCGCCCACGCGCGAGCTGGCCATCCAGATCGACGAGGCCTTCGGCGCCTACGGGCAGCACCTCCCCTCCGTGCGCCACGCCGTCGTGTACGGCGGCATGAAGCCGCGGGCCCAGCGTCGCGCGCTCGAGGGCGGGGTCGACGTGCTCGTCGCGACCCCTGGCCGCTTGATCGATCTGTGTGCCCAGGGCGTCGTTTCGCTCGGCGCGGTGGAGTGCTTCGTGCTCGACGAGGCCGACCGCATGTTGGACCTGGGGTTCATCCAGGACGTCCGCGCCGTGATCAAGAAGCTCCCGAAGGCGCGCCAGACCGCGTTGTTCTCCGCCACGCTGCCGAAGGACATCGTCGAGCTGGCGGGCCACATCCTCAAGGATCCCGCGCGGGTGACCGTGACCCCCGTGAAGCACACCGCCGAGCACATCCGCCAGATCGTGCTCTTGGTGGAGAAGCCGGACAAGCGCGTCGCGCTCCTCCGCCTCCTCGCGGGGGAGGGTGTCACCCGCGTGTTGGTGTTCATCCGCACGAAGCACGGCGCCGATCGGCTGGCGGCGGCGCTGGTGGCGGCCGAGATCCGCGCGGAGGCCATCCACGGCGACCGCCCCCAATTCGAGCGGGAGCGGGCGCTGGCGGACTTCGAGCAGGGCGTCACGCGGGTGTTGGTCGCGACCGACATCGCCGCGCGCGGCCTCCACATCGAGGGGGTGTCCCACGTGGTCAACTACGACGTGCCGAGCGTCCCGGAGACCTACGTGCACCGCATCGGGCGGACGGCACGCGCGGGGGCCGCGGGGGAGGCGATCACCCTCTGCGCCAAGGAAGAGATGGCGTTCCTCCGCGAGATCGAGCGGGTGATGGGGCGGAAGATCCTCGGAGTGTGAGCGGGGAGTGTGCGGGAGCGCAGGTGCGCGGCGCGCGCGGCCGTGCCATAGACGCGAATGCTGGAGCCGGGTCAGGTCGTCGAGCGGTACACGGTCGAGCGCGAGCTCGGCGCCGGCGGCATGGCCACGGTGTTCCTCGTGCGGCACAACACGCTGGGGAGCCTCCACGCGCTCAAGCTGCTCAACGTGCAGAACCGCCAGATCACCACGCGCCTCATGCACGAGGGCCGAATCCAGGCAACGCTACGCCACCCGAACATCGTCGCTGTCACCGACGTCATCGAGGTGGACGGCGCCCCGGGGCTCGTGCTCGACTACATCGCCGGGCCCACGTTGGAGGCCTGGCTCCAACACGACACCCCCTCGCTCGCCCTGGCCGAGTCGCTGTTCCGCGGGATCCTCGCCGGGGTCGCGCGCGCGCACCGCGAGGGGCTGGTCCACCGCGACCTGAAGCCGGGGAACGTGCTGCTCGACGAAGGGGACGAAGGGCTCGTGCCGAAGGTCGCCGACTTCGGCCTGGTCAAGATCCTGGCGGACGACGTGGGCGCCGCGCAGACCCGATCGGGCATCGCGATGGGCACTCCCGCGTACATGGCCCCCGAGCAGATCCGCGACGCGAAGAACGTCGACCGGCGCGCCGACATCTTCGCGCTCGGCTGCATCCTCTACGAGCTCGTATGTGGCCGCCCCCCCTTCGCCGGGCCCGACACGCTCGTGATCTTCAACGCGATCGTGGCGGGCGACTATCCTCGGCCCGAGGGGCTCGTGGCGGGCCTTCCTCCCCGCATCCTGGCGGCGATCGAGGGGTGCCTGGCGGTCGATCGCGACCAGCGCATCGGGGACTGCGCGCGGCTGCGCGAGGTCCTCTCCGAGCCCCCGGCGAAGCACGCGGCGCCGTCGGAGCGCGTCGTGCGGCCCGTCGTGCGGGCGCCCCCCGAGGCCCACCCGCGCGCGAAGGCGCCGCTGGCAAGCACGGTGTCGTGGCTCGAGGGGCCATCGCCTGTGCCCGGCGCCAGGCGGGGATGGCGCATCGCGACCTTCGGGGTGCCCCTGGTCGTCGCGAGCCTGGGGGCGCTCGCGGCCGCCGCGTGGTGTGCGCTCCCTTCCGCGCCCGAGAGCGCCCCCGCGGCTCCGACCCCGTCCGCCCTCGCGCTCGCCCTCGAACCCGCCCTGGGCGCCGCCCCCCTGGCCGACCCTGTTCCCGACCCTGTTCCCGTTCCCGACCCGGTCGCCGTTTCCGCTCCGCCGCCCCGCGTCACGCGATCCCCCGAACCTGTCCGAGAGCCCGTCCCCGAGCCCGGACCGGCGCACGCGGACGCGGTCCTCCTCGGTACGGTCGTGGTGACCGGCCCCGCCGAGCAGGTCTGGCTCGATCGGGCGTCCGTGACCTACCCGCCCGGGCCCGTGCCACCCGGGATCTACAGGATCCGGGCGCGCTTTCTCGGGAAGGGCGAGGTCGACGCCGGACGTGTCGCCGTGCGCGCCGGGGAGTCGGTCACGCTCACGTGCAGCGGCCAGTTCTACATGTGCCGCGCGCAGGAGTGATCTTCTAGTCGTTCACGCCGTTGGGGAACGTGCAGGTGCCCGTGTCGACCTCGCACGCACAGGGTGCCTCGTCGAACCGCTACGGCGTCGGCCAACTTCCGCGCTCAGCGTAGACACCATAGTGCAGCCTCCACGCGGCGACCATCGCCTCGAACGGCACGTCGACGTGGCTCCCGTGATCCTCGACGTACTCCATGAATCGCCCCGCGAGCCGATCGTGGGCCTGGAAGATCGCGTCGTGCTCGCCGTCGAACTCGAGGGGCTCGACGCCGAGCTTTTCGCAGAGCTCGCGGTTGAAGGCGGGGGTCGCTGCTACCCAACGGCCACCCAGGAACAGCTCCGCGTACCCGTGGTACACGAGCAGATCGGTGCCGAGCTTCTGCTCCAGCTTCGCGGTGCCGACGTGGTTGCGGACGTTGGCGAAGTGCAGGCGGCTCGGGATGCCGACGACGCGGGCCGCCGCGGCGAGGAGCAGGGCCTTGTCGATGCAGTGGCCGCCCTCCGCGGTATCGCGCAACACGACGCTGCTCGCGGTGTAGTCCTCCGGCGCGTAGCGCACCCGCCACGGGTTGTAGCGCAGCCGCTCCCGCACCACGTAGAACAGCGCAACCGCCGCCTCGCGCGGCGCGAGCCCACCCGCGTGTTCGCGGGCGAACGCGATCACCGCGGGATGATCGCAGTCGACGAAGCGATTGGGTCGGAGGGTGGCGGGGTCGACGCCGGGGGCGCTAGCGGGCTGGAGTGCCATGGGCCCCGCTATCGCGCGCGCGGGGACGGCGCCCCGCCGGGCGGATGGCGTCTCCGCGCGGATCCACGCCTGCCCGCTTCCTTCGCTTGCTCGCTCGTAGAACATGCGGTACTATCGACGTGAAGAGGTCTTCGTGTGGATTCTGCTGATGGCATGTCACGCGCAGCAGAGCCCAGATAGCGGGCTGACCGAGAACGAGGTGGAGGGGATCCAGGACCACCGCATGGATCCTGGCGAGCCGCCGTCCGAAGGGTTTCAGGAGCGGACCCCGGAGTTCATCCTCGAGCCCCACTCCGAGGTCATGTACTGCTATTTCGGCCGCTACTCGGGACCGGATGTGGGAGCGACCTACTACGAGTGGTTTCAAGACCCGACCTACGGTCACCACTTCATGACCCTGGCCGTATCGGACGACACGCTCATCGCCGATGGCGAGATGGTCGACTGCACCGACCCCGAGCAATTCGTGATGGGTATCATGCCGCCGCTGCTTCAAGGTACGGAGCTGGTCGAGGCGCCCAACGGTCGCATGGTCCTCCCGGACGGCGTGGCGATTCAGTTGGTCAGCGGGCAGCGGTGGGCCCTCCAGTCCCACTATGTGAACCCAACCGACAATCCGCTGCTGCTGCAGGACGCCATCAACGTGGTCACGGTGCCCGCCGAAGAAGTAGAAACGTGGGCGTCCACCTATGTAGCCAACAGCTCACAGTTCGACTTGCCTCCCGGCCGCCATGCGATGGACGTGACCTGCGAGTGGCCCGCCACGGTGAACCTCATCAACATGATGGGCCACATGCACACGAACGGCCGCTCCATCAACATCCAACACGGCCACGATGGGGTGTGGGATCTCCTCTTCGAGGTAGAGGAGTGGGAGCCATCTTACGTGTACGGGCCGATCCTGCGCGGTTTTGAGGAAGGCGAGGCGGTCATCGAGGCGGGGGACACCGTTCAGGTCCACTGCGCGTACGACAACGTCACGGACGAAACCCTGCGCTTTCCCGACGAGATGTGCGTGGGGGCGGGTATCGCCTGGCCGATGACCGCGCCGTTCCAGTGCGACGTGCCCGTGACGATGAGCACCTGGTGAGGGAGAGCCCCACCGGCAGCTCGCGCCCTACTGGCAAACCGAGCTGGCGGAGTCACACGTAAACGTGGCATCATCCCCGTAGTCCATCGCCAGGGTCTCGTTGAAGCCGACATCGTCGTGCCCGTTGTCCGAGGCTCCCTCGCCAAAATCGCAGTTCTCGCTCACGATGCTGTGGGGGCTGTCGTCAAAGATCTCAATCCATACGCCATTCTTTCCGTTTCCCCACAGGCCGGCCTGCGCCCCCGTCACACCCCGGCAGGTCACATCGGCCATCTGCCCATAGATGGCATGGCCCGTATTTTCGTGAATGTTGCTATCTTCGACCAGCACCGTGGAGCCCGCGGTGACACCCACCGCGCCGCCCCCGATATCGAAAACATTGTCATGGATATCCACCCGGCGCAGGGTGAGGTCGACCGGGACGGCGGTCACCGACTCCCGGTTGCACTCGAGCACGACGCCGGAGCGGATGGCCTGGCCGAGGCACCCGAAACCACCGGTGATCGCGATGTCCTCGACGGTGAGCGCCACCGGAGCGGAGACGCTGATGACCACGCCTTTGCCACCCGCGGAGAGCACTGGGAGCGCGTCTACGCTGCCCGCCCCGACGATGGTCAGCGGGACGGTGACGTCGAGCATGACGAACCAGGTCCCGGCACCCACCGTGAGAACGCCGGGCTGATCCAGGACGATCGCCGCCGGCGCCGCCTCGGTGCCCGCAGCGGCCTCGGCGCTGTAGTCCACGGTGCCACCACCCTCGACCGCCAGCGTAAAGTCGCGGCCGGCCGCAGAGTCGTCCGCCTGTGCGGTGTCGTCCTTCGTCGCGCCATTCGTACAGGCGAGCAGCCAGCTGAGCAACATCGTGCCCCCCACGGCGCCAGGATATCCGGGCTCCCGACGGATGTCGAGCGGGTCAGGAGGGGGCGCAGTCCGAATCGGCGACCAGCCCCCCTGCCGAAACAACCCCGAAATCTGTCCCCGCAAAGATGTTCCATCCGTTCTGCTGACCGCGCCGCTGGCGCTCCAACGCCGTCGCCAGGTCGAGCGCTGGGTCGAACCAGCCGAGCATCGCGGGGATGCCATCCGCGCAGATCCCATGCGTCGTGAGGTCACCCGTGTTGTAGCCACCGCTGCCGTCACGATCATCGAAGGCCACCAGCTTGGCGAGCACGCCCGTGCCATTCGCGATGGGCAGTGTCACCGCCCCGTCGGGCACCCCGGACACGGTCAGGGTCCAAGCCGCTGAAACAGGGGTCTCGGCCAGCACGGTCTCCTCCTGGAGAGCCGCAATCCACGCAGACGCGTTGGCGCCCACCCCGCCCGACACGACGAGGCTCTCGACCGTGCGGAGGTCGGCCTTGATCGGGATGGCGAGGGGATCTTCTGCGTGCATGACGTGCTCGGCGTCGATGAACACCGCGTTCCAGCCGGCGACGATGCCGATCTCGGCGTATGCACCCGCGATGGTTCCCTCCACCCAAGTCGGCCAGGCTTGCCCGACGCCCACCAGCTCCCCCTGCTCCCGGAGACCCGGCACGAACGTCGCCACGCGCATCTCCGGCGCCTGCTCCGGGTCGACGACCAGCCGCAGCGCGGCGGCCGGCGCATCGAGCGCGAGGCCTTCGGCGGCGGCGGCGCCGGTGAAGGTGTAGACGACCTCGCCGACAGGGGAGGCGGAGGAGGGATCGTAGGGAGCCAGCTCGATCTCGACGTCCGCGGCCACCAGATCGAACGCGAAGCGCAAGGTGGTCTCGGAGCTCGCTTCTTCCGTGGGTGTGCGTTCGTCGGGCGGGACGCAGGCGAGCAGCAACAGCATGGCCCTTCGTAGCCTGTCGGGCTAGGACCAGCCCATGTGGGTCCTGCTGTTGTTGGGGAGTTGCACGGCGGAGCGTGGGGGGCCCGACGACAGCGAGCCGGACACCGGCATCTCCATCCCTGAGCAGTGGGAGCCCCTGTTCGGTGTCGTGGGCGATCCCGACACCAACGTGGGTATCGCGGGTGTTCACGTTTCGGACATGGCACGGCCCACGGCCGCGGCCGTGACGGATGGCGACGGTCGATGGACCTTCGACGACGACACGACTGTCCCCTTTCTCACGCTCCGCTTCTCTGGGGACACCCGAGTGCCGCTCGCGGCGTGGATCGCCCCCGTGGAGGCTGCGTCGGGGGCTATCGGCTACGCCACACGGCTCGGGACCCTCCAGAGCCTGGTCGAGCTGCTGGGGGCGGTCGGAGTAGAGGTAGAGCCCGGCCGGGCCCTGCTCTTCGTGGACGCGCTGGATCCGACCATGCGTTGCATCGGCGGGGCAACGGTCGAGATCTCCGCGGAGAACGCCGGCGCGTGGCGGGAGGCGGCCGTCGGGGAGTGGGTTCCCGAGAGCCTCACCAACGAGGACCGACACGATCTCATGTTCGTCAACGTGGCCCCCGGCCCGCTCACGCTCACGGTGGTCGCGCCCGATGGCTCCGCCTGCGAGGTCCCACCCGGAGTGACGCTGGTCGCGGATGAAGTCGCACAGGTCTCGGTCTACTGCGCCTACCGCGTGGAGCCGGAGTAGACCGCGAGAGAGGGGGTGTTACGCTGCCGTGGATGCGCCCTGTGCTGGCCCTGTTTTTGCTCCTGGGGCTCGCGTGCGGGCCCGCGAGTATGCGCCAACACGCGCGGATGGAGCGGAAGATCGACCGCGTGGACGACAAGGTCGACCGGCTGCTCCACCTCCAGGAGTCCAGCCTCGCCGGCATCGACGAGCTGGTTTCGCTCGCGCGCCGGCAGGGCACCGGGGAGATCACCCTGTTCTTTCCTTGGAACAGTGACGACATCACCCGTGGCTCGCCGCAGTACCAGCGCCTCACCGCCTACCTCGATCGGCTCGCCTTCGAGTCGCGGGGGCGCACCATCCGGCTCGTGGCCGTCGGCAGCGCGGGCGATTGGTGGCGCTCGGATTGGAACGACGGGCTCTCGGCGCGGAGGGCCGAGGCTCCCCGGTGGATCGTCAAACAGCACCTGCTCTACATCCCGCACACATGGTCGGCGGTCTACGGGATCGGCGCCCGCGAGGCGCCCGCGGAGCACCTCGGCCGCACCTGGCGCCACGTGCGCGTGATCGCGGTCTATGACGACGCGCAGCTTCCCGCGCTCCCGGCGCGGCCCTCGCCGTAAGGGTCCGACTGGCCGCAGCGCCTACCAGACCCCGCTGACGACCGCCCCCACGCCCGTACCCAACGCCAGCACGGCGGCCCCCACCGACGTGACATACAGCACGTTGGTACGCTGCTGGAGCGCGGGAAGGTCCGCCGCGGGGGCCCCGGGGGTCCAGAACGTCTGGGAGGTGTCGAGGGCGATCGCGTAGCAGGCGCCGGAGGCCACGGCGCTGGCGCCCGCGACCAGGGCCAGCGGGAGCGTCGGCCGGCGGCGCCGGGGAGGGGAGGCGGGGAGGGGCCCGGGCAACGTCGCGACGGGCGCATCGACCGGCTCCGCGACGGGGGCGGCGATCAGGTAGTCGAACAGCGGGTCTCCGGGCCATAGGTAGGCGCTGTCGGTGACCTCGCCCGTGGGGCCGACGAGCACGGCCAGGGTCGCGCGATCCGCGGGCCGCCGTCGCGACACGACGCCGTCGAACTCGAGGTGGCCCAGGGCGGGAGGCGGGGCGTCGACGCCGGCCCGGGAGCTCGCGCGGGCGTCGTCGTAGAGCCGGCGGATGGGGTGGTCCGGCGGGACGAAGCTCTCCGGAAACATCCAGGTGGGCTCGATGGCGCGGGCGGCGGCGAAGGCCTCGCTCGCGGTGTCCTCGCGACCCGACACGAACTCGCGCAGCCCGCTGGTCCGGTGCAGGCGCGCGGCGTCCGCCGGCGCGATCGGCTCGACCAGGCACCCGGCTTCGCGCATCACCTCGTCGCTCTCCCGCACGAAAACGGCCGCGTCCAGCCGCGAGAACGCGAGCTGCGCGCGATCGAGCGAGTCTTCGAGCGTCGCGGGATGCGCCGGGCACTCCCCCAGCGCGACGCCGACGAGCGAGAGGAGGAGGACCATCAACGGGACTCGCCCAGCACGAGCCAGGCCGCCCCGGCCTCCTCCCCGACGCCCCAGCCCCCCACCAGCAGGTCGTCGACGCCGTCCCCATCCACGTCCTGGCGCCCCTCGACAGACCAGCCGGCGAGGTCTCCAGGGGCGACACCGAGCAGGGTACGGGGCTCTCCCCGCTGGAGCAGCGGCCCGTAGAACACGAACGCCGCCCCCGCGTCGGTGCCGCCTTGCCGATCGCGCCCGGAGCTGATCACGACGTCGGGCCAGCCGTCCGCGTCCAGGTCTCCCGCGGGCCGTACCTGTGGATGGAGGGGGGACTCCGCCGATCCGGACCAGACGACGTCGGCGTCGGCGGCCTCTGCCTCCCCGTGGAGGGGCCCGCGGACGAGGTAGGCCGCGCCGGCATTCGTACCGCCGCGATCCGCTCCCCAGGAGAGCGCCAACAGGTCGGCGTAGCCGTCCTTGTCTACGTCGCCCGCGCCCGCGAGGTCCGTCCCGAAGCTGTCGCCGACCGCCTCGCCGTACAGGACGGCGTCCGCGTCCGCCGGATCGATGCGCCCGGCGACCGGTCCGTAGACCAGCCAGGCCGCGCCCACGCCGAGCTCCCCGCCCGGCTCGCGCGGCATGTTCATGCCGGCCACCCACAGGTCGTCGAAGCCATCTCCGTCCACGTCGCCCGGGCCCGAGACGTTCCCGCCCGCCCGGGCGAAGCTCACCGGGCCCGCGAGGCAGGCCGCGGCCTCGGACAGGCGGTGCTCTCCCACGACCGGTCCGGAGAACACGCAGGCCGCGCCACTGTCCTCGAGGCCGTCGACGTCGGCGACCCCGGCCCCCACGATCACGTCGGCGAGGCCGTCCCCGTCGAGGTCCCCCGCGGCGGCGAGGTCGTATCCGATCGCGTCCCACGGCAGATCCCCGAGGATTCGGGCGTCGGCCGACGCGAGGTCGATGTCCCCCTCCTGCGGCCCGTAGAGGACGTAGGCCGCGCCGGCCTGCTCGCCGCCGGCGTTCACCCCCGGCGAGCCGACGAGGAGGTCCGCGCGGCCATCTCCGTTGACGTCCCCCGCGCCCTCCGCGGCCATCCCGGCGAGCGCGCCCGCCTCCTCGCCGAGGAACCGCGCCGTGGCCGTCCCGAGGCCCCTGCTGCCCTCGAGCGGCCCGCGCACGAGGTAGACCAGGCCCGCGTGCTCGCCGCGCTCGTCCGAGTACACCGCTCCCACCAGCACGTCGCCGTAGCCGTCGTCATCGACATCCCCGGCCATCACGACGATGCTCCCCGCGGCCTCTCCCGGCACCTCGCTGAAGAGCTCGGCGTCGGCATCCGCGAGGGTGGTCGCCGGGCCGAGCCGGCAGTCTTCCGGATCGCCGTCACAGTCGCCGTCGGCCCCATCGCCGCAGATCTCGTCGGCGAGGGGGTGTACGGCGGGGTCCTCATCGTCGCAATCGGCGCCACCGTGGGCCGAGCCCACGAATCCGTCCTGGTCGAGATCCGCGAGGCGTCCCGCGAGCTCCTCGTCCGAGATCAGCAGGCAGCCGGAGGAGAGCAGGGCAAGAAACACCCGCACGGCCTATCACGAGGCGCGAGGGGGACGGCTGGGCCTCCCCAAGTAGGCAGGGCTCACGATCCCGCCGGCGCCACCACGGGGTGTCGCCGCCCCGAGAGGCTCTCGTAGGCGAACAGCGCGCTCATCGCGGCCCCGGCGGCGAGGACGAGGCTGGCGCACACCCACGCGCCCGCGCCCTGTCCGCCCGCGGTCGAGAGCATGCCGACGCCCAGCGCGGCGAACACCAGCCCTCCGACGAAGCCGAAGACGGCGCTCCACCGTGACTCCACGAGGAAGCGCTCCTCGCAGATGGGGCACTGGTGGGTGAAGGACGTGCCGAGGTAGAGCCCGTAGGACTGGTGCTCCGTGAGCTCCACGCACGGCGCGGGGTGGCCGGCCGTGCACCGGCGCAACGGGACGGTGAGGGGAAAGCGGAGCGGCGGGATCGGGGCGCCGGGGACGACGGGGTTCCGGGCCGCCCGCCAGGAGGGGAGGAGGCTCCAGGCGACGGTCGCCGGAAATTGGAGGGCCGCGATTCCCGCGCAGGCGAGGCCGCCGAGCCGCAGGCCTGGCCCGCCCCCCGGGTCGGAGTGGAGCCCATACGCGAGCCCGATGACGACGAACCCCAGGCCGGCTCCGCCCGAGAGGCAGACGAGGACCACCCGCCCCCACCCTACGGGGCGGTCGAAGCGCGCGCCGCAGGCCTGGCAGACGAACGACCGCTTGGCGATGCGTCCGGTGCGGACGAGCCCGAGGAGCTGGGTCTCCTGAAAGTTGGCGACGCAGATCGACGCCGCCGCCCCGCACGCGGCACACCGGCGGACCTCGACGTTCAGCATGGGTTCCCATCCGCGGACCCGGGAGTGGAAGCCGGCGGCGAACGGCGGCGTTGAATCGTGAGGAGCATGGTGGTCCCCAGTAGCATCAGCAGCCATTCCTCGGGCTCGGGAACCGCGGTGACGGAGAACGGATCGGAGGGCGCGGTGAGGAGCTCGACCCCCGACTCGGCTTCCCGCGTGAAGCGGTCTTCCTGGGCCTCCAGCTCCGCGAGGCGCTTGCGTTGGGCCTCGTCGACGAGCGCGAGCAGCGAGCTGTAGGGCGTCACCACGCGCGCGGCCTTCGCCACCGAATGGGCGGCGTCGAGGTTGGCGACCGACGCCATGTCCGCCGTGCGCGCCTGGTGCAGGACGTAGCGTCGCGCGGCGAGGGCGGCGAACGTGGTGTCCTCCGTGTCCTCGGCGCTGGCGGGGCCGGCTCCCGAGGCCTCCACGCGCCAGAGGTAGCCGTCGAGCGCGTCCACTCCCGCGCCCTCGGCTTCCCACACCGCGAGACGCCCGATGACCTCCGGCACCGACGTGGCGACACCCCCGCGGCTCCCCTGGATGGCCTCGAGCAGTGCGTCGTCGTAGGCGGGGGCGAGCGCCCCGCCCAGGTGCACCATCCACAGCGGCCCTCCGGCGTCGGGGATCGGCGGCGGGTCCGTCACCGCGAGGTCGTAGGTGCCCGCGTCCGTGAGGAGGAGCACCGCGTCGTACCGCTGGCCCGCGCGCAGCGAGTCGTATTGCGCGAGCATCTCGTGCGGCTCGATGCTGCCGAACCAGAGCAGGTCGGCTTCGGTCGGCACGGTGTCCATCCGAACCGGATCGCCCGCGCTCCAGCCGGCGGTGACGAACACGTCGAGGTCGTTCCGCGGAGCCACCACGTCGCGCAGGTACGCGAGGGACTGGGTGGCCGACTCGGCGTGGGCGCGCATGGAGTAGGAGCGATCCAGCACGATCGCGTACCGATGGCCGCTCGGGATCGCCCGGGTGCCGGTGTCGGGGGTCGCGGTCACGACCAGCCCACCACCCAACGTCGCGCGGTGGGGCTGGGGAGCGGCGCCTGCCTCCGGACCGGCGGACGCCGGGAGCCACGGGCCGCCCGGCTCGGCCCCCGGGGTCGGCACGTCGAACAGTCCCGGCGCGGTCATCGCCATGCCCACGCGCTCGGTGCGCGCGTCCCAATACACGTTCCGGCGCTCGAGGAGGCGGGGGAGGGGGACGCCGGCCGCGCCGACGAGCGTCGTGTAGGTGAGGCGCACGGACAGCGGCGCTCCCTGTGCATCGGCGCTGGCGCGCGGCAGGATCGGGAACGCGCGGAGGCGGTATTGGCGCGGCCCGACCTGCTCCAACAACGCGGGATCCCGACGCTCCCGGCGCTGCTCGAGGTACACCTGTTGCGCCGCGCCGCGGGGGGCGAACACGCCCGGATACTTCTCGGGCGAGGCGGGGTCATCCGAGAGCCACAGCCCGGTGACGGCGGCGGACTCGGGGAGCGTGAAGAAGTAGAAGATCTCCTGCTGATCGAGGGTCTCGTTCCGGTACACCTCGTCGAGTTGGACCGTCGCGACGTCACCCGACACGGTGACGGCGAGCTCCTGGCGGGTCAGGTGTACCTTCTCTCCGTTCACGTCGAGCAGCCCCGCCTCGACCGTGGAGCGGTCCCACGTGGCGTTCAGCGCCTGGCTCACGGGATCCCGCTCTCCCTTCTGGATTGGGAGGTCGAAGAAGCGCGCGTAGAGATCCGCGGCCCGCTTGCGGTCCTCCGCGAGGCTCTCACCCTGGTACACGAAGGGCCGGGTGAGCAGGTTGTAGAGGTCCTGGGCGCGGTCGGCGAGGGTGCCGCTCCCCGGCTGCTCGGGGCGACCGGCCTCGTAGCGGGACGCGCGCGAGCGCCACCGATCCGGGTTCCCGTACATCACCGCGATGTGGTTCGCCTCTCCGGTGCTCGTCCAATATCGATACTTCGCGAGGTAGGCGTTCAGCAGCCCGTCGCGCAGGGTGTCCGCGTCGGCGAGGAGAGCGCGGCGCGCGGCATCGTCGGTGGGCGGGGCCTCGAGGCGCGCGAAGGCTTGGACCTGGGGGTGGCGGTCGAGCGCCACCAGCGGCGCGAGCGTGAGGGTTACACCGGCCGCCGCTGCCATCAGCGTTTGCGCGGCCCCGGAGCGGGCCATCGTCTCCCGGTACAGCCGCCTGAATGTGCCGAGGTAGATGCTGAAGAAGGCGATTGGGAGCACGGCGAAGAGCGACATCGCCAGGAGCCCGAAGGAGACGAACACCATCGCCCCGGGGAGGAACCTCAGCTCGCCGATCCAATTGAGCCGGAAGAACCCCTCGACGAGCTCGCCGGCGAGAGAAACCAACTCTGCGACCACCGGCGGAACGTAGAAGGACAGCGCCGCGCCGAACCAACCAGCGGTCACGAGCAGCACGGCGTGGCCCGCCAGCTCGGGAAGGGAGAGGGGGGACGTGCGCCGCCGATACAAATCGAGCGCGAGCACGAAGCCGGCCAGGCCGACGACCAGCAGGAGGTACGCGACGCTCGGCGTGACCTCGCGCAGGAGCGTGAGGCGGACAAGCGCGGCCAGCAGGAGCGGCCCTTCGATGCCGAAGAGGAGCCGGAAGACCTTCCCGGGCGCGGCGCGGATCGGCACCCACGCCGCGATCGCGAGGAAGGGGGAGGCGAGGATGCCGAACGAGACCGCGGCGAGGTCCCACGGCAGCGCCCCGTGCCAGGCCTCGACCGCCAGCGCCGTCGCGAGCGGGGGGAGCCAGACCACGACGATGCAGGCGAACAGCAGGTTCCAGCTCCAGAACAGGAGCTGTGGAACCACCTGGATCACGAGGGTACGGATGGCGCGCATGCGGCCTCCTGGGCGGTGGGGTCGAGCCCGGCGTGGACCGAGCGGTGGAGCGCGCGGACGAGGGGATCGAGGGTGAGGGGGGCGATCGTGCCCTCGAGGAGCATGGAGACGAGCACCCAGCGGTCCTCGGCGCCCGACAGCGCGGCCCAGGTGCGGACGGAGAGGTCCTCCGTGGTGCGGCCGGGGGCCTGGAACCACCACACCGCCGTGGCCGCGCCGTCGTCCACCCGCGCGACGCGCACGTCGAACGAGGGGGCGATCGCGACGGTCCACGGCCCCTCCACCGTGTGCCCCTGCCCCAGGAGGCAGGCGGATGGCAGGTGGTGGGCGCGCCACGCGCGCGAGGGGACGACCAGCAGCGTTCCGGCGAGGCTCGAGCGTCCGACGGATGTGAACCGCCACTTCGCGGGGGGTGGCACGTCCACCCCGGCGAAGTAGTCGACCTCCGCCGGGATGGGCGCGATCGCGGTCGCGACGAACGGGGTCGCCTCGAGGTGGTCGGGGAGGGCGAGCGTGAAGGGGAGTGCGGCGGCCGGCGCGGTGGGAGGCGAGGGGACGAGCGTCGCGAGCGCGACCAGGCTCGCCGCGAGCAGGGGGGCGAGGCCCGGGACGGGCGTCGGGCTGGCAGGCGACGGCGCGGCGGCTCCGGTGGTGCCTGGGCCCTGGCGCAGGACCAGCCACCCCGCGGCGGCCGCCCAGGCAAAACCGAGGAGGCCGAGCGGAACGTGCACCGCGGACGCGATGGCGGGCGCGTCGAGCACCGCGCCGAGCACCACGAGGGTGGCGACGCGGAGCGTGTTCGCCGCGAGGAGCAGTCCCCCGGTCACGACGACGGCCGCGCCGAACCAACGGTCGAGCCGACGCCCCTCCACGCACGCCGCGGCGAGCAGGAACACCCCGGCGGACCACAGGCTGCGAACGCCGGCGCATGGCGCGTCGATCTGTACGGCCGCGGTCCCGCCCGGCCGATCGAGCACGAGGATGGTGTCCCGCGAGAGGCTCGCGATCCCGAGGAAGTCGAGGCCGTCCCGGACCAGGCCCGCGGTGAACAGCCGCGCGGGGAAGCCGAGGTAGACCTCGGAGAAGGCGCCGAAGGGGAGGGTGAGCGTGAGGAGCCCGATCCACGGGAGCCCCGCCCGCCATGTGGCTGGGGGAGCGTACAGCCCCACGAGCGCGTAGCCGCCGAGCACGAACGCGGACGCGCGCACGAGGTGCAGGTCGAGCCAGCGCGCGAGCAACAGCTCGGTCACGATGCAGGCGGCGAACAGCGCGAGCGGCGCGGGCGCGGGGGTGGCCGGCGTGGCGAGCCGGCGCAGCGCGGGGAGGGGGCCCCCGAAGCGTCGCCACGCCAGCACGGCGACCCCGACAAACAGCAGCGCCTCGAAGCGCCGATCCACGTGGGTGTAGTGCGCCGCGATCCAGGCGAGCGCGCCCGTGTGGGTGGCGAGCCATGCGGCCGGCAGAAGGAGGTTTGCGAGGAAGGACATGTGGCGCCCGAGGTGTACCCCGACGGTGGCGGGCGCCGCGTGGAGGACTCGTGGAGAAATCGTGCAGGGCGTTGGATTACACTCGCGCGCATGTACAGCCTCGTCTTCGCGCTTCTCGCCTGTGCGCCCCATCCCGTGGCTTCGACGGCCGCCACGTCAACCGCCGCGGCGCCCGCCCCGGACACGATCTCCCCGCCGGTCACGCTCGATCAGTTCCGGGCCGCCTTCTCCGTCGGCACGCGGATCCGGCTCTCCATCGCGGCGTCGGGCGCCCCGATCATCGAGCAGCGCTGGACGTGGACGGCGGTGGACGACATCGGCTGCACCATCGCCACCACCCTGCACGACGAGACCGGCGCCCCGATGCCGGCGGATCCTGCGGCCCCCTCGGACCAGGGCCCCCTGCGTCACGAGTGGGCCGAGCTCATGGGACACGCGGTGTTCCCCGCCGCCCGCACCACCATGATCGAATCGACCGTCGACGTGCCCGCTGGGCACTTCGCGACCTGGCTCTACACGGTGCAGGACACCGAGGCGGACGGCACCCAGAAGGTCACGCGCTACCACTTCGCGCAGACGATGCCGGGGCCGCCGCTGCTGATGATCACCGAGGTCGGTGGGGTCGAGGTGTTTCGGATGACGATGTTGGAGCGGACGCAGCCGTAGCGACGCAGGTGTAGGAGGTTGCCGATGTCGTCACGCTCCCACCCATTCGTGATCCTCGCGGCCATCATGCTGTGCACGGTCATGCTGCCCGTGCTCCTCATCGGGACGGTCGGCGTGGTCCATGACGACGGTCCCATGCGCCCGGTGTTCGGGATGATGGCCGTGGGGGCGCTGCTTGGGATTGGCGGGGCAGCACGGAACGTGTGGCAGGCGGTGCAGAGCGCGCGGAGCGAGGGGGCGCGGCTCGCCACGGCACGGAGGGGCGAAGCCGAGGCGGCCTTCGTCGCACGCTGGCCGATCGAAATGAACAACAACCGGGCCTTCGCCGATCGCGAATGGGCGGCACGCCGTCAGGAGGTGCTCACCACCGCAGGGTTCGTGTTCGTGCTCGGAGCGGGCCTCCTCTGGCTCACGGAGGACGGCCCGGTGTGGGCGGCGTTTGCAGCGAGCGGCTTCCTCTCGAGCCTCTACATCGGGATCGGACTCGGAAAGTACGCGCTCGAGCACCAGGCTTCGACCCGGAGCGGCACCTCCGATGTGGTCATCCTGCAGGACGCCGTGGTCGTTTGCGGAACATGGCACGCCCTCGCGGGTGACCGCGAGCTGCTCGGCGTCCGCCTCGCCGACGACGCGCTGGAGTTCACCGTCCGTTGGGACACCCGGGGCGGCCCAACCGAGGACACGATCCGGGTGCCTGTTCCGCAGGAGCGTCGCGCCGAGGCTGAGGAGGTCGTGCGGTTTTTCGCGGAGCGGTGATTCGGCGTGGTGCCCGGTTGACCTCCTGCGGCGGCTCCGACCCTACTCCCCGAACTTTTCGATTTACGGTTGTTGAAGGCCAGGAGTGGCTGCTTTGCCGATGGCAGCGCGATCGTGGGGGAGGGGAGCAGACGTGCGATCGGTCCCGCTTGGGCTGGATTCGTCCAGTTTGAGCCGGTTTCGGCGGGGTGGCGTGTAAGGGACGGGTAACGGGTGAAGCTGGGGTTCCCGGAGGGGCCGCGATGTGAGCGGGCACCGGCTGGAACCGCTCATGCGCGCCCAGGAGGGGCGCGGGTCTGTGTGCAGCCTGCTCCCGGGGAGCCCGCGGAGCGGCATGCTCTTGCGCGCATCCGGACCGGAACCGCGCCTTCGCCTGTCACCGGGCGACCCGAGCCCGCCGATTTTGGGCGAGTAGCGCCCGGGGAAGACCGCGTACCTGGCCGGAGGTCGGGAGCTCGGGGGCAGCTCGACGAACCACACCCGGCCCTTCGGGCACCGGTCGCACACAACACGCCGTCACGGTTTGTCGGAAGACGGAGGTCCGGCCTCCCAGAAGAGCCTCGAACCGGTCTCCGTCCGAGTCGCGGCCGCGCCGCAGCGGGGAGGGGGCGCAATCAGCGGCGCGCTGAACTGTAACGGCTTCCTCGTGTGGAATCGGTGCTCTGGGGCAGATTTTGCCCCTTAATTTGGACGCATAATTCTCAGTTGCTCCACTCTGAGCCCCATCCCGCCGAACTCTACCTCAATCGGAGGAGCCTTGCCGGTGGCCACTCCCTCAAGGTAGTGGTCGAGACCAAGGGATCGGAAATCAATGACACCTTTTTGAGCAGGAATGCGGAGCTCCCCGATGTCGAGTTGGAGGGGCGGGCCGAAAATGCCCTTCCCCTGGTGTACACGAGCGGTCACGGTTCGGTTGCCAAGTTCGTGCGCTGCGAAGGTTCGACGCACGCCCTCAAGTACCTGATACGGTCCCGTGCTCACCGGGATCCCAGTCCCACTCCGAGGCAGAACCGGGCCGCTTCCTGCTACCGTGGACACCGGCGGAGGCGGCGGAGCGGGGGCTCTGGGGACAATACGGTCGTCGGTAGCATGTCTGACCTGAGCCCCGGTGGTTGTTATCGCGTCCTGCGTTATCTTCTCGACGCTCTCACTCGCCACCATGGCTTGAGCCCGAGCCTCCGCTCCGCTGAACTCAGCTGCCAAGTCTTTCGCAGAGTGATTGAGTGCTTCCCCAACGTCGGAGAAGTTCGTTGCTTGGCCAACCTCGCGCAAGGTTCCTGACCCGGCGCGAATGAAGCCGCCCGTGAGAATGCCGATTAGGGCGTCGGTGGCGAGGTCATCCGTCGTGGTGTCCTCGCCGAGCAGCTCGCGGGTGATGGCGCCGCCCGTGATACTCGCCGCGCCCTCCCCCAGTAGGAAGGCCGCGGTACCCCCAGCCCCACCCTGCGTGACGAGGGAGCTGCCGCCTGAGACGCCGGCAAGGCCACCTGAGACAATTCCACCTACCGTGTGAGCCCCCACTTTCGACCAGTTGATTCCTTCAGGGTTGTCCCACTCCTTCCATAGGCCCACGCCAAAGCCGATGGTCCCCCCAATTCCCGCTCCAGCGGCGCCGGTAACCAGCATCCCTACACCGCCAGATGGGTCATGCATTGCAATCGGCCGATTGTGCACGTACGCGAACCGGTTGGCACCGTCGCCTATCCCATGCGGATCCGCGCTCTCCCACCTCCCCAGCCACGGCATGTAGTGCCGATGCCCGTGGTAGTGAAGCCCCGTCTCCTCATCCTTCTCCTTCCCCGTGTACCGATACCGCTTCCTGCTGACCTCGATGTTCCCCTTTTCGCTCCACCACGCTGTCGTCCCGTACGGGTGGTACTCCTCGTAGGAGATGACGCCGCCGGCTTGGTCCAGCTCCAGCAAGGCCGTGCCGAGATGGTCGTCGAGCTGGTACCTGAACCGCGGCTTGGGATCGTGCGCATCGACGCCGCCGGTGACGGTCAGCGTCTCCGCCATCGCCACCCTACGTTGGTCGTCCATGACGTGCAGCGTCTGCCGCTCTTCCTGGACCACGCCGCCGCCGTTCCGTTTGCGCCACACCTCGTACGGACCGACGTATATCCGCTCCTCAATGACGTTCCCCTTGTCCCAGACCTTGCGCACCCGCTGCCCGCCGGCATCGTAGGCGTACCACGAGACGTTTCCGGTCTCGTCCAGGTCCGCCATGCGGATCTGGTCGCGGAAGTCACGCTCGACGTTCGCATCAACGCCAAAGCGCAGGTGCGGCAGGAACACCATCGCCCCGCGGGCATTGTACCGGTAACGCTGGCTGTGCGTCGAGGGGGCGGCCGGGTCGTCGCCCGGCATGCTGGTACTCAGGAGCTGGTTGTTCCCGTCTGCGTACTGGTAGCCGCGCCGCCAGGCGACCATGCCCGCGTCTCCGTTTGCATCCCGATGGCCGTTCTGGTGCTTCATCGATGCAATGTTGCCGGCGGGGTCGTAGATGTAGCTCTGGGTGTAGGCACGCAGGGCCGGGTTGCCGGTGTCGGGAAGGGAGCCAGGGCTGCCGGCGTAGTCCGCGTAGAAGGCCGTCGTCTGGGACTGGGACACCTTCTCCCGCCCGGTCGCCCACTGGAGCCGATAGAGCCCGTCGTAACCGAAGGTTCGCTCTGGAGTCACCTGCGCGTTGTTGAAGAACACCGTCTCCTGGGCGCTGTCGGTGATGCTCGTGATGTTGCCGACCGCATCGCGGGTGTAGGCCATCCTCTGGAGAAAGCCGTCGGAGTGCTCCGAAGCTCCTTCCCGCCGGGTCTCCACACGCTTCAGCCAGAATCGGTCCCCGTCGTAGTCGTACTTGGTCGAAGCGTTGTTTGCGTAGTCGATCCCTTCCCGCTGCCCGCGAGCGTTGTAGGTGATGTTGGTGACGATCGGCGTCGCTTCGGTCGCCTTCCGCAGGTACACCTTGACTGCATTCAACCGCCCGCCGAGGTCGTAGCCCGGCACGGTCGTCGAACCATCCGGTGTCGTCTGCTCTGTCACCCGATCGAGCGCATCGTAGCGGGTGCTGATCGCGAAGGACTCACCATCGAGCGTCGCGGCGCCCCGGACTGCGGACTCGACGCTGAGCAGCGACGTCTCTCCCGCCAGCGAGGCCCAGTCGGACTCGGTCCGGATGTCGGCAAACACCTGGCGGGCCTGCTCGGCGGTCCGGCCCCGCAGGTCGTACGCGAAGGTGACGCGCCCCGCGGTGTCGTAGACGTGTACGGGCCGTCCTTTCGCGAAGTGTGCAAGGGGCACATCGGCGACAGAGTCCCCGTAGATTGTAAGCTCGACCAGCCGATCGCCTACCCCCTCGTCGACATGGAGCGCTACCGGCCGCCGTAGGCCATCGTAGGTCCGCCGCAGAAACAGGTCCCCGCTTCGCCAGGTGAGGACCGGTTGGCCCGTGACGTCCACCAGCGCGCTCGTTTCGCCCTTGCCGTTGCTTCCATCGTAGCCCTCGTCCGCGGCGCCGGTGAAGAGGGGGCGCCCCAGGAGGTCGAACCGTTGCACTTGAATGTCGTTCCCGCGTGGGTCGGTGACCGTCTGCACGTTCCCCTGGACATCGAGCGCCAGGCGCGTGGTGTAAAGGGTGGTGCGATCCGGCATCTCGACGAGCGCGTAGGCCCGACCGAGCGCATCCAGGTAGGTGGTCACCGGCGTGTTCTCGTGGGCCCCACCAACGAGGTTGTCCTCCTCGTCCCCGCTCGTCACTTGCCACGGATCGTAATCCCAGGTGCGGACGTTTCCGTCAGGCAGGAGCAGGCGCGTGTTCCGTCCAACCGGATCGTACGCGAAGGTGGTGGCCTTGCCCCACCGGACTTCACGTTCGAAGCTGGACGCCGTGGCGAAGTAGGGTTCGTACTGCTTGACGACGTTGCCCTTGTTGTCGGGTACGCTCCAGCCCGTCACGACGAACCGGGGGTCGCTCCACGAGCCCTCGTCCTCCGCAGAGGTCGGCACAGGACCAGGCTCGGCCTGCACCCTCGTCTGGAGGACGTTGCCACCACCGTCGCCGTACGCCCACGACTCTTGCCATGCATCGACCCCGTGGTCCTTGCGGAGCCGCGTGTGCACGCAGGCGGGGAGGTGCTCGGTGTCGTAGTGGAACTCGGCGCTGTGCGATCCCGGCGCGTCGCCCGCGCTTCCGTTGCGGATGGAGGTCGTGAGGACCCGCCCAAGGGGGTCGAAGGTCGCCTCGCTCTCGGTGCCGTTCGGATCGGTGACCTTCCGCGGCTGGAGCAGCCGGTAGTCCATGGCAGTCGTCGTTCGAAGACGTTCCGGCGCACCGGAGCCGGCGAGGGGGCTCTCGACGCGCACCAGGGCCAGGCGGTCATCATCCCACGTTAGCGCTGTGACGTTTGCGAACGCGTCCTCGTGTGCGATCGGTTGGTAGAAGGCCGTGGGATCGAGGTGCAGCGCCCCAGATGGCAACCAAACGTCGCCCCCGGGCTGACCATCCCCATCGGCATCGAGGTGGACGTAGCCGGCCTCGGCGAGTTCGCTCGAGCCTGCCCGGGATCCGAACCGCACCGGCACGAGCCCCTCGGTGAAGGCCAGCGCGTGGCGATCGCGCACCAGGCCACGGAGGCCCAGGCGCCCAGGCGGAAGCGGCCCCGTGAGCTGGTCGTCCCAGTACCGTGTGAACTGGTGGCCGACCAGTCGCTTGTGGCTCCCGGCGCCGGCGGGGGCCTGCTCGAACGACCACGAAGTCGCCAGGGCGAACGCTTTCGCGACCTCGGCGACCGTGGCCGGTGCTCCGTCGTCGGTCCACGCGCGGGTCCCAGTAAGCTCCCAGGTCCGCGTGCGAACGGGCGCCCCGATGTGCCAGTGGGATTCGGAGACGCGATCGTCCTGGTTGACGAACTCCGAGTCGGTGACGACGACAGTTAGGACCTTCTGCTCGGCATCGTGGCCGGTCCCGCGGCGCGGGTAGGAGACCGCTGCCGAGCGCAGCACGGCTCCGTACGCATCGGTCTCGAGGACGAGCGTGTGTGCAACCCGCGGGTCGGGGGTGGCAGTGGCAAGGTCGAGCTCGTAGGCGCTGGAGAGCGTCTCCGCGGGATCGACTCGGAAGCCGGCGTGCCGCTCGCCATCGCCCGGCTGGAGGCGGACAACGACGAACGTCTGCTCGGTAACCGTGTACAGCGTCTTCAGGTTGCCGCTTTCGTCCTCGGCGTACACCTCCTGGCGCAACGTCCGCCCCTTGAGCGCCCTGTGTGCCTCACGGAGTTCGCGGGGCTCGAGGCCCGCCGGCACCGACGGCAAATCGAGATGGTGGGCGGCTGCGTCGGCGGTGTTGTACTCGCCCCGGTAGGCCTCGGCGAGGGTCTGCTCCTGCCTCCAGGCGCCCGTGTGAAACCAGGTCCTGGTCCGCACGGGCGGAAGGCGGACAACAAACTCTCCTGTGCCTGTGTGGTCGTAATCGCTGACCCGCTCGGTGTCCCATTGCTCGACCATGCCGAACCCGCGGAATTCGCGCTCGTCGCCGTCGTAGAAGCCGTGGTGGTACTCGTACTCGTTGACGAAGCGCCAGCCGGTCACGCTGTCGGCGGTCTCGACCTTTGCCAGGCAGTGGACCGGGAAGGGAAGGCGCGTGGCCCACGGGCGGCCGGCGCGACGGTCGTCCAGGTAGAAGCGCGTGGACGCCGTATACGACAGCTTCGTGACCCGGCCGAGGCCGTTGTCGACGGTGGCCATCAGCCACGGCTTGCCCTGGCCCATCAGGCTCATGTACCGGAGCGGGCGCACGTCCCGGTCGAGGAAGGGCGCCGACCACACCAGGCAGGCCGTGCCGTCGCCGAGCAGGTCCGACACCTGCACCTCGTGTGGGCGAGCGGCAGCAGGGAAGTGCTCGATGGTCATCGGCTCAGACCAATCGTTGCCGGACTGATTGAACCAGATGCGCACGCCCTCGGGCCCGATGTACAGCAGGTCCGTGGGGCCGCTGCCGTCGACGTCCGTGAGCCGGATCCGACTCGAATCGTAGCGATCGGGGTGGTCGAAGCGGGGGGCCCCCGCCATTTGCACGCGGGCGCCGAAGCTGCCGTAGCCGCGGTTCGGCCAGTAGCTCACCGAGCCGTTGCGGATCCGGACCACGTCGGCCAGCCCGTCCCCGGTCATGTCGGAGAGGAAGAACTCGGCCCCGTCGCGCGAGAACAGGAACCGTGGGCCCTTGTCCTCGTCGTGGGGCATCGGCACGCGTACGGGTTCGCCGAAGCCCCCGCGCGCCTTCGAAGGGTACCAGACGAGCAGGTCGCCCTCCGTGACGAGCAGGTCCGCGTGCCCGTCGCCGTCGAGGTCGACCAGGCGGGAGTCCGGCCCGTCGGCCCGATGGGTGGGGACGCTCTCGAAGGCGCGGAAGGCGTCCCAGCCGCCGTCCGGGCTGCGGGGCTGGTAGCCGGAGTGGCCCGGGCGCATCAGGACCACGTCGAGGTTGCCGTCGCCGTCGAGGTCGATGAGCCGCGTCCCCGGCTCACCGAGGGACACATTGGGGCGGCTGCCCAGCCGTTGTGCGGGGGCGAACCGGCCCTGTCCCTCGTTGCGCTTGTAGAACCAGGCGCCGCCCTGCTGGGAGAGGAGCCCGGCCATCCCCTCGCCGTCGAGATCGACGAACTGCCAGGCTCGCATGTCCAGGCCGTTCGGAAGTTCTTCCAGGCCATCCACGAAGCGGATGGTCATGTCGACATCTGGCTCTGCGTAGGTGAACCGCACCTCGGGCAGCGACGCGGTTTCATAGCCGGAGCCGGTCCAAGTCCAGCCGGTGGCGTGGGCGCTCAGGAGCGTGCTCACGGTGGGCCGCTCGGCGTAGGTGAGCGACAGGGAGCGGACCACCGCCGGCACAGGGAGGTCATCGCTCCCACGGATGGACCCGAAGCTGTGGAACATCAAAACGCGCCGGCAGAGCCGGTAGCAGCGGACGTCGAAGCGAGATCGAAAGCTCGAGAATCGGTCCCGGCGGGTGGTCCAGGTGCGGTCGGGTGCGATGTTCGGATCGAGCAGGTCGTGGTCGCCGTAGTCGAAGACGAGGTGGAGCCGGAAGGCCCCGGACCCGCCGGCGTCGGGGTTCTGGAACGGGTTCGTGTTGCCATACGACACACACTTGACATAGCGGTAGGCGACGCTGCGGCGTGCCTCAGCGGGATCGGCCGGGACCGCTTCGCGATCTTCGGCGGCGTATTGCCAGGATGTGACATTACCGCGCTCGTCGCGCTCCTCTTCCAGCAGCCACTCGAAGACGCGGGTAGGGTCGTCCGGGTCAACGAGCCGAGCTTGGTCGTGCCTGCCGTAGATGCGCGTGACATTGTCACGGGAGATCGTCCGCCAGTAGGTGCGGCGGTCGGCCTCGCGCTTCCAGCGCTCGATCAGCGCGAAGGCACCCTCGATGCGGGGCCGGAAACGCTGGACAGTCCAGGAGTCGACGCCGTCGTCCACGGATCGCGTGGCGAGCCCCCAGGCGCCATCGGACTCCACGAGGAGGGGAACGAGGTCCTCTGCGTCGGACAGCACGAACGTGTCAGTGTCGACGTACCGGGGCAGGCCCTTGTCGGTCTTGCGGCGGATGGAAGGCACAGAGAGGCGCCAGCCGAGCCCGAACGGGCCGTTGCCCGCGCTGGAGTCGTAGGACAGGGATAAGGCGGGTGTGAAGCCGCCGCGCCCCGGTGTGAGCGGCAGTGGCACCGATACGGAGGCCGAGCCGGTCACCGGGTTTGCCGAGACTTTCTCGCCCATCCCGGAGATGGCGCCGCCGCCCTTGGGGAGCGAGACGGACGGGGCCGCGATCCGGAAGTTGTCGCCGAGGAGTCCGTCGGGGCCGCGGCTGGGCGCGAGATCGCGGCCGAGGGTGCCAGGGCGTGGGGGATCCGTGCTGGTGGCGGGGCCAGGGGGTGCGCCGGTGCGGGTCGGTCGATCGGCCATCAAGCCACCGAGACTTCGAGGACGACCAGCAAATCGCCCGCGTCCGCGAGGCTCCCCGAGTCGAGGGCGATGGAGACCAGCAGCTCATCGGGCCACTCGACGTCGGGCCAGGGCTCGTCGAGGGCGGCGTTCGGGGTTGTGCCCATTGACGCCCTGCTCCTCGTCGAGCCCCCGGGCCAGGTGGCGAACTTGGAAATCGCGAGGGCCGAACCCCCGTCGAAGGATACCTCTCCCGTGGTCGGGGCCAGATTGGTAACCACGGTGTGCACGCACTTCACCGTGACCACCCGTCCCGTGGCGAAGTATGGAAGGCGTTCCGGGCCAAGTCTTAGCGTGATGCTGTTCGCCTCCTCATCCTGTGCCTTGTACCAGGCGTCCGGGTCGTCCCGCTTCGCGGACAGGCCGATGACGTAGCGCGTCGAAGCGTTGGATCCGACGGTGGTGCTCGTGTAGCCACCGACCAACGCGGAGAAGTCCAGCGCGCTCAAACGGTCGGCACGGTACACCTCGCCCCCGTCCCGAGCGGTGTAACGGAGGTGGAGCACCACGTCGCTGACGCTGCTCCAGTCGAACTGCCTGTACTCCTGGTTGGCGAAGGCCAGGTGCCAGCTCGAGATGGCTCCCTTCCGCTCGAAGGGCAGGTACCGAGGAGACCCGGGGTCGTTGGAGAACAGGCCACCGTCCTCGAGCGCGCTGCTGGTGACGATGGAGGGGTAGGATGTGTCCGGGACTGGGTCCAGTTCGCCGCCGTTGGCAGTCGTTCGTACACTGAATCGGTGAAGCGTCAGCCGCATGTTCACCTGGCCGTGCGGGCCGGAAACGCAGGCAACGGTGACCGCGACCGAGATCAGCCGCCGGTTGTAGTGCCCCGGGCAATCGAGGTCGAACAGCACCTCGGGCAGGTCCACGAAGCACTCGCCGTCCTCGCGCAGGCGGACGAGCGCCAAGGGGTCGAGGCGGGCGATGGAGACGTGCTTGACGAGCTCCATCTCCCGGATGTCGTTGTCCAGGTATGCGGCATCCATTCGATCCAGGTCGAGCTGGAGCCGCTCGCCGGCGAGCAGGCCCTTGCGCGTGCCATCCCAGTGTATGGCCTGGACGAACGTGTCGCCGCGCCCAAGCTCGCGCTTGTAACAGGCCTCCGCCCTCGTGGCCGCGGCGTGGGCGAGTTGCCACGACTGGAAGTGCAGGGTGGCGAGCTGGCTCGCCATCCAGTCGTAAAGCTCCTGGTTGGTGAACTTCCGCTCCATCCAGTCGCGGACCTCGGCCGAGTGCCGGATCTGAAGCTCGTGATTCCTGAGCTCGCGTCTCGCGATCTCGACGCGGATCTCCGCACCAGCAATCTGCTTGTCGGTGGAGGCGAGCTCCTTCTCGGCGAGGGCTCGCTGATGCTTCCAGTCCTGGGCACGGCGCTCGTAGGCGGCCGTGGTCGTGAGCCGTCCTGACTGCGACCTCAACACGCCGCTCGAAGTTCCCAACGCGTTGGCGATCCCGCTCAGCAAATTGGATAGATTCGAGCCACCGATCCGGGCATGTAGAGCGAAGCCGGCCCCAATGTCGGGAATGAGCGCGAATATCCCACCCAGGGTGGAGAGGGTGCCACTCACGGCCTCCAGTGCCATCGCCGCATCGTTGAGCTCTACAGCTCCGGTCTCGCCAGGGAGCCACCCCTTCGAGATGAGCCGGTCGTAGTAGCCTTGGCGCGCCTCCACCACCTTTCGGCTTCGTCGCAGACCCGCAAGTCCCTCCGCCGCTTCCTCGATCTGCCGCTCGCGAACGCCCTTGACCGCGTCGAGAAGCGCCCCCTCGTGGCTTTGGCGCAGGCTGGCGAGGGCTTCGGCGTCGCGCTTCTCCAAGGCCGAGAGTAGCGCTTGACCGAGCGCGCGCACTGAGCCCGCAAGCGCCTGCGCACGACCGAGCACGACGCTGAAGCGATAATTGCCGGTATCAGTCGAGGCGGAGAGAACACTACCGATGTCCACCCCTGCCGCTGCCGCCCGCACGAGCATGGCAGGATCGATGGCCGGCTGGAACAGCGGTAGGGAGCGCACTACCCCCGCGATGTTCATCCCGTTGCGGACCTTGAAGAGGCGGTCGTCGATGGTGTCCCAGTACGACAAAAGCTTTGAGTTGAAGGGAACGCAGAAATAGGGTGTGAGTCCGACGCTTCCGAGCACGACCGACCCCTCACCGCTGCGTCCCTGGCCCTGGGCCGCGAATGCTGCATTCTCCAGGGCCACGAGGGGATTGCTGAATTCGTCGATGTACTTCAAGTCGTCCCAAGTCTTGGGCTCGAGCCGGTCGACGTCTTCCAAGAGCTCGGGACGGTCGCCCAGCACCTGCTTCGCGAAGACGTAGAGCTGGGTGGCCTCGTTGATGGTCTCCAGGGTGTCGCTGGTGAAGAGGTGGTCGCCCCAGGCGATGAGTGTCTCCAGGTAGCGCATCACCAGGGCGCGCTGGTAGGTGCCGGGCCGCAGGCGGGCCAGGAGGTGGGGGTTGAACGGGTCTTCCCGCCAGGCGGCGACCTGTGCCACGAAGGCGGTCTGCGCGTCGGCGTCGCCATCGGCGCCCGTGAACGCGATCCAGTCGGTGACCGGGCCACTCGCGGGTTCCAAGAACGGCTTGACCTTCCACCAGTTGACGTTCGAGAGCGCGCCCTCGAAACCCGACGCCGCCGCGCCAGTGCGCGTGCGCGGGTCGAACATCGCGTGAAACCAGTCTATCGCATCCTGAAAGCGCCCCGCGTCTGCGAGGCGGTTGGCGACGTAGAACGGCAGGTGGAAGAACACCTCCCAGTTGTATTGGCTGTAGGCGCCTTCGAGCGAGAAGTCGATTTCCTCGATTGGGTAAGGCTTTGTTACGCGCGACGTGGGCTCGTAGCGAACTTCGAAATCGTTCGGCTCGCCAGCGAGGGCCTGCCGGAACAGGGCTCCCGCGGTTCCGTCGGGATCGGGATCAACCAAGCCAAAGATCCCGTCGCGGCGCACCTCCCGGATGAAACGGCACACGAAAGGGTGGTAGAACGGCCAGAACCGATAGTTCGCGCTCCACCCGGTGGCCGGAGGAGACCTGAGGTGTTCGGCGCCCGAGTCGCCAGCACTGGCCGTTCGCTTTTGTCCGGCTGCGGTCGTTCCCCGATTGGCGTCGATCGCGCGTATTGGCGGAGCCTTGGGATCGGCCGCTGCCTTCGTGTTGTTCGATACGTTCGGTTCGACGAAGTACGCGCGTTCACCAACGTTCACGAAGAACGGTGCCTGACTGACGAAGTCATTGAATTGCGACGGCACTACGACGAGAGCCTGAGAGATCTGATCGAGGACACCCACTGGAGTCGCCGCGCCGACGAGCTGACCGCTCTCATCCGTGTAGCCAACATAGACGTCGAGATCGCCGGCCCCCTGATCAATCAGGCTGGCGTCCGCAACGTACCCCGGAGCCCTCCAGAATGACGGCGCGAGGGCGACACGGGTGGTCTCCGTCTGAGCGCCTGCCTTCAGGACAGTCAGATCCATCGTGCAGGTGTTCAGCGTGAAGCTGCCGAGATCGTAGAACCAGCTCTGCTGTCCCGACCACCAGCCCCACTCTGTGCCAACACAGCGGATCTGTAGCAAGCCGTCGCTGCCGATTTGGCTGACGAAACTGTATGCGCGCTTGCTGATCTTCGAGCGCCCGTGGGTCATTTGGGAAGCGAGCGGCTCACTTCCCACACGCTTGGGCGACCACTTGCCGTCCCGATGCTCCGACATTGCGAGGCGGATCTCCCACCAACTGGCTGGGTTGGCATTCTCCTCCTCGGACTGGGTGTCGATGAACTCCGCCCAGAACAGCATCAGCCTTCGGTTGTAGACAACCGGGATCAGGTGCTCCCCGTCGACTCCCGCCTTGATCTCCTCCCAGGCCGTCCACGTCGAGCTGGCCTCTCTGCGTCGGTACCAGTACGTTGCCGGATCGCCCTGCGTCCGCGCGAAGACGTGGAGCTTGTCGATGGTGCCGTCGTCGTCTGACTCCTTCTCGACGTAGCAGGCCAGGATCTTCAGGCTGGCGACCTGAAGGAGGCGGTCCAGGTAATCGAGAGAGACCTGCTCTACCCGGTCATCGGTGACGTCTCCTTGAGCGAGGTCTCGTTCCAGAGCAAGGAAGAACGGCGTCTTGTCGTCGCGCAGCTCCGGCTCGATCCAGTTCTCCGGGTACAGGAATACCTTGCGAGCCGCCTCCCACACCCGGTACGTTCGCATCCATTCCCACTCGGCGCGGTCCTCGTCATTGAAGAATTCACCCAGGTCACCGGCTTCCAACCCGAAAAGCGAGCGGTGCACAAAGAGCTGCACGGTCGCCGACGCCTGGACGATCCGGCTCGTGAGCATCTCGGGGTTCATGCTCACGTCGATCAGGTAGCGCTGGTAGACGTCGTCAGCGTCCTCGAGTTCATCATCATCAGCGATGAGGTACGAAACGAGGGCGTCTCGCTGAGTCTTGCGGACGCGGTCTCGAACAGGCCGGGCGACGGCGCCCCAAGCGGCTGGCAGCGCGTAGCGAGACCGTGCGGCCGAAACGACCTGGCGTGCCTTCTCCACCGTGAAGCTGCTCAGGTCCCCGGCTGCCCCCCAGCCGCTCACCACTTCCACCGTGGCTCCGGCTCGTCGGACGAGAGCCGTGCGGTCCAGCATTGTTTCGAAGGCGAGCACCGACGTGACTCCGGCGCCGACGAGAGCGATTAGCAGGTCCTCGTCCCAACCCGTGCGGCTGGCAATGTTGGCGGCGGTCGGATCGGCGACCAGCGCGGCGAACGTAGGAGTGGTTCCTCGCAGGCGCGAGCGCAAGGAAAACAGGCGAGCGGTGGTCTGCAGCCGCGAGAACGCATCATCGAGCCGTAAGCCCAGGTCCGCGCCCAGCAGCGTGGCAGGGTCCAACAGGGCCCAGTCGTCGACCCGATCGTGCCAGGCCGCCTGTTCGTCCACGTTGGCGTCCACCTTACCCACAAGGAGGACGGCCTTGTAGATCGCCTCCAAGACGGAGAAGTCCTCGGGGAAGGTTTCTCGGGACAGGTCAGACCAGGGATTGTTCCCCGCGGGCGACGTCCCTCCGTGGAAGGTTATGCGGAGGAAGCGTGACAGCAGGCCGTCGTTTGGCTTGAGTTCGCTTTCGATTGGTCCGATAGCGACATCGCCGTCCGCCTCGATTGTGGTCGAGGCGTCCTCCGTGAGCGTTGCCGTGGACAGGTCGGGGAGCGTGACCAGGGTGCCGCTCGGCACCGTGACAGCGGTACCCGGTTGTACGGTAGCGCGGAGCACGTGAACGCCGTCGGCCTTGAAAGCACAAGGCGTGTGCACGGGGATGGTGGCGGTAATCGCGCCAAGCGGGGAGGCCCCCGGAACGGTGATTACGGTGCTTGTATCGAGGATTCCCGCGTCCGTGGAAACAGGAGCACTTAGGCGAACCGAAAGATCGCCGGTCGTCTCAGCGACTCCGGCACCCAAACCGAGGTGGACATCGGCCGCCATGAAGCATGGATACGCCTCAAATGCGGATGGCGCCCCGGCCCACATGCGCGAGTGCAGATCATCGATCAGCGAGCGCTCGACCTGGAACTCGTCGGCGAGCTGGCGGACGAGCGCGTCGAGCAGCGCCTTGGGTTCGTTCGAGTTCTTCTGGGCCCGGATCGTGTCCCGGAGCCGGCCCAGCACGCCCCGCAGGAAGTCGTCGGCAGGCGCAGCTCGCTCCGTCGCACCGTTCCGGATGACATAGTCGAGCTCGTCTACCGACCAGTCCGCGCCAAGCAGCCTCCGAGCTTCCTCGATGAAGGCCACCGCGGAGCCGGGCTCGCTGAACAGTCCGTCATCCCCGTTGCTCGGGGACACGCCAAGGAGCTGCGCGAGGCGGAATGCCTCGGTTGGCCTGATCGTGAGCACCCGCGCGAGGGAAGCCCAGCGGTACAGGTGGCTGAGGTTGGCGAGGGTGACGCTCGGCGCGCCCTCCTCCTGGTCGAGGAGGCCGGCGCCTTGGAGAACGGTGAGCAGCCGGGTGACCTCACTCGTGTCCACGGTGAGCACGGCAGCAACGCGGTGGACGTGCTCCGACAGCGCTGGGGGCGCATCCGCGTTGAGGTCGAAGGGAAATCCGAGACTCTCCCGCTCGGCAGCCGGAAACAAGGAAGGCGAGGCCCAAGTCCGGTCGTACAGCGAGGCCACCGAACGCTCTGCCGCTTCGCGATCCGCGAAGGTGTCGATGTAACCGAACCAAGCGGCCAGTTCTACAGGGTCGCAGTCAGTCATGCGGGCAAGCCGATTCAGCTCGCCGACCCGGGTCAGAGTCTCGTCATCCCACTCCGTGGGCGCCGAGGCCCCCAGGCCGGCCATCACACGGTCCAGCGTGATCAGGGACCAGCCCGTCGCTCGCCAGAGCCGCAACACTTTCCGGAAGCGTGCATAGTCCCCGGAGGAGGGGTTCGACGCGCCATCCCCGCCGACGACACGCTTGAGCTTGTAGGACGACACGTCGTAGGGGTCGCCACCCACGTCCAACAGCACGACGAGGCGACCGACGTCCTCCTCGGGGTTCACCAACCGCGTGTGGAGCAGGTCGAGGATCTCCGTGTAGGACACCTCGGCCGAGCGCCGGAGATGTCGCACAGTGACTGTGGCGTCGAGGTCGTGCGACCAGTAGGTTGTTTCTTCGCCGACGTTGTTCGTGATGGCTGCTGCCGCCTCGACCGACAGGCCCAGCTCCTCGAAGGCGATCTGAGCGTTCGTAGTTGACCCATCGGAGGCGAAGGCGCGCATCACCTCAGTTCGGTCGATGCCCAGGTGCGCCAGGAACGCGCGGCCCTCCATAAGGGGGCGGTGGAACGGCGTTCGGAAGGACCGGGTGGCATCCCCGAGGGCTCCTGCTTCGTAGGCAGCGTCGAGCGTGTACTGCTGCGCCGCGAGCATCTCGGGGGTCTCGACGTCGCTGCTCCGCGCGTCCGACAGACCAGTGCCTACGACCACCGCCTCGAGAACCTCCGTGGTGAGGTCGATGTATGGAAGCACCCGCTCGGCGTTCTCGCAGGAGAGGGGCAAGCGTGCCAGATCCGGGCGTCGGGCAAGGAGCGCGTCGAGGGCTGTGCCGAAAGGGGAGGTCGAGGCCGGGGGGCGTGTGCGCCCCGAGACCCAGGAGAGCAGCTCGACGAGGTAGGCGGAAGGACCGTGGACGGACTGACACCAGGAACACCGAGTGCCCGTCGGCGTCGTGAATAGCTCTGACCAACCCGGGATGTCGGCCTCGGTGACCGCCAGATCCTTCGTCCGGATGAAGCGTAGGTTCGCCTGCCCCAGGGCCGGATGAGCGGCCAGGAAGAACGAGGCGGCCATGGCGGACTGGTTCGCCGCCTTGGCCGCGATCTCGCGGGCCTCCTCGCGCAAGGCGGGGTCGCTTCCAGCATAGGCCTCGATGAATCGTGCGCGGCCCAGGCGAGACACCCGCTGCGCGGATGAAATGCCGATTTTAGAAAGGCGCTCCAACGCCGGGGCCGTGCCCAGTTCGGGCGCGATGCGCACGAGGCGCTGCGCGGTCCGCAGGGCGCGCAGCTCTGCCTCCTTGTTGTCCTCATCGAAGGAGATGTCTGCACCCGCATGGAGCCGTGCCGTACGCAGGTCGAGCGTAGCGTTTCCGGGCCGGGAGAGCATCGCCTTCACGCCCAGCAGCGCTCCGGCGGGCCCGACGAGGGATGTGTGGATGGCCGCGGCGGGAAAGGCTTGGGTTGCGTGTTCTTGGAGTAGTGCCGCCAGGGTCCCTCGCCGCTCGGCCTCGTCGTGCCCCTCGAGGCCGCCAGGCAACGGGTTGACCTCAGATGCCACTTGTTTCCACAGGTCGAGCGACCACCCACCGACCCCCGCGGCACCGTTTGTGCCGAGGGTACCGAGAATCGCGGTGACGGTGGGGGCGTGCCCGAGCGCCACTGTTCCGAGTTGAACGAGCCGACGCGCTTCGTCCCTGTCGACCTCCGAAAAGGCCGTGAGTGCACCAATTTGCGCCCACAATTCCTCGTCGCTCCCCGAGAGGCTCGCAACCACCCGGCAGATCGCGGTGACTCTCGGCTCGACCAACCCCGACGGCTGACCAAGCAACCTCGACGTGGAGAGGATGGCGCCCAGCGATCCAACGCCGCCGTCCCTCAGTGCCCGAGTTCGTGCTCCGCGCAACGCTGCCAACACGTCCGCGGAATGCACGCCGAGACCTACCACGTTGGCACTCCGAGCGGCCCCGATGGCCGCCCGGACTGCGGGCCCAGGCCGCAGGAGCATTTCGCCGGCCGTGCGCGGAAACCCCTGCCGAAGCAGGCCATAGAGGGGTTCGGCGCTCATCGGACCGTCCGGCGGTCGGAGCTCGACGGCGAGGCTTGATGCGAGGGCGCGATCCTCCACCTGCGAGAGGGCCCAGCCGGTATGTCCGGCAAGCCAATGGGTCTTTCGTGCATCGAGGCCCCGGAGCGCGTGGTCGATGCCAGCCTGGGGATGGGTGTCGGCCTCGGGGAACACCGCGCGGGAGAGCGCGACGCTCAGGCGCGCAAATTCGGACGGACCACGCAAGACTTCGTCGCAGACGACGACGTCGAGACGTAGGGGGCCTTGCCGGTAGAGGTAGCGAAGGTCGGAGCGCCCTACCAGCCTCGGCGCGCTGTCCGCTGTCCCGGGCACGAGGACCTTGGCGTAGAGGTCCCTCTCGACATCGAGGTGAGGATCGCCGAAGGCATACCAGCCCTCTTCACCGGTCTTGGTCGGGGGACCGAGTTGCTCTTCTCCATTAAAGCCTACAGCCGTGAGCTGCACGATTAGGCCGGCGAGCCGCGTTCCATCAGCATGTTGGACGACGCCGTGTACGCTCGTCACCCCCCCAGCGGCCCGAATGGGTGCGACGTCGCGGACATCCGCACAGGGGCGCTCGGGAATCACGCAGACGACGAGTCGGTTTGGTGCCCGCTCAGCGGACCAGCGAACGTTACCGGCCACGCGAAGCCGCGTGCCGCCCCGGAGTACTTGGAGCTCGAACTCACCCGTGCCCTCCGGCCGACGCGGTCCGAGGGCGACGGCAAATCGGCCAGCGTCGTCGGTGCTTCCCTCGCCCACGGTGGAGCTGGCTCGCTCGTGTCGCCGGGTAACTCGGACGAGCAGGCCTGGAAGAGGCGCTCCCGAGCCCTCTTCGACGACAGTTCCGCGAATGAATCGGCAGTTGTCCATGGGCGAGTTCCGTCGAGCGGGAGGGGAGGGCACGGCAGGGGCGCAGAGCAGTACCACACCTCCGCCGCGCAGAACGGGCAACATGCGAATCCCGACGGTCGTCCCGAGGAGTTGACCGGGTTGCATATGCCGTTTGCGGCTTCGCCCTCGATCAAGGATCGGGGTGACTGGAAACCACTGCAGCTCCAAGGTGGCGCCGGTTCTCGTTCCGCCTGGCCGCCGACGGCGCCGAGGCCTGCGGGCGAGGCGGCCGGCCTGCCGCGCACTTTGAGGCTACGCGCCTCCGGCAAACGGCCGTTACACGTTCCTTACACGGAAAGCCGCCAAGAAACGCAGATGCGCTCGGTATTTGCTGCCTACTCCCCAAACTTCTCGATGTACCGAAAAATCGTCCTCGGATCGACATCCAGCTCACGCGCCGTCTGCGCCTTGTTCCAGGCGTTCTGGTCGAGCGCCTGGCGGATGTAGTGCTTCTTGAAGTCTTCCTCGGCCTCGGCGAGGGTCTGGAGCTTCGAGCGGTCGGCCTTGGGCTCGACGCCCAGATCGTCCGGGCCGAGCTGCTGGCGGTCGGTCATGATGACCGCCTTCTTGATCCGGTTCTCGAGCTCGCGCACGTTTCCCGGCCAGTAGTAGGAGCGCATCGCGTTGATGCAACCCGCGGAGAAGCCGCGGGCCTTGCTCCCGTACTGTTCCGCGTACTTGTTGAGCAGGAACTGGGCGATCTGCTGCACGTCGTCCCCGCGGTCGCGCAGGGGAGGGAGCTGGAGCGTGATCTCGTTGAGGCGGTAGAACAGGTCCTCGCGGAAGCGGCCGGTCTGGATCTCCTCGGTGGGATCCTTGTTGGTCGCGGCCACCACCCGGATGTCGAGGGGGCGGCTCTTCACGTCCCCGACGCGCTCGATGACGCGCTCCTGGAGCACGCGGAGCAGCTTGACCTGGAGCGCCATCGGCATCTCGCCGATCTCGTCGAGGAAGATGGTGCCGCCGTCCGCCGCCTCGAACTTGCCGATCTTGTCGGTGTTCGCGCCCGTGAACGCGCCCCGCTTGTACCCGAACAGCTCGCTCTCGAGCAGGTTCTCGGGGATCGCACCGCAGTTGATCGAGATGAACGGCTTGCTGGAGCGGGAGGAGAGCCGGTGGAGCTCCTTGGCGATGAGCTCCTTGCCGGTGCCGGTCTCTCCGAGCACCAGCACGGACAGATCGGTCGGCGCGACCTTGCGGAGGATCTTGTAGATCTCCTTCATGGGCGCGCAGCTGCCGATCATGCCGCCCTGGCTGGTCTGGCGCAGCTGGTCCCGCAGGTTGCGGTTGGTGGCCTGCAGCTCGTTGAGCAACAGGGCGGTGTGGACGAGCATCGACGCCTGGCTGGCGAACACCTCGAGCAGCGCGAGGTCCTGCTGGTCGAACAGGTTCCGCACGTTGTCGTTGCCGAGGTAGAGCACGCCGAGCAGCTCTGTGCGGTAGCTCAGGGGCACGCACATCACGCTGGACAGGCGCAGATCGACGACGGAGCGCGCGTTCGCGAACGTCGTGTCGTGCATCGCGTCGCTCACGATGATGGCCTTGCGGTCCTCCATCACGCGCTCGACGATGCTGTCCGACACCCGGGAGATGTCCAGCGTTTCCCGGCCGACGTTGTGGGAGGCGGCGAGAAACCGCTCACCGTCCTTGTTGGCGATGAGAAAACCCTTCTCCGCACCGGTGATCTGCACGACCGACTCGAGGAGCTTCTTGAAGATGCGCTCCTGGCTGGCCTCGGCCATCAGGTCGCGGGAGAACTCGGAGAGCTTGCGGAGCGAGTCGACCTCGCTCATCCGCGTGCCGGGGGCGGGTTGGCTCGCCTTGGGCTCCCCCTCCATGAGCGTCACGGTGAAGCGGCCGAACACGACCTCGTCCCCCACCTTCAGATCGGTCGACCGGGCGCGCTGGCCGTTGAAGAGGAACACCGTGCTCCGATCGATGACCGAGAGCGTGAAGTGGTTGCCCTTGCGCAGGAGGTTGGCGTGGGTCGGGGCGAGCGTCACGTCGGCCAGCACGACGTCGTTGCCTTCGGCGCGGCCGATCGTCACGAGCGGCTTTCGCAGCGGGATGTCGCGCTCGTCGTTCCGGACAGGGTCCTTGCAGCGGAGGTAGGCCATGGTTCCAGACGTCGGGGTGGCCGGGAGTATATCCCCGCGCCTCTACAAGAGGGCCTCCGACGGCCCCGTCGGTCAGAACCGCCCGGCGAACGTGACCGTGTTCGGCCCCACGTACATCGTGACGCGAGCCCGCTTTTCGGCGTCGCGGCGCGCGCCCCAGAGCCCGGACTCGATGGGGATGGGCAGCAGGTAGGCGAGGGCTGCCGCGGAGACGCTCAGCCGGTTGATCAGCAGGAGGTCGTTGAACTCGGCGAGCCGCTCCGGGTGCTCCTCGGGGAACTGACCGCTGGCGGGGAGCCGCTCGCGGAGCTGCACGTAGGTGACCAGGGAGACGCCGAACCCCGCGGCCTGGATCCCCCCCACGATCGCGCCGGCGACGGGCTTCTCGTCGATGAAGTAGCCGACGCCGGCGGGCAGGAGCACGGTCCACGGCCACGGGGTCGGCTCGAGATCGAGCGCGGACGGCAGGAGCGGGGGCGGCGCCGCGGCGGACCGAAGGCTCTCGTAGAACGCCACCACCTCGGGGGAGTGCGCGAAGCGATCGATCGGGTACTCGGGGTCTTCCCCGAGCAGCGTCTCGAAGACGTTGCGCGCGGCGTTCGCCCCTCCCTCCGCGTAGAGGAGATCCCCGAGCCAGAGCAACGCCTCGCGACGCACCTCGGGGGCGAGGGAGGGCCCGCGCGCCAGGAGAGCCTGGAGCTCAGTGCGAGCGACGGGCGCGTTTCCCGCGAGGTATTGCTGGATCGCGTGACCCAACCCCGCCCGGGACCCATCGTCCTCCGCCCACGCCACCTCGACCATCACCGCGAGGGTGGCCACCGCCAGCATGGCGCGGAGGGTAGCCGCCGCATGGGGCGTTGGTCAACCGTGGAATCACCGATCGCGCACATCGCGTGACGAATCCGCTCACGACGGCCCCCTGGGGCCGCGGCGTCAGCGGGCGGTATCCGCCGTGTCTGCGCCCGTGTCCGCCGCGGTGTCCGCGCCCGTGTCGGCGGTGTCGAGCGAGGCCTCGGGCAAGGAGACGCGGAGCGAGAAGTAGCCGGCCTCGTCGGAGATGGTCCGTCCGAGCAGCAGCCCGGACCCTGCGTCGTACACGTCGACCGAGGCGTAGGCGATGTCGGTCCCCTCGTAGGTGACCTTTCCGTCCAGCGGCACGCCGGCATCGAGCACGAAGGCGCCGATCGCCCCGGGTTCCGCCACGTCGACGGTGGTGACCGCGCCGTCCTCCGAGCGCGAGGGGGTGAGGGTGACGGTGAGCGGCACGTCCGTCACGGGGAAGTCGAACGCGCCGTCCTGCCCGGTGCGGGCAAAGTAGACGTTCCCGCCGAAGCCCACCTCGGTCGCGACCACCTGCACGTCCGCCGCGGGGTCCTCCGAGGCGTTCAGCACGCGGCCCGAGAGGCGCGCGGGCGCCTGGACCAGGAGGTTCGGCAGGTTGATGCCGTCGCTGATGCGCTGCCGGTCGTACCGTGCGGGGCTGGCAGTCACGTTCGTGTCGTAGGCGGGCATGATCTCGATGTCGTACACGCCGGGCAACAGGTCGGTGATGAACCGGCCCTCGCCGTTCGTGTCCGTCTCGACCGTCAGCGCGCCCACGCCGCTGTCGAGGGAGACCGACGTGAAGCGGATGAGCGCGTTCACCACGCGGTCCCCGTCGAAGTCGACCACGCTGCCGTCCGCAGAGGCGGCCTGAACGTGGCCGAGGGTGATCGGGAGCTCGACGCCCTCGTCGGCCTCGACCAGGACCGGCACCGAGAGCGTGGGGACCATCCGGTCGGCGGCGGTCGACGCGCCTCCCTCCACCTCGATCGTGTACTCCCCGAGATCCTGGACGCGTGCGACGTACCAGCCGGTCCGATCCGTCGTGAACGCCGCGCTGCTGACGGCCTGCCCACCGACGACCTGGGAGATGCGGAGCGTGATGCCCGCGAGCGGCTGCTCGAGGCCGTCCACGAGGCCGGTCACGCGCCCGTACACCGGGATGCCCGGCAGGATCTCCTGGTTCCACCCGGTGCGGTCGTAGGTGGGCGCTTCGAGGACGAGGATCGGGGCCATGCCGGCGTCGACCGGCACGAACGCGACCTCGATGGGGGTGTGGTAGGCGGGAAAGGACAGGACGAAGGCGCCATCCTCCCCGCTCTGGGCGATCGCGCCCTGCAGATCGCCCTCGGGGAGCGCGAGGATTCCGGCCACGAGCGGTTCGGGGCTGGTGGGCGCGCCGAAGGACCACCCGCGGGCGACCTGGGCGGTGAGCACGCCGGAGACGCTGCGCGTCCCCAACAGCTCGAGCCCCACGCCTTCGTACGCGTCCGGCGGCAGGAGGTGGCTCTGTTGCAGGAGGATCGCACCCTCGGTCGTCGGGGGAGTCACGTCGAGGCGAAGGGTGCCCGCGGGCGTACCATCCTCCCGCGGCGCGCTCACCCCCTCGAAGCTCGACTCCGCGCTGCACCCCGAGAGCAGCAGCAGGAGCGTCGTGAGCGACAATGCACGCGTCTTCAAGAACGCTTGCCTCACAGCAACACCTCCAGGGGCCAGAAAACGGTGACGTAGTCGTTCTGTCCGTCGTCGATGTCGACGTAGAGCGTCTGACCGTCGAGCTCCTGATCGAAGGGGAGGTCGATCTCGCTGCCAAGGCCATTGTTGACGGGGTACGCGGTGCCGAGGACGCCGTCCCTGGAGAGACGCCAGATGAACACCATCGGGTCGTCCTCGGGGTCCCGCGCGAGCACGGTCACCTTGTGTCCCTCGGGCCCGATGAGGATGACCCCGGTGGGGGTCTCCGTCTTGCGAAGGACTACAGGGGCCACGTTCTCCTCGAGGGTGGGGATCGGGCCCAGGTACAAGCAGCCCGACGCGAGGAGTGGAATGCAAGCGACGTGCCACCAGCGGGAAGCCCAGGGAACCGGGCGATTCTGGGCCGGCGAGCCGGCTCCCGGGTGCATCCGCCGCGACAGCAGGGTCACGGATGGCAGGGTCACGGGGGGCCGCGTCACGGGTTCACGGGCAGGGACGTGCCCCGCGTGTTGGGGACGCGCGTGGGCAGCATCACGGTGCCGCCCGGCACGGTCTCGCCGAGGGTGACGCTGAAGGAGCCGATGGGGGACGGGCACTCGAAGGTCGCGAGCGTGGCGGGGTCCGGGTCGCGCAGGTTGATGGTCCGGAACGTGCGAACGGGATCGTACACGGTCGTGCCCACGGTCAGCTTGCATCCGTCCGGGATGAGCGGGTTGACCGTGAACTCCACCTGCTTGCGACGGAGCACGGGCGTCAACGTGATCGGCTCGCCCTCGGAGAGCTGGATGTCGGTTTTCCAGGGATCGGCGTAGGGGTTCCGGACCTCGATCTGGTATTTGCCCGGCGGGAGCTTGAGCGGGCGCCCTTCGGTGCCAATCCACGCTTCGGCCGGGTTGGAGTCCCGACGCGCGCCGTGCTTCACGCCGTCGACCCACACGTCGCAATAGGCGTTCCCGGCCTCCTTGAGGTTGAAGACGACCTCGGCGGGCTTCACAGCCGCGGGCGCGGGGAGGGTCAGCGTCATCGCCTTGCGGGCCCCCTCCGGGATCCGCACCGGGACCATGCTCCCGGGGCTGGCGCGGGGAGGGGAGGGCGGCGTGAGCGCCGGGACCAGGGCACCGTCGGGAGGGGGAGACACGACGGCTGGACCCGACGCGGTGGTGGCCGTGCCCGGGGGGGGCGCGGTGACCGCCGGAGCGGTGATGGCGACCGGCGCGGCCGGCGAAGAATCCACCTGCGAGGTCGAGTCTCGGTGCGTCCAGACCCACGCCCCCCCGCCGAGGAGGAGCCCGAGGACCACGAGGATGAGCGCAGGCAAGGGGGCGCGCGTCCGCCACGACGCGCCCGGCGCCGCCTGGTGCAATGACTGGATGAGGGCGATGACCTCGGCGTTGTCCTCGTCGATGGCGAGGAGCCGGTTGAAGAGCTGGAGGGCGCCGAGCGTGTCCCCCCGCGTGAGGCGGTCCTTGCCTACCTGGAGCAGCGTCGGCCGCAGGATCGTCGCGAGGCTCTCCTCGCACGCAACCGCGTCGACCACGTAGGCGCGGAGGTTGATGGTCGGATGCTCCGGAGAGAGCCCGACCTCATCGAGACAGGCGAGCAGGGCCGCGCTCGCGTCGTCCGCGGTGGGGTAACGGTCGTCCGGGCGGGGCTGGAGGAGCCGGTCGATGACCGCTGCGATCGAGGGCGAGGCCTGCGGCGCGAGCTCGAGCACGTCGGGCCGGTTCGCCTCGATGATGTTCCGGAGGATGACCGAGGCGTTGCTGCCGGAGAAGGGGACGTGCCCGGTCACCGCGTGGAACAGCACCGTTCCGAGGCTGAAGATGTCGGTTCGCCCGTCGAGCGTCTCGTCCAGCGCCTGCTGCGGGCTCATGTACGCGGGCGAGCCGAGCAGCGAGCCGTCCAGCGTGATGGAGCTCTCGTCGAGCACGCGCGCGACCCCGAAGTCCATGAGCTTGACCCGGCCGTCTCGCCGGATCATCACGTTCTCGGGCTTGATGTCCCGGTGGATGATGCCCTCGCGGTGGGCGAACGCCAGGGCGGAGGCGAGCGCGGCGCCGATCAGCGCGGCGATCTCGGAGGGGAGCCGCCCGCGCTGCTGGATGAGCTCGAGGACGGTGACCCCGTCGATCAGCTCGGTGACGATGTAGCACTCCTCGGCGTTCTGCCCCGAGTAGTCGAGGATCGACACGATGTTCTGATGGGAGAGGCGGCCAACGGCGCGCGCCTCGCGATTGAACCGCTCGCGGTAGCGGCTCGACGCGGAGAGGTGGGGGTGGAGCACCTTGATCGCGACGTCGCGGCCAATCGTGAGGTGGCGGCCGCGGTACACCGTGGCGGTCGCTCCCTCGCCCAGCTTCTGCAGGACCTCGTATTTGTCGAGAACGCTGCCAATCACGGTGCGGGCTCGCCCCCGAGTGTGGTGGCCATAAGAGCGGTGAGCATCAGAGCTGTCCGACCTCGCGCTCGAACGTGCCGCGCTCCGTGTAGAGGGACAGGATGGACGCCGCCGTCTCCTCGAGGGCCTTGTTGGTCACGTTGATGTGGGCCCACTGCCGGTTGCGCTTGAAGAGCTCCTCGGCGTATTCGAGCTCGGCCAGGATGTAGTCCATCTGGCCGTAGTTGATGTCGCCCTGCATGCGCATGGTCTGGAGGCGCTGCTTGCGGATGTTCTGGAGCGCCTCCGGATCGATGGTGAGCGCGAAGACCTTGCTCGGATCGATGGCGAAGAGCTGCTCCGGCGGATCGCGGTTCAGCACGAGGGGGACGTTGGCGACCTTGTACCCCTTGTACGCAAGGAAGACGGAGAGGGGGGTCTTCGAGGTGCGGGACACGCCGACCAGCACGATGTCGGCCTTCTCCAACATCCGCGGCTCCTTGCCGTCATCCATCTTGACGGTGAACTCGACCGCCTCGATGCGTCGGAAGTACTCTGCATCCGTGCGGTGGAGGAGGCCCGGCTGGTTCACCGGGGCCTCGCCGAGCCAGCCGGAGAGCGCGTTGATGACGCCCCCGATGACATCGATCTGCACGATGCGGTAGGCCCTCGAGAGCTCGTTGGCGCGGGTGCGCTGGTCGGGCGCGACGAGGCTCGTCACCACGCAGGCGCCGGTGAGGGCGGCCTGCTTCAGGATCCGGTCGAGGTGCTCCCCGTCCGTCACGTTCGAGAACACGTGAACCGCCACGCGAAACCCGTCGAACTGGCGCAGGGCCGCGCGCGTGACGCGGTCGGCCGTGTCACCGGTTCCGTCGCTGACGATGAAGAGTGGGCGCGCCGGACGTTCGACCATCCCCACACTCTATCGCGATAGACGCTCCGGGATGAGCCCGTGGCTTTTCTTGAGGGAGCGCGCGTGAAGGATACGGTGGTCATCGACCTGTCGCGGCTGTTGCCGGGCCCCTTCGCCACGCTTTGCCTGCAGGGCCTCGGCGCGCGGGTCGTGAAGGTAGAGGATCCGGTCGGCGGAGACTTCCTCCGGCACCTGCCCCCCGGCCTCGGGGAGCACGGGGCCTGGTTCTCCGCCCTGAACCGCGGAAAGCGGTCGGTCGCGCTCGACCTGAAGCGGGCGGAGAATCGCGACGCGCTGTTCGCGCTCCTGGCCGACGCGGACGTGCTCGTGGAGAGCTTCCGTCCGGGGGTGATGGCCCGCCTCGGGCTGGACCCGCGCGCGCTTCGTACGCGCTTCCCGCGCCTGGTGATCGCCAGCCTCACCGGGTGGGGCCAGACCGGCCCGTACGCGCAGCTCCCCGGCCACGACATCGGGTTTCTCTCGATCGCGGGGCTGCTCGGCCACGCGGACCCCACGGTGCCGAGGGTGCAGTGGGCGGACCTCGCGGCGGGCGGCCTCACCGCCGCGCTCCGGATCACCGCGGCGTTGCTCGACCGCTCGCGGTCGGGGCACGGCGCTTGGCTCGACATCGCCATGCTCGACGGCCTGATCGGCCTCCAGCAGACGCAGTTCGCCCAGCTCGCGGCGGGCGCGCCGCCCGACGAGCTGCTCACCGGCGGCATGCCCGCCTATGGGCTCTACCGCTGCTCGGACGGCGGCTGGGTGAGCGTGGCGGCGCTGGAGCCACACTTCCTGGCGGAGCTCCGCACCGCGACCAGCGACGACTCCGCGGAGGGGCTCGCGCGCCTGTTCGCCACCGCCCCGAGGGACGCGTGGCTCGCGCGGCTCGGGGGCGCCTGCGTCATCCCCGTGCTCGGCCTCGCGGAGGTGGCGAACGATCCGCAGGTAGCGACGCGAAACCTGTTCTTCGACGGGCTGGCGCACCCGCCCACGGGGCCGGTCGAGGGCCCCGTTCCCGCGCTGGGAGAGCACACGGCGGCCGAGCTCGCTCGGGTCGGATACGTGCGGGCATGATCGCCGTCATCCAACCCCCGCTGCTCGTCGGATGGACGGAGTTCGGCGTGTTCATGCTCGCCAATGCCATCATCTTCTACATCTGCTTCGGCAAGCTGTGGCTGGACATCAAGCGTTGGCGCAAGGGCGCGTAGTCCGCCGCTCGCGCTCGACATCCACGCTCGTCCCTCTCCGTCATCTGGTGTGCGGTGTCTGTCCCGCGCCTGTCCTCCCCTGCCCCACGGGAATACGAGAGGGGCAGATGACATCTGCTTCGCATGCTGCACGGGTCTCGGGGCCGGTTGGTCGCCGATTCGCAGGACCCCCGTGCTGAAGCGCCTGAGGCAACGGCTACGCAGGATGTACGTGGGGATGATCCGCGCGCCGGGCGCGCCGCGTGACGTAGCGCTCGGGATGGCCATCGGGTTGTTCGTCTCGCTCATCCCCGTGGCGCAGACCCTGATCGCGCTGGGCGTCGCCGAGGCGTTTCGCCGCTTCACCCGGTTCAAGCCCTCGCGTGTCGCGGCGGCGCTCGGCGTGTGGCTCACCAACCCGCTGACCGCGGCGCCGCTGTACGCGCTCTCGTTGCTGATCGGCCGTCCGGTCGCGCGGCTGTTCCTCTCGGGGCTCGGTGTGGCGGGCCCGGAGATCGGCGTCGAGACCACCTGGCTGCAGAAGCTGGTGGCGCTCGAGTCCGTCATCGGAATCGTCGCGGGCGCGATCATGCTCGGAACACCGATCGCCATCGTCGGCTACGAGCTCACCCGGCGCGGTGTCCTCACCTACCAGGTGCGCCGCGTCGCCCGGCAGCGGGCGCGGGCCCTGCGCGCGGTCGGGCTGGACCCCGAGAGCCTGCCGTTGCCGCAGCGAGAGGCATCCGAGCGGGCGGCGCAATAGGGCCCGGCGTCGTTAGGAGGCGGCATGGCGGCCGTCGATCCCCTCCCACACGATCACCTCGCCGATGACCTGGAGCGGGCCCTCGACATGGGGGCGGGGCGCGCGAGGGTGCCGCGTGCGCTCCTCGTCCCGCCCACCGTCGAACGCCTGCTCGGGATGGCGGCCGCGGATTGGGCGATCATCGGCCTCGCGTGGCTCGGGATGGCGTTCGGGCCGTGGTGGGTGGGCGCCGCGGCCGTGATCGTGGTCGCGAGCCGCATCCATTCGTTCGGGGTCATCCTGCACGACGCCGCCCACCTGCCCCTGCGCGGGAAGCCGCCGCGGGTGCGGCTCCTCGAGGCGCTGTGCGGCTTTCCGCTCGCCACGACGCTCAACGCGATGCGCTACCACCACCTGCGCCATCACCGCGACAACGGCATGCCGACCGACCCGTACTTCAAGCCCGGCGTCGAAGAGCGGCCCGGCCTCTACGCGCTGAACGTGCTCCGCGGCTTCGCGCTGATGCCCTTCTGGTCCGTCCGAGTGTGGTTCGGCCTCGCGGCGTGGGCGTGGCCCCCCCTCCGCAACGCCTATGGGCGCGTGTTCCTCCAGGATCGATCGGGCGCGGACCTCACCGAGAGCCGCGAGGTGCTCGCGTGCGCCCGCGCCGAGGCCGGGCAGGCGGCGTTCCAGCTCCTGGTCGTCGTGAGCGCCGTGGTGGCGCCCCGAGCCGTGCTCTTCGGCTTCGTGCTCCCCGCCGTGCTCGCGGGGGTGCTGGCCGCGTGGAGGCTCCTCCAGGAGCACCGGTACACGCCCACCTCCGACCGTCGTATCGGGACGACGCTCGCCACCACGTACGACCACCACCTGAACGGCTGGCTCACGTGGTTGCTCGCCCCCCGGAACATCGGCTTCCACATCGTGCACCACCTCCACCCACAGGTCGGCCTCGCGCAGCTTCCCGCGTTGCGGGCGTGGTACGTCGCGAACCAGCCCGGGTATCCGGAGCCGCGATGAGCGTCGGCACGCCGCTCGGCACGCCCCTCGATCCGCCGGCCAGCCCGTTCCCGTTCGAACACGCTCGTTTTCGGCTCGATCTCGCGCGCCCGGAGGACAACGTCGACATCTGCCGCCTGTTCCGCGAGGTGCACGTCGCGGGAGAGCTCGAGGTGAACCAGGAGCGGGATCCGGACTTCTTCGCGCTCCAACGGATGCACGGCTGTGCAACGGGCGCCGCGGTCCTGGGAGCCGCGGTCCTGGGAGCCGCTGTCCCCGGGCCCGGCGCGCGCGGCGACGCCACCACCTGGCTCGCGCGCGATCCCGAGGGGCAGGCCGTCGCCATCGGCAGCGTGATCGTCCGCGACGGGTGGCTCGACGGCGCGCGCATCCGCACCGGGTATCTCTGCGACCTGCGCGTCCGGCCCGGCTTCCGCGGGGGGCTGGCGCTGGCGGCCTGCTATCCGCGCGTGCTCGCCCACATCGCCCGCGTGACCGGCGCGGAGGTGTTCACGACCGTCATCTTCGACGACAACGAGGTGGCGCGGAAGGTGCTCTCGGGCAAGGGCGCCGAGCGGCGCGGGCAGCCCGTCTACCGGCCGATGACGCCGTTCGACATGACGTCGGTGCAGTTCACCCGGCGACGGCGGGCCCCCGCGCGCGTGGTGGCGGCGACCGAGGCCGACCGTGCCGAGATCGGGGACTTCCTCGCGCGGCGCGGGCAGGAGCGGGTCCTCGGCGAGGACTTCACCGGCGATCTGCTCGATCGCCGCCTCGCCGACTGGCCCGGCTTCTCCCTCGCGGACTTCCTCCTCGTGCGGGAGGGGGGGCGTCTGGTCGGCTGCTGCGCCCCGTGGGACACCCGCGACGTGAAGCGCACCCGCGTGGTCGGCTACAACGGGCCGATGGTGTGGGTGCGGCGCGCGTTCGATCTCGGCGCCTTCTTTCTACGGTATCCGCCGCTACCGGCCCCGGGCGAGTGCTTCCGCTTCGCGTTCCTCACCCACCTCGAGGTGGTGGACGAGCGCGCCGACATCCTCCGCGATCTGGTGCTCGCCGCGTACGCGCGCCTCTACGATCGCCGGCTGCACTTCCTCTCCGCGCTCGTGCCTCGCGGAAGCCCGCTCGCCGGCGCGTTTCAGGGCCTCACGGTGCAGCGCAACGCCATGACGCTCTACTCGGTGGCCCTGCGCGGCGGGCCGTGGGCCGAGCGCTCGTTCGAGGGGCGACACTCGGGGTTCGAGATGGCTCTTAGCTAACGCACGTAGCCGAGCGCCTCGAGCGCCCGGAGGGTGGCTGGGTCGATGGGCGCGTCCGACGCCGGCGTGGGCGAATCCGCGCCTCCGTCCACCCAGGCGATGTCCTCGTTCGTCGCTTGGGCGCCGGCGTTCGTCGTGACACGCTCGCCGTCGCGCCGCACGCTCTCGGCACCGTTCGTGACCGCGCGCCGGAGCGTGGCGGCCGGCCCGAAGTCGTCCCCGTAGAGGGCCTCCCAGGACGCGATGGTCGTGGGCGCGTGGGGATGCACCTCGGCGCGCGGATCGGGTGCGCGGGGAGGTTCGGCGCCGTCGACCGAGGCCAGGATCCAATCGTGCAGCCAGGCGAGGTCCACGGGTGTGTCATCCACCGTTCCCGGCCCGAACCGCCGCGGGAACCGCGCCACGAGGGGGATCTCCAGCAACGCGTCGTCCAGCCACACCATGTGTCCGAGCCGTCCGTCCTCACCGACGTGCTCCCCGTGGTCGGAGGTCACGACGAAGAGGGTGTCGTCGTCCAACCCCGCGCGCTCGACCGCGGCCCACACCTCGCCGATGCGCGCGTCGACGTAGGCGATCCCGGCATCGTAGCGGTCCACCACGCCGCGGACCCGGTCGGGAGAGGCGCGGTAGAGGCCGTCGCGGCAGCGCAGCTCTCCGACGGATCCGTCGGTGCAGCGGCTCCAGGAGCGCGGCATGTCGCGCAGCCACGCGCGGCCCAGCGTGGGATCGAGCGGGGTGGGCGAGAAGCGCGAGAGGGCCTCCTCGGGGAGGCTGCCCAGCGGCTCGTGGGCCTCGAGGTAGTTCACGAAGAGAAAGAGAGGCTCGCCGGCGTTCGCGGCCTCCTCGATCGCCGCGGTTGCGGCCTTCGTGAGCGCCCGTCCGCCCAGATCCGGGGGACGAGCGAAACAAAGTGGGAGGAGGAGCTGGCTGACGAGCCCCTGATCGCCGAGGAACGCGAAGCGCTCGAACCCGCGGTCGAGGCCCGTGCCGCCCGACACCCAGGCGTTGGCCGACAGCCCGACCGTGCGGTAGCCGCGACGATCGAGGGCGCCGGCCAGCGTCGCGGGGCCCAACTCGAGGCGGGGGTGCGCCTCGATGGCGCCGTGCACGGACGGGTGGAGCCCGGTGAACAGGCTGGCGTGGGCGGGGAGGGTCCACGACGAGGTGGACCATGCGCGCGAGAAGCGGACGCCCTGGCCAGCCAGCGCGTCGAGGTGGGGCGTCGTGTCGCGCGCGTAGCCGTAGGCGCCCACGTGGTCGCGGCGGAGCGTGTCCACGACCAGGAGGACGACGTTCGGGCCCGGGCCGGCCACGCCGGCGAGGGGAGGGGCTTCGGGAACCCTCACCGCCAGCGAGACGAGCGCGAGGGGGACGACCACGACGATGCCGCGGCGAAGGCCTGCCGCACGCCCCCGGAGCGCCCAGACGGCCCCGACCGCGACGACCACGAGCACGCCGTAGACCGCGCGCGGCGCCACCGCGGGATCCGCCAGCGCCACGAGCACGAGCCACGGGAGGCCGGCGCCCCACGGGCCCGCCCTCGTCCGCGCGAGGAGGCCCGCCGCGGCCCCGAACAGGAGATACGCGAGGCCCCACGCCGCGAGATCGTCGGCGAGCGCGCGCAGCACGGAGAGGCCGCCCACGCCCGCGTTGAGCGCGGCGATGGCGCCGCACTCGAGCGCCCAGAGGACGAGGCCGACCAGCGCGCCGTCGACCAGCGCACCCTCGATCGGCGTGTCGCCCGCGGGGCTACGGGGGTGCGGTCGTTCGGCTAAGCTCCGGACCATGATCTGGCTCCTGTCCCTCGTGGCGTGCACCGGAACCTATGACGGGCCGCCCGCCAGCGGAGACGGCGCGGCGGCGTTCGGAAAGGTGGTCTCGCTCCTCGGTGACGGCCTCGGTGACGTGTCGATCTGCGGCCTCGACCTCGAGGTGGCCTGTGTCACCTCCGCCTCGAACGGCGACTTCCTGCTCGAGCCGCTGCCCGTCGCGGCGGACGTGGTCGTCACGATGGACAAGCCGGAGCACCTGCGCACCGCGTATCTCCACCACACGGACGTCGCCCAGGAGTGGCAGAAGACCCTGATGCCCTCGGCCCTGGTGGACACCATGACGAGCCGCGTCGACACGGAGTTCGACCCCACGTTGGGCCACGTGATGTTCATCCTCTGGGCGGGCCCCGACTACGGAGCGTTCGATCGGGTGCCCGATGTCACGTTCACCATCGACGCGCCGGGCGCGGTGACCTTCTACCAGGCGAGCGGCGGCCTGCCCGACCCCGAATTGGACGCCACGAGCAGCTCGGGCTCGGGCGGGGCCTTCAACCTTCCTCCCGGCACCTGGTCCGTGACGTTCTCGGGTGGGGGTGTCACCTGTGAGCCCTGGTTCTCCCCGGACTTCACGCCGGGGGGGCCCATCGCCGTGCCCGCGATCGCCGGCTGGGCCTCCTACATGGATCTCGTGTGTACGTAGCAGGCCCGACGCTCCGCGCCTTGTGTGTGGAGGCCGCGGTCGCCTGGGGCACGCTTGCCCTGGTGGTCGGGGTGTGGCATCCGTTGCTCACGGTGGTGGGGATTGTCATCATCGCGACCCGCCAGCACGCGTTGTTCATCCTCTACCATGACGCCGTGCACGGGCTGATCGCCCGCCCGCGCCGCCTCAACGATCTGCTCATCAACGTGTTCGTGGGGCTGCCCCAGCTCCTCCCCATCCATATCTATCGCTCGCTGCATCTCGTGCACCACCAGCACCTCGGCACCGAGCGCGACCCCGAGCGGCTGCTCCTCTACGCCGGGCAACCCTGGGCCTACCAACCGTTGCCGGCGGGGGCCTTGGCGCGCCAGCTCCTCGGCGATCTGTTCCTCTGGAACAACGTCGCCACCGGGCTCCGCTACGCGCGGGAGCGGCTCGCGCCCAACCCCCGCCTTCGCCTGCCCGCGGTAGTGGTGTACCCGGAGTTCTTCCTGTTGGCGGCGATCTTCTACGGGGTCGGCGCCGCGCTCGCGTGGCAGGCCCCCGACCTTGCCCTGCGGGTCGCGATCGCCTGGTTCCTGCCGCTCGTCACGCTCACCCAGGCCATCCAGAAGGTGCGGTCCTTCGCGGAGCACGGCGCCGAGGGGGTCTCCTACTCCTGGGCGCCGGGCTTGTTCGGCCGGCTCGTGCTCTGGCCGTACAACATCCACTACCACCGCGAGCATCATGCCCGCGCGGACGTGCCGTGGTTCGAGCTCCCCGCCACGTTCCCCGATCGGGATGCGCGGCCGGGGAGCGCGTTGGGTGCGCTGTTGTTGGCCCGCTCGTCCCCCGGTTAGACAGCCCCGCTCAAATCCAGAACCCGGCCTCCCGCGTCTCGGGCTCCGGCGGATCCTCGCCCGCTCGTGCCCGGTCGCGGAGCAGCTCGATCCAGCGATGGTGCAGGTCGGCCTCGGCGTGGTGGAAGGCCTCCGCTCCGTGCGCGCGCAGGTTCCCGCCCTGCAGCGCCATGATGGTCACGTCCTGCTCGATGACACGCCGGGTGTACCGGCCGAGAAACGGGAGCATCAGGCGCGACACCAGGCGCGAGCCGAGGTTGTAGGAGATGAGCGTGTAGACGCGGGTCTGGAAGGGGGTCTCGGGGGTACAGGTGCTGGTGATCACGAAGCCGCGAGCTCCGAATTGGTAGTCCACCCGCGTCGTGTTGGGCATGTAGAACCGGTCGGTGTGCGTCATCGGCTCGCCGGTCGGGTTGAGGAGGAGGCTGGAGAAGCCGATCTTGTCGTCCGGCTGGTGATAGGTCACGAGCACACTTGCGTCCGTTCGCTCGACCGTCATCCGTACCGGTCGGCGCGCCTCGCTCCGGAACCAACCTCGATGGACGAACACCGTGTGTGGCACGTCCATGAAGTTCTCGACCAGCTGGGTCACGCCGTTCTCGAAAGGGGTCACCATGTAGTAGGCGCGCCAACCGGGGGTGTCCCAATACGGCATCGGGAAGGGCTCGCCGCGCGGGGCACCGCGGCCCATCCACACCCACACCAGCCCGTAGCGCTCGACCGTGGGCCAGGAGGGCACCGACAGCGCCGGCACCGGAGCGTCCTTCGGCTGGGCGGGGATGCCGACGAGGCGGCCCGATCCGTCGTAGGTCCAGCCGTGGTAGGGACACCCGATCCTGCCCTCGAAGCACGCCCCGGCCGACAAGGGCGCGTTGCGATGCAAGCACCGGTCGGTGAGGGCCACCGCGCCCCCCGCGGCGTCGCGAAAGAGGACGAGGCGCTCCCCGAGCACCGTGCGCGCGATCGGGGCCTTCGGGGTGAGCTCGGCGCTGGTGCCCGCGGCATACCAACTCTCGGCGATCCGGCCGCTCGTGTCGCGCATCGCCGCGCTCTACCGCGCGAGGAGCGCGCGCACAACGGCGGGGCGCACCTCGAGCGCGAGCGGCTTCTGATCGCCCAGGGTGAGGCCCTGCCGCTCGAGCGCGGCCTCCCAGCGCGCCCACGCGTCCGGCGCGACGTGGACCCTGGCGGGCGCGAGCTGTTCGAGGTCCCGCGCGTATCCATATTGGGCGCCGGCGCGGAGGGCGCGATCGACCGCGGCGGCGGGCACCTCCCGGTCGAGGACGAGGATGTAGCCCTCGCGATCCGGGCCGGGAGCGGGGACGAGCATGGCGAAGCCGGGCATCACCCCGGTCGCGGACCACACCGCCGCGAGGGCCCGCGCCACGAAGGCCGCCGTGAGCTTCTCGCCGACCAGGTCCGATCCGCGATCGAGCCGGCCGCGGAGCCGCACCCGGGGCACCTGGCCGAGATGCCCGACCACCTCGAGCTCGTCGGGCAGCGCATACCGGACGAACCCGTTGCCGGTGGTGAGGATCGGCTGGTAGCGCCCGCCCACCCGCGCGTCCTCGGGCCAGATCACGCGCCCGTGGGCGAGATCGCGCAGCTCGAGGACGTGGGAGGTGACGGCGAGCACGCCCCCCTCGGCCTCGGCGCCCGCCAGGCCACCGAAGGGAAACGACACGACGCCCTCCGTGGCGAGGACGCCCTTCGGTTGGAACCCCACCCCCGGGAAGGGCGCCCGCATCGCGCCCACTTGTGCGGCGGCGAACCCATCCGCCCACGCGGAGAGCACCCTCAGCCGGGGCCATAGCGTGGGCCCGTCGAGGGAGCTGCCGTTCCAGGCCCGATCCAGGCGGGCACGCGCGGCGGGAGAGAGCACGAGGTCGTCCCGATGGTCCCCGATCCACTGCATCAGCCGCGTCAGGAAGGTCGGGCTCCACACCGAGATGAAGCCGAGGTCGTCGGCCTCCAACAGGTGCCCGGCGGTGGCCCGGCGCCAGGCCTCGATGTCGGGGCTCTGCGCCACGGTCCCCGGCACCGCCATCATCCGGCCGATCGCCCATCGCGAGAGCGGCCCGAAGTACTCCGCGTCCACGTCGAAACCGACGCGGAGGCCCCCCACCGTCGTCTCCGAGCGGCGCACCGCGCGCGACACGGACCAGTAGCTCTTCGCGCCCACGAGCGTCGGGACGCGCCGATGAAGGTCGACCATCCACACGCCGACCCCCTCGGCGAATTCCGCGCGGAGCCTCCGTGTGTACGGCACGAGCTTCGCCGCGCCCGAGGAGCCACCCGTGCGCTCCAACATCTCGACCGGCTCGGTGGTGAACACGTCGGGCTCGCCCGCGGCCACCCGATCGATCCACGGGGACAGGTCGGCGTGATCGACGATGGGGAGGCGTTGGAACGACGTGGGGCCATCCACGCGGTCGAGACCGACGGCGCGGCCGTAGCGGGAGGGGGAGGTGACCGCCAGGAGGGAGAGCAGGCGGCTGTGTTGGGCCGCCCGCACGTCACGCGTGGCCCGAACGAACCGCGCCCACGCGGGGGCCTGGGACGCGAGCCAGCCGGCCTGGAGGAGCGCGGTCGAGAGAGGCATCAGAAGTAGCGCTTCTCGAGCGACGAGTACTCGTCGGGGAAGGGGACCGGGGGCCGCCACATGAGCCCGTACCGATACCAGAGGGGTTGGGACTCCTTCCAGTCCGTGTGCGCCGGCAGCTCCTGCCAGGGGAGGGCGGGGTGGCGGTGGTGGGTCAGGTTGCAGTTGAAGTTGAGCCAGAGTTGGCCGACCGGCGTCGGGACGCGCAGATTGTAGGCACCCTCGATGACATCGATGGGGGTGCGCAGATGGTAGATCCACTGCAACACCGACCAGTGGTACGCAAACGCGGCGTACGCCATCGCCAGTGTCTGCCATCGCCACGGGCCCCAGCCGATGATGGCGCCCCAGAAACAAATCAGGAGCAGCGCCTCGACCCGCATCCTCGCCCAGTCACGCGGCCCGAACTGGGCGAACGCGGCCGAGTAGGTATTGAACTCGGCCTTCGCCCGGAGCCACGTCACCGAGCGATAGGGAATGAGCAGGCTGGCGATGGGAAACAGGATGCCCGACACCCAGAGCCCACCCATCGTCGCGAAGTAGTACAGCAGCACCTTTCCACCGTAGCTCTCGCCGGGGTGGACGAACTCCCCCCGCTCGGCGCTCGTGCGGTTGCGGACGTGGTGGCCCCAGTGGTTGATCCGGTGGAGCGTGGCCGAGGTGCCGAACAGCAGCGCGCCCACCACGCCGATGACGTAGTTCGCGGCGGGGGACCGGTGCGCGTTCTTGTGGAAGTATTCGTGCATCAGGGTGAACACGCCCTGCATCACGGCGCAGAACGCGAAGACGAGAGGAAGCGTGAGCCACGGCGACGGCGATCGGTCGATGGCGGTGAGCAGGGCCGCCCAGGCAACGAGCTGCGCCACGCAGACCGCCACGTTCTGACGGCCATATCGCCCGAGCCCGCGGTACGCGGGCTCCACCGAGGGCAGCGGGCTCTGCGGCTCGAAACTCTGCGGCTCGAAACTCATCGCCGGCGGGTAACCGGTTAGCTCCGTCGCGTGTGGCACCCGCGCGACCGACAGGACGGTGACTTCCGAGACTACGCTCGGCTCTATCCCGACACGCCGCCGCTTCCGCCCCTCTCCGACGACCTGTTCGCGGCCTTCGCCGACGCCTGGGCGTGGCCGGCGGCGGAGCTCGATGCATCGGTGATCGCCGCCACGCGCGGCGTCCGTGTCGCCTTCGTGCGCGGTTTTCTCGGAAACTGGATGCCCGGCAACCTCGTGGCTCCCGTGCGGGCGCTCCAGGCCCTCGGGGTCGACGCGTCCATCGCGCGCACGGACAGCGGCGCCCCCGTCGCCACGAACGTCGATCTGCTCGCCAGGGGCCTCTCGGTAGGGCAGGGGACTCCCCTCCTGCTCTGCGGCCACTCCAAGGGCGGTCTGGAGTGCCTCCGCCTCGCCGACGCGCGGCCCGACGTCGCGGCACGCGTCGTCGGGGTGCTCATGAGCCAGACCCCGCGCGGCTCGTCCGCCGTGCTCGAGAGCTTGATCCTGCGCCGGCATCAGGACAGCCTCCCGCGGCCCCATCGCCGCGCGGCCGAGGCGGTTCAGCGCGCGGGGCTCTCGCTCATCGGCGCGAATCCCGGAGGCAACGAGCTCACCGAGTCCCCGCTCGCCGCCCTGATCGCCGCGCTCGACGCCACCCCCCGAGCGTACCCGGTCTGGCAGACCGCCTCCTGGTCGAGCCGGCCCACGGCCTGGCTCGACGCCTTTCACGAGCGCCTCGGGGAGATCCGCCCGGGGTGCGCGCACGACGGCCAGTTCTACCTGGAGGACCTGGTGTGGCCAGGGCTCCCGCACCTGCTCCTCCCTCACCTCGACCACGCCCAACCCGCGATGGGCGGGTTCGGGTTCGATCACGTGCGCTACTGGAAGGTGCTCATCACCTTGTTCCTGGGCGCGCGGTGAGGAGCTTGCGCATCACGCGCAGGGGGAAGCCGAGGAGGAAGCCGGCGTCGACCAGGCCGACGCAGCAGAGCTCCTCCCCCGCGGCGTGGTTTGGGTTGGCCGCGGCGAAGTAGCGGATATCCGGGTCTACCAGGCCCACGATGGGGGCGACCGCCCCCCGGAGCCTCCCGTGCGCCACGCGGAGAACGAGCGCACCCTCGTCCAGGCTGTCCCCGAAGCGGTCCCTCGCCATCGTGACGATGAGCGCGCGCACCCAATCCGGGGTCGTCGCCTCGCGACGGGGCCAGAAGCTCGCGAAGTTGCGCGCGAGCAGCAGGTAGGTCTTGTAGCCTTTGGAGACCAGGAACCAGACCACGAGGCGGGTCGGATTGCGCACCCGGGCCCGTACGACGTACCAAAAAAATGCACGTTGCAACGCCGTCTGTCCGCGGTATCGATCATCGATGACGGTGTCACCCGAGTACACCGACACGATCCGACGATCCCCGATTTGGAACGGGCGCGTGCATACGGTGGAGAACCCTCGCACGGTGGGACCGTCCTGCAGCAGGATCACGTGGTCCTTCTCGTTCAAGTCGGCGTCGAAGCGCGCGCGCGTCACGTCGTCGTAATAATGTTCGAACACGGCCCACATCGCATCACGCTGGGCGGGCGTGATCCGCGGGACGGGCAGCGTGGTGGCGGTGATGCGTGGCATCTCGAGTCAGGGCCGGGCGCCCCATACGCTCATCCCGACCACCAGCGCGAACAACCCCGCGTTGATGCCGATGTGGACCGCCACCTGGTCCACCGAGCGCGTGTACGCCGCGCGGTCCTTGATCTCGCCGGAGTCGAGCAGCCGCAGCGGATCGAGGGTCCAGATCTCGAGCCAGATGTAGCTGATCCAGAAGGCGCCGAAGGTGAGCAGCCGCGCGACGGTGAGCGTGTCGTCCCATGGCACCGAGAACGCGTCGGGCAGGCCGCGACCGGCGCCGAGGTCACGCCACCACATCCAGATGTTGGAGAAGATGAGAACGCCGAGCGAGACACCGAAGCCGCCGCCGAAGGCGCGGTAGACCCGGATGACATCCTCGTCCGTCACGCGGGGGATGGCGCGCCGGAGGTTGATGAGCAGGGCAAAGGCGATCAACGCGCCGCCGTGCACCATGGCCGCGAGGGTCGACAGGATATCGGGGATCACGCGAGGAGCTCCTTCACCCACGTCGAGCCGTCCGACTGGGGGTCCGCGCCCGCGAGCTCGGCCGCGTTGGCGCCCCCGTGCTTGGCGAGGGCCACCGCCTCGATGTCCCCGGTAGCCACGCTGCCGGTGGGCAGGGCGCGGCGCTCCGGCCACCATCCGCCGCGCGTGGTGTAGAGCTTGATCTCCACCGGCAACTGCCAACGGAACGTCGTCAGGTCGATGTCGCCGAGGTCCCCGCCGGTGGCCTGCAGGTTGCGGACGACCCGGTCCGGGCGCGCGCGCAGCATCGGCCAAAGGTCGCCGCGGTGCCACTGGGGCCAGCCGCCGGCCTCCACCAGGCGGGTGCGGACCTGCCGCAGCTGCATGGGGGAGAGCCCCGCGAACAGCGGGCCGAGCACGCGGGTGAAGCCCTCGACCGTGGAGACGGACAGCGCCCAGTCGTGCACGACCTCGACCCGGGAGGCCACGTGCTCGATCTCGGTCGCCTTCTCGGCGAGGGCCTCGGGGGTGAGGTCCTGGGGGCGCAGGTCGTTGCGGGCGACCAGCACGCCGACGGCGCGCTTGAGCGACCAGGAGGACGCGACGGGCGAGCGCTCGACCCCCATCGCGGCGTGGTCCATCGCCCAGGGCAACATGCCGACGCGGATCTCGATCCGCTCGACCTGCTCGGCGCGGAGCCGCTTGTCGGAGGCCTTGATGTGACGCTTGAGGATCTCGTTGACGCCCTGCACAGCGACGCCGCCCCAGGTCATCACCGCCTCGGGCTTGATCACGAGGGTGCGGGTGAGCCAGGTGCGGCCGAGGCCGCCGTAGGCGCCGTGGAGGGGCTGCTGGGAGAGGGGACCGTAGAAGGCGCTGCCCTCGTCGAGCAGATCGAGGCTCCCCTCGGTGCGGGCGCGGCCGACGGCGTCCATCGCGACCTGCGCGGTTCGAGCGCCCACCGCGGCGGGATCGGCGGCGGCGTCGGCGGGGGTGAGCCGCTTGCCCTGCTGGAGGGCGACACTGATGGCGCGCGCCATCGCGTCCGCGTCGAGGCCGGCGAGCCATGCGGCGGCGGCGGCGGCGCCCGCGGCGGGCACGAACGTGTCCGTCCGCGTGTGGCGAGGGCCCAGGAGCAGCGCGAGGCCGATGCGCCCGCCGATCTCGTTGCCGATCACCGTGGCGACCAGCAGCTCCTCGACGGTGTGGCCCGCGGCCGAGGCCCACACCGCGGGCACCGCGGCGAGGCTGGTGCGGCCGGCGAGCAGGTAGTCGTCGTATTCGTGCAGCGCGGTGAGGCCCGCGTGGGCCGCCGCCGCCGCCTTCGGCGAAGCGGTGCCGCCCCCGACGACGGCCGCCGTCCCCGGCGCGAGTCCGGCCGCGAGGCGCGCGCCCTCGGGTGTTGCGAAGGAGGCGCGGGCCGCTCCGGCGGCGCCCAGGTGTTGGAGGCGGGCGAGCCGCAGCACGTCATGCGGGATGTCCGCCGCGCGGAGCGCTCGAGCCCACTGGGTGAGGGAGAGGAGGGAGGACGGCATTCAGTACTCGAGGCTCCACTGCAGCCCTGCCGCGAGCAGGTGACCTCCGATGGGGATCGCGGAGCCGCCGACCGGGTAACCCGGCGTCGGCTCTTGCGGTTCGGGCCGTGTCAGCTCACCCGACGCGAGCAGGTGGTACTGAAAGTAGCCATCCAGCCGGATCCGACGGGTGTCGGCCGCCCGATCGATGACGCGTCGGAACGGATCGTCGTGTTCGACGCCGACGCCGACGGAGAAGATGACCCGATCGGAGTCGAGCAACGCGGAGGCCGCCGTCTGGCTGACGAGCGGGGTGGGCTCGTAGCCGAACCCGCCGCGGGTGAGCAACCGGATGTCGCCCAGGTGCTTGCCCCCGTCGATGCCCGGCAGGCGCAGGTCGAGACCGACGCGCGGCGAGAGCGTCGGCTGCATGGTGATGTCGGTGGGGTTGCCGTCCGAGATGGGGTTGTCGCCGAAGTCGATCGCGGCGCCCTTCACCGTCGAGGCGGCCACGTGGGCGATGCTCACCTGCATCCGATCCCAGCGGGTCCACCGGACCTCACCCGACACGGTGAGCGTGTCGGCGAGCGTGTACGCGGCGCCGCCGACCCACTGCTCCGGCACGTAGTGGTCGTACACGCCGAGCTGGATCGCCATCACGAGCGGGAGCACGATCTCGTCGAGATCATCGAGCTCCTCGGTGCCGGCGTTGATCTGGAGATCGATCTCGACATCGACCGGGAGGCCAGCTTCGCCGCGCCAGGAGGCCCCGAGCATCAGCCCCCGCAGCGCGGGCACCGCCTTCCCCGCGTCCCAATGGACGGCGAGGTGCGGCGAGAATCCCGGGATGAGGTCGAGCTGCATGTGGTGCACGTCGAGGCCCATCGCGACCACGTCGCTCGCGCCGTCTCCCTCCGAAGCGGCGGACACCGTGAGGTCGAGCGTCGCGTCGAGGCTGTAGCGAGCGCGAGGGATCATCGCGACGCCGCCTCCGATCGCCAGGCCGCCCCAGGGGCGCCAACCCACGCCCAACCCGAGCTCGTAGCTCTGCACGCGGTTGGAGTACATGAAGTAGGTCGGCAGCGCCGGCTCGAAGGTCGACAGGCGGAGGATTCGCTGCACGGGGACGAGCAGGCCGAAGCCCACCCCCAGCGTGGGCCCGATCGGGCGGGTGGCCCCGATGATCACGGCCTGGACGGGATCGTAGCTGGCATCGAGCTCGAGAGGAGCGTCGTTGCCGTTCAGCAGGCCATCCCGGTTGGTGTCCCAGGTGAGGGGCGGCAGGTCGGAGAAGGCCATCTCCGCGCCGAGAAACCCGAGGGACAGCTCGGGGTAGGCGCGGCCCGCGAGCGCGGCGGGGTTGAGGAGCACGTTCTCCGCGCCGTCATCGACGGCCACACCTCCGCCCGCGCGCCCCATCTTGCGGGCGCCGAACCCAAAAATCTCCGCCGGACTGGCGTGGGCGGCCGGGAGGAGAGCGAGCAGAATCGAGGTCAGGCGTACCCGATCTCGGGCACCGGGGTCAGCGCGGACTGGCGCAGTACCTCGATCACCTGTTGCGCCCCTTCTCCGGCGAGGGCCTCACGGAGGCAGGCCGCGCGCCCCGAGAGATACGCCGTCGCGAGGCCCGAGCCGCGGTATCCGCCGCGGCGGCCGTCGGGCAGGATCGAGTTCCCGTGGGTGAGGAACTTGCCCGTGAGCGCGCCCCACTGCTTGGCGGGGAAACGGTGGGGGGCGAAGAAGTAGTACTTCTCGATCGGGCAGTCCGGGTGGCTGGCCACGCCGACGGTCTCCGGGAGGTCGGCCGGGTAGGCGCGCTCGCCCTTCGGGTGCGCGGCCGCGAGGACGATGGATCCCTGCTCGACGGCGAGCGCGCAACAATCGCGCAGCAACAACGCCTTGCCCATGTTCGGCGTGCCGAGGGAGAGGTTGATGATGCCAGCGCCGTTTCGGGAGCCGAGCTCGATGCCGGCCGCCATCAGGTCGGCGCTGGTGCGCAGCCGGGCGTCCATGATCTTGATGCAGAGAAGCTTGGCGTCGGGCGCGATGCTGTGGATGGCCGCCGCGATCTCCGTGCCGTGCCCGTTCTCGTCCGCGTAGTCCCCGGCGATCAGCACGTGGGCCGTCGCGCTCATGGAGATTCCCATCCCGATCACTTCGGCGTTCGTCAGCCGGGGGTCACGGACATCGACTCCGCTGTCCACGATCGCGATCGTCTGGCCCTTGCCGGTGTAATCCTGACCCCGGAAACGCATCGTGCGTCCACCTTTCGAAATGTAATGCGATGGTAAGGAAGTCGACCATGGGCCGCAAGCACGGGTACCGGGGCGACGCCGGGTCGCGCCGGGGCTAAGGTATAGCGCGGAGGGTCTCTTGCCGTCAGCACGAGCCGCGATCGGCGCGGCGAACGCCGGTGCCAGCCGAGCACCGGAGCCGATCGCCCTCCCCGTCGACCCCGGGGGCCCCACCGAGCGCCTCGCTCTCGAAAACCTGCTGCGGCGCGCCCGGAGTAGCGGTCTCGCTGGCGCGCGGCTCTTCGGGCACGTCGCCGCGGCCCCGTTGCATGGCGGGGACATCGCGCACGCCTGCGCCGCCCTCGTCGCGTTCGCGGCGGCGGCGGCGGGGCTGGACGCCGGCCTCTGGCTGCTGGTGGTGATCGCGCTCTCGAGCGCCCTGCGCGCCATCGGCGCCCCATCCCTGGACGTGCTCCTCCCGAAGCGCCCGTGCTGGTCGCTCGTGCTTCGTCCATGCACCCCCGCTACACGACGGATCGTCGTGGCCTCGACCGACCGAGCGCGCCTCGCGCCGCGGCTCCCGCTCTGCGCGTTCGGCATGATCGGGGTCGCGCTCCTCTCTCTCGCGGCGGGCCGTCCCGGGTGGTTCGTCGGCGCGGCGTCGCTCCTCGGCGTCGTGGCGGTGGCCGCCTGGCTCTGCCGGTCTGCGCGCCCGGAGCCCGAAGGACCGGAGGCGACGGCCGCGCTGAGCCTGATCCGCCTCGCCGCGCGGGAGGACCCGACGACGGCCGTGGTGCTGGCTGCCTGCTCGAGCGCCCGGGGGGGCGGCGTTCTCGACGTGCTGGATTGGTGGGGGCTTCGGCCCGACCGCGTCGAGGTTCACCTCGTGCGGGTCCCCTCGGATCCGGGAGCCGGCGGCGCGCCGGCGTCGATCCCCGCGGCAGCGTCCGCGCTCCTCCGTGCGGGCTGGCGCGTCCGTTGCTTTCCACCGGATGGCGTCCCCGTGGTCCTTCCCGACGCGGACGCGAGCCCCGCCGTGTCCACGCCCCCGTCTTCCGGAGGGCTCCCCGAGGCGCTCGCCGACTCCCCCCGGAGGTCTCCGTGATCCTGCTGCTCTCGCCAGGGCTTCTCCCGATGGCGCTGCTCCCGGGGGCCATGGCCGCCACGCTCTCGGGCACGGTGTTCGACGCGAACGGAGCCCCCGTGCCGTCCGTGGACGTCGTCGCCTACGACGCGCGGCTGAACTACGCGAGCGCCCGCACCACCACCGACGGCGGCTTCCTCCTGGGCTCCGTCCCGCCCGGTCGGTACCGTCTGCGCGCCATGCCGCCCGACGGAGACCCGCGCGTCGACCGCTTCCTCCCCGACACCTGGGACTTCTGCGCGGCCGACGTCGTCGAGGTCGGGACCGCCGCCATCATCGGAGATCTCGACTTTGCCCTCCCCGAGGGCGGCTCGCTCACGGGTCGGCTCCTCGCCACGGACGGTGCGCCAGTGGTCGGCGCCCAGGTGCTGGCGTTGGGGCAGTCGGAGCGCTCGTCGCTCGTGAGCCGCCTCGCCTCGACCGACGCCGACGGCGTCTTCACCGTGGTCGGCCTCGACAGCGATCCCGGCGAGTCCGAGCCCTACGCGGCCTATGTCGCCGCCGGCGGCTACCCGCGGCAGTACCTCGCCCCGACGTACGACGAGGAGAGCGCCGCGCTCTTCGACATCCTGCTCGGCGAGCGGGAAGACGCGGAGGACCAGCCCCTGCTCGACGGGATCACGGTGACCGGTACCGTCAGCGGCCCCGACGGCCCCGTGGCCTCGGGCACGGTCTTCGTCTACAGCCCCTCCCAGGTGCTGTCGGTCGCCATCGACAGCGCGGGCACCTACGTCGCGGATGGCCTTCCCCCTGGAGACGTGACCGCGTGGGCCTCCTCGGACGGCCTCGCCACCACCTACTACCCGGACGCCGATCGTCCCGGCGAGCGCGTGTCGGTCCCCGAAGAGGGGCAGATGGCGTCCGGCGTCGATCTCGCCTTGGGCGCGCCGAGCTCCCTCTCCATCACCTTGACCGGCTCGGGTGACCTGTCCGAGGCCTCCGTGCTCCTCTACAACGACACGATGACGGTCGGGCGGGGCGGCTCCCTGGACGAGGCGGGGCTCCTCACGATCGAGGCGCTCCATCCGGGCACGTACTTCCTCGCCGTCTACGGCGCCGACGTGGGCCTCACCGACGATTATCTGCGCGATGACGCGGGCGAGCCGCTCGCCATCCTCGTCGACGGCGACACGGCGCTCACGGTCGACATGCCCGCGGGCGCGTCGTTCTCCGGCACCGTACGCGGGGACGACGGCGAGCCGATCTACGGCGCCTACGTCTACGCGAGCGCCACCGGCGGAGAGAACACCGAGGTGGGCGTGACCGACGCCGACGGCGTGTACACGATCCGGGGCCTCCCGGGGGCGGACTACACGCTGCGGGCCTCCTACGCGCACTACTGCCCGAGCGACGCGGGCTGGGTGACCGTGTACTGGCCGGACCACCTCGCCGAGACGGACGCGACGATCACCACGCTCGCGGCCGCGGAAGGCCGCACCGGCGTCGACTTCGTCCTCTTCGCGGATGACGACCACGACGCGATGGGGGACAGCTGGGAGGAGGACAACGGCCTCGATCCCCACCGTGACGACGCGGGGGAGGACGCGGACGGCGACGGCTACGTCAACGTCGACGAGTGGCGGCTCGGGACCGACCCGACGGAGGAGCCGCTCACCGCGCTCGACGGGTGCGGCAGGGGCTGCGGGTCGGGCGGCGCGGCGCTCGTGTTGCTGCTCCCGCTCGCGATGCGGCGCAGGCAGGCGGCGTGGACCGGCAAGCCGCGTTCGCGCGCCTTGCGCTGGTAGTTCGTCACCACGTCGTCGCTCCAGATGGAGCCCTGCACGTCCACGTCGGTGCGCACGCCCACGAGCTCCCAGGGCAGGCCCTCGCAGGCCTGGAGCAGCGCCTTGACGTGGGGGCCGAAGTCGGTCTTCAGGCGCAGCTCGGCGCCCAGCGCGCACAGGCCCGTGATCAGCTCGATGAACCCGCGATCGATGAGGCGGTGGTGGCGCTTGGACTCGCGCTCCCACGGGTCCGGGTGGTTGATGTGTACGCCCGCGAGCGCCCCCTGCGGGAACAGCGTGTCCAGCGCGCGCGCGTCGTAACGCACGATACGCGCGTTCTTGAGGCCCGCCACCCGCAGCTTCTTCGCGACGAGCACGACTCGCTTGTAGCGGATCTCGACGCCCACCCAGTCCTGATCGGGGTGTTTCTCTGCCATTCCAGCAAGATAGAACCCGTTTCCTGAACCGACTTCGAGGTGGAGGGGCGCCACGCGGCCGAAGACCTCGGGCCACTTCTCCTTGAGCGCGGGAGCCTCGGATCCCGGGACGATCTCGTCGCCGAATTCGCGGTGCGAGGTGATGTAGGGGTTCACGTCGGGACGGGACACGTCCCCCGGGAGCAGGTCACGAAACCGCTGATGGTTGCCTGGCCTCACGTGTCGTCTCCGCCTTGGTTCGCCGCGGAGCCCGGGCGGTTACCGACCCAGGCCGAGGAGTCGGCGTAGATCTCCTTCTTCCAGATGCGCACGGTCGCCTTGAGCGTGTCGATCGCGAACCGCGAGGCGGCGTAGCACACGTCCCGATGCGGGGCTCCGACCACGACGATCACGCTCGGCTCGCCCACGGCGACCTCACCCGTGCGGTGGGCGATCGCGACGCGGACGCCCGGCCAGCGCGCCCGCGTGTCGGCCGCCACCTGTTCGAGCTCCCGGAGCGCAACGTCGTGCCAGGCCTCGTAGAACAGGGCGCGGAGCGGGGGTGTCCCGTCGTCGCGCGCCACCCCCGCGAAGGTGAGGAGGGCCCCGTTCTCCGGCGCTCGCGCGGCGTCCTCGAGCGCCCGCACGTCCAGGGGCGAGGGGGTGAGGATCACCATCAGCCACCCCCGAGCGGGGGGAGGAAGGCGACCTCGTCCCCCTCGACGAGCACCGTCTCGGACCCGACGGTCGCCTCGTTGACGGCGTAGGCCACGGTCAGCGAGAGGCCGGGGAAGATCAGGGCGAAGGCACCGCTCGCGGTGGTGCCGACGGGAAGGTCGACCCCCTCGGAGCCGGTGCCGCGTCGCTCGCGCAACGTGGCGAAGTAGAGGGCGGTCACTCGCATGGGCCGGGCATCTAACCCAAGTCGGACGCCCCGGCGTGGCCGGCGGTGTGGCCGGCCTTGTGGTGCGCTATCATGCCGTCGTGATGCTGCTGACCTACCTCTTCGCCTGCGCCGATCCGGAGACCGTGCTGCGCGCGGTCGAGCCCCCGGCCACCGCCGAGGAGGTGGCCGCGCGCCGCGCCGCCGCCGAGCTCCGGGTGACCCCCGCGAACCTCGACGCCACCTATGTGAAGCCCACGGGCGTCTACGTCGATGCGCGTCACTTCGGCGGGCGTAGCTACCGGTCGGCGCGCGCCGATGTCGAGGAGCAGCTCGGCGCCGTGATCGAGGAGCGGGAGGTGCCCGCCGGTGGCCGCGAGCTCGTGTTCGAGCGCGGGACACTGCGCCTCTCGGGGGACACGATCCAGATGATCGAGGTGCCGCTCCCCGAGCCGGTGCGCCGCACCGAGGCGCTGGGCTTGCTCGGCTTCCCTCCCGCGACGGACGAGTATCAGTCGTTGTCGCTCGAGTTCCGACTGCTGAACGCCTGGGGCTTCCGACGCATCCGGCTGTTCCGAGTGGCCCGTGGCGCGGAGGAAGTCACCCGGGTCCAGGTGTGGCGCTTCTCGGAGGGGGAGGGCTAGAGTCCTCGGCGGTGCGGCTTGACTTTCCTACCGCCGAGGTTCAGGATACGGCCAGGATAGCCGCGGCCCCCTCCGGGGGGGCGCTGGGGGTGTTCGTGCGCTGGCTCCTCGCTTCAACGTTGGTCTCCGGATGCGTCGAATACGTCGTCCAGGCGCCCGACGTCGAGGCAGCGCCGCCCGTCGTGGTCGAGGAGCGCTTCGTGCAGGCCGCGCTGCCCGAGGTCGACGTGTTGTTCGTGATGGACAGCACCGGAAGCATGGCGGACGAGCAGGCTGCCCTGTCGGGCGCCGCCGCCGAGTTCCTCGACACGCTCGGGGGTCTCGGTCTTGCCTACCAGATCGGCGTAACGACGACCGATCCCGCCGACGAGGGCGTGCTGCGGGGCCGGCCGTGGATCGTCACCGACTCGACCGAGGCGCCGGAGCAGGTGCTCGCCTCCGCGCTCCAGGTGGGTGCGGACAGCGCGCCGCCGGCAGCCGGGCTCCACACCGCGTCGCTCGCGCTCGCGGACGCGCAGGGCTTCAACCGGGGCTTCCGCCGCGCCGAGGCGGGCCTGCACGTGATCTTCGTGTCGGACGGGGACGATCAGAGCGACCTCTGGCTCGGCCTCGATCCGGCGAGCGCATTTCTCACCGTGCTCGCCGACGACGAGGCGCGCAGCGGGCGCGCGGCGCGCGTCTCGGCGGTCGTGGTGGACGTGCCGGGCGCCTGCGGCTCGCGTACCGCCGCCCGTTACATCGCCGTGGCGGAAGCGACCGGCGGCATCGTCCAGAGCCTCTGCTCGAGCGACTTCTCGGTCGTCGCCGGGGCCCTGGGCGGCGCCGCGGCGGAGTACCCGACCCGCTTTCCGCTCGGCGGCACGCCCCTCGAGGGCTCCGCGCGGGTCGAGGTCGACGGCGTACGGGTCGACGGAGGATGGCAGCTCGATCGGGTCGATCCCGCGCTCGTGTTCGACGTCGCCCCCGCGGCGGATGCCGCGATCAGCATCCTCTACACGCTGGCGACGGAGGCCGCGTGATCGCGCCCCTCGCCCTCCTCACCCTCGCGCTCGAATGCGTGCCGGGGTTCCTGGTCGGCACGGCGGCGGCGGCCCCCTTCCAGGTGTACGACCTCCAATCGGACGATGGCTCGTTCCTCTCCACGGGCGCCACCGGTCAGTGGAAGTGGGGAAGCGTGGCGAACGGCCCCGGCGCGGGCTTCGACGGCACGCACGCGTGGAGCACCGGGCTCGCCCGGGACTACCTGAACGACACGGTCGACTACCTCGAGATCCCCGTTCCCGATCTCACGGGCGTGGCGCGGCCCGTGATGTGTTTTCAGCACTGGTACGAGATCGTGGCGGGGGATCGCGGCTGGATCGAGGTCGACAGCGGCAACGGGTTCGAGGTGGTTTCGCCGCTCTACGGCTATCCGGCCTCGACCGGCTTCGTCGGCTCGTCGGGCGGCTGGCGCCCCGTGGTGGTCGATCTGTCCGTTGTCGACACCGCGGCCCCGTCCACCCTCGACCTCCGCGTACGGTTCGTCTTCGAGGCCGACCTCGCCAATGTGGGTGACGGCTGGACCATCGACAACGTGGCCTTTCACGACGGCGACGTGGCCCCGCCCCGCATCTCCGACCTCTCCCAGCTGGCCGACACCGAAGACCTCGCGGGGCCCTACGCGGTCGAGGTCTCCGTCGAGGACGACACCATCGTCTCCTCCGTCACCCTCGCGTGGTCGGGGGGCGGAGTCGAGGGCTCCGCGCAGATGGAGCCGACGGGCGCGGGCACGTGGCGAGGGGAGATCCCCCCGCACCTGCCGGACACCGAAGTCTCGTACTGGGTCCGGGCCTCCGATGGCCTCAACACGAGCCGCGAGCCGGCCGACTCCGAGCTGACCTTCCGCGTGTACCTCCCGGCGCCGACCGGGCTGACCGGTCCGAGCGGGCGTGTCGTCGGCGCGACGGTCCCGCTGTCCTGGTCCGCGCCGATGTCCGCCCACGAGGTGGTCGGGTACGAGGTGCTCCGGGGCGGGCTCGCCGTGCTCGAGGTAACGGAGCCGCACGCCGACGCGCCGCTCCTGGGCGCCCTGGAGTCCTACGCGGTGCGCGCCATCTTCGAAGAGGGCCCGGGGGACATCTCCTCCGTCCTCGTCGTGGATGGCGTGCTCCCGACGCTCGGCGCCGTTCGGCCGGATACCGCGTGGCCGGGCGAGTCGGTGCGGGTGCGGATCTCGGGGTCCTACCTCCTCCTCGTGGACGGCACGGTGAGCCTCGATCTGGGCGCTGGCGTCGAGATCGGGCCGATCGACGTCCGGGATGTCGACAGCGCCTTCGTCGACCTGTTCCTGGCCGAAAACGCCACTCCGGGTCCCCGTACCCTCACGCTCCAGTCGGGCGACAACACCGTCACGCTCGCCGACGCCTTCCTCGTGCTCCCCGGTGTCGAGCGGCCTCGCCTCACCGGCATCGAGCCGGACGCGGTTCGCCAGGGAGACCAGGCCGAGCTCGAGATCCGGCTCGTCGGCGGCCTGGAGGCCCTTCCCACCGTCGATCTCGGGGTGGGGATCGCGGTCGACTCGGTGGAGCAGGTCGAGGGTGACACCGCGGAGACGCAGCTGCTCCGCGTGCACTACACCGTTCGCGCGGACGCTCCGCTCGGCGTCCGCACCGTGCTCGTGGATGACGGCGCCCGCGTGTTCGACGGCGTGACGCTCGAGGTCGAGCGTGCCTTCGCCACCTCCGCCCGTTCCTGCGGCACGTCGATCCCCAGCGGATCCGCGTCGCCCGCCGCCTTGCTCGGGCTGGTGGGCCTCGCCGGCGTGATGGTCCGGCGCCGCCGCTCCTGACGGCCTCGTGGCGGGTGGCAGCGGCGCCGAGCGGATCTTAGACCGTGCGCCTCGTCAGCCGCCGCCGATCCACGGTGGCCGGTCGGCGGGCCGTCCACGTGGCGGAAACGCTCTCACCCCGGGCCAGACCATGTCCGAGACCTCCACCATCGGCGCCGACCGCGCCGTGTCGCTGAAGTACACCCTCTCCGGGACGGACGGATCCGTCATCGAGAGCGGGCAGATCGACTACCTGCACGGCTACCAGAACATCGTGCCGGGCCTGGAATCGGCGCTGGATGGGGCCGAGGTCGGCGCCAACCTCCAGGTCGAGGTGCCGCCCGAGCTCGGCTACGGCGCGCGCCTGGAGGTGCCGCCCCAGCGCGTGCCCCGGGAGTCCTTCCCCGCCGAGATGGAGATCGCCGAGGGAATGCAGTTCCACGCTCGTGGTCCGGCCGGCGAGGCCCTCCCGGTGTGGGTCGTCGGCGTCGAGGAGGGCGTCGTCCTCATCGATCCGAACCATCCCCTCGCGGGGGAGACCCTCCACTTCGACGTGACCATCCTGTCGGTGCGCGACGCCACGTCGGAGGAGCTCCAGCACGGCCACATCCACGGGCCGGACGGGCACGGGCACCACTAGTCACGGTCGGTTCGGGGTCCGTCGGACTCAGGTGCTCTCGTCGTCCGGCAGGCTGGGATCCGGGGCGTCGGACTCCTCGGACGCCGTCTGCGCCGCGAGCACCTCGATCATCGCGAGCCCGAAGGCCGGAAGATCGCGGGCGAGCCGAGAGGTCACCAGGTTCCGGTCGATCACGACCGGCGCCTGCGTCCAGTGGGCGCCCGCGTTGACCAGGTCGTCCCGGATCCCGGCCGTGGACGTGAGGCGCCGCCCGCGGACCAGCCCGGCCGAGATGAGCACCCAGCCGCCGTGGCAGATGCACGCGATCATCCGGCCCAGCTGGTCGAGCGTGCGGAGGTGCTCGAGCACTTCTGGATCACGACGGAGCCGATCGGGCGCCCAGCCGCCGGGGATCACGACGCCGGCGAGGTCGTAGACCGGGAAGTCGGCCACGGTGCCGTCCGCCGTGCAGGTGAGGCCTCCGCGGCCCCGATACTCGTCCTCCCCGAGGCCGGCGAAACGCACGGTGTAGCCGGCCTCTTCCAGGCGCAGCCGTGGATACCAGACCTCGAGGTCGTCGAACTCAGGGGCCACGAGGACCAGCACCGTGTCGGGCAACGTGGCCTCCAACCTGCACCTTCAACCATGGATCCACTGGTGTCTTACACACGCCGGAGAGGACATGCCCGACACGCGCTAAGATGCGCCTGGAGGTCGGGATGCTCGGCAGGGTGATCGATCGCGGGGTTTCCCGCGGGATCCGGTGCGGGCTCGGCGGTGCCCTCGGTTGCGCGATCGGCTGCGGGCCCGGCTCCTTCACGCCAGCGGAGGCCGGGGTCGTGTACGAGGCCGTCTCCAGCGTCAACGCCGACACCTACGCCGCCATCTACGCGTTCTCCGCGCCCGACGGGGAGGACACCGCGGGGCTCTCCGAGGCTACGGCCAAGGGCCTCAGCTGGTACGAGGAGGCCGCCGGCGGGCGCTTCGACGGCACGGTGGACGGCCCGGGGAGCTGGACGGGCACCGTGCAGGTCGACGGGGACTACACGATCACGCTCACGAGCGCCGACACGTGGTCCGTCGTCTGGTCGCTCGACGCCACCTACGTCGGCGTGACCTACGGCGAGCTGGTCCTCGACGGGGACATCCGCTGGAACATCCGCGCCACGGCCGACCGCGGCACCTTCACGCACACCTCCACCGTCACGGGGGACATCGTGGCGCACGGCGCAGCCGACGGGGCGGGCGCGCTCGACTACGGAACCACGGTCTCCCTCTCCGGCGGCCGCTACCAGGTCGTCACGCTCGGCACGGTCGGCGGCCACGACATCTCGACGAGCTACGACGCGACCGCCTTCGGGCTGTAGCCCGCGGCTACTTCAGCTCGTCCCACTTCTCGAGGCGCCCGCTCGCGCGTTCGATGGGGTACTTCAAGGCGTTCTGCGCCATCTTGGCCTCGGTGGCCGCGGCGAGGTCGATCCCCGCGGCCTCGCAGAGGTTGAGCAGCGAGATGAACACGTCCGCGGCCTCGTCCGCGACGCGCTGCACCCGGCTCTCCACCGGGGGCTGGGGCCCGCCATCGGCGCTCCAAAGGTAGAGCGCCAGGAGCTCGCCGGCCTCGACCGACACCGCCATCGCGAGGTTGCGGGGCGAGTGGTATCGGCTCCAGTCCCGCTCGGCGTTGAAGGCCCGCAGCCTCGCGCGAAGCTCGGCGATCGCGGTGGTGTCATCCGTCACGTGGCCTTCGGCGCGAACAGTCCGCGCACCCGCTCGTAGGCCCGCCGCGTCACCTCCGGGTGGAGCAGCACCGGGTAGGCCGAGAGGGCGACCCAGCTGAACGGACCGACGTTCATCAGCGCGGCGATGCCGAGGTGAAAGCTCGCCCCGAGCGCGAGGAGCCAGGGGTTGACCCGGCGCGACCAGACCAGAAGCGGGAACGTCGTCTCGAACAGGATCGTGGCCCAGCCCATCGGCGCGACGAGCCACACCTGGCCGCTCACCCAGGCAGCGAGCGCGCCGCCGCCGAAGTGACGATGGAGCAGGTGGTACGCCAGGACGTCCCCGTTCCACCACGAGGACTCCTCCAGCAGCTTGAGCCAGCCGGTGGAGCCGTAGATGCCGCTGTAGACGACGAGCAGGTACCAGCGAGCGGCGGGGCTCCGCCACTTCCCGGAAAGCCCGCGCTCGCCGGCCGGCGAGAGGAACAGGCCCAGCGCGATCCACAGCCCGAGCCGATCGTGCGCCTTGATGTTGAGCGACTCGGCCGCGAGGAGGGTCCAGTTGCCGAGCAACCACAAGACCAGGCCGGGGCGCATCCAGCGCCCGCCAGCGAGCACGCCGAGGAGCCCGACGACCCCGATGCCCCAGAGCCCCCACGCCGTCGGGAGCGTGATGCGCACGTGGTCCGCGAGGAAGAAGGGCCAGTTGGCGAACACCATGTCCTGGGCGGCGTAGGCGTCGGCGAGATCGCGCGAGCGGAGGAGGAGAAAGATCAGGGAGACAGCGCCGAAAACCAGGCGCGTGGCCGCCCACCCGCCGGCCCACACGGGCGCGTAGACGCGGTCGAGCACGGACGGCCGGGGCTCGGGCGTGGCCTCGGAAGTCGGTTCGGCGGCGGTGCTCACAACAACCTCCCGGTCGGGAGGGCGACGGCCCGATCACACGACCAGTCCAGGATCTCCTCGGTCTTGAGCTTGCGCTTGGGCTGCTTCACCTGGCCGAGGGTCTTGTTCCACTTCTCCACGCGGAAGCGCACGCGCGTGGGGGACGCGGGGTGCCGCGAGCAGGTGGAGGCCGCCAGCACGCGCATCCGGGTGGGCGACTTCCAGAAGCTGGAGCGGCCGTAGCGGGGGCCGGACTCCCACCTCGTCGGGAACAACGCGTCGAGCTCGATCTCCTGCCACGCCTCGCCGACGCGCGCCTCCGCGTACAGCTCGGAGTGGCCGGGATCGCGCAGCGTGAACATCTGCCAGGTCGCGAACCAGCGCGCGAGCGAGGGCTCGCCCGTCCCCAGCGCGTTCTGCCAGCACCAGATGTTGTAGCCGCCGAGCGCGAGCAGGAGCGCCAGGATGGGGATCCGGAGCGCGGGTCGGGTCGTTTGGGTGTCGGGCGCCATCGCGGCGTTGCCGCTATCATGCTCGCGGATGCTTCGCGGCCCGCGTCACCGTTCGATTCCCGCCCGCGCCCTCTGGGGCGTCGGGCTGCTCTGCGGCTGCGGCCCGCAAAACCCCGTTCTTTCCCTCTCGAACGATCCGCTCGTGGTCCCGCTCCGCTGGATCGCCGGCGACGAGGAGATGGCCTGGGGCGAGGCGAGGGCGGGCTTGTGGTGGGCGCTCTCCAACCTGGGCGCCACCCCGCCCGCGGACGAGCGCGCGCTCCTCGATGTCGAGGAGGGCGGGGAGGAGGTGCGGTTCTCGCTCGACCTCGGCGCCGCCGGGTTTCCCGAGGCGCGTCTCCCCGCGGTCGAGGCCGCGCTCGTCCCGATCCGCGCCGCCGCGGCCGAGGGCCCGGTCGATCTGGGGCGCTTCCTGATGGCCACCCTCTACGAGCCCGGCCGGTACTATGCGATCACGGGGGCGTGCCCCACCGTGGAGGCGTGGCGGGACGCCCGGCAGGCCTCCGCGCCGGGGCTCTACGCGGTCACCGTGTCGCTGCTGGTGCCGGACGAGCGCCTCGTCGAGCTCAACCCCGCGCTCCTCGCGGACCCCGCCCGGGGGCTCGACGCGCTCGGCTGGCTCGCGTCCGAAGGGGAGGGGAGCCTGGTGGACAGCACCTTCACCGCCCATGAATTCGAGACGGTCGACGTCATGCCGAACGGGCAGCAGCGCTTCGCCGTCTACGACGCGGGCGGCGCGCTCCGCGCTGCAGGCGCCACCGGCCCCGCCGGACAGCCCGGCAAGTGCATGTGGTGCCACGAGCTCTCGGTCCAGGAGGGCACCGCGGAGAACCCCTCGGCCGAGGGCTACTACACCTACGAGGCCTTCGTGGCCGACGTCGCCGCGGCCGAGGCGCGGATGGAGCAGGTCCGGTCGGGGACCCCGAGCGCGATCCTCTGGGCGTACGAGACGCACGAGTGGGCGGAGCAGCTCACCCTCGCGTTCCTCGAGCCCTCGCCGGCGCGCGTGGCGCAGGAGTGGGGGCTGCCGGTCGAGGCGGTGTTGGCGTTGGACCTCCCGACCCACACCAACGCGGAGTTTCCGGGGTGGGGGGCCCTCTACGATCGCGCGGATGTCGACGCCGCCGACGAGGCCGGCCCCCCCGGCCCCGCCACGCCGCCCTCGGACCGCGAGCTGGATCCGGACTGGCCACTCTTCGGCGTTGAGGCGCTCGATTGCGCGCCCGACGCGGGCGGGTCATGAACCCTCCCATGGAACGCGTCGGCTGGCTGATCCCCGTTCGAGACGCCTCACGCTGGCTGGGCGAAGCCGTGCGCTCCGCCCTCTCCGAGTGCGCCGAGGGAGACGAGGTGCTCGTCGTGGATGACGGAAGCAGCGACGATCCGCTGTCCGTGCTCCCGAGGGACCCCCGCCTCCGCGTCATCCATCAGCCGCCCCTCGGCATCGTCGCCGCGATGGAGCGGGGCCGCCGCGCCCTGGACACGCCGCTGATCGCGCGCCTCGACGCGGACGACGCCGCGCTCCCCGGCCGGATCGCCGCCCAGCGCGCCGTCCTCGCGGCGAACCCCACCCTCGGCGCGGTGGGCGGGCGCGCCCGGATGCGGGCCGACACGGGGGATGTTCCCGAGGGCATGCGCGTCTACACGGAGTGGGTCAATTCGCTCTCCGAACCCCGCACGGGCCTGCTCGTGGAGAGCCCGCTCTTCCACCCCGCGGTCCTCATGCGCGCCGCCGCCGTCGAGGCCGTGGGCGGGTACCGCGACGGCCCCTTTCCCGAAGACTACGACCTCTGGCTCCGCCTGGTCGCGGGGGGCTACGGGATCGCCGCCGTGCCGCGGGACGTGGTCATCCTCCGGGATCGCCCCGGGCGGCTCACCCGCACCGATCCTCGGTATGCGCGCGGCGCCTTCCTCCCGCTCAAGCTCGACTGGGCAGGCCGGGTGCTGCTTCCCGCGCGCCCGAAGGTGGTCGTGTGGGGCGCCGGGCAGGCCGGGAAGCCGTGGATCCGCTGGCTGGTAGAGCAGGGGCACGACGTGGTCGCGGCGCTGGATCTGAAGCCCGGCACCACGCGCTACGGAGTGCCGGTACTTCGCCCCGAAGCCCTGGCTTGTCTCGAATTGGAGCTGTTGCTCGTCGCGGTGGGCGCGCGGGGCGCGCGTGAGGAGATTCGCGGGAGAATCGCCGAGATGCGCCCCGAGCTCGTGGAAGGCCGCGACTGGTGGGCGGTCGCCTGATCCTCCGCGGGCGGGAGCTTCGGGGCGCGGTTCCCCATCCCAGGAGGCCGCGGATGTTGCTCGTTCCCCTGCTCCTTCCCCAGCTCGTCGGCTGCGACGGAACGGACGCGGCGTCTCCCCGGTTCACCGGGAACCCGACCTGGCACGCCGACATCGCCCCGATCGTGCAGGAACATTGCGGGTCCTGCCACGTACCGGGCGGGGTCGCCCCCTTCGCCCTGGACGACTACGCGGCGGCCGGCCCCATGGCCAGCAGCATGGCCGCCTCGGTCGAAGCGGGGACCATGCCCCCGTGGGGCGCCCGGAGGACGGCCGAGTGTCAGCCGCGCTTCGGCTTCGTCGACGACCCGCGGCTCTCCGACGAAGAGGAGGCGCTGCTGCGCGCGTGGGCCGAGGACGGCGCGCCGGAGGGAGACCCCGCGACCGCCGCCCCGCTCCCCTCGCCGGCCAACCTCTCGCTGGTCGATCCGTCGCTCGAGGTCGCCCCCGCGGTCGGGTACGTCACCTCCGGCAACTCGGACGAGTTCCGATGCTTCTCCCTGGATCCGGGCCTTGCGAAGAACGCCTGGCTCACCGGCCTCCAGGTCGTGCCGGGGAACCCCGAGGTGGTGCACCACGTCCTCGTGTTCGCCGATCCTTCGGGCGACAGCGCCGCCCTCGCTGGAGCGGACGGCTCGTACGATTGCTTCGGCGGCAGCGGGCTCGGCCTCGGCGGGGGGTTGCTCGGGGCCTGGGCCCCCGGCGCGTTTCCGTTCGAAGCGCCCGAAAACACGGGCATCGCGCTCGAGGCCGGCTCCTTGCTGGTGATGCAGGTGCACTACCACCCCGGTGGCGGAGTGGCGGCGCCCGACGCGACCGCGCTCCAGCTCCGCCTCGCAGACAGTCCGCCCGGCCGCGCCGCGATGCTCCTCTTGCTCGGCAACGCATCGAGCGATCTGGAGGGGCTGCAGAAGGGGGACCACGACCAGGGCGCGCGCGCCGAGTTCCGGATTCCCGCCGACGTGGCCGACCACACCGAGGCGATCCGCTACCCGATCCCGCCGATCGGCTTGGAGCTCCAGGTCTTCAGCGCCGGCACGCACATGCACTACGTCGGGACCGACATGCTCATCGAGGTCGACCACGCCGCGCCCCAGGGGGACGAGCCCGCGACCGAGTGCCTCGTCCAGACGCCGCGCTGGGACTTCAACTGGCAGCGCGCCTACACCTACGATGCGCCCCTGGACGAGGTTCCCGTGATCCGCGGCGGTGACACCCTGCGCCTGCGCTGCACCTACGACAACACCCTCGCGAACCCCGGGGTGCGCACGGCCCTCGAGGACGCCGGCCTCACCGCGCCCACCGACGTCTTCCTGGGGGAGGCGACGCTCGACGAGATGTGCCTGGGGGTGTTCGGGGTGGTCCTCTGAACCGCCCGCCTTCCCCCGTGCCGCTCGTCTACGCGTCCACGATCTCCTCGGTCGTGAGGTCCGGGGCCGCGCGCTCGTGCTCCCACACGAGCAGGCCCAGGCGCGCGTACCGAGGCCGGACGCGGTCGGAGAGCAGCCCGATCCGCTTGAGGTTCGGGATGATGCGCCGGAACATCGTGTCGCGGAAGCGCGCCATGTAGCGGCTCTCCAGCATCACCCGGTTCCACGATCGGCGGCCCATGCGGTGCGCCCAGTGCTCCTCGTAGAATTCGTGCGCGAGGAAGCGGTTGCGCAAGAGGACGCACATCTCGTACGCCCAGTCCTCGCGTTCGTGCCGCTCGTTGTCCGGCAGGTCGGCGTAGGTGCGCTGGAGCGCGATCACGCCGAAGTGGACGTGGCGGGCCTCGTCCGTGATGACGCGTCGCAAGAGCTCACGCAGCAGCGGCTCGTGGGTGTAGGCGCGGAGGGTGCCGAAGGCGCCGAGCGCGAGCCCCTCGATGATCACCTGCATCCCCAGGAATTTCAGATCCCAGCGGCGGTCGGTCATGAGCGCGTCGAGCATCACGTAGAGGTTGTCGTTGACCGGGTACCGCTTCTCCAGCTTGGTGGTGAGGTAGCGGTCGAACACCTCCACGTGCCGCCCTTCGTCGACCACCTGGGTGGAGCCGTACAACTTCGCGTCCGTCCAGCTCACGGCCTCGACGAGCTGGCATGCGACGTACAGCGCGCCCTGCTCGCCGTGCAGGAACTGGGAGAGGCTCCAGGCCAACAGATCGCGCTGGTGGAGGCGTTGGGTCGCCGGATCGAGCGCCGCGAAGCCGGGCACCTCCTGGAGGGGCGAGACACGCTCGTCCACGAAGGGGCGTCGGGGATCGAACGGATCGACGGGAAGCGACCAGTCCAGGTCCACGTCGGGATCCCACTGGCCGCGGCGCGCGGCCACGAGGAGCGACCGCATCCCAGCGCTGTCGTGGCCGTAGGTCCAGGTGAAGCACGCATCGTGACGCGCGTCCATCTGGGTGGCGTCGCTGTCCTTGCCGCGCTGGAACAGCAGCCCCCGGAGCGCGGGACCGAGGAGGCGGCGGAGCACCCGCGGGTTCTGGCTGCTCCCGGCGTCCGCGAGCACGTTTGCGTTGGCGAGGCCATTCGTCAGCAACCGGGGAATCGTCAGCAAGCGGGGGATGGGACGCACCGAGCCCTCCAGGCGGGCTGCGCACCGGCGCCCGAGGAGGTCCACACGAGCGCGCCCAGGCCCACAGTGTGGCGACCAAGGCAGCGGGGACAAGCGCGATCCCGAGGGGAGATCGGGAGACGAACCCCGCTTTAGAACCCCACTCCTGTCTCCAAGCCCGCGTAGCTCACGACGTAGGGCTCGACGAAGCCGCTGAAGGCGTCTCCGCCGATCTTCAGCTGCAGGTAGGCGCGGCTCGAGGTGAGACGGCCGAACATCACGCCCGCCTGGCCGTACACGCCGGCGCCGATGCCGAGGTCGTCATAGCCGCCGATCCGGGGCCCGAAGCCGCCGCCGGCGTAGAGCGCGGTGCCGCCCTTGGACGGGAAGACGTGGGACAGCCCCACCTCCCCGAAGACCATGCCGAACGTGCGATCGTCCGTGAGGGAGAGGGGCGCGGTGAAGCCGGCCGCGAACTCGAGGAACTTGTCGGTGGACTCTCGACGCCACGTGAACGTGTGGGTGATCGAGACGCCGAAGCCCGGCCAGAGCGGGCCGAGGATGCCGAACTTGAAGCCGGGCACGTTCTCCGTGCGCTTCCGTCGGGGAGCCGCCTCGGTGGACACGACGGGGGTGCCGACGGAGGCCACGCCCTCCGCGGTGGTCGGCGAGGTGGTCGGCGTGGCGGCGGGCGTGCGGCGGGACACCGGGATGCTGTCGATGGGCACCCGCCCCGCCAGGGCGCGGGCGAGGCGATCGAAGGTGTCCGGCACCGCGTCGAGCCCGGCCGCCACGACCTCCACCCGCTGGGTGACCACCGCCGCGCCGTCGCGTTCGATCGCGGTGACGTACACGTCCGTGTCGAGACGAACCAGATCGACGGTGATCCAGCGGGTGCAGGAGAGCGCGAGGCACGCGGCGTGGAGGCCCTTGTCGTCGCTCTCCCCGATCGCGGAGCGAACGCGCGACTCGTCGGCGATCGTCTGGCCCGTCGCGACCTCGTAGCGACGGCGGAACAGGATCTCCGCGGCGCGGACCTCCGCCGAGCTCAGGTTCGCCGCCCGGATCGGAAACAACACCGTGGGCACGTAGGAGCTCAGGGTGGGGTCCGCGGGCGCCGGGGCGGCGGGAGCGACGGGGATGGCGAGCGGGGCGGGCGGCGCATCGGCCGGCACGGCGGCGGGGGCTGGCGCTTCCCCGGGTTCGGCGGAGGCGAGGGCGATGGACAGCAGCAGAGGGAGCATCGACCCAGGTCTCCGGGGAGGTAGCAGACTACCAGCTAACCCACCGGCTCGCCCGGGTACGTGGGAGGGCGCGCGGGGGAGCGGGCGCGGCCCGCGCGAACGCTACGCCCTGGCCTCGAACCGCTCCTCAAGCATCGTCGCCACCTGGTCCGCGACGTCGAGCCGCGCGAGCTTCCGCGCCGCGTCCGCCATCGCCTCGCGACGCGGACCGTCCCCCATCAACACGCGGATGCGCGCCTCGACCTGGGCCACGTCCATGTCGCGCTCGACCACCACCTCCGCGGCTCCCGCCCGCTCGAGCCCTCTCGCGTTCTCCTCCTGGTGGTTGTCGGTCACGTTGGGGGAGGGGAGGAGCATCGACGCTTTCCCGACGGCGCACAGCTCGGCGAGCGTGCTGGATCCGGAGCGACAGAGCACCAGGTCCGCGACGGCGAACGCATCCGCCATCCGATCCTCGTAGCCCTTGAGCACCACGCCGGTCGGCAGACGGCCGTACGCCGAGGTCACCTCGGCCTCGTAGCGGGGCCCGGTGACGTGGAGGATCTGGAATTCCCGCGCCGGGTCCCGCGCGAGCGCGATCGTCAGCTCGTTGAGCTTCGCCGCCCCCAGCGATCCGCCCACCGCGAGGAGCACGGGCCGCGCGGGGTCGAGTCCGTACCGGTCGGCGGCCGCCGCGCGGTCCCCCGTGAGCAGGTAGGGGTTCACCGGGCAGCCGACGACGTGCTTCTCGGCGGTGCCCGGGAGCCGCGCCGCTGTCTCCGGGTAGGTGAGCAGCACCAGCCGCGCCACGCGCGCGCACAAGCGGTTGGCGAGCCCGGGGGCCACGTTCGACTCGTGGATGGCCGCGGGGATGCCCAGCGTCCAGGCCGCGAGCACGGTGGGCGCCATGACGTAGCCGCCGACGCCCAGCACCAGCGTCGCGCGGTCCT
>JAUXQH010000108.1 GCA_030685065.1 Pseudomonadota bacterium | reverse complement strand
GCCGGAAGCCGACCCCGAGCAGGTGGCCCGGGCCATCGTGCTGCGGCGGCTATCCGCGGCTCCGCGCACCCGCGCCGAGCTTGCGGGCGACCTGGCCAGGCGCGAGGTGCCCGAGGACGTCATCGAGCGAGTCCTCACCCGGTTCGCCGAGGTGGGGTTGATCGACGACGCAGAGTACGCGCGCCTGTGGGTGTCCAGCCGGCACCGCAGCAAGGGCACCGCGCGGGGCTCCTTGCGGCGGGAGTTGCGGCAGAAGGGCATCGACGACGATGACGCGTCCGAGGCGCTGGCGGGCATCGACGACGCCGCGGAACTCGAGCGGGCCCGCGCCTTGGTCATGTCGAAGGCGCGGTCTATGACCCGGCTGGAGCCTGACGTTCGGTCCCGACGCCTGTTCAGCATGCTGTGCCGGCGCGGCTACCCATCGTCGGTCGCCGCCAGCGTCGTACGCGAAGCCGTCGGGTTATGAGGCATCCCGGTTTCATGCGGCATCCTTTCTAGCGGAGGATGCAGGGTATGCCGAAGAAGTACCGGAGCGAGCAGCGTGAGCGTGCGATCCGGATGGTCCTTTGGCGACTGGATGACCATCCGTCTGTGTGGGCGGCGGCTGCCGACACACCCACTGCCCCGAGGATCAGATGTCACCTACCGGTGCAGCAGACGCACAATTCTGGCCCGTGCACTTCGTCCTGAAAGGACATGGCCCGGCGACATGATGCGTGTCACTTTGCTTCATGCGCCCTCACTGGGCGTCAGCAGTCTCCGCGTCGCCGACCTTTCGGTAGCGCCACGAAGTTAGCGGGGAGGGGAGCCGATGACAACTGAGCACGCCACACTGCCGGGGAATCGGAAATTCGTCTGGTTCGAACCGGCGGGCCGGTTCGCCACCGAGTACGAGATGTTCACCATCGGTCAACAGTCGAGCCCGTCGCAGTGGCTGGACATAGACTGGCCGCTTCGCTTCGACGATGGTCGGCCGCCCTACCGGGTCGAGTCGACGGCGCTGCGCTGCTCAGACTGGGAAGGCTTCAGGGACCCGGCACAGTTGTGGTACCGCCCCTACGTAGCCGCGACCAACGACGAGGAGCAGGCGCTCGGACGGCTGATCCCGGCCGCTCTCGCCGATGGCGTCGCCGACCGGATCGATCCGGCGTGGCGTGAGCACGTGCTGCAGAAGTACTACGCAGCTTGGCCTTTCGTCGAGTACGGGCTATTCCTCTCGTTGTGTCATCCGGTACGCGAAGCGCTCGGCGACTCGGTCATGTTCGTCACTGTGTTCCAGGCCGCTGACAAGATGCGGCATCTCCAGGACATCGTCCACCTCAGCTTCGACCTCGTGGACGTCCTGCCAGACTTCGACGACTCCGGCGCGCGCGCCGCGTGGATGACCGACCCCGCGCTCGTTCCCACCCGCGAGATCATCGAAAGCCTCCTCACGGCCGACGATTGGATGGAGGTCTTCACCGTCATCAACCTCGCGTTCGAACCGCTCGTCGGATCTCTCATGACGACCCACTTCATGAGCAAGGCGGCCGGCCATCACGGGGACCCAGCCACGCCACTGGTGCTCGCAGGCACCCGACGCAACGCCGCGCGCCATCTAGCCGCCGCGAAGGAACTGGTCCGGTTCCTCCTGGACGACCCCGAGAACGGCGCAGCGAACCGGTCCGTGGTGACCGGCTGGCTCGACGCCTGGACGCCGCGCGTGGACGCCGCGGCGGTCGCCTTGTCCGAGGTGTTCTCACTGCCAGGGATCCGCGCGATCGACCCGGCGGAGGCGCTCGCCACCGTCCGCTCGGATGCCGAGAAGATCCGCGCCGAGCTTAACGTCTGACGAGGGAGAAGCCGTGACCGAGCAAGTGCAGGACACAGGTACAGGGCTGCGTGAGGGGCCGCGCGACACCATCGGCATCACTCTGATGGCCAGTGCCGACACCGAGGCAGCGGTCGCCATGATCCGCGAAGAACAGCCTGACGCACGGGTGAGCTTCCGCGGGGTCACTTACAAGATCGAGCGGGACGGGATGTTGGAGTTCGACATGGGACGGCTCGGAGAGCGGCTGGGCCGCCCCATGGACACGGACTTGTTCCTGGTGAACATGAGCACCTACTACGGGCGCATGGACGTCGGCGACGACGTGGTCCGTATCCACTCGGACATCCGGCCCGAGCGTTTCCAATAGCCCTGCGCGGGAGAGGATTCACAGATGTCACGCAAGCGGAGTCTCGTAGAAGTTCACGAGAAGTCAAAGAGTTACGACTGGGACTACCCCGACCCTGACCCCAAGTACCCGTCGCGCTTCATCATCCCTAAGACCGGCAAGGACCCTTTTCGGATGCTTGTGCGGGATTACGTCCGGATGGAGGAGGAGAAGGACGCCCGGACTTACGGCTTCCTCGACGGAGCTCTGCGAATGCGGGTCGCCGAGAAGGTCGAGCCGCGCTTCATGGAGGCGTTGAAGCTAACCCTGCCGGATCTCACCAACGCCGAGTTCCAAGCGGTCGCCGGTGCCGGCATGATCGCGCGGGGCATCGGGAACCAGGAACTCCGCCAGGGGTACTACGCGCAGATGCTCGACGAGGTGCGGCACACCCAACTTGAAATGGGCCTTCGCCGCTATTACGTTGAGCATGCCCCGGACCCGGCCGGCTGGGACATCGCCCAGAAGGCGCTCTACCAGCACCCGGGCGGCCACGTCTCACTCGCACTCTTCCAGAACTTCAACACCGGGGATGTCATCGACGCCGTCATCAACTTGAACGTCGTCGTCGAGACCGCGTACACGAATATCCTGCTCGTCGCGACACCCCAGACGGCAGTGGCTAACGGCGACGACGCGCTCGCCACGACGTTTCTCTCGATCCAGTCCGACGAGGCGCGACACATGGCCAACGGCTACGGAACGCTCTTCGCCGTCCTGCAGGACGAAAGCAACGTGCCGCTCGTCAACGAGGCTCTCGAACGCCACTTCTGGCACAGCCACCGGGGCCTGGACGCCTTGGTCGGCTGGCAATCAGAGTATGGCGCCGTGCAGCGGCCTTGGGCCTACAAGGACGCGTGGCAGGAGTGGGTCGCGGACGACTTCATCGGTAGTTACATCGACAAACTCACCGAGTTCGGCGTCGAGGCGCCGACCCGGGTGGCGAAGGTCGCGCAGGATGTCTCCTGGATTCACCACAGCACCGCTCTGGCGCTGGCCGCGATCTGGCCCCTGAACTTCTGGCGCAGTGATGTCATGGGCCCCGCGGACATGGAGTGGTTCGACAGCCACTACCCGGGCTGGGCGGAAGTCTACGGACCATTCTGGCAGGGGCACGCGGCGATGGCTGATCCGTCGTCCGGGCGGCTCATGCTTCAAGAGTTGCCGTCCCTGCCGCCGTTCTGTCAGGTGTGCCAGTTGCCCTGCATCATGCCTCGGCCGGACCGGAGCGAGATACGGGTGTTCGAGCACGGTGGCCGTAATATCGCCGTCTGTAGCGAGGGCTGCGACTGGATTTTCCACCGCTGGCCCAAGGCCTACGAGGGCAGGCGGAGTTTCTGGGAGAAGTATCACGGCTGGGATCTCGCCGACGTGATCCTCGACCTGGGTTACGTTCGACCCGACGGCGTCACGTTGATGGGTCAGCCGAGCGTCTCGCTTGAGCGGCTCTGGACCATCAACGATATCCGTCGGATTGGGTTTGAGGTCAAGGACCCGCTGGCCGCCTGACCCGCACGCTGTGCTCGCTGGCTCCTGACAGATCCGTCCACCACTCGCGAGAGGTTCTGTGTCCACGACGATAAGCGTCGAGCCGTTCGGTGAGTCGTTCGAGTGCACGGATGGCGAAACGATCCTCGACGCAGCCCTGCGCAACGGGTTCTTCCTCAAGTACGGGTGCCGACACGGCGGGTGCGGGACCTGCAAGGTGGTGTTGTCGGACGGCGACGTCGAGGGTGAGGGCTCGACGTTCGCCGTTTCCACGGGCGAGCGCGCGGATGGAGTCATCCTCGCGTGCTCATCCAGGCCAGCCACGGACTGCGCCATCGACGTCGAAGCAATGGAGCTCACCGAGGAGGAGTTCCGAGCAGGTGACCAGGTTGCGGTTTTCGAGGCGGACGTCGCGAGCCTGGAGTGGCTCACCCACGACACCTGCGCACTGAGTCTCATGCTCCGCTCACCGGCGTCGATGCCCTTCACGGCCGGGCAATTCGTCAACGTGGTGGTCCCTGGGACCGACTTGGTGCGCTCGTACTCGCTGGCGAACGCACCAGATGACTCGGACCGAATCGATCTCATCGTGAAGGTGCTCCCAGGGGGCGCCTTCTCCGGGCTGCTCGCCTCCGGGCTCGGCGTCGGGGACTCCCTCACGCTCCACGGACCGCTGGGCGAGCTTCGGCTACGGCTGTCGCACCGAAGAGTGCTCATGGTGGCCGGCGGATCCGGGCTCGCACCGTTCTTGTCGATGTTGCGCAACCTGGAACGGCGCAATCGTCCACGGGAGATTGACCTCGTCTTCGGCGCCCGCACGCGGACTGACCTGTACCTCGTCGAGGAGCTCGAGAGGCTCGCGGTCGCGCTTCCCGGGTTCAGGTTCCTGCCCACAATCTCCGAGCCCGACACGTCGCCTTGGAACGGGGACCGGGGCCTTGTGACGGAAGTAATATCTGCCCGGTACGAGTCGCTGGACGGATACGACGCCTATCTCGCTGGGCCGCCGGCCATGATCGAGGCCACCATCCCGGTGCTCACCGGGCTCGGCGTCCGACCTGCCAATGTGCACTTCGACGCGTTCGTCCCCTCGAGACGCTGACCGACCACCTCGGGCCGCTCACTCCGGTGGGCGACCATGTCCCCCTGACGGGGCAGTCAGGGGTGAAGACCGCGCAGGGCGATCGTCGTCTGCCAGGCGCGGGTCGCCAGCTGGAGGTTGAAGGAGATCTCGGGATCGGACAGGTCGAGGCCCGAGATCTGGCGGATCCGCTGCAGTCGGTACTTGAGGGTGTTGCGATGCACGAAAAGCGCTTCAGCGGTCGCCTGGTAATTCCCGCCGTTGCATAGGTAGAGCATGAGGGTGCGGACCAGTTCCGCGTTGCGCTTCTCGTCGTAGTCGATCAAGGACCCGATCCAGCGCTGGATGAACCTATCCACCTCGGGCAGGTCGCCTTTGCCTGCCAGGAGCCGGTAGATCCCCAGGTCGTCGAAGCGCACGGCCTGATCCATCCACTCGGCCGACTTCATGAGCTGGAGCACGATCCGAGCTTGGCCGAAGGACTGGGGGAAACCGGCAACGGTGGAGCAGTCCTCGCCGACCGCCACCCGCACCTGGGCGCCCCCGAGGCACCGCATGACCGCCTGCCGCAGCGACTCCCACTCGACCGGGCGGTCAGCCAGCAGGACAATTTGGAGGCCGCGGGCCACCAGCAGGCTGCCCGCGCCTTCGTCTCGCGCGGCGATCCGGACGGCCTGGAACAGCCGGTCGACCCCGACGCCCAGCCGGCCACTCTCGACGAGCACGACGCGATGCGGGCGCTGGAGGTCGTAGCCGAGCGCGCCCGCGCGCGCGAGCGCGCTCTCCTCCTCCGTGCCGTTGAGGAGCTCGTCGACGAGGTCGCGACGCACCCGCAGCTCGCCCTCGGCGAGGCTGCGGATCCGCGCGAGTTCCATCGCGAGGATCGTCGCGCCGTGCTCCAAGGCCATGATGTCGTGGTCGCCCGCCAGGCCCGAGGGGTCGATGAGGCTGATGACACCGAGGATGTCTCCCTGGGGATGGGCCAGGGCGATCAGGCTTCCCTGCTCGCGGATGGGACGGTCCGACTCCCCGGCGCGGCGCAGGAGGGCCTCGCGTCGCCTCGTGGACTCCTTCGGGTACGTGTCCGGACGCTCCGGCCCCGCCCAAGCCTCAAGGTTGCCGTAGCGGTCCTCGATTGCGACCGAAAGACCGGTCAACTCGTGCACCGCTCGGGCGATGCCTCCGCGTCCCTCCCCCGACACGGCCACTGCCGTGAGCCGGTCGTGGATCTCAATACTGCGTTCGAGCGCCCCGAGCGAAGCGCGGAGCCGTTCGTTGACCTCCGAGAGCTGCTCGGCGGCCGCGAGCTCCTGTGCGTGCAGGCGGCAGTTCGCCAGCGCTGCTCCGGTCTGCTGGGCGAGCGCTCGCAACAGGAACTGCTCCTCCCACGATGGCTCCTCGTCCGCGGCAACGACGAGGACTCCGAAGCGGCCGCGTGGGTTACCGAGCGGGTATCCCCAACCCCAAGCGGCGCCGTCCACCGCGACCAGGCCGCCTTCCAGTCCGTAGCCGGTTGCGGACCCCCGCAAATCGAGCGAGCCTGCCAATTCGTGTGCCACCACCCGGCAGCAAGCCAGCGAAGGCACCGCTGTGATCGCCAGTTCGATGATCTGGCGCTCTCCGGTGCTCTCGGTCATGAGCTGACCGAGCACGAGCAGACTGCGCATTGTCGAAAGCAGCCCGCGGCCGAGCTGGTCGGATACTTCCAGCTCGGTCCGCTTCATGCCTCTAGGAGATCTTCGGGCTCGACGTACCAGGGGTTGTCAAGGACCTGACCGGACATGAGCACCTTCGGGTGCGACTTGAGCACTTCCATCAGCACGCGGCCGTCGGTGAAGCGCTCGAGGTCGTACAGGCAAAGAACCACCTGCGGGTACCGCGGGAGGAATCGGTTGAGCCGCGCCTCGTAGCGGACCAACTGGTCGACGCCAGGGATGTCGCGCAGGGCCCACGTCATTTCCCCGACCGACCGGACGAACCGAAAGCCCTCCGCCCCGACGGCACGACCGACGTTGCACTCCCAGAAGTCGAGCATGCGTTCGGTCGAGAAATAGCCGCCGGTGAGGTATGCGGACCCGCTGCTGAGCAATTCGAACTGCCTGCTGCGCAGCGGGGCCCCGATGTCGAGCACCAACGACAATGGGTTGGTGATCTGTCCAACGTCGGGGTCGTCCATCACCGCGATGCACTTGTGCCCCTCGACCAGTCCGTCGCGCAGGAACGGGAGCAAGATGTCGTCGCGCTCGCCGGCGCCTCGGAAGAAGGCACAGATGTGGTCCCCCGAAGCGATGGTCACGCCCGGGTGCTCCAGTGCGATAGGGATCGTGCTCATGACAGCTCCCGTCATCCGCCGTACTTGTGGATGTGCCAAGCGAACAGCGACTCGGCGTCGACCATACGCGCAACCGAGGGGCGGGACACCCACGTTAGGTTCACGAAGTGACGTGCGTTGACGTTCTCCGTCGTGATGCCACCCCCCCAGGTGCCGCACGACAGGCTGAGCGTGAAGGGCAGCCCGTTGCGACTGCTACCAGCGCCCTCGTTGAGATTCTGGTTGACGAGGACCCGTGCCGTCTTCGTCCCGTACGCGACCGCGTCGACGTGCGCGTCGCTTGTGGTGTGGATGCCGCAGGTGTGACCGAGGCCCTGGTATTCGGTGATGGAGTTGACAAGGGCGACCGCGGTCCCGATGCCACCGGCGTAGCGGTAAAGGGCGAGCACCACCGAGAGCTTCTCCCCGCTGAACGGGTGCTCGTGACCGACCCCGTCCTCCTGGACGACCAGGAAAGTGGTGGACGCCGGGACGTCGATCCCGGCCAGGCGGGCAATGTGCCCGGCAGACTTAGCGATTACGTCCGGAGTGGGGATCTCGCCACCGTCTGGCCACATGGCGACCTGGAGCGCCTGCTTCTCGGCGTCGTCGCAGAGGTAGCCACCGGCTGCGAGGAGGCGCTCGAGGAGGTCGTCGTAGACAGACTCGTGTGCGATGACCGCGTTGTCGGCGAGGCAGCTCGTTGCGTAGTCGAAGGTCTTGGCCGCCACAATGGCAGCGGCGGCGTCCGCCAGGTCGGCGGTCTCGTCCACGACGTGAACCGCGTTGCCGACCCCCACGCCGAAGGCGGGAGTCCCGGAGCTGTAGGCCGCCTTGACCATGCCGGCGCCGCCGGTCGCCACAATGAGGTCTACCTGGTGCATAAGCTCCTGGGTGTAAGCGATCTTGGCCTCAGGGAGGACCTGGATGAGGTCGGCCGGAGCCCCCACTTGACTGCAGGCCTCGCGCATGTAGCCGACCACGGCATCGGTCGTCCGCTTGCTGCGTGGGTGGGCCGCGAAGACGATCGCATTACGTCCGGCGAGCGCGCACAGCGCCTTGACCGGGGGGGTGGCGTCCGGCCCGGTCGTCGGGACGAGGCCGGCCACTACCCCCACGGGCTTCGCGATCTTCACCAGGCCCCGGGCCGGGTCCTCCTCCACCACGCCTACGGTGGGGGTCTCGCGCAGGTCGGCGAGCACTCCGACGACTCGGCGCTGGATCTTGGTGACCTTGTCCTCGTAGTTGCCGAACCCGGCCTCGTCGACCGCCAGCCGCGCTAGTCCCTCCGCCCGGTCCTTGCGGGCCACGGAGTAGGCAACCGCCGTCGTCAGTTCGTGGACGCGGTCCGCGTCCCAATCGGCGATCACCGACTGGGCGGCTCTGGCTCGGGCAACGACTTCCGCAACCTCCACGGGGCACCTCCTGTCGGTCGCGCGCTCAGCGTGCGGGTGGTTGGTGCCGCCGCGACTCGGGGTCACCTTGATCCTGCGCCCAACGGGGTGCCACGGCCTGACGGGCAGCTAACCCCCTCGTGTCGGGGAGGCTACGCGAGTCCCTACGAGGAAACTTCGTCCTGCCGGGACGAAGTTCGATCGGACCCTAGTTCATTCCAACTAGTGAATTGGCCCGCCCTGCAGCAACTTCCAGTCCACAGCCACGGCCCCGCCGGGGGACACCAGCACCGGGTTGAGGTCGAGCGCCGCAACCCCGGGCAGGCCAACGAGGGCATCGCCCGCCCCCACCAGCAGCCGGGCCAGCGCCTCGACGTTCGCGGCCGGCCGCCCTCGCCCACCCGCGAGCACGGCGTGGAGTCGCAGTCTCGCGATCAGATCCCGGGCGTCGGCCATGCTCAGAGGAGCCAGGGCGAACGCCACGTCATCGAGCGTCTCGATCCAGATGCCGCCGGCACCCACCATCACCACCGGGCCGAAGGTCGGGTCCCGGACCGCTCCGACCGCCACTTCGATGCCCTCGAGATGCTCGGACACCAGCACGGATCCGGAGCGGTCGAGGAGCTCGCGTGCAGCCGCCCTGACCGCGGCGGCGCCGAGCAGCCCGAGCCGGACCCCGTCCAGCTCGGTGCGGTGGGTCGCCCGGCCCACCTTGACGACGGACCTGCCAGGCGCTGCGGCCACGGCCTCCTCGACTGTCCGGCACTCGACGGCGGCGACCACCTCCACGCCGAACTCCCGCAACAGGTCGGCCGCGACCTCCGGGTCGCTTACGTCACCGACCCGTGCCGCAGGTCCCGGCGCCGACGCCACCGGGGAGGGGCCGCTGACCCGTTCGCGGGCGCGGGCCACCTCGCGGGCCAGCGCGAGCGCCCGGGCAGCGCGCGGCGGCCACCGCAGCACCGGCACCTGGGCGGCCTGTAGTTCGCGGGCAAGGTCATCGGCCGATGCCGGGGCAACCCAACAAGCGTGCACGGGGATCTGGACCCCGGCGGCCCGCAGGCTGCGGACCGACTCGGCTACGGCGCGTACCGTCGCCGGGTCTGTCGCCGAACGCTGGAGCAGGACGACGATGACCGCGTCCACCTCGCCGGAGCGGGCGAGCAGGTCGACGAGCGCGGGGTAGGCCGTCGGGAAGAGCGACCATGCTGTGGTCACGTCGACTGGATTGAGTGTCGAAGCGTACGCCGGGAGCAAGGCTTGGGCCTGTTCTTGCAGCGCGGGCGACAGGACTGGGACGACCAGGCCCTCATCAGCCAGCAGGTCGGCGAGCTCGACACCGGTACCGCCGCTGTTGGTAATGATCGCGACCCGGTCGCCGCCTGGCAGCGGCTGTCCGTCAACGGCCCGGGCGACATCCAGCAACTCTTGCCCACTTCGCACCTCGACCGCGCCGGCCTGCCGCAGCGCGCCGTGCCAGACCGAGGCGCTCGAGGCGAGGGCCGCGGTGTGCGACGTGGCGGCCCGGGCCCCAGCCTCGGTTCGCCCTGTCTTGAGGACTAGAACAGGCGTACGGGGCGTGAGGCGGCGCGCCGACTCGACCAGTGCGCGGCCGTCCACAACCGACTCCAGCAGCAGACACAACGTGCGCGTGGCCGGGTCTTCGCCCAGGGCGTCGAGCAGCTCGGCGACGGTGACGTCGGCGGTGTTGCCCGGGGCGCAAACTTTGGCGAACCCCACCTGCTCCTCGTGGGCGAGGTCGTGGACCGCCATGCCGTAGGCCCCGGACTGGCTCACCACCGAAATCCCCCCGCCGCCGACCGGTGTCCCGCGGGCGATGGAGGCGTTGAGCGGGAGGTCGCAGTTCTGTACCCCGAAGCAGTTGGGTCCCAAGACCCGGACCCGGTGGCCATCGGTGGCCGCCGCGGCCAGCAACTCGTCCTGCAGTCGCGCACCATCCGGCCCGGTCTCGGCGAAGCCTCCGGAGAGCACGATCATGGCTTCGACGCCGGCTGCCGCGGCATCGCGGGCAACCTCGGGCGCGGCCGCGGCGGGCACCGCAACGATGGCCAGGTCGACGGGTGGCACCACGTCACGCAACGACTGGCCCACGTGGACGTGCACCACCTCACCCGGGAAGTCCGCGAGATTGGAGGCGAGGAGTTGGCCCAGGCTGCCTTGCCGGTTCGAGGCGCCCACAAGGGCCACCCGGCGCGGAGAGAAGATCGCGTCGAAGAGGCTCGCCCGGCTCACCCCCCGGCGCCGAATCGCCGGTCCAACTCGTCGGCGGTGAACTCGGACCGACGCACCCCGAGCGGGTCGACGGCGCGCACCTCGGCCAACTCGGCCTCGGTGGGATCCGCGACCACGCCGAGGTTGGGCACCACGTCGAGGTCGAAGCCGGTGACCCGCTCGATGTCGCCGAGATCGACGTCGGGGAAGCGGGCGATCAGCCGCGCTCGACCGTCGGGGAAGTCGAAGACGCCGAGCTCGGTGACCAGCCACTGCGGGCCGCCGCCGCGGTGGAGGAGCGCGGTGCGCGTGCCCGCTGGAGTGACGTGCCCCAGGTCGGTGATGAAGTCGAGCTCGGGCACCAGCGTGCGACCGCTGCGATGGCGCGTGGTCCACAGGGTGAGCGCACCGATTGTCGCCGAGATATTCGCGCCACCGCCACCGCCGCCGAGCTTGATCTTCGGTCGGGGCATGCCGCCGATCGCGGTGACGTTGGTGTTGCCGTGCGCGTCGATCTGTCCGCCAGACAGGAACATCCGGTCGACGTCCCCGCGGCAGGCGGCGTCGAAGAACTCCTCGAAGCGCATCCGATATGTCGCGTCGCGGTGGAGCGCCAGGTCGTTGCTGGTCGGCGGGATGAATACCGTCACGGGGTCGACGGCGTACGTCGCTCCTTCGATGAGCATCGAACGTGGCGCGTGCGTGCGTCGGGCAACATGCATGGCGACCTGCGCGCACGGGCTCGCGAATCCGTGGAAGACCACCTCGCGATCCACGATTGTGCGCGCGAGCGTGACGACGAACCATTCGTCCAGGGACCACCCGCTCATCGGAAAAGTTCCATCCACGCTTCGTCCGAGGTCGACCACTTGGTGAGCCGATTCGGCTCCACGCGCGTGCGGTAGGCGTCCTCACCTGGGAGGACGTAGGTGTCCAAGTACGCCGCCACTGCACCCGGGCCAGCCGTCGCAGCAGCGACGTACTCGGCGAGATGCGGTCGGTCGTAGGCGTAGCCCGGGTAGCAGGAGGACGGATGTGCCCCGTAGGGCACTTCTGCCACAGCATTGACCACATGCGCCGGCACCGTGACCCCCGCCGCCGCGACCTCTTCGGTGCTCACCAACCGATCCACCGTCGCGACGACGACCCGCGACGCGTGGGCGAAGCGCTCGTCGAGGACGTAGGGCTGATCGAGGTGCAGGTTGCCTGCGGCGTCGCCGATGGGCGCGTGCAGCAGCGCCACGTCTGGGGAGAGCGCCGGGACGGCAGCAAGCTCCTCCCCGGTAAACGGGCACCTGACCGTGCCCCACTCCGGGTGCAGCCGCAGAAGGTCACCGCCGAGCAGCCCCCGCACCGGCAGGAACGGCACGCCCATCTCGGCAGCTCGAAGCTGCGCGAGGACGACCACACACGAGCTCTCCCGTACCTCTAGCGATCCACTCTCTGCGCTGCGCCGAAAGGCTGGCGCTAGCCCGAGGTCCTGTTCGAATCCCACGTACGACTCCTCGCAAACGGTAACTACCCCAGCGGCCACGAGGAGGTCGACATCGATGCTGTGAGCCGATCCAACGACGCGCAGCCCGGTCTTACCCTGCCGCACGAGTTCACGTACCAGGGCCATCGGAAGTCGCGCGCACAGGCCGCCACCGAGCGCAATGGTGCTTCCGTCGGCTACCCGTGAGGCAGCCTCGGCCAACGTGGACCGCTTGTCGGCGTCGAGGGCGAATCGGCTCATGTCACTGCGCGGTCATTCCGCCATCGGCGGCGACCACCGACCCGGTCATGAACGCCGCCTCGTCGCTCGCCAGGAACAGCGCGACACGCGCGATGTCGTCGACGTGACCGAGCCGACCAATGGGGTACTTGACCAGGGTGCGCTCCAGGCCCAGGTCGAGGTCGCCGTCACCGCGGGTCCGGAGCATCGGCTCCATCAGCGGGGTGTAGACGGTGCCAGGGCAGATGACGTTGGCCCGCACGCCACGACCGGCGAGGTCAACGGCCATCGACCGGGTCAGCGCGACCACAGCGCCCTTCGCGGCGCAGTAGGCCGCGAAGTTCATCACGCCAACCAGCGCCGCGACCGATCCCTGGTTGATGATCGAGCCACCCTGCCCCATGTGCACGAGAGCCGCCTGCGACATGAGGAAGGTCCCCTTGACGTTGACGTCAAAACAGCGGTCCCAGTCGGTCTCCTCGGCGACCACCACTGACCCGCGCGAATCCACGCCTGCGTTGTTGTAGAGGATGTCGATGCAGGAGTACTTCGCGGCCAACGCGTCGGCCGCCGCAGAGACCTGCGCCGACTTCGACACGTCGGCGGTGAGCGCAAGTGCGCGGCCACCAGCCGAGACCACTAGTGCGGTGGTCTCCTCAGCGACGGCGCCGTCACGGTCGAGGACCCCGACGGCGGCACCTTCAGCGGCGAAGAGTAGGGCGGCAGCGCGGCCGATGCCCGAACCTGCGCCAGTGATGAGGGCGACCTTGCCAGCGAGCCGGCCAGTTCGCGAATCGTGCGAGTCCGTGGCATTCACAGTGCTGTGTACCCTCCGTCGATGACCAGCGCGGCGCCGGTCAGGTAGTGGAGCCGGTCCGAGGCGAGGACCGACACGAGATCGGCGACGTCGTCGGCCGACGCCACCCTGCCGAGCGGGATGCGCTGCTCGATCTGTGCACGCAACTCCGGGTCGTCGAGCCGCCAGGACGTCATGGCTGTGTGCGCCATCCCCGGGCAGACCGCATTGCTGCGGATGCCCACGCTCGCGTAGTCGACCGCGATGGAGCGCGCCAACTGCAGCGCCGCACCCTTGGACGTCGTGTATGCGCTGCGGCCCGGGAAGGCAACCTGGCCTGCGACCGACGCGATGGTGATCACGTGGCCGGACCCCTGGTCGATCATGATCGGCAGGACCGCCCGGCTGAGCAGGAAAGGACCTCGCACGTTCACCGCTATGACCTTGTCCCACTGGGCCACCGGCGTGTTGTGGAGCACGGTAGCCGACTGGTCCCCCGTGATCCCCGCGTTATTGACGAGCACGTCGATCCGGCCGAGGCGCTGCGCGGCCGCGCAGACGAAATCCTCGACGGAGGCTTCGTCGGCCACGTCAAGCTGGCCGGAGAATCCGTCAGGCCCCGCGGCGTCCGCCGCTCCATCGATATCGAGGTCGCCCACCGCGAGCAGGAAGCCGTCTGCAGCGAGGCGTCGGCAGGTCGCCAGGCCGATGCCCGATGCTCCGCCGGTCACGAGGGCGACTTTCCGCGTGGTGCTCATGCGGGCCCCATCTGTCGGACGGCGGCCTCGGCGGCGAAGAGGATTGGATCGTAGACCGGCGAGTACGGCGGCGCGTAGGCCAGGTCGAGCGATGCGAGTTCGCTGACAGTCATTCCCGCGTGCAGCGCGGTGGCCAGCACGTCGATCCGGAGGGCCGCGCCTTCGCCCCCGACCATCTGCGCTCCCAGCAAACGACCCGCTCGACCGTGAACGAGGCGCACGTGGAGGGCAGACCCGCCCGGGTAGTACTTGGCTCGGCTGCGATGCACCACATCGGTTGCGAGCGCGGGGAGGCCGGCCGCGCGCCCCTCGGCGAGAGTCAGTCCGGTGCGGGCCACCTCGAGGTCGAACACCTTGACGACCGCGGTGCCGACGATGCCGTCGAACCGGGCGGAACCACCAGCGGCCACCGTCCCGGCCACCCGTCCGGTCTTGTTGGCCGTGGTTCCTAGAGGAACGTAGGCGGGCTGCCCGGTCACGCGGTGCAGTGGCGCCACGCAGTCGCCGGCGGCCCACACGCCGGGTAGCGACGTGCGCATCCCGGCGTCGACCACGAGCGCGCCCGCGGGGCCGGTCTCGGCACCGGCGTCGCCGGCCAGCGTGGCGACCGGGCGGACCCCGACCGACACGACCGCGAGGTCGAAGCCCGGCAGGTCCGCGGAGGTGGCGTCCGCGCCGAGTCGCAGGTCGACGCGCTGGCGCACGTGCTCCTCTACCACGGCCGCTGGCTCGGGGTCCAGGTTGGGCAGCACCTGCCCCAGGCGCTCGACGACGGTGACCGAGCAGCCCCGCGCCGCGAGCGCCTCAGCCATCTCCAGCCCGATGTAGCCTGCCCCCACTACGAGAGCGGACCTGACCATCCCGGCGTCGAGCAGTCTGCGAAGGGCGATCGCCTCATTGAGGGTGCGCACGGTGAATGTGCGATCGGCCGCGACGGCAGGGACGACGAGGGGAATGGGCGCCGCGCCCGCGGTGACCACGACGCTCGAGTACGACAGACGGTGCGTGCGTCCGGACTGGCGGAAGGCGACCCGTCGTTCCGTCGAGTCGAGTTCCGTCGCCACGGCCGCGGTGCGAACGTCGATTCGACGGTCCTGGGTGAAGCGCTCCATCGGGTAGGCGAACAGATCGTCCGCCGAGCCCACCACGCCAGACAGGTAGTACGGCAGGCCGCATAGGCCGTAGGCGACATGGGCCGTCGCCTCGAGCACCACGATGTCGAGCCCTGGGTTGGTGCGCCGCGCAGCCGAGGCGGCCGACATTCCGGCCGCTCCGCCGCCGATGACGACCAAACGTTCAGACATGCGCCGAACGCTAGGAGCAGCGACGTGGAGCCTCTACGTCCCGGACGGCCCAAGGTCGCTCCATTCCCTGTGCATTGGAGACAGGGAATGGAGCGACCTTGGGCCGGGGGACTGATCAGCCGCAGCCGCAGGCGGAGCCTCCGCCAGCGAACAACCCGCCCTCTTGGACGTCGATGGGCGTCGCTTCACGGCTCCCGCAGGCCGAGCAGACCCAGACCGCCGGAACCCGCGCGCCCTCCATCACGAGGGAGCGGAAGCCGTTCCCGCAGCCTGGACAGTGCAGGGTCCAGACCGGCATCGCATTCAGCCGCCGAGCTGCTTCCGCGCCAACTCGGTGCCGGCGGCTAGAGCGTGCAACTTGTCGATCGCGATGTATCGCTGCAGCAGGATGAGGCCGCAGTCGGTGGTCACTCCCAGGCGCTCCGGCGGGACGTACTCCGCGAGACGCAGGATGCGGTCGCGGACCTCCTCAGCGGTCTCGGTGATCGTCGACTTCACGTCGATGACGCCGGCCCAGAAGGTGACGTTGTCGGGCAGTGGGTGGTCCTTAAGGACGGCGAGCCCCGACAGGTCGTCGGACCGGCGGCCGCAGTTCTCGAGATTGAGGACGTCGAACTTCGCCTCGTAGGACTTCGGGACGACCGATGCAGTCGCTGACGGCGCGGCGCCCTTGCGCTGGCTCAGGTCGAAGATGTCGCCCGACTCGGCGGTCTCGTCCGGGAAGTACGCCGGCGTGCCACCCCAGTTGCCCCAGCACACGTGAACGATGATCTGGGCGTTCTTAACGCCCTCGACAGCTCGGTTGAACGCCTCGATAGCCCAGTCCTCGTAGAAGTAGGGCCAGGTGAACTCGTCCAGCTGGATGAAGTCGACACCCATGCCGTCGACCTCAAGGATGTCCTCGTTGATCGCCGCGGCAATCGCCATCGCCCGGTCCCGAGGGTTGTCGTAGTACAGGTCGTTGGTGCACTGTGCCAGCACCTGGACGCCCGTGAACTGGACCTTGGTGGGCATGTCAGTCGCCTTCTTCAGCGCTCGCGCCTGCTCCACCATGATCCCGCCGCGGCGCTTGATTTCCTGCGTCAAGGTGCCTGCGTGCAGTCGGCTGTAGATCGGGAACCCCAGGTGGCCGCCCTTGAGGTCATACCCCAACCGCCGCATGTAGTAATAGACAGCAGCGTCGGCGTAGTTGTCGCCGTGAAGACGGCCGTCGGAGATGATGTCCAGCCCGGCGCTCTCCTGGTCGTGCGCGATCGCCTGGATAGCGTCCTCAAACGCCTCCCGTATGAAGGCGTCCGGCGGCTCCTGGTCCCCGTGCCAGGCGCGCGCGGGACCCGCGTCCCACCACCTCGGGTTGGGGTAGTTCCCGACCATCGATGTCGGGATGAGGATCTCTTTGTCTCCGACTCTCATTCCATGTACTCCTCGGTCTCGATCGGGTCGCAGTGGCGGCCGCGGACGACGGGGGTGATCGGACTGCCCTGGTGCCCGGAGCCGGATCTGCCGTTTCCGGATGGGTGTCCGGCCAGAACGTAGACCCGCCCGGCCGCCGACTGCTGCGTGCGGACGGGCTACACTCGCGACTTGAATTCGTCCTGTGGGGCTAGGTGGTGAGAGAGCTCACCCACGTAATACTCGACGGGCCCCTGCGCGGATGCGCGAGCGTGCCAGGTCTCGGATTGCCTCAGGAGGAGTGCGCGTGTCGTCGTTGATCGGCCCAGGCTTCCTAACCCTTCCGCCGCGATCCCTCAAGCCACGCGCTGAAGGCCTGACTCACGTCCTGGACAAGGGTCTGTCGATGGTTGGCCTGGAGTCGTTGCTCGCCGCGGCGGGGGACTCCATCGACATCATCAAGTTGGGCTGGGGCACGGCGTACGTGTCCGATGGGGTGAAGGCGAAGGTTCGCGTCGCGAAAGGGTCGGGCGTCCACATGTGCCCAGGCGGGACATTGCTGGAAATCTGTGATCAACAGGGTCGCGTCGACGAGTACGTGCGCTGGTTGCACCGGCTCAGGATCACCCACGTCGAGGTCTCGAACGGGGCCTTGGGCATGGATGCCGACCACAAAAGGGCGCTCATCCGCCGGCTCTCGCAGGAGTTCAACGTCCTGTCCGAGTGCGGGTCGAAGGACCCGGGAGTTGAGGTCGTGGCCGATGCGTGGGTCGAGGAGATGACGGGCGACCTGGAGGCCGGAGCGACCCTGCTCATCGCCGAGGCCCGGGAGAGCGGCACCGTCGGGCTTTACGAGCCGAGCGGCGAGGTCCGAGCTTCGCTTGTGGAGGCTCTAGTCTCGGCGCTGCCCGCCGGTCGAATCATCTTCGAGGCACCCCATAAGGACCAGCAGGCGTGGTTCGTCCGTCGCCTAGGCGCGGTCGCCAACCTGGGGAACATCCCCACGGACGAGGTGATCGCGCTTGAGACCTTGCGACTCGGCCTGCGCTCGGACACCCTTGACCTCCTCCCGCAGTTGCCGCCCGGCGAGCAGGTGGCCGCCCCGCCTCCGCGCCCTGACGCACCGTCGCACCTCACCCACGCCCGTCCGGCCAGCGCCTGACAGCGATCCGCAAGTTGTGGGGCGTTCCCCGAGGGTCAGGCGGTGAAGAGGGTGGGTGCTCCGCCGCTCACGAGGAACACGACCGGCCCCTCGACCGTTCCATCGGCGGCGGCGGCCAGCAGGCCGGCCATGGCCTTCGCTGCGAACACCGGATCCAGGAACACGCCCTCGGTCCGCGCGACCAATTCCGCTGCGGTTTCACCGGCCGTTGAGCGGGCCCCCTTTGCCGGGCCCATGAATCCGTCGATGATCTCCACCTGCAGCGGCCGCGCCGATACGCCGAGCAACCCGCACGCCTCGCTCGCGATCCGGTGGACGCGCTCGCGGCACTCGGGCGCGGGGCGGCTCACCGTGACGCCAACGACGTCGTGTTCGGCCTGCAGCCAGGCGCGACCGGCCACGAGACCCGCCTGCGTGCCGCAGGATCCGGTCGCCAACCACAACTGGCGCGGACGCACGCCGGCGTCCCGGACCTGTTCGTCGAGCTCGGCCGTGGCGTGGGCGTAGCCGAGGGCACCGAGGCCGGTGGCCCCGCCCCGGTACACCCCATACGGGGTCAGACCCTCCTCGCGCAGTCGCCCGCAGACCTCTTCGACGCCACGATCGGCCGAGGTTCGGTCCGGGTCCCCGGTGAAGTGCAGCCGAGCCCCGGCGAGCACGGCGAGCGCGTGGTTGCCGACCGCACCCCCGGCGGGCGGGTCACCGTAACTCACCAGCGTCGAGGGCATGCCCCGCGTCCGCGCGGCCAAGGCGGCCAGCATGGCCCAGTTGGACTGCGGTCCGCCCCCCGTGACGAGGTGGTCACAACCCTGCGCCAGCGCGTCGGCCAGCAAGAACTCCAGCGCCCGCACCTTGTTACCGCCAAGACCCAGCCCGGTGAGGTCGTCACGCTTGAACCAGATTTCCACGCCCGCGTGCTCCGATAGTCGGGGGGCGGGGTGCAGGGGGGTCGGCAGGGTCGCTAGGCGTTCCCGCGCGACATCGGCGCAGTCGGTCATTGGCGCCCCGGGTCGGCGTGCGGGGCGAGCACCCGGTCGACGAATGCGCCAGTCGCCCCCAGGGCGGCCGCCGGGTCTAGTGCGTCGGCGAGCTCGTCCTCCGACAGCCCGTCCGGCCCCACTATGCCGGCAGCACGGAGTGCGGTCGCGAG
>JAUXQH010000093.1 GCA_030685065.1 Pseudomonadota bacterium | reverse complement strand
GCCGCCCGCCGCCGTGGCCATCCCCACGCGCTCCACGGCGGAGGCCTCCGCCGCGAAGCTCCCGCGCGAGAGACGCGCGCCGACTCGCGCCACCGGCTCGGGGTCCGAGGCGCCGAGCCCCGCGGGCGCGCCGTCCCCGTCCACCGCCGCGCCCGCGTCCTCCGCGGGGGCGGCCTCCCCCGCGGAGGCTGCCTCCCCCGAAGGGCCCCCTCCCGAACCTCCGAGACCGGATACGACCCCTCCGGCCCCGAGCGGCACCCGGCGGCCGTCGGACGTGCGGGATCCCTGGGGAACACCTTGATTTCGCTTCTCTTCTTGTGCCTCTCGGGCGCCGCGCACGCCCAGAGCCTGCCGCCGGCACCCGACCCCGCCGATGTCCAACCCGCGGACGATGCACGCGCGCGCGAGCTGTTCGAGAACGGCTCGCTCCTCTACGACGAGGGCCGCTACGAGGACGCCATCGCGGCCTGGAAGGAGGCGTGGCGCCTCTCCGGTCGCGCGCTGTTGCTCTTCAACATGGCGAACGCCACCGAGCGGCTGGGCCGCTACGAAGAGGCGATGGAGCTCCTGAGCCGCTACCGCGCCTTCGCGCCCGCCGAGGAGCGGGAGACGCTGGACCGTCGCATCCGCAACATCGAGCGGCGGCTCGACGAGGTCGAGGCCATGGCCCCCGTGCCGGCACCGCTCCCCCCCCCCGTGGCGGCCACCTCCGGCGCGGCGGCCACCGGATCGGTCGCGACGGTCCCCAAGAAGCCCGTCCGGGCCGTGCCGCTGGTCCTCCTGGGCGTGGGCGGCGCCAGCCTCGTGACCGGCGCGGTGTTCGGGGTTCGCGCGCTCGGCGCCCGCGCGGACGCCGCGGCGCTCTGCACCCCCCTCGGGGACCAGGTGTGGTGCCCCGAGTCGGCCGCCGGACCGCTCGCGGTCGACCGTGAGAGCGCGCTGGTCGCGGACATCGGCCTGGGCGTCGGCATCGGCGCCGTCGCGGGCGGCCTCATCGGGCTGCTCCTCCCGCAGAAGGCCCCCGTGAAAGTGGCGCTGCACGTCCAGGACGACGGCGCCATGGTGCTCCTCGGGGGGACCATCCGTTGAGGATCCTCTCGATCTCCCTCCTCGCGGGCTGCTCGCTCACGACGTACGACTACGCCACCTGCGCCACCGGGGCCGAGTGCCGCGAGGCCTTCGGCTTCGGGTACACCTGCGGGGACGCCGGCCTGTGCGCGCCGATCGAGGTCGAGCCCCGGTGCGAGTCGGCCTGGCCCGTCGATCTGTTCCAGCGCATCGAAAACTATCGCGACGCGATCGTGCTCGGCAGCCTGTTCGACCACACGTCCGACACCCCGGAAACACAGGCTGCGCGCCTCGCCGTCATGCAGGTGAACGACCTGTCCGGCCTCGACGGGCGCACCTACGCCATCGTCGAGTGCACGTACGAGGAGAACAACGACTACGACGATCGCGATCTGATCGAGGCCACCTCGTTCACCACCGCGTGGCTGGCCGACACGCTCGGCGTGCCCGCGATCATCGGCCCCGCCACCTCCTCCGCGGCCGAGGCCGCCTACGCGATCGCCGCGCCCGCCGACACCGTGCTCCTCTCCCCCTCGGCCACCAGCCCCTCCCTCTCCACCATCGACGGCCTGACGAAGACCGACGCGGAGCCGGGGCTGTTCTGGCGCACCGCGCCGCCCGACTCGCTCCAGGGCAAGGTCGTGGCGGAGGACATGATGAAACGCTCCTCGGACGTGGCGGTCATCTACGGCTCGGGCTCGTACGGCGAGGGCCTGGCGCAGGTGTTCCAGACCGAGTTCGAAGTGGGCGGCGGCGAGGTCACGCTCTACCCCTTCGGGGACGACACCGAGCGCGACCTCGCGGTCAGAAACGTCGCAACCGCCCAGCCGGACGAGGTCCTGTTCATCTCCGCGGAGGGCACGGACGTGGCCGCCTTCCTCAACGCCGCCGTCGTGCTCGCCCCGTACGAACTCATGCCGATCTTCCTCACCGACAGCGCCCGCGACGACGACGTCCTCGACCTCGCTTCGAGCGCGTCGGACCTGTTCGACCAGGTGCGCGGCACCGCGCCCTCCGTCCCGAAAGGCACGGTGTACGACTTCTTCTCGGTGGCCTACTCGGGCGCCTTCGCCCCCGCCGCCGCGTCGGACTCGGTGTACACGGCGCACACCTGGGACGCCTCCTGGCTCGCGATCTACGGGGTCGCGTGGTCCGCCGCGAACGAGGGCGGCATCACCGGCACCGGCATCGCGCGCGGCCTGCGGCAGGTCTCCGCCGGCACCGACGTCCCCATCGACCCGACCTCGTGGTCGCAGGTGCAGGCCAGCTTCGACGAGGCCTCCCCGATCGACGTCTCGGGCGCGTCCGGCTCTCTCGACTTCGACCCCGACACGGAGGAGACCACCGCGTCGATCGACGTGTGGACCATCGTTGACGGCAGCTTCGTTACCGTCGGCACCACCGAGCCATGATCCTGCTGCTCGTCGCCTGCGCCACGCCCTCCCCCCGAGCCTCCGATCCCGACGCCGACGACCGCGCCCGGTACGTCGAGGGCCTCGCGTCGGGCGAGTGCGAGCCGATCCGGGACGCCGCGCTGCGGGACGATTGCCGCGAGGCCACGGCCGAGGCGCCGGCGGACTGCGAGGCGGTGGGCGACGCGACGGTGCGCGGCGAGTGCTGGTTCCAGCTCGCCGAGTCCACGAAGGACGCCTCGTTGTGCCCGCGCGCGGTCCCCTTCGCGGACGACTGCGCGCTGCACGTTCTCTCGCGCGGCTTCGCGACGTGGCTGCCGAAGGGGGCGCGGCCGGGGGAGCACGAGGCGAGCGCGGAGGCCCGGATCACGGCGGCCGGCCTCGCGGTGGACGACATGCGCCCCTGGTCGGCCTTCTACCGCCAGGTCCTCGGCGGCACCCGCCCCATCGACCGCGCGGCCTGTGACGCCGTGGCCGCCCCCGCGCGGAGAGAGGCGTGCAAGCGCACCGGCATCACGATGTATCAAGACCTCCTGAACCACGCGCGGGACCGAAAGCTCTACCCCTGCGACGGCGGGCCGCTCCCCGCCCTGCTCGCCTACGCGCCGGACCCCGAGCTCGACGCGGTGCGCGCCGCCCGGAGGGATCTATGCCCCTCGCGCTGATCCGTACGTTCCTGGGCGCGTCCGCGCTCCTCGCCGCGCTCCCCGGGTGCGGCGGCCTCACGCCCACCGAGGCCTTCCGCGAGGCCCTGGCCGGGGACATCCCCCTCGAGGATGCGCTCACGCTCTGCGACCAGGCGGGCGAGTCCGCCGAGGAGTGTGTCGCCACCGTGGTCCGCGGACATGCCGACGCCCCCACCGCGCGTTGCGCCGCCCTTCAGAGCGAGCGCTGGCGCTCCGAGTGTGCCTTCGGCATCGCCGAGGCCCGCGCGACGGCGGGCGACCGGTGGGGCGCGTTGACGGGGTGCGGCGCGGCCGGAGCCTACTACAACGAGTGCCTCTACCACGCGTGGACGTTCGAGCTCCAGCTCTCGGCCGACGGGCTGGGGCGGGCCGTGGCGGGCATCGAGAAGGCGAGGCCGATCATCGCGTACTGGTCCGGCATCGAGACCATCGGGCCGGGCGCGGAGGACCACCTCTGGGCCGACTGGTGGTACTTCGCGCACGCTCGCAACCGTCCGGCCTCGCTCGAGGCCTGCGCCGTCCTCCCCGACGAGACCGACCGGCGCCGCTGCGAGGAGGGCACGCGCACCTACGTCCGCCGGAGCGTGGTGGAGGCCCTCCTCCGCGCCAACACCCCCGCGAGCACGAAGGACCGCATCTGCCGCGGCACGCCGCAGGACGTCCTCGCGCTCCTCGGCGACCTGTACCTCCCCGACCCCTCGCTCGACGCCGAGGTCGTCGCCGCCGTGGCCTCCGGCTGCGCCCCCGGTCGTGTCGACCGCCCCTGGAACCCGGTGTTCGGTGCGCGCGGCGCTGGCGGTTAGCCTTCTCCTCCTCGCGGTCGGATACTCGGCGGTGCGCGTCGGGGTCACGCCGCGGAGCGAGGCCTGGTCGATCGTCGGCGTCGACGCCGACGGCGCGCTGTTCTGGACGTGGCTCTCCGTCGGGAACACCGGGCTGCTCGACGGGCAGCTCACGACACGGCTGTTGCTCCTGCCCGCGGGCCCCGGCATCATCGAGCACCGCGCTTCGTGGGGGCCGACCACGCTCGGGGACGACGGCGTGCGCGGCGGCGCGGACTCCCTGGTGGCGGTGAACGGCGGGTGGGAGCTCCGGGTGGGGGGCGAGGGGCTCGGGGCCCGGGTCGTGGCCAGGGGCGCGCGGCCGGGGTGCCCGCCGGAGATCGGGGAGATGGCGGGGGTGGTGGAGGACCGGGTCGACGGGCGGCTCCTCAGCGGGCCCGCCATCGTGACGCGAACCCGCATGGACGGCGAGGTCGAGGGCTCGGCCCTCTACGTGCTGGGCGAGGGCTTCGCCGCTGCGATCGAGCCGCAATCGGACTGTTCGGCCTGGGTGCGTGCGGGGGAGCGCGTCTGGACAGGGGACGCCGCGGACTTCGCGGTTGCCCGCAAAACCGCGCTCGTGATGGGGGACTGGACCCTCACTTTTCGCTCGAGCGGCGAGGCCGTGGTGCAAGATGGGTGGGGGCACACGCTCGCAGCCGAACGCCTGTTGGCGCGCGCCTTCGGCTTCCGGCCGCCCCGCACGGAGGCCCGCCGCGCCGTCATGCGCGTCGAGGGGCCCGGGTTGTCCACGCTGGCGCCGGCGCTGGTCATCGAGCGCCTCTGATCGAGCCGCGGCGATCCGGGGGCGATCCCGGGGCGATCCGGGGGCCGGGACCGCGCCGCGGGCTCCCTCGCTTTGACCCCTCGGACGGGGACCGTTAGTGGCCGCCGTTCCCAGGGATCGCATGCTGCTCGCGTTGCTGCTCGTGTCCGCGCCCGCTGACGCCAAGGATCTCCGCTCGCGCTTCGGGCTGGGCTTCCACGAACAGTTCGGGAGCGTGAGCGCGATCTCGGTGCGCTACGGCCTCCCCACGGGAAAGCCAACGTCGAACGTGCAGATCGAAGTCGACGCCGGCGTCGACCTCGCCGCGCTGACCGAGCCGAAGCTCTTCGCCGGCGGGCGCCTGCTCTACTCGGTGGTGGCCGAGGACAACATGAACCTCTACCTCGGGGCCGGCGCCGGCTACCTGGTGGACGGCCTCGAGGGCATCGTCCGCGTGCAGCCGGTGGTGGGGGCCGAGTTCTTCTTCTTCGGGCTCGAAAACCTCGGCTTCTCCGTCGAGTGGGGCGCGAACGTCGACCTCGGCGCGGCGTGGGCCGTCAAGACCGTCGGCACCTCGCCGGCCGTCGCGGCGCACTACTACTTCTAGTCCGCGCGCGCCCGGCCGACCGGAGCGCGCCGGGCGCCGCGCCCGGCGGTCCCGCCCTCCGCGGGCGGACCGAGGCCGAAGGCCGAGCGCGGAGGGGGGCCGTAGGCGCCCCCCTCTCCTACACCGGCGGCACCACCGTCACGTCGGCGCGCATCGCCCCGGACACCACGGTCCACGTCCCCGCCGGCACGTCCAGGATCTTCCAGGACACGTCGAGCTCGCAGACACAATCGCAGTCGTCCGCGATGGCGGTGACGACGTTGTCGATCGTCGAGGTCTCGGGCGTGAGCGTGGCGATGACCTCCATCGTCGGGCAGCAGCCCTGCGCCCATTCGTCGTGTCGGACCTCGATGATCCCAGACTTGGCGCTCGTGGCGCTGAACCCCGTGACCGTGTCGTCACACTGGCCGACCACGTCCGCGACCGGGAGCGGGCAGGAGGGTGCCCCTGCGCACGGTTCGCTGAGGCCCGTGTCGGTGTCGGTGTCCGTGTCGGTGTCGGTGTCCGTGTCGGTGTCCGTGTCCGTGTCGGTGTCGGTGTCCGTGTCGGTATCGGTGTCCGTGTCGGTGTCCGTGTCCGTGTCGGTATCCGTGTCCGTGTCGGCGTCCGCGGCCGTGTCCTCGACCGGCGCGTCCGTGTTGCCCTGGCACGCGGCCAGCCACCCACCCATCATGATCCAAGCTGCCAGACGAATCCTCAAGCGCACCTCCGCCCGTAGGGTACGTGCCGGAGGCCGGATGTGCCACCCTCGGCGCGCGCGCTCGATCGATCCGCGGGGTCGAACGGCCGTCGTCAGGGCGCCGGCGTCACCGGTTGGCCCCGCGCAGGCCGAGTCGTCCGGGCCGCCAGTCGGAGCGGCTCGGCGCCGGGGCGTCGACACGCGCCCGGTCTCCGAGCGCGGCCCGGAGCCCCATCCGGAGGCCGATCGCACGCTGGAGGACGCGATCTTCTGGCGCTTCGCGGTAGCGCCGGGCGGTGCGCTCGCTCACGTCGAGCGCCGCGGCGATGGCCGCCAACGACGCCCCGTCGATCGACACGTGCACCGCCGCGACCCGCGCCGAGAAGGCCGCGTCGGATCGGTCGAGCTCCGCGAGCCCGACCGCGCCGGCCGCGGCGTCCGCGAGGTGAGCGAGCTGGACCACCGGCTCGAGCGTGCGGACCCCGAGCACGTTCAGCAAGACCCCACGGTCGAGCGATGGGAAGGCGCGCCTCACGCGCGCGAGGTACGCGCCCGGCGCCAGGCGCAACCCCAACAGCGCGCCGATGCTCGACGCCTCGTGCGCCGGATCGTTTGTCACCCCGTGCTTCTCCGCGTTGCGGAGCACGTACAAGAACGTCTCCTCCACGTGCCGCTGATCGAGGCACGGGGTGAAGTGCGTGGGGGCGAACCCGGGCAGCCCAAGGCGCTGCGTCAGCTCGCCCGCGACGCTTCGGGCGAGCTTCCCCGCGTCGGCACGGTCGCAGTCGGCCGCGATGTGAAGATGATCCCCCGCTGCGCGGAACGCGAGCAGACCGCGCCGCTCTCCCAGTCGGTGAACCACCTGCGCAACGAGGCGCTGGGCCCGAACGTCGGGCGCGAGCACACGCGAGTCCACCGCGCGAAAGGTCAGGTGAAAGGGGAGCGGCTTCATCGCGGCGGAAGCGTCGGCACCACCGAGCGCTACGACAAGGGCTCGTCCACAATTCAGCGCCTTGTCCGCGCGCGGTCACCGAGGGCTTGGCATTCGGGATGATCGCGCCTCCATGACCGCCCCGCGGTCACCGAGGGCTTGGCATTCGGGATGATCCCGCCTCCATCGTCGACCGCAGACCTGACGGAGGGCGAACGCCCGACCCCGCAAGACACCGGACCCCCGCGCGGTTCGACGCGCGGGGGGGCGCGCCCAGCTCTCTGCGAGGAGCGGGGCGGCCGCGCGGCGGCGCCCGTGTCGACCCTACCGCACCAGGCTCACGACGTTCCCCGAGCCCGGCGCCGAAGAGCCAAGAGCGAGGCGAGCAGTAGCGCCGACGGCGCGATGGTCCCGATCGCGGTGCAGCCGCACCCGGGCTTCTCCTCGTCGTCAGCCGGGACCTCCCCGTTGCAGTCCGCGGGATCGTAGGTGGCCGAATCGCAGTCGTTGTCGAGTCCGTCGCACACCTCGGCCGCTCCAGGGCGCCGCGCGGTGGTGGTGTCGTCGCAGTCGGTCCCGTTTGCGATCGAGCCGGCGGGAGCCTCGCAGGAGATCACGCCTAACGCCGCGTCCCCGAAGCCATCCCCGTCCTCGTCTGGGTACCACGTCGATCCCGCGCCCTCGTCAGCCTCCCCGTTGCAGTTGTCGTCGACCGCGTCGCACACCTCCACCGCGGCCGTGTGGATGCTGGCGTCGGCGTCGTCACAGTCGGCGCCGCCCGCCTCCTCGGCGTCCTCCCCGTCCCCGTCCACGTCGACAAGATCGGCGCCGTCGCAGTCCTGGTCGACGCCGTCGTATGGACGCTCGATCGCGCCGGGGAAGGCGTTGGGATCGGCGTCGTCGCAATCGTCCCCCCGCAGCGCTCCGTCGCCGTCAGCGTCGCTGACGTCGACGCTCCCATCGCAGTCGTTGTCGATGCCGTCTGGGATGTCTGCAGCGCCCGGCGACAGGGCGTCGTCCGCGTCGTCGCAATCACCATCCACCTCGGTGTAGCCGTCCCCGTCGTCGTCGGTCGTCCCGTCGTCGCGTACGCCGTCGCAATCGGCGTCGTCGTTCGCGTTGCCTCCGCCGCCGTCGGCAACGGGGACGCCATCGTTGCCGTCGAGCGCGTCAGGGTGGACGCCGGGGTCATCGTCGCGACAGTCCCCCTCCCGCTCGGACCAGCCGTCGCCGTCGTTGTCATCGGCCGCGGACGTGCCGCAGTACGCGTTCTCCTCGCCGGGGGAGCCGTACATGCCCGAGTCGATCATGAAGGTCGCGGACGAGCACCAGTTGATCGAGGAGTCGTTCGCCCACTCGAGCGTGTAGGCGTTCAGGCTCGCGGAGTGCGCGTAGTTGGAGGAGATCCCCCAGGCCGCGGTCCACTCCACCGTGTCGAGGACGATGCTGGCGAACCTGACGGTCAACGTGTCGTCCGAGAGCGCGAGGTTGAAGTCGACAAAATCGTATACGTAGTCAACCGGGACGTTGCCGTTGTAGGTTGCCGAGCCGTACGTCCGGTCCTGGTTGATGCCGAGCACCAGGTATCCGCCCTCGGCCACGAGTTGGGTCCCGCCGATGGTCACGATCTGCCCGGCGCTGTTGCTGATGGAGACGCCGTCGAAGTCCAACGTTCCCGAGTAGTTGTTGTACAGTTCGAACCACTCCCCGTAGTACTGCGGCACCCGGGTCGGGTCGGCCTGGAACTCAGTGATGGTCACGTCGCCCACGGCGGAAGGAGCGAGGGCGAAGGCCTGGAAGATAAACAGCACGAGCACGGGTCACCGGAGGGGGACCGACCCTATCACAAGGGACATCGAGCGGTCCGCGCGCCAACGAGCCGCCCTGCGGGCGTCCAACCTCACCGCCCGCCCTCAGCTCGACCGATCGACCGTGACCACGCCCTTGAGGCCCTTGAGCCGCTTGATGAGCAGCGAGAGCTCGCCCACGTCGTGCACGGCGATGCCGAGCTCGCACACGGCGCGATCGTCGTCCGTGGTGCGCATGTCCGCGCGCCAGAGGTTGATCTTGCACGAGGCGCAGGTGCCGGTGATCTCGGCAAGGATCCCGGGGCGATCGTCGCAGATCACGCGCAGTAGGCCCTGGTGGAGGGTCTTGACCGAGCCGTCCCAGTCGACCGGGACCACGCGATCCGCGTCGAGCCCCTTGACCATCGCGCAGTCGGACTTGTGCACCGAGAGCCCGCGGCCACGGGTGATGTACCCGATGATCGACTCGCCCTTCATCGGGCGGCAACACCGCGCGTAGTCGACGAGGATGTCGCTCTCCCCGTTCACTATGATGGCGCTGTCGTTCGACTTGCGGACGCGTTGGATCCACGCGGAGAGGGCCGACGGCGCCGGCGGGGGCGGCGCCTCGGGCTGGACCGGATGGAGCACGCGAGCGGCCTCGGCGGGGCTCGTGCGCCCGCCCACGACCTCGATCGCGAGGGCGTCGAGGTCCTTGTAGCCCGCCTCCTTCAGGCGATCGCCGACCCCCTTCTCCGAGAGCTCCCGCTTGAGGCTCGAGCCGACCTTGCGCAGCGCGCCGTCGAGGATCTCGCGGCCCATCGCGACGCCGTGGTCGGAGAGCATGTCGCGGAGCTTCTTGCGGATCTTCTCGAGCGCGCGGTGACTGTTGGCCCAGGCGAGCCAGTCTCGCGACGGGTGCGCGTCGTTCTTGGTGAGGATCTCGACGGTGTCGCCGATCTTGAGCTGCGTCCGGAGCGGCACCATCCGCGCGTTGACCTTGGCGCCGACGCAGTGGTTTCCGACCTCGGTGTGGATGTGGTAGGCGAAATCGAGCGCGGTGGCGTGCTCGGGCAGGAGGATCACGTCCCGCGCGGGCGTGAACACGTGGATGGTCGCCCCGAGATCGGTGCGGGCGGCCTCCATGAAGTCGGCCGGATCCTCGATGTCGCGCGCCATCTCGATGAAGCCGCGCAGCCGCGCCACGTCCTCGAGCTCGTTGTTGGTGACCGCGAGCCGCCCGTTCTTGTAGCGCCAGTGCGCCGCGATGCCGGTCTCCGCGATGCGGTGCATGGCGGGGGTGCGGATCTGGATCTCGATCTGGCGCCCGTCCGGCCCCACGACCGTGGTGTGGAGCGACTGGTAGCCGTTCGACTTGGCGACGGCGATGTAGTCCTTCATCCGGCGGGCAACCGGGATGAAGCTCGCATGCACGAAGCCGAGCGCGACGTAGCAGGTGCCGCGATCGGCCACGAGCACGCGGAAGGCGAGCAGATCGTGGATGTCCGAGAGGTGCTTCCCGGACTTCTGCATCTTCCGCCAGATGCTGTAGAGGTGCTTGACCCGGCCGGTGACGTTGGCCTGGATCTCGTGCTTCGCCAGGGTGGTCTCGAGCAGCGCGATGGTGTCGCGGACGTGGAGGTCCCGCTCGACCTCGCCCTCGGCCAGCTGGTCGCGCAGGGCCGACCAGGCGTCGGGATGCAACCAACGGAAGCACAGGTCCTCGAGCTCGCCCTTGACGAGCTCCAGGCCCAGCCGATGCACGAGCGGCGCGTAGATGTCGAGCGTTTCCCGGGCGATGGACTGCCGCTTCTCGGGCCGGTGGTGCTCGAGCGTGCGCATGTTGTGCAGGCGATCGGCCACCTTGACGATGATGACCCGCAGATCGCGCCCGAAGGCGAGCACGAGCTTCCGAAAGTTCTCCGCCTGCTCCTCGAGCTTGCCCTTGTAGGTCAGCTTCGAGAGCTTGGTGACGCCCTCGACCATCTCGGCCACGGCCGTCCCGAAGCGCTCCTCGATCTCCTCGCGGGTGGCGAGGGTGTCCTCCATCGTGTCGTGGAGGAGCCCGGTGGCGATGGTCTCCACGTCCATCTGCAGGCCCGCGAGGATGTTCGCGACGGCCAGCGGATGGATCAGGTAGTCCTCGCCGTTCTTCCGGACCTGGCCGCGGTGCCGGAGCGCCGCGTACTGGTAGGCCTCGGTCACGAGCCCGACGTCGGCGCCGGGGGCGTACTCCTGCACGCGCTGGATCACGTCCTGGATCAGCGCGCAATCGCCATAGCGGGGGTCGCCGAGGACGGCTTCACCACAGGGCGGCTCGCCGAGCTTCTGATCGCTGCCTTGTTGGACGTCGGGAGGCATGGGGGATCCCATCAGACTGTTCCCCCCCGTCTAGGAGTTGTCAAGCCCCAGCACCCCCGGTGAGGGCCCGTACCCAGGAGCTCCGCCGAGAGCGCCGGGACAACTCCGCGAGGAAAATCCCCTGGAGCTGTGCGTGCGCGGTGTCGAGCACGTCATTCATGACGAGATAATCATACTCTCCACAACGCGCGAGCTGCTCAGTTGCGTCCCGGATGCGACGTTCGACCACCTCGGGACCGTCCTTTCCGCGGGCCTGCAGCCGCTCCCGGATGACCTCGAGGCGCGGCGGCAGCACGAAGATGGTGACGGCCTCGGGGTACACCTCGCGCACCTGGCCCGCGCCCTGCACGTCGATGTCGAGCACGATGGAGCGGCCCTCCGCGAGGGCGGCGAACACCGGCGCACGCGGGGTGCCGTACATCGTCCCGTACACCTCGGCGTGCTCCAGCAGCTCGTTGCGCCGCACCATCTCCCGGTACTGGTCGGGAGAGACAAAATGGTAGTCCACGCCGTCCTGCTCCCCGGCGCGGGGCGCGCGAGTCGTGGCGGACACCGAGAACTCGAGCCCCGGCACGCGCTCGAGCGCCGCCTGCAGGAGCGTGGTCTTGCCCGTGCCCGAGGCCCCCGAAACGACGAAGAGCGCGCCGAAGTCCGGCGCTGCCCATCCCTCCAACATCATCGCGACTCCAACATCATGGCAAGGGGCCTGTCCGCGGCGCTCATTCGACGTTCGCCGCCTGCTCGCGCATCCGCTCGAGCACGCTCTTCATGTCCAACACCCGCGAGGCCACCGGGTGCTCGGCCGCCTTGCTCCCGATGGTGTTGATCTCCCGGTTCATCTCCTGGAGCAGAAAGTCGAACTTCCTCCCCACCGGGTCATCCGCGACGAGCGCCTGCGCGAACTGATCGCAGTGGCTCGCGAGGCGCGTGATCTCCTCCGAGATGTCGGACTTGTCCGCCAGGATGGCGACCTCCTGGGCGAGGCGCGCGGGGTCGACGCGATCGTTCATCAACCGGGCGAGGCGCTCTTCGAGGCGATGGCGGATGCGATCCGCCACGCCTTCGGCCGACTCGGCGACCTCCGCGCAGAGGCGCAGGAGCGTGTCGAGGTTCTTGCGCAGATCGAGCGCGAGCGCGACGCCCTCGGTGCCGCGCATCACCGCGAGGTCGGAGAGCGCGGACTGCACGGCGACCTCGCACAGGTCCCACTCGGCGAGCGCGTCGGCCTCGGCTTCTCCGGTGAGGAGCACGCCGGGCTGGGCGAGGATCGAGGCCAGGGGGATCTCGCTCGCGTCCCGTTGGACGCGCCGGGCAACGTCCGCGAAGGCGCGCCGATACTGATCCACGAGCGCGAGATCGACGACGACGCGGGTGGCGCCCTCGACCGAGCTCCGGCGCACCATGGCCTCGACGCGGCCGCGCTGCACGCCCTCGCGCAGCAGGTTGAGGATCCGCGGCTCGAGCACGTTGTACTCGCGCGGCACCCGGACCTGGAGGTCCCGGAAGCGGTTGTTCACCGTCTTGATCTCGACCACCACGGTGAGGGCGCCGTTGCTCGCCTCTCCCCGCCCGAAACCAGTCATCGAGTTCATGCGGCCTCCCCTGCCGGCCCGAGGATGGCGCGCCCGGCGCCCTCCCAGGCCTGTACCCCACCGATCAGCCAGCCCGCGTCGACGCCGAGCGCGGACAGCCGCTCCGCGACCGCGGCCGCGGCCTCGTCTTCTACGCCCACCACCACGACCGGAGGGCCCCCCACCCTGCTCCCTGCGAACCTGCTCCCTGCGAGCCTGCTCCGCGCGAACGCTCCGATCGCCGCGGGGGCGAGGAGCCGGGCGCCGACAGGGCGCACGCTCGAGGTCGACACGAGCTCGGCGGCGGGATCGAGCATGTCGACCGTCACGGCGCGCGGGCCGCCGGCCTGGAGCGAGGCGGTCGCGCCCGCGACGGGGCCCGACGCGACCCGGAGGGACACGGCGCGCGGAGCTGCACCGGGCAAAGCCGCGGAACCCTCCCGCGCGGGCAAGGCCGCGCCAGACGGGCGGTCCCGACCGAGGATCCCACGCAGGCGATCTCGCAGCCCCAACACGCGCTCCCGGGCCCCATGCTAACCCGCCCTGCATGACCGTCCTGCTCCTCCTGTGGGTCACCGGGTGTCGGGGCGAGCAGACGGCGCCTCCGTCCGGAGCGCCAGCCGTCGCGGAAACGGCGCACACCGTGGAGATCGTGCTCGATCGCGGCCGGCAGGTCCCCGAGGCGGACGGGGGCGGCTGGGTGAGCGTCCCGGCACCGGAGGACGTGCTGGTGGCCCCTCCCGCGGTCGGAGGCGACCCCGACGCGACCGGCGCCCGGAGGTGGCGGGCCGTCCTCCCGCCGGGGCCGGGGGTGGCGACGGTGGGGCGGGCCGGGTGTGGCCCCGTCGCGGTGCCGTACACCGTGGGCCTGGACGAGATCGTCGTCCTCCCCTACCCCACGTGCACGGAGCCCGACGCCTCCGAGGTTCCCGACGCGCCCGGCGTCGTGAGCGGGGCTCTGCTCGATCGTCGCGAGGCCCCCTGGGCCGCGATCGCGCTGCTCCACGGGCTCGCGCTGTTTCCCGAGGTACCCGAAGCGCCGCCGGGCCAGGAGGACGGCCCCGCGCGGTACGTCACCCTCGACGAGGCCCGCGCCATCTGTGCCTGGTCGGGCGGCCGGCTCCCGACGCGGGCGGAGTGGGCGGCCGCGCGGAGCGGCGCCACCGGCACGCCGATCACGAACGACACCCGCGCGCTCCTCGGCTCCACCCCCTCCGGCGACGCCGCCCGCGGCCTGGCCGGGCTCGCGCCGCACGTCGGGCCCGCCGGGCACCAGGACCTCGACGGCAACGTCGAGGAGTGGCTGGCGGACGGCACCGTCGCGGGCGGCAGCTACGTCTCGCTCCCGGAGGAGCTCGGGGTCACGCGCGACGTGCCCGCGAACGCCCGCAGCGAATCCATCGGGTTCCGGTGCGCGTGGGACCCCCGGTAGCGATCCGCTGGCGCATCAGGCGGCGCCTCTAGGCGGTGCAGTCGCCGTCTTCCCCGTCGTCGCACTCGTACTCGCAGTCCCCGTCGGCCTGGTACGTGAAGTCGCACGTGGCGCCCCCGACGTAGGTGATGGTCTCCACGCCCGAGCCGTCGTACTCGAAGCTGCCGACGCTCTCGGCGTACTCGTCCTCGCCGTCGAACGCGGTGAGGGAGCTCTCCAGCGTGCCGTCGAAGTGCCGGGTGGACGTGCCCTCGCACGTGAGCCCATCCCCACAGTCCCCCGTCCAGTCCTGGGTCGTCTCGCCGTCGGGCTTGGCGGTGGTGAAGGCCCAATAGCTGCCGTCCTCCGCTTCGATGAGGGACGTGCGGTTGAGGTTCTGGCGGAGCGAGCCGGTGTAGGAGTAACCGGGGAAATCGGCCTCCCAGCTCCACACCGAGTCCTCCGAGTAGCTGCCCGCCATCACGAACGCGTCATCCACGTTGCCCGAGGAGTCCCACGAGGCGATCGTCATGTCGCAGCCGGTGCGCTGGACCCGGTAGTCGGTCTCGAACACGTCCCCGAGCATGTCGGTGACGGTCTCCGTGAAGAGCAGATCGAGGTTTCCGTTGTGGAAGACCGTGCCGAAGCCCTCTGCCTCCGTACGGCGGATGTAGTAGTCCGCGTCGTACTTGGCGACCCATTCGCTGTCGCCGTTGTCCGGATCGTAGCTGCCGGCCACCTCGGTGCGCGGCGTGTCCTCCGGGTCGAACTCGAAGTCCCCCGAGCCATCCCCCGTGAGGACGAAGGCGAGCAGGTCGTCCGACCAGTAGTAGATGTCTTGGTCACACGCCGGCTCCTGGTCGATCCAGGCGGAGCATCCGAGCAGGGTCAGGGCGATGAGCATGGCTACCTCGAACGGCGCGCACCATAGCCGGGGCGGGGCGGGACGTCACTGGATCGAGCGGGTGGACTTCGGGGGGCGCCCCCCGCGCGGACGCGGGTGAGGTTCCGTCCCGAAACAACCTGCAGCACCGAGGGCGACCCTGGGCCGCGGGCGCAAGGAGCGAGAAGGGAGCATGCCCTTCGGCATGTGACCGACGAGAGACGCCGCGGACGCGAGCCCAGGGGCGGCCGAATGCGCAGGTTGTTGATGGACGGGCCCTCGAGGTCGGCTGCGGGCGCGCGGCGGAACGCCGCTTGGTCGGCCGGGCATGGGGCCGTGCGCGAGCGTAAGGGGGCGCGGGGCCGCCCGGCCGGACCAGCCGCCGGGGGCGGCTGCCCTTCGCGCCCTTGGCGCGGGGAGCTCGAGCCCGCCGGTTCACTATGTCTGACGCGTATGGGCGCTGGGTCTTCTCATCCGATTCGCCAACCGCACCTTCACCGCCCTCTCGGACTTGATCGAGACCGTGGGGCGGCGGTGCGTCTACCTGGAGGAGAACCCAGACCTGGTGCGCGGCCTCACCCGCTACCACTGGTGGCCGGCCGAGAGGCTCGGAGTGAGTCTTGATCAGTTGGTATCACACACCCGACGGCCACAACTCGCGACGTCCTCGACGTCCTCCCGAGTTGTGGCCGCGATCGTGTCGCCCCTGACACCCGGCGCGGCCACAACTCGCAACCTCCTCGACATCCTCCCGAGTTGTGGCCGCGATCGCGGCGCCCTCGACACCCGCCTCGGCCACAACTCGCGACGTCCTCGACATCCTCCCAAGTTGTGGCCGCGATCTCGTCGCCACGAGCCTCCACGCATCAACACATCCCGTCACCCACCCCCCAACAACCGCGCCATCGCCCCATGCGTGTCCCCCGCGAGAAACCCCCGCTCTCCCAGCCTCGCTCGGCCGGCCGCACCGCGCCGCGCGGCCTCGGCGGGGTCATCCAACGCCTCCCGGAGCGCCGCCGCCAGCGCCACGGGATTGTCGGGCGGCACGATCCAACCGACCGCCTTGTCCACGATCTCGGGAATCCCCGACACGGCCGTGGTCACCACCGGCAGCCCCGCCGCCATCGCCTCGAGCAGGGCCACCGGAATTCCGTCCTGGTCGCCATCGGGCGCACGCCGGCACGGGAGCGCGAAGATCGTGGCGGTCGCGAGCTCGGCGGCCACCTCGGCGCGAGGACGCAGGCCCCGCACGTCCACCCCTGGCAAGGCCGGAGCGTCGGAGATCATTCGTACGCGGGCGCGCTCGCCGAGCAGAATCGCGGCGGCGGCGAGCGTGTCCAGGCCCTTCTTGGGGACCCAGCGCCCGACGGCCAGGACGACCG